>JANQJW010000027.1 GCA_028281445.1 Planctomycetota bacterium | reverse complement strand
CGACCTCCGTCGTGCTGATGTTGTGGCCCGAGACGAGCATGATGTCGTCCACGCGGCCCATCAACCAGTAGTAGCCCTCGTCATCGCGCTTGCAACCGTCGCCGGGGAAGTACAGGCCATTGAAGCGAGACCAGTACACCTCCTTGTAGCGCTCCGGATCGCCGTAGATCCCACGCAGCATCGAAGGCCAGGGTTTCGTGAGCACGAGGTAGCCCCCCGCGCCGAGCTCGACCGACTCGCCGTTCTCGTCGACGACGTCGGCCGACAGGCCGGGCAGCGGCCCCGCAGCGGACCCGGGCTTGGTCACCGTGAGCCCCGGCAGCGGGCTGATGACGATCGAGCCCGTCTCGGTCTGCCACCACGTATCGACGATGGGACAGCGCTCGCCGCCGATGTGGCGGTGGTACCACATCCACGCCTCGGGATTGATGGGCTCCCCCACGGAGCCGAGCAGGCGCAGCGACGACAGGTCGTGCTTGTCGGGATACTCATCGCCCCACTGCATGAACGCGCGAATCGCCGTAGGAGCCGTGTAGAAGACCGTCACCTTGTGCCGCGCGACGAGGTCCCAGAAACGGTCCTTGTCTGGGTGATTCGGGGCGCCCTCGTACATGACGCCGGTGCAGCCGTTGGCGAGCGGGCCGTAGACGATGTAGGTGTGCCCGGTCACCCATCCGATGTCGGCGGTACACCAGTAGATGTCGTCGTCCTTGATGTCGAACACCCACTTGTGGGTCATCGCGGCGCCGATCATGTAGCCGCCGGTGGTGTGCGCGATGCCCTTGGGCTTCCCCGTGGTCCCGCTCGTGTAGAGGATGAAGAGCAGGTCTTCGCTATCCATCACCTCCGCTTCGCAAGCGTCGGCCGCGTCCGGCATCAGCTCGTGCCACCAGTGGTCCCGCCCTTCACGCATGGCCACGGGGACGTCCTCGCCGATGCGCCGGACAACGACGACGGTCTCGACGGATGGCGCCCCGTCGAGCGCGGCGTCCGTGTTGGCCTTCAGCGGTACGACGCCGCCGCGGCGCCAGCCGCCGTCACACGTGACGACCAGCTTGCTTTCGCTGTCGTTGATGCGCTCGCGGAGCGAATCGGGGCTGAACCCGCCGAAGACGATGGAGTGCGCCGCACCGATGCGTGCACACGCAAGCATCGCGATCGCGAGCTCCGGCACCATGCCCATGTAGAGCGTGACGCGATCGCCTTTGGCGACGCCAAGCGAGCGCAGGACGTTGGCGCACTTGCAGACCTCCGCAAGCAGCTCGGCGTACGTGAAGGTCCGTTGGTCGCCCGGCTCGCCCTCCCAGATAAAGGCGATCTTGTCGGCCTTGCCGGCTTCGACGTGCCGGTCCAGGCAGTTCGTCGTGATGTTGAGCTTCCCACCGACGAACCACTTGGCGAAGGGCAGCTGCCAGTCGAGCACCTGGGTCCACGGCTCGAACCACGTGAAGGTCTTCGCGTGCTCTTCCCAGAACGCCTCGAGATTCCCGCCGCGCTTGTAGATGGACACGTCGTTGACGTTCGCTTGCGCGGCGAATGCCTCGGACGGCGGAAAGCGGCGCTCCTCGGCGAGGAGGGTCTCGATGGGCTCGTGGGTCATGGGGCCTCCCGGGCGCTCTTCTCTACTCCCGACGCATTGGAATTTCGAATCCTCGCCGCATGAGGCGTATGCGATCGTCCTCGTAGCGGCCGCGAAACTCCGACTCCATCCCCTCGGCGCGCTTGCCGTCGCGGTCGCCCTCGATGCGAAAGAGGATCTGCCCCTTGCGCACGTCCCAGGTCCCGCCGGCTTCGGTCGACCGCATCCGAAACGGCGCCGTGATGGCGAAGGAGCCATCGTTTCGGATCACGAGGCGCATTCCGAGCTTGAGCAGCTCGTCCTGCATGCGGCGCCGCATCGACGGCGCCCGGCCCGGAGGCTTGTGCGCCATGCGCATCTTCATGGCCGCCTTGTCGAGCACCCACGTCCCCGCGAACGGCGGCGCGGGTTCGTCGTCGGAGTCCGTGTCGCCCGGCCGTATCGCGTCAGCGAACAGCCATGCCCCCACGATCAGGATTGCGACGAGGATCACCGTCTTGGTGCCGACGGAGAGCGTCAGGCCCACGCTGCGCTGCGGACGGCTTGGCGCCGGCTCGGGCGCCACCGGAGACGCCGGCTCCGCCGGCGCAGGCATCTCCTCCGCGGGCGGCGCCTCTACGCTCGGAACCGCCATCGTCGTGGTCCCCGGCTTTCCAACGACCGCATCGAGGAACGCGCGGCACGTGGGGAAGCGGTACTCGGGATCGCGCGCGAGGGCCCGCATGATGGCGTTGGCGGCGGCCACGGGCACATCCGGCGCGATCTCGCTGAGGTGCCGCGGATCCTCGGACTGCTTCTTCAGCAGCACGTCTACCAGGGTCTTTCCGTCGTACGCCGGCGTGCCGGAGAGGGCTTCGTAGAGCGATGCTGCCAGAGAGTACTGGTCGGACGAACCCTCGAGGTTGCTCGTGCGCGCCTGCTCCGGCGCCATGTATGCCGGAGACCCCGGCGTGGCGCCCGTCGCCGTCAGGCCCGTGTCGTCGGCACCGATCGCCTTGGCGATCCCGAAGTCGGAGAGATAGACATACCCGTGTTCGTCGAAGAGCACGTTGTCCGGCTTGATGTCGCGGTGGACGATGCCCCGCGCGTGGATGTAGTCCAGTGCTTCCGTGACGCCCTGAAGCCACGACTGGACGTCGTCGAAAGCGATGGTGCCACCGTCGGTCGCCCGCAGCCGGTCGCCGAGGCTGCCGCCGGGCAAGTACTGCATGACCAGGAAGGGCAGACCCTCGTGCTCGCCCCGCGCGAGGATGCGCACGATGTGCGGGTGCTGCAACGCGATCAGACCCTCGGTCTCCTGCTCGAACCGGGTACGGAAGCTCGGATCCGCGAGGAATGCAGGATGAGGTACCTTCACGACGACCGGCAGGCCGAGGTGCTCGTCCTTCGCGAGGTAGACGGTCGCCATGCCGCCGCCGCCCATCTTGCGCTCCACGGCGTAGCGGCCGAGCAGGGTGACCCCGCTCAGCGAGACGGACCAGCGGTCGTGGTTCTCGGCCATACCCTCTTCTACTCGCGCGGGCGGTACGGGTCGCGCCGCCTCCGGCGATGACTGTAGCGACTCGCGTGGCCGCCCGCGTAGCGGCTGGCGTGGGGCAGCTCCCCGGCCTCCGCCATCTCGATGCGCCGGACCAGGGGCTTGAGCAGGAGCATCAGAACCAGCCCCGCAACGAATCCCCCGATGTGAGCCAGATGCGCTACCCCGCCGCCGGGTACCGGACCGCGGTTGAGGATCACCGGAACGATGTCCTGCAGGATGAACCAAAAGCCCATGATCACGCGAGCCGACACGTGCACGACAGTGATGAAGAAGTAGAACCAGATGAAGAGCTTCACCTTGTGGCGCGGGCACGCGATGAAGTACAGACCCTGCACGCCGCTGATCGCGCCGGACGCGCCCACGACGGGGAGCGTCGTGTCCTGGTTGAAGGCGCCGTAGATGAGCGTGGCCGCGACGCCCACGAGCAAGTATGCGGCGAGATAGCCCAGCGGTCCGAGTCGCGACTCGATGTTGTCGCCGAAGATGTAGAGAAACCACATGTTGCCGATGAGGTGCATCCACGTGGCGTGGAGGAACATGCTCGAGAAGATCTCGATGAACCGCGGCTCACTGGGGGTGTAGCCCCACGTCACGAGGATCTCGCCGAACTTCGCGTCGGGCGAACCCAGTCGCGTGACGGCGAAGATGATCACGTTCGCCGCGATGATCGAGTAGTTCATCCACGGCACATGCTTCGGGTCGTTGGGCTGATCACCGATCGGAAGGAACATGGCGGCGACAGACTACCTTCCGGCCGGGCGAGGCCGGGCATTCGTCTGCGTCAGGAAGCCGGCTCGGGTTCGCGCTCGGGCTCGGCGAGGGGCAGCCGCAGCGTGAACGTAGTGCCCTCGCCCAGCTCGCTGTCCACGCCGATGCCGCCGCCGAGCAGCTCACAGAAGCTGCGCGTGATCGTGAGCCCCAAGCCCGTGCCGCCGTACTCGCGGGTCGTGCTCGAGTCGGCTTGCGCGAAGGCGTCCCACACATGCGCGAGCTGGTCCGGGGTCATCCCGATCCCGGTGTCGGCTACCGTGATCTCGACCCAGCCGAGCGGATCGCGCGAGGGGCGGCGGACGGTAAGTGCGATCTTCCCGTCGCGCGTGAACTTGGTGGCGTTCGAGAGCAGGTTGAGGAGGATCTGCCGCAACTTGACCTTGTCGGTACGCACGCGGCCGAAGCCGCCCGAGACGTTGATGTCGAGCTCGTTGGCGTTCGCCTCGACGAGCGGGCGCACGGTGCCGGCGACTTCGCGGAGGAACTGTCCAAAGTCGAACTCCTCCGTGTGGATTTCCGTGCGTCCGGCCTCGAGCTTGGAGACATCGAGCACGTCGTTGATCAGCGTCAGGAGGTTGCGGCTCGCCTGATGCACCTTCTGCAGGTCGCCACTGAGCTCGGTGTCGCCGCGCTCCTGCAGCTCCTCCGTGACCATCTCGGTGTACCCGATGATCGCGTTGAGGGGCGTGCGCAGCTCGTGGCTCATGTTCGCGAGGAACTCGCCCTTCGAGCGGCTTGCGGTTTCCGCCGCTTCCTTCGCTTCGTGCAGGGCCTTGCGCGCTTCGTGGCGGTCGGTCACGTCGCGCAAGACCGCAACGAAGCGGTGAACCGAGAAGTCCTCATCCGGGACCTCCCCCACCGCGAGGTCGAGGGGGAACGTGCTGCCGTCCCGCCGGCGGCCGACAGCTTCTCGAGCCAGCAGCGACGCACGCAGGCCGGAGTTGTCGCCTTCGTCGCCGGACGGCGGCAGCAGCATGCTGATGTCGCTGCCGATGAGCTCGTCTTGCGTGTAGCCAAAGATCCGCATGACTGCCGGATTGACGGTCTCCATCTTGCCGTCCGGACCAATCGTGACGATCCCGTCCACCACGCTCGAGACGATCGACTGCACACGCGCCTCGCTCCGGCGCAGCGACGTATTGATGCGCTCGAACGTGCGCGCGAGGAACAGGCCGACCAAGATGGCGAACAGCGATCCGAGAACGCCGACACCGAGCATCCAGCGCTGAAGGTCGTAGGCGGACGCGTAGGCTCGGTCCGTGGGCTGGTTCAGAACGAGCACCCACCCGAGCCGCGGACCGCGAACGGGGCTGCCCGAACGCGCGAACGCCCGTAGCAGCTTCCCGCGGGGTGTCGACTCCACGATCGAGTCACGGTGGCCCGACAGAGCCAGCTTGATGGCGCGCTCCTGGGACAGGTCCTCGCCCAGGGAGTGTCTCTCCCCCTGCCGATGGATCAGCGATCCATGGCTGTCGACGAGCTCGACCCTGGCTCTTCGCAGCCGGGAGCGCGAGTCGAAGCGATCGATGATCCGTTCGAGGACGGTCACGTTGAGCACGGCTTTGAGCACACCCAGCCGCTGTCCGCCGGCCTCGATTCGTACGGCGATGTCGATCGCGTTGATGCCTGCGCTCTGGTCTTCCTCGATCTTGTTGTTGACCCACAGGCCGCTGTCCGCGTTCCACGCCTCCTTCCACCACCTCTCGTCGCGCTGCTCGTAGTCCTCCGTGCGGTTCGTCTGCCCGACGTTGGCGCCGTAGCGGTTGGTCGCGAAGATCTCGCCGAACACGGGCTGGTCGTCGACTCCCTCGTGATAGCGCTTGCGCTCTTTCAGGTACGCCGAGAGCTCGTTACGCAGGATCCCGCGCATGAAGGCGGTCTCCGATGTCGCCGCCGTCCACGCATCGTCTCGCCGTCGAATCTCGGCACGGATCTCCGCTTCCGCGCCTATGGCCGCGAACTCGGCGTTGGAGCGGGCCAGCTCCCTGTGCAGTACCCGGCTCGTACCGGCGAAGACTCGGACGACTTGGATCCGGTCGTACATGACACGATCGATCTCTTCCATCAGGGTGGCTGAGAGCGTCTCCGCATCGCGCTCCACCTGCAGGCGCACCTCGCGTCCCATGCGCACCACGATGACGGCGCCCGATGCGATCAGGATGAAGATGACCGCAAAGTAGCTGAGCAGCAGTCGGCCCCGGATCCCCACGAATCGAGTCTATCGCGGCAGTGCCCGTACCATGCATCCGAATGACACGCCGCATCCTCCTCGTCGAAGACAACGAGATGAACCGCGACATGCTGTCGCGCCGCCTGCGACGCAGCGGCTACGAGGTTCTGATGGCCGAGAACGGCCGCGTCGGAATCGAGTTCGCGGAGCGCGACCAGCCGGATGTGATCCTGATGGACCTGCGCATGCCCGTCATGGACGGCTGGGAAGCCGCACGGCGCCTCAAGGCGTCCGAAGCGACGCGCGGGATCCCCGTCATCGCGCTCACCGCGCATGCGATGCAGGGCGACCGCGAAGAGGCCCTGGATGCAGGCTGCGACGACTACGCGACGAAGCCCGTGGACTTCGAGGACCTCATCGCGCGCATCGAGCGCGCCCTAGGCTCCTGAGTCACCATCCGGCGGCACGTGCTTCGCCAAAGCGCTCCGGACGTCCGCCATCTGCGCCTCGAGCTGGGCGAGTGCCGCCGGGGCCGCATCGAGATCTCCCGCAGCGCCCAGGTGTTCCAGTCGGCGTGCCCAGTCGTAGGCAGCGTCCGCCGCGAAGTTCCCGAGCGAGCCACGCAGCTTGTGCGCGGCGTCCTCCAACGCCTCGCCGTCTGCGCCCGCCACCGCCGCGCGAATCGCGCCCAACAGCGCGTCCTCCTTGCCGAGGAACCGGCGCGCCAGCATGGCGAGGAGCGCCTCGTCGCCGCCGACCAACCGCAGCGCGTCATCCCAAGCGACCGGCGGGCCCGTCCCGGCCGGCGTCGCGTCGGTCTCGAACTCCCCGCGCGCCGCGCGCTCGATGGTGGCGAGCATGTGCTTCACATCGATGGGCTTCTCGATGCAGCCGTCCATGCCCGCCCGCAGCGCACGCTTGATCTCGGACCGGCTGGCCGTGGCGGTCATGGCGAGGATCGGCACGCGGCGCGCGCCGCCTTGGGACGTCCGGATGATCCGCGCTGCGGCCCGGCCGCCCATCCGCGGCATGTTCAGGTCCATGAGGATGACGTCGAAGGCATCGGGGTCGGCTGCGTAGAAGTCCACCGCCGCAGCCCCGTCGTCGACGACGGTCACTTCATGCCCGTGCTTCGTCAGCAGCCGGACCGCAAGGTCCTGATTCAGCTCGTTGTCCTCTGCCAGGAGGATCCGCATGCCCTTCTCCGAGTGAATGGTAGCGTGTTCCTTCGTGAGAGTCCTGATCGCCGAAGACGAAGAAATCACGCGGGCGAAGCTCGAGGCCCTCATCGACAAGCTGGGCCACGACTGGACGAGCGCAGAAGACGGGTCCAACGCATGGGACCTGGTCCTCGCCGAACCGTTCGATGCGATCGTCAGCGACTGGATGATGCCGAAGATCGACGGCGTCGAGCTCTGCCGCCGAGTCAAGGCGATGGGCGAGCGGCCCTTCTGCCACGTGCTGCTCGTGACGTCGAAGGGCGAGTCCGCCGATCTCGTCGAGGGCATCATGGCGGGCGCCGACGACTTCATCGCCAAGCCCGTCGACGCGGACGTGCTGCGCGCACGGCTGCATGCTGCCGAGCGCATGGTCAACCTCGAGCGCACGCTCGCCAAGCGCATCCGCCAGTTGGAGGCTGCTCGGACCGAAGTGCAGACCCTGCGCGGCCTGCTCCCGGTCTGCATGTACTGCAAGAACGTCCGGCAGGGCGACGACATGTGGCAGGACATCCTGGCGTACCTGCAGTCCAACGTGGACGCGGGTTTCTCGCACGGCATCTGCCCGGACTGCTACGACGCGCGGGTGAAGCCGATGCTCGCCGAGCGCAAGGCGGAGATCGCCGCCGAAGAGGCCGCCGAGACCGACAACAACAGCGAGGATGAGCGCAACTAGGCCACTCGCAGCCCGATCGTCGCCATCCCGTCCCCCAGCGGCACTTCCGTGCTGTAGGTGCAGTCCGTCGGCGGGCCGTAGACGACCTCGACGGCGAGGACCTGCTCCTTGAGGTAGGCCTCGTGCGCCATCACGGCTTCCCGTGCGGCGTCGGTGAGCTCCAGGCACAGGCGAATGCGGTCGGAGACCTCGAGATCGGCTTCCTTGCGCGCCTTCTGGATCTGGCGGATCAGGTCGCGTACGAGTCCCTCGGCCTCGAGTTCGGGCGTCACATCGACGTCGAGCACGACGACCATGTCGTTGGTGCGCAACGCGGCGCTGACCTCGCCCTCCTTCGGCTTGAGGCGTAGCGAGAACTCGTCCGGCGCCAGCGTCTGGCCACCGACCGTGACGGTGCCGTCGTCGTTGCGCGTGAACTCGCCGCTGCGCGCTGCCTGGCTGACCTCGCGCATCGCCGGACCCAGCTTCGGCCCGAGCACGCGGCCATCGGGCATGAGCACGAAGTGGCCGTGCGCTTCGAGATCCTCCGTCAGCTCGACGCGCTTGACGTTGACCTCTTCCTCGACGAGATGGACGAGCGGCTCGAGCCTGCCGCTGGCTGCACCCGCGATCGTGAGCGTGGCCAAGGGCAGGCGCGTGCGCAGCCCGTGCTCCTCGCGCAGCGACAGCGCGGTCGAGCACGCGTCGCGTACGCGATCCATGTCCGAAACGAGCGCCGGATCCGACGGATAGTCCTCGGCGTCGGGCCAGGCCTCCATGTGCACGCTGTCCGCGCCGGTCAGGCCGTCGTAGATCTCGTCGGCGATCAGGGGCATCAGCGGTGCCGACACCTTGCACAGCGTCAGCAACACCGTGTAGAGCGTGTCGAAGGCGGCCTGGTCGGATTCCCAGAAGCGCTTGCGGCTGCGGCGGATGTACCAGTTGTTGAGCGCGTCGACGAAGGCCGTGACGCCGGCGCACGCGCCGGCGAGGTCGTAGGCGTCCATCGACGCCTGGGTCTTCTCGATGAGCTCGCGCGTCTTGGCCAGGATGTAGCCGTCCAGAAGCCCCTTGGCCTCCGTGCTGAACGAAGCCTGGTACCCGTCCACGTTCGCGTAGAGCGTGAAGAACGCGTAGGCGTTCCAGATCGGGTTCAGAACGAGCCGGGTGACGTCGCCGATGCCCGTATCGCCGCTGTCGAAGCGGAGGTCGCCGCCGCGCATGATCGGAGACGACATCATGTACCACCGCAACGCATCGGCGCCGCGCGAGTCGAAGACCTCGTCCGGGCTGCTGTAGTTGGCGTAGCGTTTGCCAAGCTTGCGCTTGCCGCTCGGCTCCAGCAGGATGCCGTGGCAGATGCAGTTCCGGAATGGCGCGCAGTCGAACAGGGCCGTGCCGAGCACCATCAGCGTGTAGAACCAGCCGCGCGTCTGCGCGACGTACTCCACGATGAAGTCGCCGGGGAAGTGGTTCTCGAACCACTCCTTGTTCTCGAACGGATAGTGCACCTGCGCGTAGGGCATCGAGCCCGACTCGAACCAGCAGTCGAGCACGTCCGGCACGCGCCGCATCATGCTCTGGCCGGTCGGATCGTCGGGGTTCGGCCGCACGAGCTCGTCGACAGCAGGACGGTGCAGATCCGTCACCTTGACGCCGAAGTCGCGCTCCAGCTCCTCGATGCTGCCGTAACAGTCGACGCGCGGGTACTCGGGGTTGTCGCTCTGCCACACGGGGATCGGCGTGCCCCAGAAACGGTTGCGGCTGATGGACCAGTCGCGCGCGCCTTCCAGCCACTTGCCGAACTGCCCATCCCGGATGTGCTCGGGGATCCAGGTGATGCCCTTGTTCAGCTCGACCATGCGATCGCGGAAGTCCGTGACGCGCACGTACCACGAGTTGAGCGCCTTGTAGATCAGCGGCTGATCCGTGCGCCAGCAGTGCGGGTAGTTGTGCTCGTATGTCTCGTGCTTGACAAGGACGCCCCGTTCCTTGAGGTCCTTGGTGATCGGCTTGTTGGCATCGAAAACGAGCTGCCCCTCGTAGTCGGGCACCTGGCTCGTGAAGCGGCCGCTGTCGTCGACCGGCACGACGACGGGGATGTCGTTCGCCTCGCAGATGTTCTGATCGTCCTCGCCGAAGCCGGGCGCCATGTGCACGACGCCGGTGCCCTCCTCGGTATCGACGAAGTCGGCCGCGAGCACGCGGAAGGCGTTGGGCGTGTCGGCGAAGTACGGGAAGAGGGGCTCGTAGGTGCGCCCGACGAGGTCGCTGCCCTTGATGGTCGCAACCTGCTCGGCGTCCTTCAGCTGCGCCTTGTACTTCTCGACGGTGCCCGCACCGAGGATGTAGCGCACGCCGCCCTCCTCCATCACGGCGTAGTCGAGATCCGGTCCCACGGCCGCAGCGAGGTTGCTCGGCAAGGTCCAAGGCGTCGTCGTCCAGATCAGGAGCTTCGTCGGCTTGCCGTTGTACTCGGGCCGGGGTTCGAGGCTGAGCAGCACGGTGACGGCCGGGTCCTGGCGCGGCCGGTAGGAGTTGTCGAGGCGCGTCTCGAAGTTGCTGAGCGGCGTCTCGGCCGCCCACGAGTACGGCATCACGCGGTAGCGCTCGTAGAGCAGCCCCTTGTCCCAGAGCTGCTTGAACGCCCAGATGACGCTCTCCATGTAGGAGAGGTCCATCGTCTTGTAGTCGTTGTCGAAGTCGACCCAGCGCGCCATGCGGGTGACGCCCGAGCGCCACTCGTCGCGGTACTTCAAGACCGACGTGCGGCAGAAGTCGTTGAACTTCTCGATGCCGTAGTCCTGGATGGCCTGGCGCCCGGAGATGCCGAGCTCCTTCTCCGCGTACATCTCCGCCGGCAGCCCGTGGCAGTCCCAGCCGAAGCGCCGCTCGACCCGGCGGCCGAGCATCGTCTGGTAGCGCGGCACGACATCCTTGGCGTACCCCGTGAGGATGTGGCCGTAGTGGATCGTGCCGTTGGCAAAGGGCGGCCCGTCGTAGAAGACGAACTCGTTCTTCCCCTCTTCGCCCGCCTCATTGCGGTCGACGGAGCGCTGGAAGGTGTCGTTCTCCGCCCACCGGGCGAGGACCCGCTCTTCGATCGCCGGGTAGTCGGGCCTCGAAGGAACCTTCGGGTACGGCTTGGTGGCTGGTTCGAGCGTCATGGTCGGAATCCGGTGGAGAAGCGGCTCAGTGTAGTCGGCTACCACCAACCCAGGACCTTCCACCACAGGAGTCCGAGCCCGATCCAGACCGCGAGGTGGAAGAGGGAGACGAGGAACCCGACCCGGAACCAGTGTCCGGCGGGGACGTAGCCGAGGCCGAAGTAGATGACGATCGGCCCCGTGGAGTAGTTCGTCGTGCAGCCGCAGAGGTTCGAGAACGCGGCGATCAGCGGGACGACGACCATCGCAGGGGCATCGGCGGCGGCGGCCACGGTGAAGAAGGCGGCCGCGAACGCCGTGATGTGGCCCGTCAGCATCGAGAATCCGTACATCGAGTAGAAGTAGATCAGCGCGAGCACGATGGCGACCGTCAGCCCGTCCATGCCCGCCACCCGGGTTTCCATCGCGCCGCGGAACCAGTCGATCACGCCGTGTTCCCGCAGCGCCATGGCCATGGCCAGGAGGCCGCCGAGCCAGACCAGCGCATCCCACGCGCCGGGATCGCGCACGGCGTCCTTCCACTTGTCCGCCCGCGTGACGAAGAGCACACAGACGCCGATGAGGGCAACGAGCGTGGAACTCAGGCGAAACTGGAAGAGGTCCTGCTGGACCGGGCCTGTGCTCCACAGCACGATCAGCAGCACGAACGTGCCGGCCATGACCTTCTCGGCGCCGCTCCAAGCGCCGCGTGTCGCCAGTGCCTCTCGCGCAGCCGCCTGCGCGGGCGCCGTGTCGACCATCTCCGGACGCGCGAGTCGGCCGATGAGGAGCGGCAGCAGCGCCAGCCCGACCAGGCCGGGCACCGCGCCGGCCAGCGCCCAGTCGAGCCACGTGTACGTCACACCGAGGTGCTGGTCGGCGGCTTCGACGACGAGCGGGTTGGCGGCCATGCCCGTCAGGAACATCGCGGCCGTGATGAGGTTTGCGTGCGCGCCGACGAGCGCGAGGTACGCGCCTGCGCGACGCGGCGCACGCTCGGGCGTGGAGTCGAGCGCGCGCGCCAACGACGCGACGATGGGCGACATGATCCCGCCGCCGCGCGCCGTGTTCGACGGCACGACCGGACCGAGCAGGAGCTCGGAGCCGCAGATCGCGTAGCCGAGGCCGCGCATCGACCCCCCGAGGCGCGCAACGAGCGTCAGGGCGATGCGCTCCCCGAGGCCGGTGCGCTTGACGGCTCCGGCGATGAGGAACGCGGCCACGACGAGCCAGACGACCGGCTTGGCGAAGCCCTTCATCGTCTCGGCGAGGCTCAGCGACTCCGTCGCCGCGAGCACGACGAGGCCCACGAGCGTCAGCGGGCCCATCGGCAGCGGCCGTAGGAGGAACCCGACGATCGTTGCGGCGAACACGGCCAGCGTGCGCCACCCGGCGAGGTCGATCGCCTCGGGCCGCGGCGCGAACCAGATCGCCGCCCCGACGAACACGCAGACGCCCCACCGGGTTGCGTAGTCGCGCGTGGGCATCTCCGCCGTCATGCGCGTGAGCCTACCGCGGAGCCCGTGACTTTCGGCTGCACTCGATCTCGGCCGCGCGGGCACACCATGATGGAGGCCGATGAGCCGAAACCCCATCCCCCCCGAGCCCGGCGTGCTCGACCCGGCGACCCTCGAGGCGCAGCGCGCGCGGATGCGTCGCCTCGCGCGCAGCCTGGTCCGTGACTACGACGCGGCGGACGACGTCGTGCAGGAAACCTGCTTGCGGGCGCTGACCGGCAGCGTCAAGCCGCGCCGCAGCGTGGGTGCGTGTCTCGCGGGCGTGGTGCGCAATGTCGCATCGCGGCTACACCGCAGCGAGGGGCGGCGGGAGAAGCGCGAGCGCGACGCGGCCCGTCGCGACGGCGCCCCGTCCACGCTGGACCTGCTCGCGCGCGTCGAGGAGCAGCAACGCGTGCTCGCCTGCGTCCGCAGACTCGCTGAGCCGTACCGCACGGCGATCCTGCTGCGCTACTTCGAGGGACTGCCGCCGCGCGCGATCGCGGCGCAGACGGGTGCTCCGCTCGACACGGTGAAGAGCCGTCTCAAGCGGGGCCTGCAGAAGCTGCGCAGCCAGATGGACACCGAGCACGGCGGCAGCCGCCGAGCATGGATGGCGGTGCTGCTGCCGGTAGCAGGTTTCGGAATGGTGAAGACGGCCTCCGCTCTGACGACCGGAGGAACGATCGTGGCAACGACAACAACCAAGACGAAGACGATCACCGCGGCGACAGCACTGATGCTGTTCGGCGGCGCGGCCCTGATCTACGGCGGCGTGTTCGAGGACGACAAGCACGTCACGAGCGAGCCGGAGCTGATGACAGCGACGGCCCCTGCACCGGAGCTCGCCGGTGCCGGCACGAAGAAGCCGCGCGAAGAGCTGTCGGCCGACAAGGCGGGCGATGCCGCGGACGCGCGCGACGAGGTGAACACGGCGAAGCAGCCGGAAGCGCAGCCTCCGAAGACAGGCGCATCCCAAGCCGCAGGCACGAAGCGAAAGAAGAAGGCCGCCGTCCACCGCAGCCCCTTCGGGCTGCCCAAGCGACGCGGCAGCGGACGCATCCGCGGCGGCGGCGGCGGCGGCATGGCCGGCCCCACCGGGCACTGGACGCGCTTCGGCATGGCGCGGAAGCCGGAAGGGCGCGCCCGCATCGCCGTCGCGGTGAAGGACAAGGACGGCAAGCCGATCGAAGGCGCCGAGGTCTACCTCGGGCCGCCGGACACGGCGGGCGTCAACGGCATCTCGTTCGGCGACCTGCGCAAGCTCGGTCCGACGAAAGCGGGCGGTGCGTTGCAGGCCGATGGGCTGCCCGAGGGCGAAGCCGCCGTCTTCGCGCGCTTCCACAGCCGCCTGCTCACGCCTGGCGGGCTCGACGGGCGCCACGGGAAGACCACGACGTTGAACGGCGGCCAGACGGCCCGCGTCGAGGTCACGTTGCCCTTCGCGCTCGCCGAGCTCGGTTCGGTCAAGGGGCGCGTGCTGGGGCCGGATGGAGCGCTGCTCAAAGGCGCCGAGATCGCGTCGGGCTTCGGCCACTTCTGGGCGAAGGACGGCACGTACGAGCTGCATGGACTGCCGGTGGGCCCCCGCTCGGTGGCCGCGAACCGGACGGGCTACGGACGCACGTCGGTCGAGACCGAGGTAGTCGCGGGCAAGAGCGTCACCGCGGACATCCGCATGGACTACGAGGAGGCCGGCACGGTGCGCCTCGAGGGACGCGTCACCGGCCCCGACGGCGAGCCGGTCCCCAAGGCCAACGTCTACCTGATGATCGAGAAGGACCGCGGTACGAACCGCTACGTGCGAACGGACGAGAACGGCCGCTACGTGATGGACCGACTCCCCGAGCGCGTGCGCTCCGAGAAGCTGCGCCTGCAGGCTGGACGCATCCCGCTCTACAACGCCAAGGTCATCACGTTCGAGAGCGGCATTCGTACGCCCGAGGTGAACCTGCAGCTGCCCGTCCGCTACGTGCAGCTCCAGCTACGGATCCTGGACGCGGAGACGGAGAAGCCGATTCGTGAGCTGCGCGTCCGCGCACACCGCCCCGAGAGCACGCGACCGACGATGAGCGTCGGCTACGACTACGACAAGGGCTACCGCAAGGGTATGGTCGAAGCCGGCCGCCACCGCATCACGATCGACGCGCTGGACCACGAGGACGTGGAGCTCGACCTCGACATCCAGCCGGATGCCGACTGGACCTTCAGCCACGAGATCAAGCTCAAGCGCGTGAGTCCCCCCTCCGTGGAGGTTGCGCTGACGGTGCGTGTGAAGGAGGCGGGCACCGGGAACGCGGTTCCCCGCGTACGGATCGAGATCCTCGAGACGACAACCGGGGAGGCACTGTCCCGCTTCGACGGGGAGCGCATCGACGGCGAGTTCCGGATGCCGGGCCTGAGCGGGAGCCGCAAGCTCGTGATCCGCGCGGACGGCTATCGCGACTACAGCACGAGCCTCACGTTGAAGCCCGACGTGACGGAGGTCGAGCTCGACGTCGAGCTGCAGCCCAAGTAGAGCCGCACAGCGGTTCCTGTCCGGTCGGCCCGGACAACGGCAATCCCCTTCCACGGGCCCGGCAATCCGCGGCTCGTGGAGGAACTCCATGCGCATCCATCTGCGTCTGGTGCTGGCTGCGGTGCTGCTTGCGACCGCGTCCTGTGGGAAGCCCGACGGCGACACCGAATCGGGCACGACGGTCATCTACGTGCGCAATACGTCGCGGGTCGAGCGTCTCATCACCCGTGTGCGTCTCTACAACTACGACACGGGCGCGTTCTTCGAAGAAGAGGCGCGGATCGCCCCCGACGGCAAGCCCTACCCGGTGCGAACCGTCGCCCGCGGCGGCACGTGGTCCGTGGACGTCGACTTCGCAGAGGACATCGAGCCGCACTACCACGCGCCCAGCCCGCCTTGGATCGTCGGAGATGTCGCAGAGGGCTACGTTGCGTTCGGCCGCAAGTAGTAGCGGCAACGGACCGACACCGGACCTGCTAGTCTGCCGCCATGGGTCAGGTGGACGAGTCCTGCCGGCGCCGATTCGAGGCGACGCGCCTCGCCGGCGAGGACACGCCGATCGAGGCGTTCCTCCCGGACCCCGAGAACGAGAGCTTCCAGGCCACACTCGAAGAGCTGGTGTTGATCGAACTGGAGGTGCGTCACAAGGCGTGGAGCGCAAACGGCGGCGGCTTGCCTCCCTCGATCGGCGACTACGCCGAACGCTTCCCGCAGCTGGCAGCGCCGAAGACGCGGGAGCGCCTTGAACAAGAGCTCGCGTGGCTCGACCGGAGACCGGCGCACGCGGTCGATCGGTACGTCGTGCACGAGCGCGTCGGAGAAGGCGCGTTCGCCAACGTGTGGCGCGCGCACGATCCGAAGCTCGAGCGCGATGTCGCGCTCAAGATCCCGAAGGGTGAGCTCAGCGGCGACGCAGCCTTGCTCGAGCGTGTCCGGCGCGAAGCGAGCGCAGCGGCGCGACTCGACCATCCGGGCATCGTGTCCGTCTTCGCCGTGGGCGAGCACGAAGGGCGGCCGTTCTACGCCTCGGAGCTGGTCGCCGGTCCCACCCTGGCCGCGCACTTCGCGAGCGCGGGATCCTCGCCGGACGAAACGGCGCGGCTCGTGGCGCAGGTCTGTGACGCCGTGGCCTACGCGCACGAGCTCGGCGTCGTTCACCGCGACATCAAGCCCTCGAACATCCTCATGCATGCGGTGCGCGGGCCGGTCCTGACGGACTTTGGTTTGGCTCGGCTGGGCAGTGCCGCCAACGTCCTGACGCGCGAGGGCGACCTGCTCGGAACGCCTGCCTACATGGCGCCGGAACAGGCGCGCGGCGACGCACACGGGATCGACGGGCGCACCGACGTGTACGCCCTCGGCGTGCTGCTCTACGAAGGTCTGAGCGGCCGACGTCCCTTCGATCGCAGCTCGACCGCGGCCACGGTGCAGGCGGTTCTCACCGAGGATCCACCGCCGCTCGGTGGCGTGCCGCCGGACCTGGAAACGATCTGCCTGAAGGCGATGGCGCGCGAACCCGATCGCCGGTACGGATCGGCGCGCGCGCTCTCGGACGACCTGGGGCGCTACCTGGCACGCAAGCCGATCGCCGCCCGACGCACGACCGCGGCCGGCCGCGTCGCGCTGTGGATGCGGCGGCACCCGGGTATGACGGCGCTCGCGGGCGCGGGTCTCGTCGCGGTGTCCATCGCGCTCGCGTGGGGCTACCTCGGCATCCGGGCCGAGCGCGACGAGCTGCGCAAGGAGCAAGCCAACACGAAGCGCAATCTCTACCGTGCGCTGACGCGGGACGCGCAGGCCATCATCGCGGCGAAGCGGGCCGGTTGGCCCGAGCAGACGCTCGCGCGCGTGCGCGACGCAGCGGCAGTGGATACGCCACACGACATCGTCATGCTGCGCGACCTCGCCATCGAGAGCATCACGACGCATGATCCGACGCTGTCGGAGGTAGCGCGGCTGCAACCGATCGACGGCCCCGCGCAGCACATCGACGTGGCCTCCGACGGGACACAGGCGATCGTCTTCACGAAGACCCACCTTCGGGTCCGCAGCCTCGCAGACGGCGCCGTCGTGCGCGCCGCGCCGTTCAAGGCCGATGGCGTCCGCGGGCTTGCGCTGCATCCCTCCGCCTCCTGGTTCGTGATTGCCTTCGAAGACGGGCGACTGCAGTCCTGGTCGGTGTCCCCGCTTGCTCGCATGGCGGAGACGACGACAAAGCCTCTGACGGCCATTGCCATGCATCCCGAGGGAGCCGTGCTGGCAGCGGCACGCGAGGACGGCCGCGTCGAGCTGCGGCGCTGCGACGGGGCATCGCTCGGTACGCCCACACGCACGCTGGAAGCGCACGACGGCGCTGTCCGCTCCCTCGCGTTCTCACCCCAGGGCACTCGGCTGGTGACGGGTGGAGACGACAACCGCATGCGCATGTGGCACTGGAAGCACGGCCGCATGACGCGCGACGTCGCCGACATGCCGTCTCCGGTCACCGCCGTAGCCGCACGCGGCATGACCCTGGCAGGATCCTCGGACGTTCGGTGGTCGCCGAAGGAGGCGACGGAGCGCGCGACCCCGATCGGGACCTTCCCCGACTCCCTGCATGGGTCGCCTATCCGGTGGCTCGGCTACCTTGGAACGTGGCTGGTCAGCATCGGCACGGATGGCTCTTTCGGGATCGTCGAAGCGAACAAGACCCTCCTCCGCGATGCATGTCACGCGAGTCGTGTCCTGGATGTCGCGTACCT
The DNA here is from genome assembly GCA_028281445.1 of Planctomycetota bacterium. Lineage (GTDB taxonomy): Bacteria > Planctomycetota > PLA2 > PLA2 > JAEUHO01 > JANQJW01. Next base: position 86 of record JANQJW010000027.1, on the reverse strand, counting down.
CCCGCAGTCGTGCGAGATCGTCACGAGCCACGCCGACGGGCTCCTGATCCGGCGTCGCATCGGAGGCGGCACCGCGGGCAGAGCGT
>JANQJW010000116.1 GCA_028281445.1 Planctomycetota bacterium | reverse complement strand
CATCGACGCGATTCAAGCGTTCGCGGGCGACGACCTGACGCGGGCCGTCGTGGAGCCGGAGGCGCAGGGTCACTTCCTCTGCATGGACGATCGGGTGACGCACTGGGACGTAGCACTCAAGACGACGGGCGAGTAGGTTCAGCGCCTCCATGCCGGAGCCGCCCCCATGGACACGCCTGCCCGCCTGCTGCTCGTCCGCCACGGCGTGACCGACTGGAACCGTGAACGGCGCTGGCAGGGCCATACCGACATCCCGCTCAACGATGAGGGGCGCGCACAGGCGGGCAAGGTCGCCGAGCGTCTGAAGGACGAGGGCATCACGGCGCTCTACACCAGCGATCTCCAGCGCGCAGCCGAAACGGCCGACACGATCGGGCGTGCGCTCGGCGTCGACGCGGTACGCACGACGGCGTTCCGTGAGATCTCGCTGGGCGAGCTGGAAGGCACGGCCCCGAGCCCGGACACGCATCGTGGCGAGGCGGTCTCCGAGACCGCACGCAACGGCGGACCGCTGGCGCCCGGGGCCGAAGCGTTCGAGACGCTCGAAGCCCGTCTCGTCGAGGGCTACCGCGCGATCTGCGACGCGCATGCCGGCGAGACCGTAGGAATCGTCAGCCACGGCGGCGCGCTGCGCACGTTGATCGCGCATCTCGTCGGGATCGCCCCCACCCACATCGATCGCATGTCGCTCAAGCGAAACACCTGCGTCAGCGAGATCGACTTCCGCCTCGGCCACCCCCAGCTCACGCTCATCAACTGCGGGCGACACCTGGACGACGGAACCTCGGCGCCGCCTCGCGCGTAGTGACCATCACGAAGGAGGTGTCCCATGGCACGACGACACGACGAGGAACGGTCCTTTTGAGTCCATGAGCAAGCGCCGCCGCGGCTTCCCGTCCGAGACGCGGGTGGGACGCGGGATGCGCTTCGTCCGCGGCCACAAGGAGCTGCTGGGGATCATCCCCTTTCGGTCAGACCCTGGCCCTAGGCACACCGCGTGTCGGTGCAGGTCGCGATCCGCATGCGCGGCGGCGTGGTCATGCGGCACGACGGGATCGGCGATGCCGGCGCGTCGCCGCCGCCGAGGCGCAGGATGCCGCCGTCGCGCTGCGGGGCGAGCACGACCTGCCGGACGCGCGACCACGTGAGCGGCTGCGTGCGGTTCCACGGCATGAGCATGAGCAAGCGTGACATCGGGCAGTACCCGGTGAGCACGCGCGCGGTCGTCCCGGGGAGCGGGATGTAGATGATCCAGGCCGTCGGCGGCAGGAGGCCGGCGACCAGGAACGCGAGATGGCCGTAGCGGATCTGCACGGCGTACGGACGCATCGAGTCCAGACGTAGTGCGACCGCTGCGGCCACCCCCGCGCAGAGAACCACGGCCGCCGCGAGCGCGTAGTGCACGCCGATGGCGTGCAGCCAGAGCAGCACGGTGACGACAGCCCACTGGATCCAGCTGGGATCGCGAAGGACGCGTAGGTCGAAGACGTCGTGGGTCTTGGGCTGCATGGCAATGGCCTCCTACCTCGTCAACTCCCGAAGCGGCGAGACGTTGACTTGCCTTTTCCTGGGCGGGCTAGGCGCCCAGTGCGCGCGTGAGGAGGAAGGCGACAATGGCGCCGCCGACGGCCAACGCCCAGCGTAGGTTCTGGGTGCGGTACGCCCGGCGGATATGAAGAAGCCGGCGTAGGCCGGGGCTGAGTTCGGGGGCAGCCGCGCCGGTGAAAGGGACTCGCGAAAGGGGGTTGTGTGTGAGTTTCACGGCGCGACTGCCTCCGGGAGGGGAACTCCCGAACGCGCAGCCGCGTGACACCTCTCTCTTCGAAATCCCCCCGGATTCAGGACGGCATGCCCGCAGCCAGCAGCGCGGCGTGAACCGCATCGAGGTCGTGATAGTCAGGACATGGGTAGCGCCCAGATCCTGCAGGCTGGCCACATCGGCGTTCAACCCGAGGAAGTTCCAGCCGAGTGCAAGGGTCGCGTTGACGTCCCAGGCAGCGTCCCCCACGTACACGACATGCTCGAACGTTCCGTGGGCCGCCGTGCTCTCGGCAAGCGCGTGCTCCATGAGCTCGGTACGGCTCGGGCGGCCGTCACAGCCGACCACGGGGATGTCCCCCGGATCGATCCCGCCGGCGGTGAGCTTGAGCCGGCCGGCGATCGTCCAGTTGCCCGTGTCGATCGCGAGCTGCCAGTCGTCTCGCGTCGCGAGGAACGAGAGCATGTCCACCGCGCCCGGCATCGGTGGGACTTCGCGCATGTGGCGGCTCAGCGCCGCTGCGTACGCGGCCTTGATCCCCTCGATGTCCGCCGCCGTAGGCTCGAGCCCACGCTCGTGCAGGACCTCGTAGGCGATCGCTTCGTCGGTGACGTGCGTCCAGCCCGACAGCGGACGGTCCGGACGCTCACCGCCTGCGGCCGCCGCGAGAGTGGCGAAGAAGTGCTCGTCGTATCCGTGGGAGTCCGTCAGCGTCCCGTCGATGTCGAAGATCGCGAGCTTCATGCGAACACCTCAGTCGCGGACAGCAGGATCCCGTACGTGAATTCGCGCGTCCAGTACGCGACAACCGTCCGCGAACGCCACGATGGGGTTGCAGTCGAGATCGTCGATCTCGGGTACCTCGTCCACGAGGCGAGAGAGGCGCAGGAGCACGTCACCGATCGCATCCTGGTCTACGGCCGGTTGGCCGCGGTACCCCTCGAGCAGCTTGCGACCGCGGATCCCGGCGAGCATCGCGTCGGCGTCCTTGTCGGTGAGCGGGGCCACCCGGAACACGACGTCCCCCAGGACCTCGACGTGGACGCCGCCGAGGCCGAATGCCACGAGCGACCCGAATACGGGATCCTCCGTCGCACCGGCGATCACCTCGACCCCGCCGGTCACCATCGGCTGCACGAGCACGCCGTCGAAGTCGCTCTCGGCGACGGCGGATCGGATGCCCTCGAACGCCTCGCGGACCGCCTTCGGTGTATCGAGGTCGAGCCGTACGCCGCCGACGTCGGACTTGTGCACGATCGTGGCACTCACGAGCTTGCAGACCACGGGATAGCCGAAGGCCTCCGCCGCAGCGAGGGCGTCGCCTACGGTGGTCACCATGCGCTCTTCGAGCAGCGGCAGTCCGCAGCCCGTCAGGACCTCGCGCACCTCAGCCGGTGTGAGCCAGCTCGTGCCGCGCTCTGCGAGGACCCGCCGGCAGAGCGCGCGAGCGGACTCGGCGTCACACCCGTCGAGCGTGGGCACGACGCCCGGCGGCTCGCGTCGCCACGCGGCGTACGCGGTCGCCCGTCCGAGTGCGCGCGCCGCGTCCTCGGGAAAGACGTACGACGGCAGCCCGCGGCGCAGACCACGAGACTGTCCGCGCCCGCCCTCCCCCATCAAACACGTGATGACCGGCTTGCCGGCGTCCGTACGCTCGACAACCTCTTCGAGTGCCTCCTCCACGGGGCCGACCTGGGCGGCCTCGATGGGCGCGTAGATCACCACCAGCGCGTCGACGGCATCCGAGCCGAGCAGGATCTCCGCGCAGCGCGCGTACTGCTCGGCGTTGGCCGACGCGATCATGTCAACTGGATTCGCCGTACTCGCTTCCTCCGGCAAGATCGTCTGCAGCTCGGCACGCACATCCGCGGGCAGCTCGGCGATCTCGAGGCCCTGGCCCTCGCACGCATCGGCGCACAGGATCGCGGGACCGCCGGCGTTGGTCAGGATCCCGACGCGGCGGCCGCCGGGCAGCGGCTGGCTGCCGAGCACCAGGGCGAGATCGAACATCTCCTCCAGCGTGTCGGCGCGTAGCACCCCCGTCTGCTGGAACAGCGCGTCGACGGCGACATCGCTCTCGGCCAGGGCCGCGGTGTGGCTGCCTGCCGCGAGCGTCCCCGCGTGCGTGCGGCCGCTCTTGACGGCGACAATGGGCTTCTGCATCGCCACGCGACGCGCGATGCGCGCGAAGCGGCGCGGATTCCCGAACGACTCGACATAGAGCAGGATCACGTCGGTGGCCTCGTCCTGCTCCCAGTACTGGAGCAGATCGTTGCCCGACACGTCGGCCTTGTTGCCCACGCTGACGAACGTTGAGAGACCGATGCCGAGCTCCTCGGCGGTCGCCAGGATCGCGAGGCCCAGCGCCCCGCTCTGCGAGCTCATCGCGACGTTGCCCGCCGGCGGGAACACGGGCGCGAAGGTCGCTGCGAGCCGAACAGCGGGATCCGCATTGAGGAGGCCCATGCAGTTGGGCCCGACCATGCGCATCCCGTGCGCGCGTACCTTGGCAAGGAGCTCGGCCTGGCGCTCGCGCCCCTCGGCCCCTGTCTCGGCGAATCCGGCCGTGATCACGACGACGGCGCGCACCCCGACCGCAGCGCAGTCGTCAACCACGGCGGCCACGTGTTGCTTCGGAACGAGAATGATCGCCAGGTCGACCGGCCCGGGCAGATCGCTCATCGACGGATAGGCCGGGATCGCACCGATCGAGTCGGCTTTGGGATTCACCGCGTAGACCGGACCCTGGAACCGGTTGAGCACGAGACCGTGCAGCGTGCGGTATCCGAGGCTGCCCTCATCGCGGGAGGCGCCGATGACGGCGACCGCGCGGGGATGGAAGAACGGATGGAGCGACGCGCACGTGGCCAGACGCTCGCGCATCTCGGCCCGGGCGCGCGCGTCCGCGTCCGGCATCATGGCAAGGTCGATCTCGACGCCGCCATCCTCCGCGCGCTCCTCCAGCGTGAAGCCGGAGCGGCGCAGCACTTCGAGCAGGGCCTGGTTGCCGGGATCGACCGTCGTCGTCATGCGACGAATTCCGTTGTGGGCGGCCGCGCCCGCGAGTCGCTCGAGCAGGCTCGTCGCCAGTCCCTGGCCGCGGAAGGACTCCGTGACCCCCAGGGCGACCTCGGCGGCCCCGCTGCCGGTCGCGATGTAGCGCGCGGCACCGACCACGCGATCCTCGCTACCCACCGTGCGAATCGCCATGAGCGTGAGCGCGCGCTTGGGATCCGAGGAATCCGGCGGCTGCTCGTGGACGCCCTGGCGCTCGATGAAGGCGCGTAGCATCTCGCGGTCATCCGGCATCGCAGGGCGTACACGGGCGGTCGTGCCGTCGCGGAGGATGAGAGGCGGATGGCTCACGCGACGAGACTACCGCCCGGGATGCCGGTTGACACCGAAGGCGCCATGGCTAGGATCCGCGGCTCGAAACACACACTCGAACTGCATCAAGAGTTCTGAGGCGCTTGCGTCTCAGGCGGCAACCGAGCGAGCCAACGCTTGCCACGGTGCCGTGGTCAGCCCCTCCGATGGGGACCGATGCGGGCGGGTTCGCGCAGCGAGCTCGTCAAAAAACGGCGGACCCGTCCACCCGACGATCCACCGCGCACTGCCACACCGAGCTTCTTGATGTCGAGGCAAGGGAGCCATCGACATGGAACGCATCTACGAACGAATCGATACGGAGACGGTCTGCGCGCGGGCCGGCATCGGACAGGGAGACGCCGAGCCGCTCGTGGTCCCGATCGCTCAATCGACAACCTACTGTCGCGACGGCATGGAGAGCACGGCCGAGCACCAGTACTCGCGCGTCTCCAACCCCACGGTTGCGGCGCTGGAGTCAGCGCTTGGCGACCTCGAAGGGACGCCGCCTGCGGTCTGCTTCGGCAGCGGGCTCGCTGCGGAGTCTGCGCTGTTTCTCGCCGTGCTTCGCGCTGGAGACCACTGGGTATGCGGCCGCGGGGTCTACGGCGGCACGACGCGCCTCGGTCAGCAGCTGCTGGACGGGCTGGGCATCGACGTCACCTTCGTGGATGCCACGGACGTCGACGCGATACGGCACGCCCTACGACCGAATACCCGGCTCGTGTTCATCGAGACACCGGCGAATCCGACGCTCGAGATCACGGACATCGCGGCCGTGGCGCGAGTCACCAGGGAGGCCGGCGCCCTGCTCGCGGTCGACAACACGTTCCTGACGCCCGTGCTGCAACAGCCACTGGCGTTCGGGGCCGACATCTCGGTGTACTCGACGACGAAGTTCGTGGACGGGCACTCGGTTGCGCTCGGCGGCGCTCTCGTCTGCCGCGACGCGGCACTACTCGAGCGGCTGCGCTTCGTGCGCAAGTCCACGGGCGGCATCCAGACGCCGTTCAACGCATGGCTGACGCTCCTGGGTCTCAAGACGCTGCCCTTGCGGCTCCGGCACCAGAGCCGGACCGCCGCTCGGATCGCCGACTGGCTTGCGCGCCAACCCGAGATCGCCTGCGTGAACTACCCCCGCACCCGGGACGCCGCAGCCGTGCAGCACGCCGGGACGCACGGCGCCGTGCTGAGCTTCGAGCTCGCGGGCGGGTTCGCAGCGGCGAGCCGGTTCGTCGATGCCCTGCGTCTGTGCCGGCTCGTCGAACACGTGGGTTCGGTCGAGACGCTGGTGACGCACCCCGCGTCCATGACGCACGGCGACGTACCGCGGGAAGAGCGTCTCGAGAGCGGCATCGCGGACGGGCTGTTGCGTCTCTCCGTCGGCCTGGAGTCGTCCGAGGCGCTGCTGGAAGACCTCGAACGCGGCCTGCGGGCGTCAGCGCAGGTGAAGGAGGCGTCATGCGCCTGATTCCCGAGGGCTCCGCATCTACCGTCGTTCTCAAGTTCGGCGGCTCCGTCCTGCTCGACGAGCTGCGCATGCGCGCCGCCGTTCACGAGGTCTACCGCTGGCGACGCAAGGGTCACGGCGTCGTTGCCGTGGTGTCCGCGCTGGCGGGGCGCACGGACGCGCTCCTGGCGAAGTGCGAGCGCCTCTACCAGCGCCGCGCCCCCACCACGGAAGCGGCGATTGCCGCCACCGGCGAACTGGAGAGCGCGGCGTTGCTTGGCCTCCACCTCGATCGTGCGGGGATTCCGGCGGTGATGCTCAGTCCGTCGGCGATCTCGTTTCGCGCGACGGGACACCCGCTCGACGCGGACCCGGTATCGGTCGACACGCGTGTGTTGCGTGCCGCCCTCGACGAGCACGGCGTCGCGGTCGTGCCCGGCTACGTCGCGACACGGGCGGACGGCGCGACCGTCGTGCTCGGCCGTGGCGGGTCGGACCTGACGGCGCTGTTTCTCGCCCGGGCCATCGGCGCGGCGCGCTGTCGACTGATCAAGGACGTCGACGGACTCTACGAGCGGGATCCCGCGGGTGACGCGACCGCGCGACGCCATGCGACCGCGACGTACGCCGATGCGCTTGGTACGGACGGGACGATCGTGCAGCACAAGGCCGTCCGCCTCGCTCGCGATCTACGCCTCGGCTTCGAGCTCGGCGCGTTCAACGGTGTCGCGCCGACGCAGGTCGGCGCACGCCGGACGACCTTCGGTCCGCGTCCGGCACACGGCGCGCCGCTGCGCGTTGCGCTGCTGGGCCACGGGACCGTCGGACGGGGTGTACGAGAGCTGCTCGAGAACCTCCCCGGGCAGTTCATCGTCGCGAGCGTGTGCGTGCGCGATCCCTCGGCGCATGCGAACCTGCTCGAACGCGGCATCGAGGTCGCCTGCGATCCGCTTCGTGCGGCAGACGCGGATGCGGACGTGGTCGTCGAGCTGATGGGAGGAACGGATGCAGCGGCCTGTGCCACTGGCCGCGCGCTGACCCGTGGCAAGCATGTCGTGACGGCGAACAAGGCGGTGCTTGCCGAGCACGGCGACGGCCTCCGTGCACTGGCGGAAGCGCACGGTGTTGCCCTGCTCGGTTCGGCGGCGGTCGGCGGCGCTGCACCGATTCGTGAAGCGCTTCGTACGCGCGACGTGCCCGTCCGGTCCATCCAGGCGGTTCTCAACGGGACCGTGAGCTACATGCTCGGGGCGCTCGGGCGCGGCGTGGGGTTCGACCAGGCCCTCGCCGAGGCCAAGCGGCTGGGCTTCGCCGAGGCGGATCCCGCGCGCGATCTGGACGGGCGCGATGCCGCCGACAAGCTGCGCGTGCTCGCGCGGGACGCGGGGTTCGCGCTGGACGCCATCGAGCGAGACGCACTTGGCCCCGCTACGACCGCGACGGCCAACCATCGGCAGATCGCCACGTTGGACCGTCGAGGGGGCGCTGTTCGACTCGTTCCGGTCGCAGGGGACCACGCGTTCGCGACCCTGCGGGAGGAGGAGAACGCGGCGCAGATCGAGTGGGCGGACGGGGCGTCGACGTTCGTGCGGGGCGCGGGCGCGGGCCGCTGGCCGACGGCCGAAGCGGTCATGGCGGACCTGCTCGCGTTGGAGCGGCGCCGCCATCAGGCGAGTGCGATGTACACGCGGCGCAGGAGCACGAACGCGACGGCCGGGCCGGCGATCACCATGGTCCAGGGGACGCGCGCAAGGCGGGCGCGAAGACCTGCGGTGCCGTAGGAAGGGACTCGGGGAACAAGGGGGAGGGTCTTGGGGTTCACGGCGCATCGGCCTCCGTGAGGACAACTCCGGAGACCCTAGCGGCGGTAACAGGCCCCGACTTCGAGCCGCGCGGCCGCTTTGGGCGCGTTCGTAGGGAATCGTCCAGACTCGCCGTATGCTCCGCGTTCCGTAGCCCACGGCCCCGGAGGAACCTCGTGAAAATCCGCCTCTTGCTCTCGCTCCTCGTACTCGCCATCGTCGCGGCCCCGCTCTCTACGGTCGATGCGGCGAACCGCCGCGGCGCCAAGGCGCCGGAGATCACCATCTCGGACGGCATCAACGGCGTAACGAAGAAGACGAAGATCGCGGACTACAAGGGCAGCGTCACTGCGCTGGTGATCTGGTTGCCCATTTGCCCCCACTGCAAGAAGTGGATGCCTACCTTCGCGGCGTTGTGCAAGAAGTACCAGCCCAAGGGCCTCAAGGTCATCACTGTGACGCACGGCAAGAAGGACTACACGGCCAAGTGGATGGCGCAGCGCAAGTGGACCTTCGGTGTGGGCTTCGACTACACGGGCCGGACGGCCAAGTCCTACGGACTCAAGGGCCTGCCCGGCATCTACCTGATTGGCAAGGACGGTCACCTGCGGAGCTACACCGGCACGCTCGAGCAGGCGATTGTCGAAGAACTCGCGGTGAAGTAGCTATGGGTGACTCCTACGAGAAGCGCGCTCGACAGAAGCGCAAGGCACAGAAGAAGCGCGAGAAGGCCGCGCAGAAGCAACGCCTCAAGGAAGAGGGCGGCGATCCCGCGTCCGAAGAAGACGTCGCGGCGCGCTACCTCGATCCGCCCGAGCACGAGGACGACGAGGGCTAGCCCGCAGGTTCTAGCTACAGGGCTCGTCAGGGGCGCAGTCCATCCCGTCGCCGTCGATCGGGTCGCAGCATGCGACGATCCGCTCGCGGAGCATCCGCCGGCCGCGTTGCACGCGAGACTTGATCGCCGAGTGGCTGACGCCCAGTTCCACGGCCAGTGCCCGCTGGGATTCGCCGTCCAGATCCGAGCGCCGCACGGCGTCGGCGTAGGGCGCGGGCAGCGCCGCGACCATCGGCGCCAGGCAACGCGTCAGCCCCGTCCACTCCGCTTCATGGTCTTCATCGGCGGCCGCGTCCGGCGAGAGCGCGTCGGTCTTGCGTACGCGCGCGCGCCGGGAGGCGTCCACGAGGACGTTCCGCGCGACCCGCCGCAACCACGCCCCGAAGCGCTCTTCCGGTACGTCGTCAGGCGGCGAGGCCGCCACCTTCAGGAAGACCTGTTGCAGGAGGTCGTCCGCGTCCGCCGGTTGGCGTACCCGCCGCGCAAGGTATGCGCGCAACCCGTCGCTGAAGCGGCGCCAGGCATCGTCGATGTCGAGACGTGCGGCATCGGTGTCCACGCCGCCAGTCTGACGTGTAGACGGGGCCGGCGCGAGCGTGCGCCGGCCCTCGCGTTCAGTCCGCCTCGCCACAGCAGGTCGCATCGGCGCAGGCGCCTTCACAGCAGCCGGGCGGGCACCCCTCGGGCGGGCACTCGTCGCAGCAGTCGGGCGGACAGGCTTCGCAGCAGCCGGGAGCGCATTCCTGGCAACAGCCGGAGGCGCACTGAACCTCGTCCGTCTCGGCAGGCACCAGGGCGAGGCCGGCGGCCAGGGCGATCAGCCCGGCAATGATCCACGTACTCATGGGGAACTCCTTTCGTCCCCCTAGACGCACGAGACCCCGAAAGGACGCATCGCTGCTCCGGAAGAACCCCCGCGTGGGCCGCGTCCCAAGCGCGGAGGCACTGATGGTTCGTACCGTTCCTGTTCTCGCCTGCCTGTTGCTCGCTGCTACGTGCACGCGGCCGTGCGTGCCGTGCGGCTCTCATCAAGCGGCCCGCAACCCCACGGGGCCCCAACACCTGCTCGTCCGCGCAACGCGTATGCAGGACGCGTCGGCCGAAAGGCCGCAGGTCCTGATCGAGGCGGCCGTTCTCGCGGGCCTACCGGCCACGACGCGACTGAACGGCGCGCAGACCGAAGGCGCGTTCGAATCGTCGGTCTCGGAGCTGCTGATCGACGACGTGCGAGTTCTCCAACTGCCGAGCGTCGTGACCGCCGACGGGGAAGAGGCGGTCATCGAGGTTGCGGACGAAGACGAAGCCGGGACGGCTATGCGGTTCCGCGCGGTACCGATCATCAAGGGCGACCGCGTTGCACTCGAGCTCGACTACTCGCAGGTCAATCCGACGTGCACAGCGCGCGCGGAGCTCGACCTTCCTGATCGCGGCACTGTGCTCGTCCCGGCCGAATAGGCGACCCCGCGCGTATCGCGCGGCAGCCTCCGCCGCCTGTCCGTCGGGGGAATCCCGCCGTAGACTCGCAACAGCCGGCTGCTCGGCGGGCACTCTTACGTAGAAATGCAACTCGACGACGCCACAGGCCGCGACCTGGCCTCCGCCACAGCCCGAATGCGACGTTGGCCCAGGCGCTGGTGGGCAACGCCCACGATGCCGAAGATGTGGTTCAGGACGCCTGGTGTCACGCCCTCGGCTCCCGAGCGACCCCTGAGGACAGCGAGGCTTGGCTCCGCGGCGTGGCCAGAAATGTCGCCCGCCATCACCGCCGAGCAAGCGGAAGGCGTCGGAAGCGTGAACGCGCAACCGCCAAGCCGGAGGCGAGACCCGCCGACCAGCTCGCACTCGACCAGATCGACGCCCTTCACTCGCTCGTCCAGGCGGTCCGCTCGCTTCCCCAGCCGTACCGATCGGCCCTCGTCTTGCAGTGCGTGAGTGACCTTCTCCCCGAAACCCGGTCCACCCCCGGCGCTACTTTTCTCATAATGAACGGGAGCGCAGGGACATGCGAAAGAGCAGATACACCGAGCAGCAG
>JANQJW010000125.1 GCA_028281445.1 Planctomycetota bacterium | reverse complement strand
TGACGCGTGCATCCCACCATGGCTTGCCGCTCTCGTCGACGAGCGTCCCGCGGATCTCGGCGGCCCGTGGGACATCGACCACGAGCCGACCGCCGTCCGGTTGCACCTCGCGCAGGACGAAGGCTCGCGGAAGCGCCGCGTCGTTCATTCGCACGTAGGCAGTCATGCGCACGCCCGGTGGAAGCCCCTCGGCATGCACGCGTCCCTGCGCGTCCGTCTCCAAGGCCTGCCATCCGTAGGGAGCGTCCTGCGCGCTCAGGTTTACAAGCGCACCGCGCACCGGCTTCCCGTCCGGGTCCCGCACGACGACCTCGCATACCGCGCCGCGGTGCACCCGCAGTACGAGGAGCCCGTCGTCCGCAACGCGCACAGGCGGCAGCGGTGCCCATGCCGTTCCCTGCGTGAACACCGAAACGAGCACGGGCTCTCGCGGCAATCCACCGAGCGCGAAGCGGCCACGCGCATCGCTGTTCGTCCTGGCGAGCTCGCTGTAACGGTCCTCGGTCCGGCGCGCGTGGATGCGGAGGCCGCCGACGGCGCCTCCGCGCTCGTCGACGACGCGCCCTCGCAGGATGCGCCCGATCGGCAGACGGACGACGAGTTCGGGCTGATCGATGTCTACGGCTTCGAGTCGCACGGGACCGAACCCGGCCGCCACATGGCGCACGACCAAAGCCGCCGGTCGTTTGAAATGTCGCAGTCGCGATCGCCTGAAGCGCGCGATGCCGCCGACCGCGATCTGCGTCTGGCCTGCGTGTCGCCACGCGGCGGGACCGATTGAGACCTGGCCGTGCTCTACGGGTGCGCCGTCCGGCCCTTCGAGGCGCACCAGCAGCTCGCCGTCGCTGCCTCCATACACAAGACGCGCGTCCGTACGCCCGCCCGTCGCCTCGCCCTCGAGCTCCGTATCGCCCGAGCGCGCACGAAACGGCCCCGGACCCCAGGCGTGCGTCTTGAAGCGCCCTTCGGCGTCGGTCGCCACGTCGACGTGCTCGAACTCCAGCATCAGACCAGGCGCCGGTTGCCCCTCGCTGCCGACGACGACGCCGCCGAGCACGCGCCTGTGAGGGACGACGATGCGGACGCCGTCGACAGGCGTGTCGGCCTTGAACTCGACGCGGACCGGTTCGCCCACCTCGGAGCCCGCCTTGGTGGTGGCCTGCAGCACGCGGGTGCCCGGTCCCGGGTCGAGGATCTCGAAAGCGCCCCGCCCGTCGCACGCATAGCGCATTCGATTCGAACTCTGACGCACGAACAGCTCGCTCACGCGCTTGCCACGGTCATCGACCACGTAACCACGGATGCGCGAACGAGGCGGAGGCGCCTCGAACGCGGGACGCAGGGACGCTGCCGCCGCTCGCCCTTCGAGTTGCGGCGACGACGATGCGGGGTCCTCCGCCAGGGCTGTGTCCACTGCGGCGGCCGGCCCTGACGGCGGTGCGGGCTCCTCACCGAGCAGCCAGCCCGCGCCGACAACGGCCAGGGCGAGCAGCGCGACTGCCGGTAGCCAACGCATCGGTACGCCTCCCGACTGGAGTCTAGCGAGACGAGAGGCCTGCCGAGGCCGTTCTGAACTCTGGCTACGGCCGAGGGGCCCATCTGTCCGATTACCTAGAGCGGCAGCAGGGAGGCGCGCATCGGCGGGTATCTGACCCGGATCAAGGCATCGTGGCAGGCATCACGCGAGCCGAGCCCGGCCACCGGTCCGCACGCGCTGGCGATCTACACGGGCACGCTGATCTGGTGCATCGGGTGGTGGAAGATCGCGCCGGACAGCCGCCCGCACCACTGGTTCAAGGAAGGCGCGTCGATCGACATGCTGTCGTCGGTCTTCCTCGCCACGGCCGGCGTGTTCTCCGGCATCTGCTGGCTCCTGAGCAAGGGCACCGAGCGGCGGCTCTTCTGGCTGATCTGCGCGCTCGGTCTGCTGTTCTTGTCGGTCGACGAACGCATGGGGCTGCACGAGCGCGCGCACAACGACTGGCTCTACGACGCGTACGGCGACGCGCCCTTCGGCATGCGCAACTGGAACGATCTCATCGTGGCCGGTTACGGCGTCATCGCCCTCATCGGCGGCATGTTCTGCCTGCCCACCTTCATGCGCTTCCGGTGGGTGCGCACGTTCCTGATCGCAGGCTTCGTGTTCTACGTCTGCCACACGCTCATCGACTCGCTGCTCGATCACACGCGCACGAAGATGGTGTGGGAGGAGAGCTGCAAGGCGCTTGCCGGTGCCAGCTTCCTCTCTGCGTTCCTGCACGGCGTCCTGGCGGAACGCCATGAGCGTGCGAAACGCGGCGAATCCGGCTCCGTGTTGAAGCCACGCCACGCCGTCCTGCTGCTGAGCGTCGCGGCCGTGCTCGCCGCCGTCGTGCTCTCGGGCGACAAGGCTTACCAGAAGTGGCTGCGCAACCACTGGGGCAGCACGCACAGCTGGGTCGTCGCCGTTTTCTGGATGGGCTCGGCCATCACGCTCTTCGCGGCCTGGCTCGAACGCCCGCGGCGCGCGTTCTACTTCGTCGCTGCCGGGTTCGCGTGGCTCGTCGGTGTGGGGGAGAGCTGGCGCGCGACGCGCGGCGTGTTCTGGCACGACGGGGTGCAAGGCGTCTTCCCCGTGACGATCCGGTGGGACGTCGACGCGATGCACGAGCCGTTCGAGCTCGAGGGCTACCTCTTCCTCGGCGGCCTCGTCGCCCTGATCGCGTGGGGCGCCTGGGCGCTGCGCGGCACGCGCACGGCCGGGTGGTTCCTGGCAGCGGCCTTGCTCTCCGCGGGCGGGCTGACGCTCAACCTGGTGTTCCCCGAGTGGGGCAACGACATCGGCGGTCCCGTTCTGCGCATCCTGGGCGGAGCGTGTCTCTTCTTCGGCTCGCTCTTGTTGTTGCTTACTTCGAGCCGGTCTTCGCCCGCAGCGCCTTCCACGCCTTCCGGAAGTCGACGCCGATCGCAACAGGCAGCGCCTGAGGCGACAACGTAGTTCGGGTGGCGCCTGTCGCCACCGCTTGCTGCATGGGCGAGAGCAGATCGGACGGGTCCCTCTTCTGCCCGATGCGCGCGTTGACGTGCGCCGCCTGCAGCGGCGTCATCGGCACGTACTTGTAGTGCGTTTTCGATAGGTAGTACTTGTCGTCGTCGACGCGGACCTTCTCAGCGGTCTTCTCGGCGCGATCGCCGACCAGCTTCGATGCCGTCTTCTGCTGCTCGTCGGTGCGCGTGAACACCTTGATCGCGCACTCGCAGGTCTCGGCTTTCTTCACGAGGTCCGCGAAGGCGACACGCGCAGGGTCGTACTCCACCTCGACGACCTCGTACTTGTCGATCCAGCCGGGCGTGACCGAGATCACGCCGTCGATGACGCCCAACCGAACGTCGCCGACCCAGAATCAGGTCATCGCGAACGCGGCGCTTCGAACCCCCTTCTGGCGGGACGCCTGCTCCTCGGCCAGTAGCCGGAGCCACGCGGGTACGTCGCGCTTCGACGCCTTCAAGGCGGCGATCATCGCGTTCACGAGTCGCGCCAGGCTCCAGTCCTTGTGCACCTTCGGAATCAGGTCCTTGCGGTCCGCATTCAGGAAGCGAACGACGGGGTTGTTCCACGAGCGCTCGCCGAACGACTTCAGTACCCTCTCGTCGGCGTCGCCCTTCGTGTTGTTGTAGACGCACGCCGGCACGAACAACGTCTCGGCGGCTTCGACCAGCAGGGGATGCGTCATGACCTGACGCCCGTAGTCCACGCAGGTGCGTCAGCCCGGGACCTCCTGGAAGAACAACAGCACGGGCTTGCCGCTCGTCTTGGATGCCGCGAGCGCCTTGTCGAAGTCGCGCTCCCAACGGACGTCGCCAAGCTCCTTGGGCGGCGGCTTCGCGTCAGCCCATAGCAAGCCGCCCAACGCGAGCAACAGGAGCAGGGCCGAGGCGTAGGCGACGTGCTGCATGCCGCGATCCTACAACCCGGCAGGGCGCATGGGCCGCGGGTACCCTGGCTTCGGGAGACACCGTGAACCGAGCGCTGGGGTTCGCTGCATGCCTGGGCCTTTCGGCCGTCTTGTTCTTCGTGCTGGGCGGTCCCCAGTGGGTCTCGCGCCTCGGGACGGACACCGATTCCGACGGCACCCACGGCGATCTGCTCACGCAGCAGGACGCGGCATCACCATCCCCCGCGGCGTCCGCCGTCGATCCGACGCTCGCCGGGTTTGCGCGGGGCAGCATCCAAGGGACCGTTCACGTACAGGGGCAGGGCACGCTCCGCGCCTCCGTACGCGTGGCGGGTGTGGACGCTGCCGGACGATTCGTGGACGTGTCCGTGCGGGTCGGCGCGGACGGGACGTTCCATGTGCCGGACCTGCCTTCGGGGAACGAGTACGTCCTCACGATCGACGCCGGATACACGTCGCGCGTGATCCACCCCGTCGTCGTCCGCGACGGCGAGACCGTGCTCGGCCCGATCGAGATCGACACGCGCATGGCCATCGAAGGCACGGTGCGTGACGAAACGCATCGCGCGGTCGCGGGGGCACGGGTCTGGCTGATGCGCGATCAGCGCGGGTACTACCGGACCGCGCACCTGCTGCTGCCCCAGCAGGTGTACGCCGAGACGAAGACGGACGAGAGCGGGCGTTTCCGGTTTCCGAACGTCGCCGGGGAGTACTTCCTCATCGCGGCTCACAAGGCGGGCTTCAAGGCCGCGGTGGGCAGCGTCGCGATTCTCGACGGGCGTCAGGTCGCCGGCCCGGAGCGACTCGTGCTAGGTACCACACGGGTGACGCGGGGGCAGGTGATGCACCACGACGGGAGGCCCGTCGTTGGTGCGGCCGTCGCCCTCTTCACGAAGAACGGGGAGCCGGGAGGGATGGGACGGACCGACGCGCAGGGCCGCTTCGCGCTTCCCGGCGAACGGGGCTCCTACGGCAACCGCGTGCTGGTCCGTCTGGGGGATGCACTCTGGCTCCAGGCGTGGCCTGAGACCGGCGACGCGCGGGTCGTCGTGCCCGCGCCCACCCGGCTCAGCATCCGCATGGTGGGCGCTGCAGACGAGAGGGCGCGTTCAGGCGTAGTCGTCCAGGCACGCATCGATGTACCGGATCAGGCGGCCGTGCAGAGCTTCGAGGCCGTGACGGATGCGACGGGGCATGTCACGTTCGATGCGTTCGAAGGAACCCTCGAGCGCGTTGGCTTCATCGGGCACCACGGCACGCTGCCGCGCATCGACGACCAGCCCGGCTTCAGCGGGCCCGCAGACCGAAGTCTGCGCACGGGCAAGCACACGACGTATGTCTACCGCATGCCGCACCCCGAGCGACGTGTGATCACGGGCAGGGTCGTCGATCCGACGGGCCGCCCGTTGCCGGGTACGCACTGCGGGCTCCAGACCGGCAAGCACTACTGGCACGGTGATGCCACCGGCGCGGATGGCCGCTACCGGCTGGCGCTAGATCCCGAGGTCGACGGTGTTTTCGAGATCCGCCGCCCCGGGTTCCTGCGCCACTACGTCTCGCTTGCGCAACTGTCCGGCGCCAAGGGCATGCAGATCCGCTACGACGTGACTCTCGAGCGTGGTGCGACGCTCGTTGGGACGGTTGTGGATGCGAACGACCGCCCCGTAGCGGGTGCGCGCGTGTTCGCGGACTGCGGCTTGCGCATGATGGTGCCCCCTCCCGTGGCGCCTCCGGACGCGACGCCCGCTCTCGTGCTTGCCCATGCGCGAGAGGTCGAGCGGTACCACTGGAGCGGCGAGACGGTCACTGCGGCCGACGGCACGTTTGCGATCGGCGGCGTTCTGCCGGGCCTGCGCGTCGACGTGGGCGCTCGGCATGGCGACTACCAGAGCTGGCGACGCGTCCGCGTCGAGACGACGAACGCCCCGATCCAGGCCGTGGGCCGCGTGCAGATTTTCAAGGGTGCGGTCCTGCGCGCCCGCGTACTGCGTCACGACGGCAGCCTTGCGACCGGCGCACGGGTCCGCGCAGGCGATGACGTGCGAGAGGGTTGGGAGGCCGGTACACGCACGATGAGCTGCCGCTGGCGAGGCCACGGCGTCGTCGACGCGTCGGGCCACGTGCGCATCGAAGATCTCTACAGCGGCGTCGAGGCCCTGATCGAAGTACGACTGCCGGGGACCGGAGGCGCGCTGATTACGCGGACACTGCACCGTGACGACGAGAAGTCCCTCGAGATCCGCCTGCGTCCTGCGACGCGCGTCGCGGGGCGGTTGATCGACGATCGCGGGCGCGCCGTTCCGGATGTTCCGATTCATCTGCTCGTCGACGAGAAGGATCCCCAGCACCACGAGTACGTGACCTTCGTGCACCACGTGGCGCGTACGGATGCGGACGGCGGCTTCGCGTTCACCGACATCCCGCCGAACCCCGTTCAACTTGTGGTCAACACGGAGGGGTATCACGAGCTGCGCACGCCCGTCGCCGGTCGCGGCACGCTGGAGCTCCGGCTCGCGCCGATCGATCCCGCGCTGCGCGACCGCCGCGAGAAGCTCAATGCCGAGCTTGCCACCCTCCGGCACGGCAAGGCCAGCGATGACGAGCTCACGGAGAAGGCACGAGAGCGCGTGCGCGCCATCGACCAGGAGCTGGCGGAGATCTGGCAGGCGGAGGAGGGGGTGGTCCCGAAGCGCGCGCCGCAAAGCGACGAGCCATGCCGAGCCTGAGGTTGACGTCGGGAGCGGTCGCTCCCAGCAGGCTACGATCCGCGCCATGCTCTCCCCGGTAGAGATCGCCCTGCGCGAAGAGGCGCGCCAGGCCCTGGGCCTGGCCTCGCTGGCCGACATGCACGAACCGTTCGCGGGCGGCGTCATGGGCTACAGCGGTCCCGGGTCGTGGAGCAACCAGGCGACGGGGGCCGGGCTGGACGGACCCGTGTCCGACGAGGAGATGGATCGCTTCGTCGACTTCTACGTATCGCGCGGCGTACAGCCGCAGATCGAGCTGTGCCCGTTTGCCGATGCCTCGCTGACCGACGGCCTGGGAAAACGCGGCTTTGTCATCGCCCACTTCGAGAACATCCTCGCGCGCGAGATCCGGTCCGAGGAAGACCTGACAGCGATGCTGCCCTACGGCTGGCCGAAGGGTGTGGACATCCGGCCTGTCGATCCCGACGACGAGGACATGATCCGCACCTTCATCGACGTTTCGAGCTCGGGCTTTCGCAAGCCGGGTTCGCCGGTCACCGACGAGCTCGATCGCATCGGACGGCGCGGCATCGCGCGTGCCGACACCGATCAGTTCCTTGCCTCGGTCGGTGACGAAGCCGCGGGTGCGGGATCGGCCGCGTGCCCGAACGACATCTGCTGCCTCGTCGGCACGAGCGTGCTGCCTGCGTTTCGCCGGCGCGGCATCCAGCAGGCGTTGATTGTCAAGCGGCTCGAGCGCGGGCGCGCGCGTGGCTGCACGCTGGCCACGATCCACTCGAAGCCCGGCATCCCGACAGAGCGCAACGCAGGGCGCTTGGGCTTCTTCGTCGCGTACACGAAGGTCTTGTTACGCAAGCCCGTCGAGGGGCTCGAGGTGTCGCCTTCGTGATGGGGCGGGCCTTCGTCGTTACGGCCGTGGTGCTCGCTGTCAGCCTTGGCGTGGGAATCCTCCTGCTCTCGGGCACAGACCCGGAGGTGCCCGTCTCCAAGCCCCGCCACGAGCTCAACAAGGTCATGGACGGCCTGCGCGCGCGACACCCGCAGCACTTTGCGAAGTTCGGTCTACTCACCGACGCCGAGCTGCTCGCGGTGGATGCGCAGGAGCGCCTGCGGCTGCACGAGCCGCGCGGCGCGCTGCTGCATCCGGCCCGGCCGCGGTTTCGCTGGGAGACACCGCGGGACGCCGTGTCGTACAGGCTGGCGGTCACCGGCAGGACGGCGCGCGTCCTGTTCTCGAAAGAGACCAACGACGCCGAGGTGGCGTGGCCGCCGTGGCAGGAACCGCTGGCAGCGGGCGGACGGTACGCGTGGCGCGTGCACGCGCGAACACCGGCGGGGCAGGAGATCGCAACGCAGCCTTTCCGGGTGCTCGACGCTGCGACGACCAAGCGCTACGCCGACGGCCTGGCCGTGATCCTGAAGGAGGTCGAGATCGGCAAGGCCGTCGTGATCGGTGCGCATTGGGCGTTGCGGTTCGACCTCTACCTCGAGGCCTGGAATCTGGTGCGGAAGGGCGGCACCGGACACCTCGCGCTGCTCACGAGCGCCTGGGTGCGCGCCAAGTTGGGACGCTGAGAACAAACTGCGGGCGCCGCGCGGCAGAGCATGCGAACCTCTTCGCTCGATTCCGG
The DNA here is from genome assembly GCA_028281445.1 of Planctomycetota bacterium. Lineage (GTDB taxonomy): Bacteria > Planctomycetota > PLA2 > PLA2 > JAEUHO01 > JANQJW01. The sequence continues at coordinate 3,281 of JANQJW010000125.1, read as the reverse complement.
GATAGGGCCCTTGTGATGAGCGGTTGGCGAGCAGTACTGGTTGTGATTGCGGTGGTGGCTTGCGCGGGTTGCCAGACCCCGGTCGTGCCCGATCCGGAGCCGGAACCGACGCCCTACGACGTGTGGACGACGCCGCCGCCGGGCGAAGACGCGCCGCGCCTGACGCGTGTGCCGCAGGCGACGTCGCCGCGCACGCTGATGCCGCGCGGATGGAGTGCGGACGCCGAGATCGCGTTCCTGAATCGCTACGTCTGGCGCGGCATCCTCGTGACCGACGATCCTGTCTTCCAACCCGCGGCCAATCTCAGCTACGGCGACTTCCGCCTCAACATCTGGGCGAACATGGATCTCGGCGACGCGAACGGCAAGTCGGGCAAGTTCATCGAGATCGACCTCGCACTCGAGTGGGCGCGCGACTTCGAGCGCAACGTGCTCGTGCCCTTCCGCCTCTTCGCTGGCGCCATCGGCTACTTCTTCCCCAACCTGCCGTTCGAGCCGACCGCCGAGGTCTATGCCGGTGGGACGCTGAAGGTCCCGCTCAATCCCACCATCACGGTCTACCGCGACGTGGTGCAGGTGGACGGCTGGTACGGGACGCTTCACTTCGAAGAGGGTGTTGATGTCGGGCGCGGCTTCTCGCTCCACGGCAAGGTCGGCTTCGGGTGGGGCGACCGCGATTACGACCGCGTGTACTTCGGCGTGCCGGACAACGGCCTCAACGACTTCCACGCGATCCTGTCCGTGCCGTACTCGCGCGGACGGTGGACCGTGAAGCCCTTCCTCGGCTGGCACAGCATCATCGACGGCACGCTGCGCAACGCCGTCCGCCGCGACGACAACATCGTGTACGGCCTGTCGTTCGCCGCGACGCTTTGAGGGGCCGCTGAGGACTGACGCGCGTCCGGTGCGCAACCCTGCTCACTGGCCGTAGCGGTTGGGACGCGCGTGGAGCGCGGGCATCTCCGCGAGATATTCGTGCACAGGGCCGTCCTTCACCTGCGTGAACTCCTCATACGGCCCGTCGAACGCGATGCCACCGCCATGCAGCAGGATCACGCGCGGGTGGATGCGGCGGAGGAGGTCGCGGTCGTGTGTGATCACCACGGTCGTCCGGCGCGCGCCGTCGTGATGGGGGCTGTGGTGGGTGTGCCAGAGCAGGTCGTGGATGTGGGTGGCGGTCACGGGATCGAGGCCGGTCGTCGGCTCGTCGTACCAGACGACCATCGGGTCCACGGCGAGGGCACGGGCGATGGCCACGCGCTTGGCCATGCCGCCGCTGAGCTCGGCGCGGTGTTTCGCCATCACCGTGTCGACGTTCAGCTTGACTGCTGCGAGCGATTCGCGCACGCGTTCGCGGATCGCGTCTTCGTCCATCTCCGTGTGTTCGCGCAGCCACAGCGCGCAGTTCTCGTATACGGACGCGGAGAAGAGCGCATTGTGCTGGAACACCACCGCCCACGAGAGCCGCACCTGGTAGATCTCGTCGAGCGGCGCGGTCACGATGTCGATCAGCGGCGCGTCGGGCTTCTCGTGGTCGGCTACGAGCACCCGGCCTTCGGTGGGGGGCAACAGACCCAGCAGCATGTGCATCAGCACGGTCTTGCCGCAGCCGCTCGTCCCGACCATGGCCACGATCTCGCCCTGTCGGATCTCGAGATCGATGTTCTGCAGCACGACGTGGTCGCCGAAGGCCTTCGTGACACCCTCCCCGCGCACCTCGACGCGCGCAGCCGTCGTCCCGGGCGAGTCCAGCGTCGTCATGCCCTCCATGGTGGCAAGTCGCATGCCATGGCGCCACTCCCCACCGCATGCGCTACCCTGGGAGGCGGGTAGGTGAATGGTCGGATCCGTGACTCATCCCTGGCGGCGCACCCTCGGTGCGCTCTGCGTCCTCCTCGTGGCGGGGCTGTTCCTGGTGCCTGCCTTGGTGGAAGCGCGCGATCCGCCGCTCGACGAGAAGGCGCGCAAGAAGCGCCTGAGCAAGCTGCGCAGCGCGGGCGGGAAGTGGATCACGCACCGCAAGCGCTTCCCCTCCCGCTGTCCGCAATGCAAGGGCGCGGGGAAGATCACCAGTCAGAAGGGCATGCGGAAGATCCGCATCAAGTGCCCGCAGTGCGACGGGAACCGGGCGTGGGTCTCGCGCAAGGACTACAAGAAGATCTACTACGACATGCGCTCGCCGGCGTTCCGGATGGCGCCGGACATCCAGGACCGCTTGAACGATCAGTACAGGCTCGCCAAGGCCGGCAAGCCTTGGCCCACGATGATCAAGCGCTACCGCATCCGGAAGTGGGAGATGGTGGGGGACCGGCACGGCATTGTCTGGTTCCTCTACAACGCGTCACGCACGCCGACCGCGACGTACTGGGTTTGGGTGCCCAAGGGCACGCACGGCAGCAAGCGCGACGAGTGGTGCGTATACGACAGCCGCTACGACGGCCCCTGGCCGCAGGACGAAGACGAGCTCTCGCCGTCCGGCTCGAGCGAAGCCGCGAGCTGGGAAGCGGTGTCGCCGATGCAGGGCAAGTCGCTGCGTGCGGCCGTGAGTGCGGCGCGCTTGACCTGGCGCGCAGCGGAGTACGGGCAGCGGTCGGGCACACTCCTCGTTCAGCTCAAGCCGTGGGCGGATCTCAAGGATCGCTTGCCGATCGAGCGCGTGGCCGAAGACGCGGTGAGGCTGCACCATGCGATCTACAACGGCTCGACGGGGTGGGACACGGCCGTGGCGGAGTGGCGCGTGCGCTGGCGCGACGTGAACAACCGCATCGTCTTCAAGACCGCGTGGACGACGAAGCTCACGCGCACGGCGTTCGAGAGCGGCGGCTGGAAGGAGAAGACGGCCGTCGAACGCCTGCGGATGCTGGACTGGGAGGTGCACAGCCACGACGGCTGGCGGCTCCTCCGCGGAGACGCCGAGCAGCCCGCCTCGCCGCACTTCGGGGAACCCGCACCGGCTCCGGCCGACGATACGCCCACGCCGGACGAACCGCCCGTCGAGCCCGCGCCGCCGGATGACGGCGGGCGCGGCGTGCCGCCTCCGGACGACGACGAGCCCGCACCGGGTGTCCCTGCGCCCGATGACGACAAGCCTGCGCCTCCGCCGCAGCGTCCTGCGCCGCCGCCTCCCCAGCCGACGCCGACGCCGACGCCCGAGCCGGAATCCTGGGAGCTGCCCAAGCCCAGCACCAAGCAGATGCGCGACGGCAAGAAGGGCATCGCGCGCATGCTCGAGATCTTCAACCTCGCCAAGGAGGTCTACAACGAAGGCGTCGAGGCGCACC
>JANQJW010000026.1 GCA_028281445.1 Planctomycetota bacterium | reverse complement strand
ATCTGCTCCGGGCCGTACCTCTTCCTCGCCATGTCTCGTCCTCTCCTGATCGGTGAAATGTATCCGACCAAGTGGCACGCTCAGAGGGGGGCAGGTCACAAGAGCCTTGGCCTCGGCAGGAAGGTGTCGCCGTGCCACGTCCGCCGCCCAGACTGGATCATCGGGGCGCACGAACTCGATGCTGTGCAAGACGAAGTCCGCCTCGCGTCGGGTCTTCGCGCTGACGGGCTCACGCAGGTAGAGCTGAACGTTCCACTGCCGGCCCCACTTGCGGCAGTCGATTCCCGCCTCGGTGAGGGGAACTGCTCCCTCGCGCTGCGGTACGCCGGCCTCGAGCAACTCGGCCGGGCGCGTACCCTCGAATTCGGTGTGGTCGCCCATGTCGATCCCGGGAGGGCCTCCCCAATGGCCGATGTCCAAGTAGGCCGTACCCGGTTCGAGTTGACGGGCCGGGTTGTACTCCACTCGGTACGCCTGCCACTCGTCGCCCACGCGTAGATCCGAGCGGTCGGTATTGCTCACGGAGAAGCACAGGTCGAGATAGCGTAGCGCAACCGAAGTGGAAGGATTCACCGTCCAACCTGTTGGCAGGGTCAGACGGAAGCCCCGCGCGAGGTCCTCGTAGACCGTCCCCACGATGGGGGCAGGAGCGGGCTCCTCGTCCCCGCATGCGGCCACGCCGACCAGCGCAAGTAGGACAACGGTGACGCGCCTCATAGCATGCCATCGTGCAACGGCGACGCGGGCGGAGCAATGCCGCCTCTACCCGGCGGTCGGAGGTTCGAGTCCTCCCCGGGCCCGCTACCGGAAGAAGAACCAGATCTGCGGGTGGCCACCACCTGTGTTGCCTGCGAGCACCGCGACGCGGCCGTCCGGCGAGACGCCGCCCTGCAGGATGCCGCCGATCAACTGAAGGGTCCCGTCCGCGCCGACGCTGTAGGGCAGGCCGATGCCGGCGTATGCGTTCGTGCTGGTGACGCCGTCGGTGTTCACGGCTTCGTCGCCAAGCGTCAGCATCCCGGCGCCGTCCGCCGTCGTGCGTGATACGCGCGTCTGGTAGCGGGGCGGGAAGGCGGGGTCAGCCTCGAGAACGACCGTGTGGTACGTGCCCGAGAACGTCGCGTCGTTGAGCCCGGCGCCCTTGCGGATCAGGATCTCGAGGCGCTGGAGGTTGCTGGCCATCGACGAGCCGGTGAGGACGATCAGGTCGCCGCCCAGGCCGATGCCGCCCGATACGGACGTCGTGGGATGCCCCCAGGTCATGCGCCCATTGGGTTCGACGTTGTACACGCCCCATGCCGCCGGTGCGCCGGGAGGGAAGATCACGCCGGCGATGTTGATGCCGGCCGCGTAGTCGAACGCGCCGCCGGCTCCGTTGAACGTGACCGTTCCCCAGTTGGCGATGTCGTTGTTGCCCGCGCCGTCGTGCCAGAACGTGCAGTAGTGGTACTCGCCGTTGAGGCTGGCGTTGTTGTAGACGCCGAGGCCGCGCGGCACGATCGCGAGCGCCGGGTTGAGTCCCGCGGTGGCCTGCGCAACGGCCAACACGCTGCCGTCTTCGGTGATGCCGCCGGAGAGGGTTCCGACGCCAACCGTGATGTCGATGTCGCCGTCCTCCGAGACGCTGTAGGGCAGCTGCGGAATCGGTCCCGGCCCGGTCAGGACACCGGCCTCGTTCTGCACGACGACACCCGCGTTGATCAGCCCCGCTCCGTCCGCGGTGACGATGCCCCACTGGGTGCGGTTCGTGGGACCGACGGCTTCGCCGTTCCAGAGCTGCCAGAAGTAGCCGCCGAAGAAGCTCTCGTTCGGGTTGGCGGCGATGACCATGCCGCCCGACGGCGCTGCGCCGTCGCTGCCGCCGCAGCCTCCCGTGGTCAGGATCAGGGCAGGCGCCGCGAGGACGAGCATCAGGATCAAAGTGAAGGTACGCATGGTCGGCTCCTCATGCCGGCGCCTCGCGGCCGGACGACTGCACTTGCCAGGTAGTCGCAGTCGCATCGCGAAGTTGCCGGTGCTCTCGGCGCAGGCACCAAAACGAAGTGCGCCCCCGGCCGTCGGCCGGGGGCGCTGGGGGTGGAAGGTGCGTGTGTGGGTCTCGCCTACTTGAAGCAGAACCAGAGCTGGGGGTTGCCTGCGACGTTCGGACCCGACCAGACCGCCACGCGGCCGTCGGGAGACACACCGCCCTGGAAGAGCGTGCCGTTCACCTCGAGCGTGCCGTCTGCCGAGACGCTGTAGGGCGACGGGGCGCCGGCGGCCGGCTGCGGCAGGATGACGCCATCGCGGTTGACCTGCCCCTCACCGAGGAGGTAGCCGCCCGCGCCGTCGAACGTGACCGTACCGGTGTAGCTGAAGTAGCGCGGCGGCGGCGCATCGTCTGCGCCGATCACGATGCAGCGATACGTACCCGAGAGCGAGGCGTCGCTCAGGCCCGCGCCCTTGCGGATCAGGACCTCGACGCGCTGGCGGTCCTCGCCGGCGTTGGTCGAGCCCGTCAGCACCATGAGATCGCCGCCGAAGCCGAGGCCGCCCGTCATCCAGGATCCGGGGTGGAACCACTCGACGAGTCCGTTCGCGGCCACGTTGTAGGCACCGTAGTTCATCGGGGGCTGCGGAGGAGCCACTGCGCCGTTGACGTTCGTCGAGCCGGCGGAGTAGTTGAACGCGCCGCCGACGCCGTCAAACGTGACCGTACCGCCCCAGTGAGCGACCTCGTTCCCGCTGGCCCCGTTGAACCAGAACGCGCAGTAGTGGTACTCGCCGTTGAGGCTCGCGTCGTTGTAGACGCCCACGCCGCGCGGCATGATCGCGATGGTCGGGTGGAAGCCCGGCGTGTTCTGCGCGACGGCCATGATCGCGCCGTCCTCGGTGATGCCGCCGTTGAGCGTGCTCGGGCCGATCGTGAGCTCGATCGTGCCGTCGGGGTTGACCGTGTAGGGCAGCGGCGGAATCCCGACAGGGCCCGTGACCACGCCCGCCTGGTTCTGCGCGATCGCGCCCGCGTTGATCGATCCCGCGCCATCGGCGGTCATGATGCCCCACTGGCTCGTGCACTCGGGGATGCCGGGGTTGCAGCTCAGGAACTGCCAGAAGTAGCCGCCGAAGAAGTCGGCGTCGCTGGGACCGGAGATGACGGTCCCGCCGCCGCCCATGGGCGCCGGAGTCCCGCCGCCGCCACAGCCGCCGGTCGTGATCATCATGGCCGGAGCGGCCACGACGAGCATCAGGATGATGATGAACGTTCTCATGTCTCTCTCCTCGCCGACGTCCGTTTCCGCGCCGGACAAACTGCGTTTGCCCTGTAGTGGGCACCGTGCGGCGAAGTTGCCGTCGCTTCTGTGCGCCGAATCAGCTGTCCTGTAGCGCGAGGACGAGAAGCAGCGTGTCGGGATCGCGAGCGATACGGATCGCGGTCTGGATCAGCTCACGCTCGGTCAACTGCCCGTCTACGAACGCGGCGACGGTGTTTGGATCCACCGGTTCGTCGAGCAGCAGGAGTAGCCGCCAGAAGAAGTTGTCGTTGAACTCTTCTTCATCCATCAAGGTGCAGTCGTGCGCCGCACCTCGAATTGCCCCCGGTTATCCGGCGATCAATTCACTCTCCACACAATGTGGTACCCGAAGGGCGACTCGATGACGTGCTTGCAGATCGCGCCCGGCGGCGTGTCGTAGAGGTGCTTCTCGAAGCCGTGCGGCATGAGGCCTGGGCCCATCACACCCATCGCGCCGTCCATGTCACGTCCTCTGTCGTCGTCGCTGTAGCGCTCGACAAGACGATCCCACGTCTTCGGCGCGTCCAAGGCTTCGCGCAGGACGGTATCCGCGAGCTCCTTGGCCTGTTGCGGCGTTCGCCGTACGCGCTGGGCACGGTTCCGGCTCCTTGCGTGCTGGATCAGGATGTGCCGCATGAAGGAACGCAGGTAGCGCCCGCGGACCAAGACACCCCAGCCCTCGTTCGCGTCGACAGGCCCGATGAGCTCGCCGACCTTGGCCTCTTTCAGTGCGTCGTACGCGACCCGCGAGTGCGGCCGGTTCGCCGTCATGCGCAGGAAGGCCTCCGGCGGCGGCTCGGGCTCGTCGCTGAACTGCGCGCGCGCGTCTTCAAGCGTCATCTGGCCCGCGCGAATGCGTTCCAGGGCCTCGGAAGCGAGCTGGAAGGCCTGCTCCTTCGTCCGTCCCTTGGCGAGCGGCATCCCGTCGTACTGCACGTAGAAGCCATGGGTCGGGATCCAGAGCGTTCGTTCCAGGTCTACCGTCTCCTCGAACGTGTGGCGCTTGACGATCATCCAGCCCCGTTGCGTCCAGAGCGGCGGACTCACCTGGCCCGGGTGTAGCGCCTGGACCGCGCCCGAGAACGACGTTTCATGATGCGCCGGCACGAAGCCGAGGAAGCCGCCGTCCGGGGCCGAGGCGTCGTCCGAGCGTCCTTTGGCGACGTCCGCGAACGGGGTACCGCCGCGGATGGCCTCATAGGCGAGCTTTGCCAGCGCCATCGCGTCGCCGCGTTCGCGCACGCGCTTGTCGACACGGATCAGGATGTTCGAGACGCCGTGGGCCATCTGATCGATCAGCGGAACCTCCGGCAGGGCGGTCTGCGTGGTCTTCGCTTGAGGCCGAAGGAGGAGCGCACCGATACCGACACCTGCGGCCAGCGCGAGAACGACGAGGATCGTGTGCTGCTTCTTCATGCGCTCCTACCGGGTCGAGATCTGCTCGGCCTTCTCGATCGCGATCTGCGGACGCCCTCGAAACTGCGTGATGGTCCCGCGGACCGTGACGAAGAGCGAGCTGAACGCGTCCATGTCCACGCCCGCCAACGTCTCCTCAGAGAAGAACACGAGCGGCAGGCCGCGGCGTCGGACGTGGCTCAATAACAGGATGCGGCGGTCGCCGCTCTTGACCTCGAGCTCGCGGTCGAACAGGCCGAACACGACCGCCGGTTTGCCTAGCCGCTCCGTCAGCTTGCGGTCGGCGTCAGCCTGGCCCAGCGTGATGTGATCGGGTTTCGTAGCCACCTTGCGCCAACGCTCGACCTGCTGCGCGCGTTCCCGCCACCAGCGGCAGCGCTCTGGGTAGTCCGGATAGTGATCCGGCCCGTCCGTGCCCCAGATGCCGCGCCGGGCGCGTAGCGCCTCCTGCTCCAGCCGTGCATATAGCCGGTGGTAACGCCGCAGGTGGCCGTACTTCGTGAAGTAGGGCGAATGCCCGGCGCGAATCACGGCGGCCGAGAGGTTCACCTCGCCGCGGGCCTTGAGCAGGATCACATGGGCGAGCCGACGGCCGTACGTGCCGGTATCGCGGCCGCCCGCCTCGTCACGCTCCAGGCGCACGGACTTGACTCCGCGAAACAGCTCTTCCACGAAGGCCTTGGCCGCCGCGCCGGCCGGCGTGCCGTACTTCACCGGGCGCTTGCTGTCACCGCGCTTGGCTTTCGCGTACGCCGCGAAGTCGGCTGCCGCGGCAGCGCGGTCTTCCTCGTTTCGGAACACCTCCTCGGTGTCGAGGCCGAGCACGCGCACGCTCGAACCGCCGTCGAGCAGCCGGATCGTGTCCCCGTCCACGACCGCGTCGGCGCCCACGGCGTAGACGCCGATGACCAGCGGGTCCTGCGTCTCGGCGGCGGCCGGGAGCGGACACAGCGCGAGCAGCCATCCGAGGCAAAGGACCCACGCGGGGCGTCGGGCGGTCTGGTCCAGCGGCGCCATGGCTCCGAATGATACGGGCCTCGCGGGTGTACGAAACCTGGGCCCGAAGGGGGTGTATCAGGCGTGTAGAGTGGATGCGATGCAGGCGAGACCGCGATTCCTGTTGCCGGCCATGGCCGCCCTGCTTCTGCCGCTCGCCGGCGGCTCCATCACGCGGCACGCCACCGCCGAGGTCTCCAGCGAGGCCCGCACGCCGGCCGAGGTCTACGAGCGGAAGCCGCGGATCCTCGAATGCCTCGAGTACGTCGCGCGCGACCTCAAGGCGCGCTGGGAGTCGGACAAGACGCAGGATCCGGCCGCACTGCTGCTGGTCATCGATCCCACCACCAGCATGAAGGACGAGATCGAAGCGCTGCGTGCCGCGCTGAAGCCGGCATGGAAGGCCGGCCCGATGGGCATGCGCATCGGCGTCTACGGCATCAAGGTCGACGAGTACCAGCTGCCGAGTCGCATCCCCAATGAGGCCGACGGCGCGCTGGCGAGCCTCGCGTTCCTACCGGCGGACGGTCCCAAGAACATCCACGCGGGCATCCGCGCCGCGGCCGACTGCTTCGCAGAAGCCGGCGAGGGCCCCAAGGCACTGGTGCTCGTCAGCCAGGAGTTCGACGGCGCCGAAGACGACGTCGAGGACACACGCGAGGCGATCATGGACTCCGGCGCGGCGTTCTACTGCATCGCCGGGGAAGCGGGCTTCGAGCGCGCGTGGTTGCAGGAGTTCCAGGCGCGCGACTACCTCGGCCTCACCGAGCGCTACAACCCGCTGCCGCGCAAGAAGAAGAAGGACTCGCTCTACTACGGGGGCGACGTTGCGTTCGGCCTGATTCCGTATCGGTGGGAGTTCGATCTCGCGCAGAGCGACTTCGTCTGGGTGCGTCCCCCGCGCTATCCCGTCCCGGGCGGCTTCGGCTTCTGGTGTCTCGCCACACTCAGCTACACGTCCGGCGGACGCTACTTCATCTACGATTACGGGCTGCCGGCCAACCATCCCGGGCGCAATCCGCCCAAGCCTGAAGAAGAGATGACGAAGGCCGAGCGCAAACTGCGCAAGCGCCTCGAGCGCATGATGGCGCGTCGCAAGACGACCTACGACTACAGCCGCATGTCGGCGCTCGCGCCCGACCTTCGTCCGCGCAGCAAGGTTCTCAAGTCGCTCAACAAGGACTGGCGCGCGCAGACGGTGGTGCGCATCTGGGAGCATCTTGCCGACGACGCGCTCCCCATCGTCCAGCGCATCGGCGTGCTCGAACGCCGCGGAAACACCCTCGTCACGCGGCCCGAGCGGCCCGTACGCTCCAGCAATCCGCCGCTCACGTGGTTCATGGACATGGATGACGTGAAGAAGGCGACGAACTTCGTGAAGCAGCGCCTCTCCGCCGTGGAGAGCGCGCTCAAGTGGTGGGAGTCCGCCAACGGCAAGACCCGCACCGAGAAGCCGGGGGAGAACTCCCTCAAGGAGCGTATCGAAGCTGACTTCCAGCTTCTCGGTGTCCAACTCCGCAAGGTGCGCTTCCACCACAACGAGGCCATCGCGGCGCTCAAGTCCATCAAGCCGCTGGACGTGACGTATCGCCGGGCGCGCATCACGCCCCGCCCCATCGTCCATGGCGTGCAGATGCGCGGTTCGGCCGTCGACCTCGGCGACGAAGATCGCAACGCCCGCTTTGCCGAGGTGTTCCTGGCCCAGCAGCGCGTAGCCGAGCGCTACCACGACACGCCCTGGGCGCTGGTGCTGCAGAAGGGCTGGATGATGACCTTCCGCAAGCACGTGGAGGTCCTGCCCAGCGAGCGCGAGGTGCGTCGCAAGCCGCCGGATCCGAAGGACGGCAAGAGCGGCAAGAAGGACAAGCCGCCCAAGCCGCCGACCGCGCCCAAGCCCCCGCCGCCGCCCGGTCCGCGTCCGGGCAGTGGTAGCGGTGGACCGACCACCGGCGGCAAGTAGGTCGTCGGCGGCTTTGCGGAACCTCCGCCCCAGCGAGTCGATTGCGAGGGTGGCGCCCTGATCCTGTCTGCGATTGACGAGTTCAGTGGATGTGCCCGACTGCTTGGGTGGGGTAAGCGCTTGCTGGTAGTCTCTGCCTCCGTGACGAGCCTCGCCACCACACCCCCGCGACCATCATCCGGTTCCTGGTGATGCGCCCGCGTTGACGCTGAAACCGGGTCGGGGTGTACCTCAGTGGTAGAGGGGTAGCTTTGGGAGCTACCAGTCGTGGGTTCGAATCCCATCACCCCGACCATCAACGCGCCGGATGCTCGGCGGCGCTGCGCGGGCCGCTTCGCTCTCGTCCTCGCGTGGCCCAGCCACGCTTCGTCCTCGCCCGCTTTGCGGCGCCGTCGCCCCGACGCGTTGATGGACATGCCCTGTGACGCGGCGTGCGGTCTCAGGAGCGGAGGCGGAAGAAGTTCGAGGAACTCATGCGGTGTTCCTCGTGGTCGGTTTCGTCACTGTGGTGCGGGCGTTCGGCCGCCCTTCAGAGTGGGGGTGTCGGGGGGCACCGCCCCCTGACATAGAAAAAGCGTGGCGCGGTGTTACCCGCGCCACGCTGAGTCTCTTCCGATCCCTATTCGGGGATGCTCGGGATTGCTATCCGCCGCCCGCGTCACTCGGCGCCTCACCCGATACGGGCTCGGCAACCGGTTGCGCCGTGAGCTCAGGAGGAGCCACAGCACCCCCGGACGACGGAGCATCTGGATTCACAACGCAGCCGCACGGGGGCGTCACGGCGAAACATCCGCCACAACAACCCGCAAAGACTGTTGCGCTCATCACGAGCAGCAACAGCACTGCGGCTTGCACCTTGTTCATCGTTACTCCCGACACGACAGCTGGGCGCCCCGCGTCCGGGGTCCCGAACTGGCGCTGCGGTCTCCCGACGCGGGAGACCGCTGAGACCTCACCCGCAAGAACATCTTGCGAGCGCGGCGATGATAGGCTGCACCCCAGGCCGCGCAAACACCTTCTACGGCTTGTTTAGAGCTACTTCTTGCCGAAGCAGGGGTTGCAGTAGCGGTCGCAGGGGTTCGGCGGGCAGTCGTAGCCCTCGCAGGGGTCGCAGCAGAGCGACGAGCAGCCGACGGCCGTACCCAGGAACAGTGCAGCGGCCACGAGGGCCAACGCGATGCGCTTCATAGTTCGTCTCCGGAGAAGGAACGCCCTCGCACAGGGCGTCTCGACTTGTTCTGTGTTCGAGGCGCAGCCGCATGTGCGACCGCAGCGTCCAACCTCCGGGGCGTTCTACAGTGACGATTCCGCGCGGAATCCTAGCTCTTGATCCACGCGGACGCAAACACTCGTGCGCGCTGTTTGAAGCCGTGCGCGCATGAAAAACACTTCAAGCGCACGTCACCGACTTGCATCGCGCGCACCTAGCGGTCGGCGTAAACGAAGAAGAGCACGAGGGAGACAGATCTCCCTCGCGCTCTTCGAGTTGTGCGACCCCCCGATGGGAGCCAGTGCGGCTGCTTGCTAGCCGCCGTACCCCATGCCCTGGCTCGGGGCCGGGCAGCACGGGCTTGCATAGACGGGCTCGCAGCACGGGTCGCAGCCACAGCTGTTGCAGCCGGCGACGACACCAAGCGCTCCGACGAGCACGATCGCCAAAAGGATCTTCCTCATTGCTTCCTCCTAGGTGACCCACTCCCGAGGAGGGCGCTGGGTCCCGAAAAACCTCTGCCTTGGCATTGTTTCGGCCAGATGGCGCCCCACCTTTGACGGCAACCGCCTCCCGGCAGGCAGAGGATAGCCAGTGCATCGCACCCGCGGTACCGGCTGACGCGAGGGATTCGCCTTTGAACCGCATTCCATGGGCTCCGAGGCAGGGGGGGCGTGTCACCGTTCGATCACGAGGAGGCTCGGGCGGGCCTGACGCGGTCGTTGTGTTGTCCGGTCTCGGGCGGGGGATGACCCGCGCCGCGTAAGGTGGTAGATGGGGTTCATGAAGGTTCTCGTCGTCGGAAGCGGGGGTCGGGAGCACGCGCTGTGCGAAGCGCTGTCCCGCAGTCCCCGGGTCACGAAGCTCTACTGCGCACCGGGGAACGGCGGCATCGACGATGTTGCCGAGTGCCTTCCGGATCTGCTCGCCAGCGACTTCGATCGCCTCGCAGAGTTCGCGGAGCAGAACGAGATCGGCTTGACCGTGGTCGGTCCGGAAGCACCGCTCGTAGATGGCATCGTCGACTACTTCACGGAGTGCGGACTGACGGTGTTCGGTCCGTCCAAGGCAGCGGCCCAGCTCGAAGGGAGCAAGGCGTTCGCCAAGGAGCTGATGGGGCGGCACAACGTGCCGACCGCGGGCTACGAGACGTTCACTGAGTACGCGCCGGCGCGCGACCATCTCGAGCAGCTCGAGTACTTCCCCGTCGTGCTCAAGGCGGACGGGCTTGCCGCGGGCAAGGGCGTGATCATCTGCGAGGACCGCGATGCGGCGATCGCAGCGCTGACCGAAATGATGGAGGACAAGCGCTTCGGAGAAGCGGGCGCGACCGTCGTCGTCGAGGAGTTCATGCGCGGCGAGGAGGCGTCGGTTCACGCGATCACCGACGGCAATACGCTCTTCGTGTTGCCGACAGCGCAGGACCACAAGGCGATCTTTGACGGCGACAAGGGACCCAACACCGGCGGCATGGGCTGCTACAGCCCCGCGCCTGTCGTCGAGGGCATGCAGGCACGCATCGAGCGCGACATCCTGATTCCCGTGCTCGACGGCTTGAAGAAGGAGGGCATCGAGTACCGCGGCGTCCTCTATGCGGGGCTCATGATCACGAAGGGTGGTCCGCGCGTCGTCGAGTTCAACTGCCGCTTTGGCGACCCCGAGACCGAGGTGATGCTCCCGCGGCTCGAGAACGACCTGCTGGAGGTCCTGCTGGCGTCGGCTACGGGCACGCTCGACAAGGTCGGTGAGCCCGCCTTCGACGCCAGGCCGTGTGTCGGCGTGGTGATGGCTTCGGAGGGGTACCCCGGTCCCTATCAGGGCGGCAAGCCCATCGCAGGCCTCGAGTCCGCCGGCGCCATGGAGGACGTCCTGGTCTTCCACGCCGGCACGCGCAAGCCCGAGGACGGCGGCATCTCGACGGCGGGCGGCCGGGTCTTGTGCGTTACGGCGAGGGGAGACGACTTCCGGTCGGCCCGGGACAAGGCCTACGCCGCGGTGGGGGCCATCTCCTGGGACGGGGAGTACCACCGCACGGATATCGCACACCGCGCTCTAGGCCGGGAGGCTACGGCGTAGGCCGAAGCCCTGCCTCCCGACTTCAGCGCGTCAAACGGCCGTGGGCGAGCGTTAGCATGGGTGACCCCGGAGGCCCTGTGATGCGTCAATTCGCCATCGTTGTGCTCGTCGCTGCCCTGATCGTGCCCGCCGCGGCACTGACCGCGTCCGGCGCGCCGTCCTCGAAGGACCTCGCGCTGCTGGCGACGCTGAGGAAGCAGCGCCTCACGAAGATCGAGTTCAAGGAGACGGATCTCAAGGGCATCGTCAAGTGGCTGCGCATCGCCACGAGCAAGAACATCCTCATCAAGAAGGCGTCCCTGGCCAAGGCCGGCGTCGAGTGGGAGGACCTGCGCTGGACGGTGCAGCTCGAGAAGGTGACCGTCTGGACGTTCCTCTCCGAGGTGGTCTGCAAGCCGCACGGCATGGCGGTGAAGGTCAAAGGCAACATCGTCTTCGTCACGTCCAAGGCGGACAGCTACGGAAAGGCCGTCACGAAGCTCTACGGCATCTCCCACATCACGTGGACGAAGACGGACTTCATCGCGCCGGAGATCAACCTGACGCCGTCCGGCTTCACGGGCGATGAGTACGAGCCCGAGATCGTGCGCGAGGACGACCCCCTCAACAACGGCGACGCGGTTGCGGACCTCATCAAGGAGCTGATCCTGCCCAAGGGCTGGGAGAACAACGACGACTGGACGATCAAGGCCTCGAACACCTACCTGATCATCCGGGCGCCGAAGTCGGTCCACCGGCTCATCCCGCGGGCGCTCGCCAAGATCGCGTCGATGAAATAGGCCGTCGCGGGCTCTCACGGAGGGCCCGGGCCGTGGTCCGCGCGTGATCCCTGGTCTGGGCCCCGCTTCGGTATCATGGGGCGCGTGAGCCTGACCGAAGCCGACCTCCAGCAAGCCATCGACACCTTCGAGGCGTTTCTGCGCGAGAAGCGCCTCAAGATGACGGACCAGCGCCGCCAGATGGTGCGCGCGGTCCTGGAGAAGCGCGGCCACTTCACGGCCGACGACCTCTACCGCAAGTTGAGCGGCTCGGGCGAGCCGGTGTCGATGGCGACGGTCTACCGCGGTCTGGCGCTGCTCGAGGAGTCGGAGCTTCTCGAGGGGCACGACTTCGCGGACGGCCAGCGTCGCTACGAGCGCGCGCTCGACCGCGAGCACCACGACCACATGATCTGCGTGGATTGTCGCGCAGTGATCGAGTTCACGAACGAGCGAATCGAGAAGCTCCAGGAGCAAGCTGCCACACAGCATGGCTTCACGCTGGACGATCACAGCTTGACGCTCTTCGTGAAGTGCAACGAGCTGCGTGACAACGGAAACTGCGAGCGGCGCGAGGCGAAGCTCGCACGTCAGAACGCCTAGGGCGGCATGGACGCTGCTGAGCAGGACGTCGCCTTCATGCGCGAGGCGCTGGAGGAAGCGCAGCAGGCTGCCGAGGTTGGCGAGGTTCCGGTCGGTGCGGTGGTCGTTCATCGCGGGCATGTGATCGCGCGTGCACACAACCGCCGCGAGATAGACAATGACCCCACCGCGCATGCTGAGATTCTCGCCATGCGTGATGCGGCGGAGGCGTTGGGGCAGTGGCGGATGGAGGGATGCACGCTCTACGTCACGTTGGAGCCGTGTTTCATGTGCGCGGGCGCGATCGTGAACGGGCGAATCGAGCGGCTCGTCTACGGCGCGACGGATCCGAAGGCAGGCGCCGTCGGGAGCCTGGCGAACGTTCCGGCAGACGCGCGTCTCAACCACCGGCCGGACGTCTCAGATGGCGTGCTGGCCGCCGAATGCGGCGCGATTCTCAAGGACTTCTTTGCCGCCCGGCGTTGAGTCCTAGCACATCTTCCGGGAGAGGCTTGATCCGGATTGCGACGTCCGAAGATCCCGCGTAGACGTCGCGCACCGCACCGTGCGTTTCGGTGATGCATTCGACGTTGTCGCCCGTGCCCTTCGTTGCCCAGGCCGAGAGGTCAACCTTGCCCGGGGGCAGTCCACGGAGTGTGAAGTAGCCGTCATTGGAATCGACCCACGTCCATTCGGCGAAGTGCCCCTCCACACGGGCGAGTACCTGTACGGGAAACGCCATGGAACCGTCCGGCCACAGGACGCGACCAGCTACGGATCGCATGCGATGGGCCGTTATCTCGATGAAGTCGTTCTGACGTAGCTGCACCGGCAAGGCTACGAGATCCGGATGCTCCATCCGCAATCGGCACCACGCGGCTCTCTGGCGATCGATGCGGAATCGTCCCTCGCTGTCCGTCGTGGCCCGGGCCAGCGTGGGTGTGTGGTGCACGCGGTAGTCGGCGTAGAAGACGGCATTGAGCCGGACCGTCGCCCCGGGGACGGGATCGCCCCACTCGTCGACGAGCCGGCCTGTGAGTACTCTCGACTTCGGCGCGCCAGCCTGCGGAGATGCCGCGTGCCGGCTCGTGTCGCCTTCGCCGCAGGGCGTTCCCGTGCGACCACGTCGATGAGCCAGGCCGATGAGGGAGGGAGACCTCGGGCGTTCCTCTCGCGCCCGGTGGGGAGCGGATAGGAGCGAGTCTGATGGGACTCTTGCCGGGGACGGGAGCACTGCCACGATCAAGGCGACGGTGAACGAGGCAACGGCAATGAGACGCACGATCTCCTTGGGGCAATTCACGTGCCGTTCAGGGCATCTCGTGCAGCTCCAAGCGGGCCTTCCTTGACCCCTCGCTTCGGTGGGCTACGTTCCTCATCCTGCTGTTCGGACGCACGCGCGGAGAGATGCCGGAGTGGTCGAACGGGCCGGTTTCGAAAACCGGTGTAGGGGCAACCCTACCCAGGGTTCGAATCCCTGTCTCTCCGCCACTTTCCCCTGCGAATGGCCGCTTCACGGGCCTTCGAGCCCACGCTCTTGGCGACCCCACGCGACCGGAGAACGGGGGTACCCGACCAATTAGAGTGGTCCGTTTAGTGGTCCGTCGGAGCGCCGCCGGCAGCCCTGTGACAGCTCGGTTGCCAGCCATGGCCCACGGCGAGTTGGTATCCAGCCGGGGGGCGGATACCAGAAGACCGACGAGGGCGCCGCCTGAGCACGTTCGTGTTCCAGGCGACTCACGAGTCAGTCGGAGCCGGCAAACGCACTGAGCGGCTCACAGTGAATTCGAAGCGGCCACTCTCGCGTCTCCTGCCTGTGATGGGGTGCCGGCTAGTTACCTGAGTGCAGCGACCGCTTCACATCATCCGGCTCGTAATGGGACCCGTAGGTGATGGGAGTCCCTGTGCCACATGCAGCAAGGCCCAGCGCGCTGCAGGACTGCGTGCAGGGGGTGACTACACTGTGGAGAACACAGATGATCCGGGCCGACAATCTGCGACAAGCTCGTGAAGGCTCGGCCGCCAAGGACGGGCGAGAGCGCAAGTGAGGGTGCCCCGCTTCGTTGGTAGCTACCCTTTCGCCCTACTCGTGATCGTCGTCGCCCTGGCTGCCTTGGTCTTCTTGACGATATGGTCGCAGCGCCACGCCACCTGAGATAGTTCCCTACCCCTCCGTTTGCACTGCAACACCTCCTCAGCCTGCACCTCGTTGCATCGTCGGTGTGGCTCAGTCGGCTCGGTCCGACGATAGAGGGACCCGTAGTGGTCGTCGTCCCAGGTGCCAGGGGCCAAGTCTGATCGGGGACGCTTGGCCGGTGGAGCGCGTCAGGCCAAAGAAAGTCGGCTTGGGCGATCCTGTCCAGGACTCAGTGCCAGGGGGGGCTCGATCTGAGCTTTGCGCGCGCCACTACTTGGAAGACCACAGCTCAACAAACAGCCGGACACGCCCCGACTCTCGCGTCGGTGCGGGCATGACACGCAGGTAGTGCGCCGCGGTCGCAGGTGTGCTTCCCCGTGGTGACGCCTTCTCCGCTAGATTCGCCTGAGAGGCACACGGGAGCCCCAGGTAGGCAGCAGGCATATCGATTGCGACGAGCTGGCGCTCAGCCTTCGCGTCTTCGCACACCCTGAGATGTAGGCGGTAGCTCGGCTCTCCGTTGTGCAGAAAGACCTTGAAGCGGCGAACGTCAATCCAGAGCTGACCCCAAACCTCCGCTTCAATCCGTGTGACTCCTCCCTGCTGAACCGTCAACTGACCAACGAATACGGCGTCCCAGAGGCTGCGCGAAGGGGAGAATGTCCAGTCACTGCGAACTCCCTTCCACCAATGCTTCATCACTGCGAGCTCTGCTGTCTTGGGAGCCGACACGTTCGGGTAGGCCTGTACTCGAAAGTGCCCATCAAGTGCCGCCTGAATGCTAGCGCCAACCGTTTGTTCGCCTCCGCTCAGCAACCCGCGGTTTCTCTCAGGCCGGACCCTCTGATCGTTCGCACGGTCAAACAGGAAATCTATCAGCTCCCTGGATCGATATCCGACAACGTCGAATGCGGCGGCCGCGGCGACGGCAGGTTCACGGTCAGTGACCAGTGAGCGCCCTAGCGAGACGATCCACCCCCGATGTGTCTCTGCGAAGTCGAACGCACGCTGGAGCCCGGCAACGCGCCCCACCACATGCCGAACCAGTGGGTTCGCATGAGACTGAAGCGAGGTGAGTGCGTGGACGAGACTTGGACCAAATGGCTCCTTGCTGAGGAGGATTTGAAGCTCCGCGATGTCCCCGCCACGCGATGATTCAACAAGAAGCGCGGCTTGAGCGGGTTCCGCTATGGCCTTGCTTAGTGCTCGATAGCGTCGGACTCGCCGTACGGTGCTCTCCACCTCGCGCTTCTTGATAGCCGACACACGTGACACAGCATGCGCGTGTCCAATGTGTGACAACTCACGCATCTTGAACGGCGAGAGCATTCTCGACAGTCGCTCAAGGGCGCGCGGCTCAAGGCGATCTGCGCTGTAGCCCTCTGCGAAGACCTCGCGCAGGAATGCGGCCAGAGCGACCCTTTGCTTCTTGTCTAGGTCAAAGTCGTGGGCATGAGCCGCCAGCGGAAGGAGGGCGAGCGCAGCGGCCCCGAGGAGCGCGGCAAGTCCTCTGAACATCTGACTCTCCCGGGTTACGGCGAAGACACCTCATCACTGAAGACACCGTTCGTTCGGACTCCTGTCGCCACCATATAGGTGTTCGTTCCCGGCGCCGGTGATGCATCCTCAATCGTGTAGGTGACGCCAGGCTGAAACAGGCCCACGTCCTCAACAATCGGATCGGCCACGCCGTCATCCATGCGAAAGAGCACTACGTCTGTTGCGTCGTCCCCAGTTACCTGGAAGCTGACTTCATACGCGCCGCTGGGTAGCAAGGCAACCGAAGAGATGCTGACATCGCCGTCGTAAGAGACCATGCTCGCAGGGACATAGACTCGCACTGGTAGACCGTAGGTGCCCCCTACGGTATCGTTCTCGTCCAAGTCGGCCTGTGAATTGAGCGTGTGCGTCGTTTCGTCGTCGACGGAAACGACAAGAGTCTTGGAGCTGTTCGCCGTCACCGTGTCCGACCAACCTGAAGGGTGTGCCGCCGTGATGACCTCGCGTACGACAAAGCTCCGATCTTCGCCGGCAAGTTCTTCCACAAGGTACGTATACGTCGTGGTTGACCCTGACTGCGAGACACTACTGGTGAATCGCGCGACGGGCGCAGGCGCGACGTCCCAAACAACATCGCCGTTGGCATCGAATTCCACGTCACCCGCGGAGTCCAAACTCGGCTCGCCCGAGGAGAAAAACTCGAAGACCAACGCAGCAGGGGTCGGAGTCGTAGGATCCGGCGTTTCGATCGGCGACTCTTCGATGATCTGCGCGTGAGCAGCCTTTGTCTTCATCGGACCTACGACGTACTCAGACCCGTACTTGGCAAAGATCCGTCCCTTGGCACCAACGATGTTCTTGCGGAGCCAATGAGCTTGGGTCGATACGAACCGCCTCCACGCAGCGTACGTCGCATGTTTCGGCGTGGTAACTCGCTGAATCCCAGTGAAGGGAGTCGCGTATACGAGCCAAGTCTTCTGCTTGAGCCAAGCGAATGACTTCTTTCCGTCGGGAAATACGAACCAGTCAGCAATGGGACGCGTAAGGGCTACGTGAGCGCCGTCGGTTCCAGAGCAGATGCCGCTCTTGTGCACCCCAGAGTGCGTTGAGTCTGCCATCCACTTCGCGCCGCCTGTGCCGTTGTTTGTATACGTATCTGGGTCGCGCCGCCGATCAGCAAACAACACGACGGAAGCGCAGAGGAGTGTTACCCCGGCCGCAGACAGACCAATTGCGCGCTTCATTCCACACACCTCCTTGACCTGAGGATTCTCGGTGCGAGCAGGGGTGTGCGTCAAGGCGCGAAGCGGGACATTCGACTTCAAGAGACTCACATAGGCGGCGTGTGGCGCGTTTCAGCCTTCAGTCCGCTGCCATGCCCGCCTCCCTCGCAGTGCAGGCCCGCAACGAAGCAGCTTGGCCCGTGGTCCTCGAACTCGTGGCTCAGGGCCACAGCCTGCGGACTATCTGCCAGCATCCGGACCTGCCGTCCCGCTCCACGATTCACCGCTGGGCCAATGAGGACGAGGAGAAAGGCCGGCAGTTGAAACTCGCGATGGAGTGGCGGTTGATGACGCTGCTCGATGAGGCGGGGGAGTTGATCGATGCCGGGCGGCTGGGGGAGTTCGAGAGGCTGCAGCGGTACATCGGTCGGTTGCTGGGAGGAGAGAGCAAGATCGGTCGCCTCTAAGGAAACCTGTTTCCTCGCACTTCCCGTGTTGGGTATTCCACACCGCGACCGACTCACAGGATGTTGGTTTACTCGCGCGACCTAGAGCCCCAAGCAGAGGAACCTCCTGTCTCTTAGGAAGCCGCGCTGCCACCCCTCCGCCCCCCACTCACATGAGTGGTTACAGGCCTCTTCGAGATGTACGAGTGACGGTCCAAAGAGCCGCCTCATCTCGTCCTCTCCGACTCGGAGCTCCCTCAGATACCGATAGATGATCGGCCATGTGCCATGCTGCAGATTCCGGGCCCGTGTCCTGCGCGAACGCAAGACTAGGATCCGAAAGAAGAGAAAGGCCGAAAGAGCGAACACCCACATGGACGGCATGGTCGTGACACGCTTCAGTCTTCGAAGAGCCCCCATGAGCCCAATCCTCTTCCCTGGTTCCTTGCGAACCAACGACGCGAGGATTTCACCCGCAAAGCGGATCATCTCAGGATTCAGCGGGGCGACTCGCTTGCGGCGGATTGCACGGCAAATCACGACGTTCTGGTCGTCGCTCTCTATCTGCATGGGGTGAACCGCGTGAAAGGCCACGAGATACTCGAAGAAGGACTTGTGAGCAAACTGGAATGAGCCGGGACGCGCAAGATCGTGAACCAGGATGCCACAAGCGATCACATCGGTGAGGATAGTGTCAAGCAACTTCGTGCCGTCCTTCAGCCGAGACTGTAGTGGTTCGCGCTTCTTCTCGACAGCAGGCTCGAACTTCGAGAGTCCTCCTGGGAATGATTCAAACAAGTCGCGGACGACGCTCACCAGTGTAGAGTTCATGATCGAGTTTGCGTGCACTGTTTCGTCGAGCATTCTCCTCGCAATCCCGACCATGAAGTAGTGGCGCTCGAGGACCGACAGGAACGCGTCAGTGTACTTCACCTGCTGGCGCTCATAGGCGTGCCCTATGAACCTGCTGATTACAATGGCAGAGTTGATTTCTTCGACTTCGTCTCTAGCGCGCAGTTCATCCCAACAGTTCGCAGCGAGGAACAGGGTTGAGGGCCGCGAGATGAGATCGACAAAGGTCTGCGGCGCATCGCCAGATTCTATGAACTGGAGGACCCCGTCCCGTACCGACGCCGAGAACCCTCGCAGCGCACCTCTCGTCTGTTTGAGAGTGAATGGCCTCAGGTACACAGCCTGCGTGTACGGCCTCTGTCCAGATTCGAACACGTTTAGCGAGGTCTCTTTCTCTCGCTCGTCGAAGAAAAAATTGGGGCGCCCGGTGATCAGAAGCTTGCTCCCTCGGCTCTTCGCAAACTCCCAAAGGCGCCTGAAGTTGTCGAATCTGAGACTTGGCTCACCAACCAAGTCCATCTCGTCGAAGCCGTCGAAGATTAGGAGGACGCGACCGGCTTCGTGAAGCGTGAAGATGGCCTGCGGGTTGATGCCATACGGTGCAGCCCAGGCAGCTAGGAGCTCAAGTTCGTTCAAGTTCCGCGGACTTCGGCCTCTGAGCGGGATGAGGATCGGAATGCGAGAACCTTCTCGTTGAAGCAATTCGTAAGTCAATCGAAGTGCCAAGACGCTCTTTCCTTGGCCATACTCTCCAAGAAGGGCGATGTGTTTCCAGCTGTCCTCTTCAGCCCAAGCCAGTAGAAGTTCCTCGACACTCTCGATCGGCACTTCACCTGACGCGTTTCTCAGAAACCCGTGACTTGGCATGTACACGTCGGAGACTGCAAGTGCATACCCTTTGGCGACCGGGTGCTTCTCGTATCGCGCCACGATGTCTTGCTTGTACTGATCGAGATTCACCATCGAGTCCAGGAGCTCAGACTCGTAACGAAGTACAACTTCGTGGTCGCCGATACGGTGAGTGCGCCTCTCGCCATCGCCCTGGACCGCCACCACGAACCGTGGTTTCTCTTCTAGTTTCCAAGTTGCAGAGTAAATGAGGTTGTTGAGAGTCTCCTCCGTAGGATCCCTAGTTGCACAGAGCACAAACAACGGGTGATCATGCTTCCCGTATCGGGATACAAAAACGCCTTCCTCGTTATGCCAGTCCGTGTGCACGTCGATCTGATACTGGCTTGATAGTTGAAGAAGCCCAGCGACTCGCAAGTGCCATGCCCGCACTTGTGTCGGTGTGATTGATACTCCCTGGTCCTGGCTTCGTTTGTCCGGTTCGTAGATCTCAAGGTCCTTGCCCGCCCGCAGATGCCTGACCAGTACCAGTGTTCCGTTGAGGATCGAGGGATCTATGCCAGCCTCAGCCCTTTCGTGCTCCTCTACGCTTATCGCTCCTTTCCAGTTCTTGTGCAAGGCGACCGCGTAGTACATGAGAGTGGCGATGGCGAGCAACGCGAGTATCTTGTCGGACAGAGTTGGCTGCGAGTGTTGAGGTGGATCCCATCCGAAGGTGGCGCAGACCCACGCAACGAGAGTCTCCACCATGTCGCCGCCGGCAAGGAGGACTGCTACAAACGTGGCGGCGAGTGACACTATCGCGAAGAAGGCACGGAATGCGAACCGCTCGCGTGTGTACCGCCGTCGGTAGAGGTACCAGAAGACAACTATGACGAGAGACAGGGCGGCAAGTCCCGCTAGGACCAAACCAACTACTGCAGCTGTATTCACGCAATCCCCTTCGCCTACGCCCGGCATCCTCAAGTCCTGAAGAGCTAGTATACGAGATGGCCGACATGTTCGACCCCCTCCTGCTCGCGCGACCGTGAAGCCGCCGCCAGTTGAGCAACAGTCTCAACACCTACCTTCCTCCGCTCTCGGGCAGACGCGGGCTACGTGCGCCACGTACGGAATCACCCGCTCCTGTCAATGGTCCGCCAGGAACGCTGACCGCCCAACCACGGCCCGAGCCCGCTGAGACCATCCGACGTTCCTGGCATTCGTCTATCCCGTGCGATGCCGGAGTGGTCACAAGCTCTGTTCAATTTCGTACACTCCGCTCAGTTCCAGGGGTGATGCATGGCGAATCCTGAGCATGTGAAGGTCGTGAACGAGGGCTCTGATGCGACTACTCGGTGGCGGAGGGCTCATTTCGGAAAGGGCTTGGACCTGCGTGGCGTCGACCTGCGCAACGCCGATCTAGAGGGTGCAGATCTACGTGACGCGTCGCTCTATGGTGCCAACCTTGATGAATCAAACCTGCGCTTCGCACACCTACATCGAGCGGACCTCAATCAGGCAACGCTGCGCGGCGCAGACCTCACTGAAGCGTTCATGTATGACGTTACTTTCAACAAGGCGAAGGCTAACAGGTGCGACCTGAGTGGAGCCGTCCTCAACAGAAGCCGTATCGTCGCGGATCTGCAGGGGGCTGTCATGGTTCGCTCACATCTAAAGAGAGTTAGGTTCAGTGGTTCTCTCGTCGGAGCAGACCTCTCGGGCGCCAATCTCAAGGAAGCAGAGTTATTGGGCGTGGACTTGCGGGGTACCAGGTTCGACGATGCCCTGTTCGGCCAAACGGTACTTCGCGCGACGAATCTCCGCGAATCGGTAGGGCTAGCGACGGCCCGACATCAGGGCCCCACATCTCTCTCAGTGGGCACGCTCGCCCGGTCGCAAGGAGGCATCTCTCCACGTTTCCTCCGCGGCTGCGGCTTCAGCGACTGGGAGATCGAAGCCTCCAAGCTCTACAGGCCGGGTATCACGGAGGCCGAGCGTACCGACATCCTCTACAGGATCGCAGAGTTGCAGCGCGGACGGCCGATCCAGTTTTACTCGGTGTTCATCTCCTACAGCCATGCCAATAAGGACTTCGCCACCAAGCTCCACGACGCTCTACAAGAACGCGGCGTTCGCTGCTGGCTAGACGAGAAGAGCATCAGGATCGGTGACCGTATCCGCCACGCCGTGGACGAGGGCATTCGGCTCTCAGACAAGATCCTGGTCTGCTGTTCGGATACATCGCTGAACGAGAGCACTTGGGTCGAGGAGGAAATCGAGAAGGCACTTCAGAAGGAACGACTAGCACGTAAGAGGCGGCGAGAGTTGCTCGCCCTCGTTCCTCTAGACCTCGACGGAAGTGTCTTCGAGTGGGATCACGCTCTCAGGACCACGCTTCTCTCCCGCAAAGCCGCCGACTTCCGCGGCTGGGAGTCCGACGAAGCCAAGTTCAACGCCTCGCTGGAGAAGGTCATCGCCGCGCTGAGGCTCGATGAGAGTGGGCGGGAGTCGGTGCCGGAGGGGAGGTTGTAGCCCCCGGAGAGGGAAGCCCATGAACTTGTTTCGAGGCCATTGGTGGCTGCCGCAGTCGGGCAAGCGCGTCCACGGCGCGCTCGTAGCGGAGGATGATGGCGAGCTGCGGCTTGAACTACTGGACCCTCTTGGCGCTGCCCCTCTAGCGCCGTTTGAATCGCATGACGCAATCTGGGGGCACGTTGTTGACTTGCGACGCCGCCAAGAGCCGGCAGTGGAGGTCAGCTTGTTCCGCTGTCACGAGTTGCTTAAGAACTCGCCGATGCCCGGGAGACAAGGCCGCCTTGTCGTGAATGAAGTCGTGGTGGGCGGCCACTTCAAGGGCATCCAGCAGTGCCTCATCAACAGCGTTCAGATTGAGTTTCACGGACTTGAGCAGTGGTTCGCGGGGTCAGCGTTCGCCTGGCCACCTCCAGGCGGAGTTGGGGATGCCTACGCCGGTGTGACGCTCGTCAGCAGGGAGAGCATCCGCGTTCCTCTTGATGCGGAAGTTCTCCAGTTTGGGACGGCCGCGGAGATGTCCAGCACTCGGTCACCCCGGCGGGTGAGTGCACATGAGTCGGTTGTGGTCTCGGCAACACCCGCATCGGCCATGCCGTTCGCAAGTGCGATTCGTCAGCTTGTTCGACCCCTCCATACCCTCTTCTGCATCATCAAGTGGGTGCAGTTCCCATCATGTGCTGTCGCGCTTCCTTGGGCGGAGAGGACCGCGTGGCTGCCACCGCCGAGGGAATCTGGGGCGAGCCGTTGTCGTCACTAGTCTGCGACTACGGGCCCCTTCGCGAGAAAGAGGAGGGCCTCTGGTATCCGTTGATTACGTGCGAGCAACTCACAGAGGCCCCCGGCCGTCTCGCGGCGTGGCTGAAGCTGTGGAGGGAACCGAGCTTCGCGCTCATGTGGAACTTGGTCCGAGGCGCGCTGATGAGAGTTCACGGCTATGTCGAGGACCGCTTTATGCCAATGGTCGCGGCCATAGAAGCGTGGCACAGACAGATGCATGCCGATGAACTGCTTGAGCGCAGCGAGTACAAGAGGCGCAAGCGAAGCGCCGTCGGTAGCGTTGAGCCGAAACTGAGCGACTGGCTGGCTCGCTGCATCAGTCTTGGGAAGCGCAAGACTCTCGCAGAGCGCTTGCACGAGCTCCTAGACGAGCATGCGGAGGTTCTGGATGGTTGGATTCGTGATCCTGACGACTTCGTGTCCTTCGTCGTCCAGATACGAAACGACACTGCCCATGCAATAGCTCGTACCAGTGCGCACAGCAGAGACGGCGGCAGGATGCTGCTCGCCGTACATCAGCTGGGGGCGATTCTGTGTGCCGGAATCCTGAAGGAACTCGGCTGGGAAACCACGGCCGCCGCCACGATGCTGGAGCGATCCAACGTGGCTCGATCCATGATGGCTATCGGTTTATAGCACTGGGCCCGGGAGGCCTAGGCGCATCCTAGCGATGTCCCTTGATCCCCTCGGCGAGTTCCGCCTCGGTAATCCGCCCCTTCTTCACAAGCAGCGCGATCAGCGCATCAACCTTCTTGCTGGTCGAGGCCTTCTTGATGACTGCCTTGGGATCCGTGCTGGAACCCGCAACTGAACGCTCGCTCTTCTCGTAGTGGGCCTTGAGAGCTGCTGTCGCGGCGGACTTCGATGGGAAGGACTGGCCGGCCAGGGGGCCGCGGTGGAAGTGGTAGGTGCCGGTCTTCCTGTCGCGATGACCGCCCTGGCTGTCTAGGCCACCGCCGTGGGCGAAGAGTGAAGTGGCCAAGCAGACGAGCAGCAGGGCCACAACTGCGGCAAATAGCACGGTACGCATGGTTGACGCTCCCAATGGACAGGAGCGTAGCGCCGCTGCGCCTGCTGATTCAACGGTGCGACTGATGCGGGACCACGTCAAGTAGCACCGCAGTGCGTGTCGCGGCAGTTGCCTAGACTGGGAGGGGTGGCTGCCGATAAGACAACCAACTCATGCCGACTCTGCCTGCGCTCGCGAGAACTGCGCGAATCTCACATCATTCCTGAGTACCTCTACAAGCCCGGCTACGACGAAAAGCACCGCCTTGTCAAGCTGGTGCGTGGAGTCCCCAAAGCACTACAGGCACAGAAGGGACTACGACAACACCTCCTATGTGACGACTGCGAGGGGTTCATCAACGACGAGTACGAGAAACCTGCGCTCGAGTTCTTCAACGAGAAGATCCCCGACACGGTGGCTGGGAACACGTGTCTGATTGAAGGGATCAACTACGAGCCAGTGCGCCTCATGCTGCTCTCGGTCCTGTGGCGTGCGAGTGTCGCCACCTGCCGGCCTTGGCAACTCGTGGATCTCGGGCCAACACACGACGAGCGGCTGAGGCGGATGATCCTCAACAGGGACGCTGGCACTGAGGACTCGTATCAGACATGGGGCTACCTCCTCCTCCATCCGGAGGAGCGGTTCCCACTGCGCGGGACGATCTGCCCACTTGAGCCTGTGAGACGCGATGCCCGCCGGATTCACCGACTCATCTTCGGTGGTTGCGTTTGGTGTTTCTGTGTCGCCAGCCACCCGATGCAGGGGATCCAATCCGAGACGCTTCTGCCTACCGGTTCAATCCGTTTGGGTGTCTTCACCATGAACGAGTTCAAGCCATTTCACAACGCGATGATGAGCATGGTCCGTGCGATTCTTCAGGCCGAAGGCTGAGGCGGGCTAGGGGGCCGGCGACGTAAGAGCCAGTCCTTTCAGCACCGACGCCACCGTGGTGGGCATGGCCATAACCACTGACGCTTGTGAGGTTGCCCCTGACCTGCCCCCGATGAGTGTGCCACCTGGCAACTCACAAAGCGGCGCGTACCGCCACGTCTTTCGGTAGCCAAGCCTGCGGGGCTGGAGGCTTGTAGC
>JANQJW010000093.1 GCA_028281445.1 Planctomycetota bacterium | reverse complement strand
CGAGCCCTTCGCCAACTCGACCTCCGCCTCACGCAACATCCGGATGATCTGCTCCGGGCCGTACCTCTTCCTCGCCA
This sequence comes from Planctomycetota bacterium, assembly GCA_028281445.1. Taxonomy (GTDB): domain Bacteria; phylum Planctomycetota; class PLA2; order PLA2; family JAEUHO01; genus JANQJW01. Next base: position 32,871 of record JANQJW010000093.1, on the reverse strand, counting down.
TGTCTCGTCCTCTCCTGATCGGTGAAATGTATCCGACCAAGTGGCACGCTCAGAGGGGGGCAGGTCAAAGTGACGGACTCGTTCGTCAACTTCGTCCAGGCGGCAACGATTGCAGGAACCTCAACAGTGCCGAGCGATAGTCCCGCAACGGGATATGGGACTGTCGAAATCGGCGAAGGTGATCACTCCACGTCGGAGTTGCCCGTGGCTGGGGGCTCTGGTCATGGTGGCCTCTTGTTCTCGAAGAGACCCACCCGCGATGGCAAAGGTAGGCGCCTGCTAAAGCCCACGAAAACGCAAGTAGAGGCGAACGACATCCCCATCGAGGGCGAGCATCTATCGCCCAGAGACAAGAGCCGGTTCTGCTGTGTGCTTGAGTTTGAGTGGCCCCTGGCAGCGGGCACCAGCGTTAGCCAGACGAACGATGGCGGCATTCGATTCGCTGCAGCGTTCTCGGGGAAAGCGGTGTGGTCGCCTGAAGGCAAGGAATGCGACTGCGCGTGCTGCGACTTCGTGCAAGCAGTCAAGGCTAAGATCGTGATTGATACTCCAGATGGCAAGGGCGTGGTCGATACGCGTGACAAGTACGTTGAAGACTGTGAGCACGAAATCAAAACGGACAAGGGTTGGGAGAGGATGTCTGCGGTCCATGCCTACAGCATGTTTGGGCGCGTTCCTCGCATGGGCTTCGCCAAGGGGCAATGGAAACCTGGGACGAAGGAGTGCTTCGGAAAGCGTCGGCCAGGGAGTTCGGGTAGTGCAAAGCGCCGATCAGTCGAGAGCCAGGGAGGGTGCAGGTACGACATGCTCGACGTCACGAACGCAGAGCTGCCAAACCCCGGCAAGCTGGCCTACGATGCCACGTTCATGGGGAGAATTGTGGATCTATGCCAAGGCGAGAACTTCGCCACGAACTTGTATCGGATTGAATACAACGTTGAACTAACCGGCGAGCCTCCAACGGCGGGCAATGTTGGGAGACCCAACGCCAATCGCGTAGACAAGACCGGGAAGCCGATCCCTTCCGACAATCCAGAAGTCTCTTCACCGAAGTTCGCCAGGCTTGCTCATATGATCGTACATGCAGAGAAATATCAGGGCAGCGCCCGCGAGGCAGGCATGAAGTCCGATGCACGCAAGTTCAACAATCTTGTCCAGCGCAACCCGGCGAACTACAAGTAGTGCTCACCAGAGTCGGGACCTGCGTTGCGCTCCTTATGGTTGCTCTCTTGTATTGCGCGTGCCAAGTGCCCTTGGGAGCCTCGGGCACCCACCTCAGCCTGACAGGGCGCCTTGGAACGTGGGTGCTGGATGATGATCGATTCGTTGAGATGGCTGCTGAGCGCGCCCGTTCGACCGCGAAGAGCCATGCGGAGGCTACTCCCGAATCTGTTGAGGGCTACGTGACGGCCGCCCGGGTGGCCGCCAGCAAGCGCTGCAAGAAAGTCACAGCTGTATTGGTCGTCAACTTAGACGGTACTTTCGAGTTCTCTGAACAATCGGTCGAGACTCTGACGCCCCTGCCTTTCAGCCGCTACTCTGGGACCTGGAGTCGAAGCGTCACGGGGCTTGTTCTGAGCGAGAGCGCAGCGAGTGCTAGCTTCGCAGGCCTTGAATCTCCGCCCTGGACGGCGCGATTGCAGCAAGAAGAGGGTGAGTGGTGGCTAAGAGGTGGAAGTGACCTGCAGGTAACTGCTTATCCGCTCCGTCGGCTCGCGCCTGCTGTGCCCGGTGGCTGGGGGGATTAACTGCTCAGGGTGAGCTTCCTCCGTGTTGGTAGATCCATGCTGCTTCTGCAGCGCCTGACTTTGGTTTCTCTCGAACTCCGCCGGGCAACCTGCCCAACGATCCACGTCCAGCGGTGCACGGGCTTGCGTGAAGGGTCCCGGAGAATGACCGCTTCTATGAGCTTCAGGGCTCCGTCCCATTGCTCCTGACGCACCGCTCCATTGGAGTCCCAACCGACTTGGCCCCGGGGGGCTCCATCGCGGATGACAGGGAGCCGTAGGGGACCCATGACGTCAGGCACGAGGTCGGGTGAGCCACATCCCGGGTGTTGCAGTGTTGCAGTGCGAACGGAGGGGTAAGAGCATGCCTTTGCGGCACTCTCTAGTTAGTGACTCCCCGGAGCCAGTCTACGAACTCCTTTGCGGGCTCCCGGCAGGACTCCAGGTAGAAGATCACCCACGCAAACACTGCCAGCACGGCGACGCTGACGATGATCGCGATGCGCCGCCGGGGCACGCCCTCACCCACTGCTCCGCCTCTGACTTCTGTCGTAGGCTTCTCCGCCTCTGGGTTCTCGGCCATACGACCAGTGTACCGCCGGGTACTTCGTTGCACTCGTGCAGGCATGTTGGCCTTAGCAGCGGAGGGGTTGGAGGGCAGACAGCGCGAGAGTGGCCCGTGTGAATTCGTAGGAGGCCGCTCAGCGCGTTTGTCGGGCTGAGGGGTACTGCGGCCACCTTGAGCGACGGACGCGCTAGGCGGCGCCCTCGTCGGTGAGTCTCGGCTTGCCGTCCTTGTCGGCCTGCGCTGCTTGCACAAGCGCCTTCGCTGCTGCGATCAACGGTGCCGGATCGGGTGCGGTCTCGGCTTGGGTAAGGAGGGCTTGGGCGAGTGCGAGGGGGTCGGAAACGGCTGCATTCGCCGCGTCTGGTGACAGCAGAGGTGACAGTGCCCCCCCATCGGATTCGCAAGTACCCTTGTCTTCCGCACTTATGGATCGGGGTTGCTGGCCTTTTAAACCAACGGTCTCGGGTTCGAGTCCTGGTGCCCCTACTTCACTTCCTGCCGCTGCGTGCAAAGACACCGGCACGCGAGCCATGCCGCGGCACCTCTACTGACCGTTCACCGCGGCCGAGGAGCGGCCCGAAGCCCGGATGAGGATCAGTGCCCAGCCCAAAGCAAGGGCCGCATCCAGAGCCACGCCAACGCCCGCCCAGGCCAGAAGGCTCTCCCTACGCAGAATTGGGATGTGAGCGCTCATGCGCGGCCTGGTGTCCGCAAACCCGACACCAGCAGCGTACACAAGAACGTTGCCCCAGAGAGACGCCGCAAGGAACGCCATCGAGCCTGCGCGCAACAGTAGCCCACGCCGATCCCACGCCCCGGGGGAACGCCCTCCGACCGTGGCGCGCCCGCTAAGCCGGACCGGGACAGCCAAGAAGACGGGCCCCATGATCAACGTCATGATCGCAAACGCGAGTACGGTTTCGATCGTCCGCCTCGCGATCCAAGACGGAACGGCCGCCTCGATCCAGTACATCAGACAGAGCAGGGCGAGCACAAAGCTGATGACTGCCGCCATGGCAGACTGGATACCGACGATTGAGCCCGCGGCGAGGCATCGGGACCATGGCGGCCGCTCACGGATGTTGAGTTGAACCGCAAGCATGCGCACAAGAAGCGCTGTGAACACGGCCGCCCCCAAGAGCTGCAGACCGAAGCTGATCGCATGTTCTGCAACGAACTGGTGGGCATGGCTGCCGTGATGAAAGCCAGACTCGTACTGTGTATTGCTTCGCCATGTCCACCACAACGAGGTCGCACGCCACAGATAGGCCGGCACGAAGCACGCCGCAAGAAGGAGAGCACCCGCCAGGTAACGCGTGACATTCATGAGTTACTGCTGATGCACCTCCGACAGTCTTGCTACTCACCATAGCCGACGTCTCCGCGGTCCGAGCCGTCCCCGGAGGCGTGAGCGAGAGCCTGCGGAGCTGGAACGGCGAGCTTGCGAGCCCACGAAGTACAGCACAGCGCCGATTGAAGACTACGACACGGCGTGACAGAAGGCGCGCCGCGAGCGACGGCGCTAGAGAGAGAACTGGAGCTGCAGCACCGGAGCCAGGACCCAGAGTAGACGCTTGCTGTTGTCGTTCGCAGCGTTCAAGCGCGCTGCCGACGTCGAGAGGGCGTGCACCTCGAGGCCGCCTCGGATGCTCAGTTTGCGAGTGAGGCGATACCCCACCCCCGCCTCGCCGAAGCCGCCGATGCCGTCGTCGTTGGCCAGGTAGTCGTGCGTCCAGAAGAACTCCGGTCCCGCGCCCACGTACCACGACCACCGGGAGTTGTTGATCGATCGCTGGTACGTCGCCTTGACCCCGATGGTGTGGAAACGCCCAGTATCCGCCCCCGTGCGCGCAGGCGCTCCCGGCGCCGTTACGACGCGGTCGAAACGCCCGCCAAACGTGCGGTAGAAGATGCTCGCACCGAAGCAACAACACGGCCACGTGCGGCCGACATCGGCACCGGTGTAACAGCACGCCCTCTCCGTTGCCTCGTCTCCGAGATAGAAGCCCGCACCTCCGACAACTCCCACGTTCCACGTTGCGCACCCGGCTTCGCACGGCAACCCACACAGGCTGTTCGCGGGGTACGCACCTCGCCGGAAGAAGACGGGCTCGGTCACGGCGGGCGCATCGACATCCACATCAGCGAGAACATCGCTCGCCGTAGCCTGCGCACCCGTCTGCACCTCGATCACAGCCGGCTGGGACACTTCGGCCGTTTCGCTCACAAGCCGGCGACCGGTCGAGCATGCGGCAAGGCCCAAGGCAAACAGGATCAAGAGGAGCGAGACGCTGCCGCGCAGCGCGGCCCCCGGACGACGCATCATCGTGGCCTCCCAACGCGGCGATCCAGACACAGCGGCTCGCCCACGCGAGCGCATGCTCGCCCCGAAGCCATCACGCGCGCGTCATCGCGTGACCTCGGGCAACTGAGAATGGCTTCTCTTTATCGAATCTTTACAATGCGTGACCGACGACGGTTGATCACCGCCAGGGCGAACCGCTACGCTCTGCGGCCTGGGGGAGTGAGGAGAGACTTCGTGTCTATTGAATCAAGTCGTGCTCCGGTTGTGCGTGCCCTGCTCGGGGTCCTGTGTGTATCGCTGATGTTCCTCGGCAGCTCTGGGTGTGGATGTTGCGGCGAAGACGATCTAAGGGCGCCCCTCGTGCTGGAAGTGCCGTGTTGCTGCGAGATCTTCTGGTCGCTCCTCGACTTCAACGTGCCGGCCACGCCGTGGTCGGTCTCGCTCGAGAACGCCGATCCTTCGCTCGGTGCGCCGATGATCGACCCATCGTTGATCTCGATCTTCGACCCCTTTACCGGTGTCCAGCCGTTCAACTTCTGCATCAGCCCGGAGCACAACCTCGGCGCAACGGTCGATATCGTCGTGCGCGATGCGACGAACACTGAGTTTGCCCGCGTAACGCTCCAATACAACGCCAACTGCGTACCGACAGTGGGCCCGGCGACGGGGCCTGGCACCTGGGTGGCCAACTGCGGACCCTAGCCTGCGCCGAACGGCGCGTCGCCGGCTAGAGGTCCTTCGTATTCGCGATCAGGGTCGACGCATGGACCGCGACGCGTCCCTTGGCGGACTGCGTCTCGAGCACGAGGTGCATCCAGACCTTTCGCGATCCCGAGGTCCCGGCGATCTTGACCTCGAAGCCGTCGGGCACCCACGTCGCCGGGTCGTCCATGGTGAGGATCCCCCGGCGCGCGAAGTTCGTCGGCACCGTGCGAGCGAGCTGCAGGTTGGCGTAGACCAGCTTGCCGCGCTCGATGAGCGACGCATCGCGCTCGATCAGGAAGTCCGTCGTCGGCGTCGTGTTCATCGCCCCGGTACCGTCCATCTGGAAGAAGGCGGTCTCGACGGGAGCCGCTGGATCCCACGCGTACTCGTACTCGAACCGCGTGAAGAGATCCTGGATGACAGACGCCTTCTCCGCCGGGTCGCTGATCGAGTCGATCTGTACGTGGCTCGGGAACGCAACGCTGCGCCAGAAGATCAGATCGCGCGCCTTCTTGCGGTCGGTCTCTTCGATCAGGTAGCGCTGCGTCTCCGTGATGTAGACGAACACGAATCGGTACGTGTCGATGTAGCGAAGCTTGCCGGTTGCGGGGTCGGCGACGGCCGGCGCCGGGTCTGCTTCGCGTACGAAAAGCAGTGCGTTGCCCGTGCGCGGATCACCAGCCGTATCGGGCCCCAGTCCGTTGATCTCATCGAACATCGGAAGCCGCAGCGAGGGGATCGGCTCCGAGATGCCGTCCAGATCGAGCGCATCCAGATAGGCGAGGCCGATCGTGTCGTTCTGGAACAGCTTGCGGCTCGAGCTGACCGTCCGGCGGATGTCGTAGCCGAGACGCTGGCCGCGCTCGAGCGCACGGCGCATGCCCTTCAGATCGCGTTCGGCGTCGCGGGTAACGGAAATCGTACGCTCGATGGCGAGCGAGATGATCGCCAGCACGGCCATGGCAATGGTCATCTCCAGGGCCGTGAAGCCTGCTTGGCGGTTCGAGCGTGTGCGACGTGTGTTCTTCATGGATCTAGCGCTTGATGTAGATCTTCTCCATGTGATGCACGTAGTGCAGCGACTCCGACGCGCGGTAGCCCTCGACGCGGATCATGTAGGACCCCTCGGGGAACTGGGCCGGCGGGACCGGCCACACAAACTGCTCGTCTGCGCCGTCGTTCGCATCGACCGTTGTTTTCGCGGGATCGGCACCGGCTCCCTCGATCCACGGCAGGCGGCCTGGCGTGGCAAGGGTGTCGTCCATCATGTGACGCCACGTCTTGCCCGTATCGGTCGAGTACATCGGGACGTAGACCATGTCGGTCTCGTCCTCGGTGAAGCCGACGGGATAGGACGCCGTGTACGCCTGCCCGTCCCAGCGCGCCCACTCGGTGCTCCACTGCACGGTGAGCTGCGTCGGGCTCTGGATCTCCGTGATGATCGTCGGGTTCTGGATCTGGAGGCGCGGGAGCTGCTTGATGCGGTTGGCGCCACCCGGTGCGCCGCCGGCAAAGAAGCTGTGCGTCAGTGACAGCATGCTGTAACGCGCGATGAAGGCCGAGCCGGACTCCGTAGTGCGGTCGATGCCGTTGACCACGATGTAGCCGCCGCGCGGATTGGGGCCGGGCTCCTGCAGGCGCACGAGACCGCTGCCGGTCTGGCCGTTCTCGTGGTCGTAGAAGCGCGTGACCATCTGCGCGCTGAAGCGCGGGTATTCGTCTGTGTAGTTGAACTCGTCGCCCACACCGCCCGAGCCGTTCGTCGCGAGACCGAACGGCCGGCTGATGGCCGTCGTCGTCGGAATCGGGAAGCTGTAGTTGGTCGCGAGCTGGGGGCCGTCCTCCGTGAGGGTTCCGGTCCGGTTGCTCTGCGACTGGTGGTGGAACGTGCTGCTCGAGGTCCCGATGTTGAACATCGACGTGCAGCCTTCGCGCTGCGTGCGGTTGTAGGCGTCGAGCAGCGTCGTGCCGCGCGGCTGCTGGTTGGTAGTGATGTCCCCGCGCTTGACGAGGCGGTACTCGCCGGCACTCGTCCCCTGGTCCGCGCGCAGGTTGCCCCACGGCACCCACTGCGAGACGTAAGCAGAGTCCTGGAAGAGCTCACCGAGCCAGGGCTTCGACCACCAGTACCCGCCGCCTCGGATGCCGTTTCCGCTTCCGTTGTTGCTGCGGACGTACTTGAGGCTGCCCTTGATCGACCCGGTGCCGCCACCATTCGTCAGCGTATTCTCGAAGACGTCCCCACTGAGGCCGAAGGGACGCCCGTCCATGGGAATGCTGTTCGAGAAGCCGTTGGCGGAGTCGTAGCCGATGTCGCCGCCGATCGACAGGTAGTAGTACGAGAACCCGGTCAGCGTCGTGTAGACCGCCTCCGTGCGGGTCACCGCAGTACGGAGCCACGAGAAGAGGCGCGGCAGGTCATGCCCGCCTGCGCGGCTCTCCCAGCGGTCGCGCATCCGGCCTCCGTCGAACGCCAGCCAGTGCGAGGTGAAGTTCCCGCTGCCGTCGCTGAGGTTGTCGAAGTACCAGTTGTAGCCGTGCGGGGCCGTCGTGCCGGCGCGATCCGTGTCCGCGTACGGCGAGTGACGCGGGTCGCCCAGGAACTGGTAGCGCTCGCTGAAGGGCACGTCCGTGGGACTGTCGACGAACCAGGCGTACGTCGTCGAGACGTTCTGCGGCTTGCTGCGCACGGGCCACATGACGCCCGTCGTGAGGTCGGTGCCGATGCGCGTGTCCACGGTGATCACCTGATCCACCGCGTCGCCATCCGCCGCACCCGGCTTCGACTCGAACGCTGTCCGAATGTACGGCAGCGGCAGCTCGATGATCCAGCGGGCCGTGTTCTTCGGGCGATCGTCGTGGGAGTGGAAGAGGTCGCGCGCGAAGCGATCGGCTCCGGTGCTGGAATCCGGCGTCGGGCACGGGACGTAGTCCAGGTCGTACAGGCGCGCCGCGTCCGGCAGCCCCTTGCGATCGTTGGTGCCGTTGTTGACGTACGGTGTCTCGAGCGGCGTGCCGTGGAACTGCACGACCGTCTGGTCGGTCGCCGCCTCGTAGCGGATCGAGTACCACATCTCGCCGCGCTCGAAGCCGCCGTCGCGCACGCCGTTGCCGTTGTTGTCGTTCCACGTCTCAGCCGCGTCCCACGTGGAGTCGCCGTCGATGTCGAGGAACGGCTCGCCGTAGGCGGCGATGTAGGCCGCCTGCGCGGTGGCATTGATGTTGTCCGTCGCGGGGTCCCAGGCGCGCCAGGGCGAAGCCGGGGCAGTGGGCGGGGTCCAGATGCCGTTCTTGTCGTAGTCCCAGTACGGCTCGGCGGGATCCCAGCGGCCATTGGTGTTCGCGTCGGTATAGGTCTCGGCCGGCGTCGCGGGGTCGTAGACGTTATCGCCGTCCATGTCGGTGAGGGTCTCGGTCGCCTTGGAGTGCGTACCGCTACCGTCGATCTCCTGCCAGGCGTCGTTGCCGTCCAGCACGCCGTTGCCGTTGAGATCGAGATAGGGCTCTGCCACCTGGCGCACGCCGTCGGTGTTCGCGTCGACGAACGCCTCCGGGTAGCGCGGGGCGTTGTGCCAGTCGGCGTAGTCGTCCGGGTTGCCGTCGCCGTTGCCGTCGATCCCGCCGGGCAGGCGCCGGATGAGGATGGTCGGATCGACGGCGCCGTTGGGGTTGCCCGTGAAGTCGCCGCCGCGGATCGAGACCGACATCGGGAGCTCGTCGTCCCAGCGGCCGTTTCCGTTCCAGTCCTCGAAGGACTCCCCCACGTCGTAGCTCTTGCTTCCGTTGGCGTCGACGAACGGCTCCCGTTGCGTCATCAGGATCTCGTTGTCGACGAACTCTGTCTTGTAGGCGTAGACCCGGAAGCGCGGGGTGTCCGAGTTGACGAAGTCCCCCGGTACGCGCGAGGGCGCGAGAAGCTCAGGATGGGTGACAGCACGCCAGCCAAGCCGGACCTCGGGGTCCTTGGCGGCGTCGCTGACGTTGCGCGCAGGCGGCAGCGGAATCAGCTCGCCGTGGAGGTTGATCAGGATGGCATTGTGGTAACGATCCGGCTCGGCGATCATGCGGTCGAGCAGCAGGCGCCAGGTCGGGGTGTCGTCGACCTCGATGCCGGCAGCGACGCGCGCGGCGGCCTTGGCTTCGGCCTGCGGATGACGCATGCAGTGGTTCTGCATGTCCGCCAGCGCATAGGGCACGGGGTTCCCCATGTCCCACTGCGAGTTGCTGTTGAGATCCGTGTACTCCTCGCCCGGGTCGCGCCGGCCGTTGAGGTTGGCGTCGACGTAGGGCTCCTGCGGTGCCATCACGTTCGAGAACGCCGGGTTCCACTCGCCGTCGATGTTCACGCGTGCCTGCATGCGAGCCGGCACGTAGTAGCGCTGGGCGTTCTCGCCGGCCGGCATGCGGCCGGGATAGACGTAGGTCCACGGCGTGTTGGCGCGGCTGTCGCGCGCCTCGTTCGTGTAGGGCGCGTACTCTTCGTCGCGGCCGTAGCCGAGCTTCGTGATCCAGTGGGCGCGGAACTCGAGACCGGGGTTGCGGCTCTCGAGGTCGGTCAAGGTGGCTTCGATGAACGGCTGGATGGCGTCCATGTAGACCCACCAACCGGGCGCGTTCTCGAGCGCCAGGAAGTAGACGTCGTAGACCTGCGTCGTGGGATAGGCGTCACCGATGGTGCGAATGACCGTCGAGACGTTGGCCATCTCCTCGCCCGGTGCGATGTCGCCCTCGCGCATGCGGAACATGCGGACGGTGACGATGCGTAGGTCACGCGTGACGACGCCCGGGAACCGCTTGACCGTGATGCGCCGGCTCCAGCGCCAGAGACCGCGGTCCCGCGTATTGCCGGAGATCTGGTGCGCCGCGTGCACGAAGGCGCCCGGGTCATTGGGATCCGGCGTGATCGTCAGCGTGTTGTGAACGCCGAGGCCGTCGTCGAAGGCATCGAGATCGGCCGCGACCTCGGACTCGCTGCCCTCCACATAGGCGCGCAGCTCATCGAGGATCGAGAGCGCCTTCTGGCGGGCAAAGACCTTGTCGGTCGTCCAGTCGGCCTGCTGCGACCCGCGGGTCACGTAGGCGACCCCAACCATCGCGGTAAGGGCGATGAGGATGCCCGCAATGAGCACCTCGATCAGCGTGAAGCCGCGCTGGCCGGTCGGAGATGTCGCTCGGTTCTGGCGCATGGGACCTCGCTGACGTCCACCTGCGAGTCCGCACCCCGGGCGCACCACGCCCCCAGAGAACGAACTACCGGGTTCCTATCGGCCAGATACCCCACCCCAACTGAATCTTCATTTCTGAGTCGACGAAATCGGGGCCAAGGTGGGCTCTCGGCGGCGCTACTCCAACCTGTCGAGGGCTGTCTTGAGCTTGTCGGCCGCGTGGTGGAGCTTGCTGGCGGCGTTGCCGAACTGCCCGCCCGCGTGCTCGGCCTGCGCGTTCGTGCGCTCAGCGCTCGCAGCGTTGAACTCAGCCTGGGCCGCCGCGATGTCAGCCGGATCCGCGGTCGACTCGGTGATCATGCGATCGACCATGGCAAACATTCCGTCGAACAGCTTGCCCTCGCCACCCCAGAGGTGATCGAAGAGACCCGCGATGTCGGCACCCATGCCGTCCGCCTGGTCCAAGTTCTGCGTCGCCTGGCCGACCTTCTGGAGAGCCTGTGCGTACTTGGGCGGGTCCTGCATGAGGAACGCACGCGCCTGCTCGAGCTTGAGCTGGGCCTGCTGGAGCTTCATGCTGCCCGGCCCGTCATACTGGGCAAGGTAGTCGTCGATGGCGGTGTTCAGCTCGTCGGTCTGGAACGTATCCGACGGCGGTGCATCGTCGCCGCCGCCGCCGATCGGATCCAGCGGGGCCGTGATGGTAAGACCCTCATCCGCCCGCCCGTCTTCCATCTTCGGCGCCGGGATGTAGCGCGACTTGGTGTAGCGATACTGGCCCATCTTCACCTGCAGGAGCTGCAGGGTGTTCTCGTCGTACTCGAGCTCGCAGTAGTCGCCGCCCGTGCCGCGGATGTCCGCGTCGCCGGTCACGACGACCGTGCCGCGCAGGTACGTGGGTGCGCGCGCCGTAAGGTCGCCATCGACGTAGAGCAAACCGTTGAAGAACGAGTTCGAGCCGCTCTCGATCGTGCAGTTGCCCTTCACGACCACGATGGCCGTGCCGCGCAGGGGACGCTCGAGATCGAAGGTCACGTCACCCGTGATGACCACGAGCGAGAAGTCCGGAATCGGGGCCGGGACTCCGTTGACGGGGTCCATCGTGCTGATGTCCGCCATGGAGCGCAGCATCGTCCAGTCGACGCCGAAGACGTCCTCGACGTAGTCCTTGTAGCCAGGCACGGCCGTGCGGGCGCCCGGCACCTCGCCGCCGCTCGTATCGGGGCTACCGGTCCCAGAGTCGTACGCAATCGCCGTGTCGGCGCGGATGCGGCCGCGGCTGCCGACGTTCACGGCGTCGCCGCGCTTGCAGCACAGCGCCGCCGCGGAAGGCGGGATGATCGCCAGGCGACGAATCTCGGTCGCCACGCGGGCGTGCGCGACCTGGACATTCGGGCCCTGCCCAAGCGGCAGGCTCAGGTTGGAGCGGCGGAAGACGCGGGCTTCTGACTCGATGAGCCAGACCGTGCCCACGCCGGGCAGGCCGCGCTCGGAGCTGACGTCGCGGGTGCCCTCGCCGGGCGTGCGCTTGCCGTCGCCGTTCGTGTCCGTGAAGGGCTCGCCTTCGTCGAACACGCCGTTGCTGTTGGTGTCGGTGAAGGACTCGGCGACCTCGCCGCGCGCCACGGAGTAGCGGGCCCACAGACCCGGCGCCACCTCGAAGGTGCGCACCAGACCGACGGAGGGATCCTCCGTCTCGTTGACCTCAGGATCTGCGTCGAGGTCGAGTTGGGGCGTGAAGCTCGCGACGGGCTGTGTCGTCTGGCGACGGAACCACGCGTAGGCATCGACGACACCGGCTTCGGCCACGGCGCCGGCCTGGCCCCCCGCGGCGAACTCGGCGACGCCGACCTCGTCGAGGGCTTCGAACTCGGAGCTACCGGACATGATGAGACCGGCAACGAGCATCATGCTCAGCATGGTCCAGATGAGGACGACACCGCGCTCCGAGGCGTTGAAGCGCGCGGCGGGGGAATTGCGGTTCATCACGGCTGACACTCCGGGCGGTGGGTACCGCCTCCAATCGACAATTGGGGGACTGCAGCCGAAACCTAGCCCAGGTGTTAAGAAGCGGCCAACCGGCGCTTGCTTTTGAGAGTGCTAGGCGCGTGTACGCGTGTCGCAGTCTGCGACACATGCTCTGGGACTACGCGTGCGCGAGCAAGGAGCGAGATACGAAGGCGGACTACTTCTGCGCCTTCTGGACCTTCTCCTGCGCGTTGAGATCCTTCTTCTGTTTCTCGACGCGCTCGCGGTTCTTGTGAAGCCAGCCGCGTACCTGGCTGGGCTTGTCGAACTCTTCCCCCGTCAGCTTCTTGAGCGTCTTGAGGATCGTGGGGATGAGCTCCTTGGGGCTGCGGGCCATACCGCCGCGTCCCCCACCACCGCCGCCGCTGGCACCCGCGGGCGCGCCGGCGCCGCTCTTGCCGGCCTTGGCCTCGGCCGCCGCCTTGTTCGCCGCGATCTTCTGCTCGGCGATCTTCTTAGCGTCGGCGTTCTCCTTGGTGTTGTCGGCTTCGCCGCGGTCGACTTCGGCCTCGGCGCCTTCCCAGGAGTAGCCCTCTTCGACTTCCTTGCCGCCGCTGTTGGGCTCCTGGTCGCCGCCGTCCTTCTCGGTCTTGATGCCGAGCAACTTCAGTACGTCGCTCAAGAGACGCACGTCGCCGATGTCTCCGACGGTGGCGATCGCGGTCTTCTTGATGACGTAGTACTTGTGCTTCAAGAGCCCCTGGATCTCTTTCTTGGCACCCAGGTACTTGAGCTCGCCGAGGGCCTGGAGGCCCGTCATCATCAGGACGGTGTCCTTCTTGTGCTTGCGCATGGCCTCGATGATGTACTTCGCGGCGAGGTGCGGGTGGGCCTTCTGGTCGCCGAGGTAGATCAGCGCAACGAGGCGGAGGTCTTCGTCGGAGCTCTTCGTGCCCTTGCCGATCGCCTTGATGATCTCCGGGTGCTGGATGGGGGCAATCTGGCGCAGCGCCATCTCGCGCTGCATGAGCTTGTCGTCGCCTTTGAGGCCGCGCGCCTTCCAGTTGACCTTGAAGATCGCGAGCGCGCTCGCCGCCTCTTCGTCGGACGCCCGGGCAGGCACCTCGGGGGTCTTCTTGTCCTCCGCAAAGGTGGAGGCCGGCGCCAGAAGCGCGACAGACAGGACGAGAGCGAATACGCAGAAACGGGCCATGGCAGCCTCCCGGACAGACGCCCCTAGAGTAGCAGGGAAGGCCCCGGTCGCGGCCCGTCGGGCGGGTCGCAAGGGCTACTACTTGACGTTTAGCTCGAGATACCGGCCGCCGCTCGTCTCGGCCCACGTCTTGAGCATCTCGTAGGCGAACTCGTGGACGCCCACGGCGTGGACCTGGATGCCGCGCAATCGGGCTTTGAGGCCGATCGCGGCCCCGATGACGTCGCCGTCGGTCTCGGGGGCCTGCCAGGGCACGCTGGAGTAGATCGCGCACACCACGTCCGGGCCCTTGGTCCAGGCCACGGAGTCCTTCTTGCCCGAGATGTCGAGCGCGGTGGTCATGGCGCCGAGGACGTCGTTCTGGGTCTTGAACGTGACCTTGTCCATGTCCTCGACGGCCGTGTTCTTGTTGCCGGAGTTGGCCCCGGTGAGCTTTCCGAACAGGGGGCGCGGCTTCATGCCACTGAAGACCAGGTCGAACTTCACGCCCCGCGTCGGCAGATCCTGGATGAAGCGCTTCACGTGCGCCGCGTTGAACTGCCAGACGCTCTTGATCTTGAACCACGCCAGGTCGCGCCCGCCCGGTACCGCGCACAGCTTCTGCAGGAGCGCACGGTCGGTGAACGGATGCGCGTTGTCGCACAGGACGTTGATGTCCATGACGATTGCGATGCGCTTTCCGTAGACGGGGATCTTGAAGAAGTACGGAGGGTGCTTGCGCTTCATCAGCACGGCGGCGCTCGGCTCCTCACCTTCGGCCACCAGCTTCCACGCGTCCGGGTTGTCGCCGTAGTCCTTCTTCGTGATCGACTCGAGCGCCTCGATCCGCGCGCCACGGGCGGGCCCCACGGCCTTGGGCAGTCCGGCTGCGAGAGCCGCAACGACCGGCTTGGGGTCGAACCACTCGGGCATGGCCGGCTCGGGCAGCTTCCCGCTCTTCTTGTCGGGTTTGGTCATCGAGGACCACGCGATGCGCTTGAGGGACCGCGCCGCCTCGGCCACGACGTGCCAGTCCTTGTGACCCAGCGCAGCGACGAGCGGGTCGACACCGCCCTCCACGGCCTTGCGACCCAGCGCGTACGCGGCGAGCGTCGCCATCTGCGCGTCCTTGCCCACGACGATCTGTGCCAGCTTCTCTACGCCGTGCGCGCCCTTCTGGTGCGCGAAGGCGAGCAGCAGGTACTGGCCCTTCCTGCCCTTCGGCTTGGCGACCGCGGCGTCGAAGGCAGCGCGGGCCTCCTCGGACTCGAACGTGCCCAGCGTCTTGATGCCCTCGAGCACGACCGGGGCGCTCTTTTCCTTGAGCGTGGCGCTGAGCACCTCTTCGAACGCTCTCTTGCTGTCCCAGTCGAGCAGCGTCAGGTACGCCAGCCGGCGTTCCTTCCAGTCCTCGTTCTTCTGGGCGGCGCGGAACTCCCTCCGCGCGTCGTTCCAACCGTCGGCATGGCCAGGGGCCGCGTGCCAGATGGCAAGCACGCCGATGATGAAGTAGAGAATCAACCGCATGGGTGGAAGCGTACCGTAATCCGAAGCCGCGCTCAGGCGCGCTGGGGCGAAGGTGCCGCGAAGGCGAAGAGGCCGACGCGTGGTTGACCCACGCGAGGCCGATGAGCCGAAGCGCCGTCGAGCATCCAGCGTGCCTAGAGCTGCTGGGTCGTCGCGAAGTGGACTTTGGCCACGGACTCCAGCGCGTCGTGGCCGAACGCCTGCACGAAGGAACGACCCGCCCGGAGGACCGGGGAGCCTGCCCCCGGCGGGAACTCGTGCCCGAACTCGGTACCCAACTCGCGCAGGCCTTCCACGAACGCGGCCCGGGCGAGGATGCTCGCCGCCGCGACCGCCGGATCGGCCTCGCCCTTCGTCCGTGTTGCGAAGCGGACCGCCTTCGGCAAGCGCAGCTCGCGCTCGAGGTAGGCCGAGCGCGGCGTGAACTGATCGACGATCACGGCGCGCGGCTCGGCACCCGTGCGCTCGAGGAGCCCGGTGATGCACGCGGCGTGGAGGTCGGCCAGCAGCACGTTGAGGTTGCCTGCCTCCGCATAGCGTTCGTTGTACTCACGCGGCATCAACCGGAGCACGGCGCCGCGGCCGCGCTCTTCCAGCCTGCCCGCGATGCGTTGAATCACGTTGTCGCCCAGCCCCTTGCTGTCGGCGACGCGCATGGCGCGCAGGGCCTCCGCCTCTCCGTCCTCGAGCACCCACGCGCCGACCACGAGCGGACCGAAGTAGTCGCCCTTGCCGGACTCATCGGCCCCGACCCGCGGCGCGCCGAGATCGAAGGGATCATCGGAGCCCGCACGGGGTGCTGCCGCGGCGCCCGTCCGCGGCGCCTGCGTGCCAAGTCCGGCCGCGAGCGCGTCCGCCGCCTTGCCGCCAACCACGAACTTGAAGCCCTTCTTGCCGTGGTAGCAGCTCAACGTCGCCTTCTCGGGACTGCCGCTCGTCAGGGTGTAGAGGCGCCCGTAGGGAATAGCCCGTTCCGACTCGACGGACCAGCCCGCGTCTCGCGCGCGCTCCACGATCTCGCGACAGTACTCAGGAAAGGCGGCCATGGGCGGCAGCCTACGGGACGGGACCGAGCAGCGTTGGCTACAATCCCCCCATGCTCGCGCGCGCGCTCCTCACCATCGCCCTCCCGGCCCTCGTCCTGCTGCCGGCGCGCGGGGCCGACGCCGTCGAGATCGACCTGCGCTGGGAGCTCGAACGCTCGGACATGCTGCGCTACGAACGCTCGCGGGTCGTCCTGAAGGCGGGCGAAGAAGAGCTGAAGGACCCGAAGGTCGTCACGGTCCACGGTCACGACATCCGGGACGGCGAGCAGTACACGCCGATGAGCCCGGCCCTGGACGACCTGGCGGCGATGCTGGCCTTCCGGATCGTGCCGGTCGGGAGCAAGAGCACCCTGAAGGTCGACTGGCACCTTCGGCGGATCGTGAAGCTGCGCGTCAAGGGGCTCGTGCAGATCTGCCGCGTCGACGGGCGCATTGCCCACCTCGAGGGGAACTACACCTTCAAGAGCCGCGGCAAGGACCGCCCCGGGGACAAGGCCGAGATCCGGCGCGGCAAGGCCGCGGTCCGCTGCATCTTCGATGCGGACGGCGGCTACGTCACGAAGGCCCGCGTGGACGTCGCCTACGTGCGCGAGAAGCTGAACCCCAAGAAGAACGAGAAGCCCACGCGGGTCGACCGGACGTTCGACTTCACGCTGCAAGACGTGAAGCGCTTTCGCTACAAGGAGTTCCGCGACGACGTGAATGCCGCGATCGAGCGCGGCGTGAAGCACCTGCGCACGCTCCAGGAAGCCGACGGCGACTTCAAGCCGCGCGCCAAGTACAAGATCGGCACCACCGCGCTGGCCGTGCTCACGCTCGTCGCCTGCGGCGTGCCGCGCACGGACCCGGCCGTCGAGAAGGCGCTGAACTGGTTGTTTCGCCAGGAACCAAAGAAGACCTACGACCAGGGTGTCGCGCTCATGGCGGTCGACCGGGCATACATGCCCGACTACGCCAAAGGCAAGCGTCAGCGCGATGAGAAGGGCCACCTCGTGCGCGACCTGCCGGATGACCGGCGCGCGTGGTGCATGCGCACGGCAGAGGCACTCGAGAGAGGCAACGCGTCACCCGGCTCGTGGAGCTACCCGCGGGCCAATCCGATGATCATCCCTGCCTCGGACTCGTCGAACACGCAGTATGCGGCGTTGGGGCTGCGAGCCGCTGCCAACCTCGGCTACGAGGTGGACGAGAAGACGTGGATGGGTATCATCCGCCACTTCCGCGTGCACCGCGAGCGCAAGGGCCCAAAGGCGTCCGTGTCCCTGGTGCGCAAGGGGGAAGCGGTGCCGAACGAGCGCGGCGCGCACATGCTCAATCTGGAGTCGGTGCCCGAGTGCGCAGGCTTCCGGTACGCCACGAACAATCCCAACGAGGGCGCGTGGTCCTCGATGACGTGCGCCGGCATTGCGTGCCTGCGTTTCGCCGTCCACCACCTCGACGCCATGGGCAGCAAGAAGCTCACGCCGAAGCTGCGCGCCGACGTCGACGAGATGGTGCTCGGCGCCTGGTGCTGGCTCGACAAGCACTGGGGCGTCGACCGTCACCCCGGGCACCACGCCAACAACTGGTACTACTACTACCTCTACTCGCTCGAGCGCGCGGGCATCGTCGACAACGTCAAGCGCGTCGGCGGACGCGACTGGTACTTCGAGGGCGCCGTGCAGCTACTGGCGCGCCAGGACGCGGAGAAGGGCTCCTGGAACAACCCGGGCAAGGACGAAACCCCGCAGACGTGTTTTGCGCTGTTGTTCCTGAAGCGCGGGACGACGCCTCTCGACGGGCCGGGAAGTCCGGCGGTGACGGGAAAATGACCGCCATCACCCGTTGCGATGTAGGGGCGACCTAAGGAGCGCCCCCGGGGCGCGACGGATGGTCGCCCGTCCCGGTGGATCAGGAACCGCGATCGCGGGCCACGTGATGGGTACTGGGAACGGGATCGGGTTCGAGAACGAGTACTGCGTGCGGGTACTGGGTGGTGGAGGGCGCCTAAACCTCCATCAGGTCGTCCGTCTTCTTGTCCACCAACTCCTTGATCTTGCCCTCGTACTTCTTGGTCAAATCCTGGATGTCCTTCTTGACGCGCTCGCACTCGTCCTCGGTGAGCGCCTTGTCCGACTTCGCAGCATCGGCACTCTTGTTGGCGTCCCGGCGCACGTTGCGCACGGCGATGTTGGCCTTCTCTCCGTTGTCCTTCACGACCTTGGCGAGCTGCTTGCGGCGCTCCTCGGAGAGCGGCGGCAGGTTGAGGCGAAGCACCTTGCCGTCCGAGTTCGGGTTGAGGCCCAGGTCGGAGGCGAGGATGGCCTTCTCGATGTCCTTCGTGATGGACGGGTCGAAGGGCTTGATCATGATCATGCGCGGCTCGGGGCAGCCGATCTGCGCGAGCTGAGACAGGGGCGTTGCCGTGCCGTAGGCCTCGACCTGCAGCTTGTCGACCAGCGCCGGGCTGGCGCGCCCCGAACGCAATCCGCTCAGCTCACCGGCGAGGTGCGTCACCGCTCCCTCCATGCGCTCCTCGGTCTCCAGAAGAATGTCGTCCGCACTCATGCCGGTGCCTCCGCCTCGCTCATCGGCGCCCTGCCGACGAGTGTTCCGATGTCCTCGCCCTGGAGCAGACGCTCCAGGTTGCCCGAAACGCCCATGTCGAACACGACGATGGGTAGGTCGTTCTCCTCGCAGAGCGTGAACGCCGTCTTGTCCATGATCCGGAGGTTGCGCCGCAGCGCCTCGTCGAACGTAAGACTCGTGAACCGCTCGGCGTCCGCGTGCTGCTCGGGGTCACGGTCGTAGACCCCGTCGACCTTCGTCCCCTTGAGAAGGACGCCGGCACCGATCTCGGTTCCGCGCAGGGCCGCCGTGGTGTCGGTGCTGAAGTAGGGCATCCCGGTGCCACCGGCAAGGATGACGACGCGGCCCTTCTCCAGGTGACGCACGGCACGGCGCCGGATGTAGGGCTCCGCGACGCTCTTCATCTCGATCGCGCTGAGCACGCGCGTCGGCACGCCCACGCACTCCAGCATGTCCTGCAGTGCGATCGCGTTGATAACGGTCGCGAGCATCCCCATGTAGTCGGCCGTCGCCCGGCCAAGGCCGTCGATGCTCGTCTGGGCGCCGCGCAGGATGTTGCCGCCGCCGTTGACCACGGCGATCTCACCGCCCAGCGCGTGCGCTGCGGCGATGCTCTCGGCCAACGAGCGAATCCCGCCCGCATCGACCGGCCGTATCGGGGCCATGTCCGATGTACCGGAAAACGCCTCGCCCGAGACCTTCAGGAGAATCCGTTTCCAGCGCGGGCCGTCGTCGTCGGTCATGCGCAGAGTCTACGACCCCGGGGCGAAGAGCTTGAAGTCCTGAATGGTGCTTCCGCGGTCTTCCATGACCTTGGCGACCTTCTGCGAGTTGTCGCGGTACCAGGCCTGCTCGTTGAGCACACGAGAACCGAAGAAGTTCTTGTTGAGGCGGCCCTGGAGGATGCCTTCGAGGGCCTGCTCGGGCTTGCCCTTCATGGCCTCGTCCTCGGCAAGCTCCTCGCGAAGGAACGTGAGCTCCTTGTCGATCTCCGCCTGCGGGACCTGGTCGCGGTTGAGGACCGAGGGCTTGGCGAAGACGATGTGCTGGCAGACTTCCTTGGCGCCCTCGGCGTCACCGCCGGCCAGCGCCACGAGCGCGCCCTGCTTCTTGTCGTTGTGGATGTAGGAGCCGACCACGCCGTCGCCATCCACCGTGAAGCGGGCCACACCGCCGATCTGCATGTTCTCGCCGATCAGGCCGACGAGGTTGCGCAGCGCGGACTCGGCCGTCTCGCCGTCGCCGAAAGGCAGGGCCAGGAGGCCGGTCATGTCGCTCGCGCCGCCCTCGTGCGCGAGGTCCGCCAATTTGTCGACGTACTCGACGAACTTGGGCGTGTTCTTGACCGGCTCGGTCTCGCAGAGGACCTGCACCATGGTGCCGGTCTTGCCGTCCTCGCTGAGGCGAACGGCCAGGAGGCCGTCCCCCGTCGCGCGGCCCGAGCGCTTCTCGGCCGTCTTGAGCCCCTGCTTGCGCAGCGAGTCCACAGCCTGCTCGAAGTCACCGTCCGCCTCGATGAGCGCCTTCTTGCACTGCATCATCGGCATGCCCGTCGCCTGACGGAGCTCCATCACCTGCTTGGCACTGATGTCAGCCATCGTTCTTCTCCGCAGGGTCGCGAGAGTTCGCGTACCCCGATCGTCTGACTGGTTTCCCCGATGCCGGCCCGCGAGGCCGCCACCCGGGCGCAACTCGACCCCGGCGCTCTCGGTCGCGAAGCGCCGGTGCTACGACTCGTGCTACGACGACTCCGAGGCAGGCGCTTCGCCTTCGCCCGGGGTCTTCTTGTCCGCGTCCTCGCGCAGCTTGCGCTGCCACTCCTCGGTGACCTTGCGGCGCTGCTGTTCCTGCTCGCGCTTCTGGGCCTCTTCGGCCTTCGCGGCTTCGATGGCCTTCTGCTGCTCGGCCTCGATGACGGCCCACGCGCGGCCGCCTTCCTCGACGTGGTCCGCCAGCGTGTCGAAGAGCAGGTGTACGGAACGCATCGCGTCGTCGTTGCCGGGGATGGCCACGTCGACGACATCCGGGTCGCAATCCGTATCGAGGATGGCGATCACGGGAATCTGCATCTTGTTGGCCTCGGCGACCGCGATGTGCTCGTTCTTCGGATCGGCGACGACCAGACAGGCCGGAAGCTTGTTGAGCTCGCGGATGCCTTCGAGGTTCTTGAGAAGCTTCTTCTTCTCATTGCGCATCCGCGCCTGTTCCTTCTTCTTGTAGCGCTCGAAGATGTTGCTGGCCTCGAGCTCCTCCAGCTCCTGGAGGCGGCCCAGGCGGCTGCGGATCGTACGGAAGTTGGTGAGCGTCCCGCCCAGCCAGCGCTCGGTCACGAAGGGTTGCTTCGTGCGGCGCGCGGCGGCACGGACGGCTTCCTTGGCCGAACGCTTGGTGCCGACCCAGAGGACCTTGCCGCCCTCGGCGGCACCCGCCTTGAGGTAATTGCTCGCGCGCACGAGACCACGAACCGTCTCTTCGAGGTTGATGATGTGAATCGTGTTGCGCTTGCCGTGGATGTAGGGCTTCATCTTCGGGTTCCACCGGCTCACGCGGTGGCCGAAGTGAACGCCGTTTTCCAGCAGCTTGTCGACGGTGATCTGGGCCAAAACAGCTCCTCTACGTGCCTAGGAGGCGATTTCCTGGGCCAAGCCGGGGAGTGTAGCCCGCCCCCCTACGCGGTCAAGACTCGCGGGGGGGCCCCGAAACCCGTCTAGGAGGCGGCCGTACCGTGGGGCCCGCGGCGGAGATCCGCGAGAATCCGCTCCGCCAGGTCCAGGGCCCGGAGGCCGTCGGCGCCCGGAACCCCGGGGTGATCGGCGCCCCGCACGGTGTGGACGAGCGCCTCGATCTCCGAACGCAGGGGCTCGGCGTCCGCGATCGGCAGGCGCTCCGTCCGGAGGCTGTGCTCGAAGGGCGCACAGCGGCCGCTGGTGCGCACGTCGCCAAGATCGGGCTCCTGGGCCGCGAGCAGGGCGATCCGATCCGACCAGCGCGGCAGGCGGCTGGGGCGCACCAGCCGCGCCTCGCGGCTGTCGTAGTCCAGGCTGAGGTAGCCGGAGCGGGTGAAGACCCGGAAGCGGCGCATGCGCGTCTCGGACACGCGGCTGGCCGTGATGTTGGCGACGCAGCCGGACGGGAAGGTGACGCGCGCGTTGGCGACGTCCTCGTGGCCGCCCGTCACGGAGACACCGACGGCGCTGACCTCCTGGGCGTCCTCCCCGACGAGGTGGTTGAGGATGTCCAGGTCGTGGATCATGAGATCCATGACCACGCCCACGTCAGACGCCCGGCCGTGGAAGGGCGCCAGGCGGTGCACCTCGACATAGACGGGCGGATCGCCCAGCCGGTCGAGGGCGGCGGTGACCGGGTTGAAGCGCTCGACGAGGCCGACCTGCAGGCAGGCGCCGGCCTCTTCCGCTGCGGCGACCAGAGCCCGGGCGTCGCGCGTGCTTCCCGCGATGGGCTTCTCGACGAGGCAATGGACGCCGCGTCGAAGCAGCGGTTCCGCGACGCTGCGGTGGGCCGTCGTCGGAACGGCCACCGACACGACGTCCACGGGCTCGGCGAGATCGGCAACGCTCGAGACCAACGGCACGCCGTGCTCGTCCGCGACACCACGCGGGCCGACGGGATCGATGTCGACGAGTCCCACGAGGCGGACGTCGTCCGCGGGCATCTCTTTGTAGATCCGCGCGTGATGTCGTCCAAAGGCCCCCACCCCGACGACGGCCGCGCGCAGCGGTCCTGCCTGCCTCAAGTTCGTACCCTCACCTACCGCAGCGCCACTCCCGCTAGCGCTGCCCGTTCTCGGCCGCCCTGCCCTGGCGACCTTGCTGTGAAGCGCGAATGGACGCCAGGAGCTCCTGGACCAACGGATGGTCCGGGTGCTCGGCCTCCACCCCCGCCATTGCCTCCGCCGCCGACATCTTGCCGGAAACGAAGATCGAGAAGATGGCATTTTTGACCGGCTGGATCTCGTCCTCGCTGAGCCCGGCCCG
Source organism: Planctomycetota bacterium (assembly GCA_028281445.1). Lineage (GTDB taxonomy): Bacteria > Planctomycetota > PLA2 > PLA2 > JAEUHO01 > JANQJW01. Next base: position 10,105 of record JANQJW010000093.1, on the reverse strand, counting down.
TCGCATCCCGATGGAGTTGCAGGCCCGGATCCGCGCCGGATGGCCCTCCACGATCGTGAAGGGATGGACGTCTTGCGTAATTCGCGTAAGTCCGCCCACGTAGGCCAGCCGCCCGACCGTCGTGTAGTGGTGGCACGCGCTCGCGCCGTTCAGCACGGCCCGGTCGCCGACCGTGATGTGCCCGGCGAGCAGGACGTGGTTGGAGAGCACGACGCGGTTCCCGATGCTGCAATCGTGGGCGACGTGGCTCCCGATCATGAACAGGTTGTCGGAGCCGATCATGGTGCGGCCGCCGCCCTGATCGGTCCCGGGGTGCACGGTCACGTGCTCGCGGAAACTGTTGTTGTCGCCGATCTCGAGCAGGGTGGGCTCACCGTCGTACTTGAGGTCCTGCGGCGGGGCGCCGATCACCGCGCCGGGGAAGACGACGTTCCCCGTCCCGAGGATCGTGCGGCCCATCACGGTTGCCTGGGCATAGAGCACGGACCCGGCACCGATCTCGACCGGCCCCTGGACCACGCACTGCGGACCGATGCGCACGTCCGGGTGGACCTGCGCTTGCGGGTCGATCACGGCCGTGGGGTGGATCCGGGTCATGCCGACGGCGCCTCCGTGAGCGCAAAGTTCAACCGGGCCTCCGACACCAGCTGGCCGTCGACGGTGGACCGGCAGCGCACGCGCCCGCGGCCGGAGGAGACGCGCAGCGTGAACGCTTCCAGGCGGATCTGATCGCCGGGCACGACAGCGCGACGGAACTTCACACGATCGATCGAGAGCAGCACCGGGACCTTGCCCGTCAGCTCGAGCTTGCGGAGCAGCAACAGGCCCGCGAGCTGCGCCATGGCTTCGAGGATGAGCACGCCGGGCATGATCGGCTGGTCCGGGTAGTGACCCTGGAAGAACGGCTCGTTCAGGCTGACGTTCTTGATCCCGACGGCGCGTTGGAAGCCGTGCAGCTCGACGACCCGGTCGACGAGCAGAAACGGATAGCGATGCGGGAGGATGCGCCGGATCTGTGCATGGCTCAACGCGGCCGGCGCGGGTTCCGTGTCGGGCGACTCGGCGGGCGCCTGCGCACCGGACTGCCCGCCTTCGCGCAGCGCGCGGACGAGCTGGAGGTTGGCGGCGTGCCCGCTCCGGTAGGCGGCGACGTGTGCTTCGAGATCGGCCTCGAGCAGGAACAGGTCGCCGAGTAGATCGAGCGTCTTGTGGCGTGCGAACTCGTCGGGCCAGCGCAGCTCGTTGTCGATGACGCCGTCCTGCCCCAAGACGAGGGTGTTCTCGTAGCTGGCCCCCTTGCCAAGCCCCTGGCTGCGCAGGGCCGCCGCCTCGGACTCGAGGCAGAACGTGCGCGCACCCGCCACCTTGCTCTTGAACTGACTCGGCGTGACGTGGAAGGAGAAGTGTTGCGTCCCGGGGTAGGCCTGGCCGTAGTCCAGCGTGTAGGACACGGAGAGCCCGCCGCGCGCCGGGAAGGCCACGAGCGAGACGTCGGCGGAGGTGTTGACCACCATGGGGCGATCCAGCGCCAGCACCGGCCGGGGCGCTTCGAGCTGGATCGGCTCTGCGCTCTCGAGCATCTCCAGGAAGGGGCGCGCGGAGCCGTCCATGCCCGGGCACTCCGGGCCGCTGATCTCGACCTCGAGGTTGTCCACGCCCAGCGCCGTGCAGCAGGACAGGAAGTGCTCGACCGTATGCACCTCGGCATCGCGCTCGCCCACGAGCGCGGTCCGGCGCCGGCGCTCGGCCAGGTTGCCGGCACGCGCGGGGATGCGCGGGTTGCCCGGCAGGTCCGTGCGCACGAATGTGACGCCGCTGTCGGCGGGCGCCGGGCCGACCCGCAGGACGGCCTCGACCCCTTCGTGCAGACCCACGCCCCGGACCTCGCTCTTCTTGCGAACGGTTCTCTGGTTCCGGGGCATGGCGTCATCCGGCGGACGGCGCCTGGCGCGCGTCCACGTCAGCTAGGCGAGGCTACTTGCCCTCGAGAATCTTCACGATGGCGTCGGTGATGTCCACGCGGCTCTCGGCGTGGATCACGACGCGCAGTCGCGTCTTGAGCGCGAAGTCCTTGGGGTCGACGGACGAGATGCGCTGCTTGGGATCGCTGCGCACGAGCACGACGTCGATGTTGTTCTGGCGCGCATGGGCCTGGATCTGGCCGCACACCGCGCGATAGATGCTCTCGAGCCCGCGCGTGTAGGCCGCGATGGCCTGCTGCATGTCCCACTTCAGGTTGAACTCGGCGGTGGCCGCCTGGAGCTCGTACTGGCGCTGCTTCATGACCCGGTTCGGGTCCTCGGCGTTCATGGTCTTGAGCTGACGCTCGAGGTCCTGCAGGCGCTTCTTGTTGAGCTGGGCGTTCTCGTTGGCTTGCTGCTGCGCCTTGCGGAACGCGTCCTCGACGTTCTTCGTCTCCTTGTGCGCCTCCATGCAACGCACGATGTCGACCACGGCGACGTTGGTCGCAGCCTCGACCGGCGTAGCCGAAGCGAGGCAGACAAGCAGGATGGCCGGAACGGATAGGAATCGCATACGGGGCTCCTCAGCGACGCGCGGGCATCACGCCGCGCACTCGGGAATCATTGTCCTTCGCGCGAGCAGCCGGGTCACGGCTTGATCGGAGCGAAGAGCCGGAGTTGGTGGATGTCAAGGGTTCCTGGCTCGCAGGAGAGGGCTGCCCGCTGGATGCTCGGCAGCGCGGCGCGGGCCGCTGCGCTCTCGTCCTCGCGTGGGCAGGCCACGCCGCGTCCTCGCCCGCTTTGCGGCGCCTTCGCCCCAGCGAACCGATCACGAGTGCGCAATCCTCGCTCCCGGGAGCGTACTGTTGCTGGAGGAGCGGCCGGCGCGGAGTGCGGATGCGAGTGCCAGGTCGAGGCATCTAGAAACTGCGCCCCAGGGTGAAGGAGACGAGCTGCTCCTCGTCCTGGTCCTTCTTGATGATGGCGGTGCCGAAGTCCAGCGCCAGCGGGCGCGGTCCCAGTAGCATCGGGATGGCGATGCGCAAGCCCCCGCCGACCGAGACGCGCATATCGCCCCAGTCGAAGTCGTCCAGCGTGTCCTCCACCGCGCCCGTGTCGACGAAGAAGGCGATCCCCAGGAGGTCCTTCACGAGCGGCAGCTCGTATTCGAGGCTGCCGAGGATCATCCACTCGCCGCCCGTCGGGAAGCCGTTCACGTGCGGGCCGACGCCGCGGAAGCGGAAGCCGCGGAACGTGTTGCCGCCGGCGTAGAAGCGCTCGTAGGGCGGGATCTGCGGCGTCGTCATGTTGTCCAGCGAGTCTGAGTAGGAGAGCGACATGCGTCCGCTGAGGCGGTGCTTCTTGCCCTCCCCGTCGACACGCAGCACGTACGACTGGGTGTGCGCGAAGTTCGCGGTCCAGAGGTCGAGCTCGCCCCCCAGCGGACCGCCGACCAGCTCCAAGGCGCCTACTGTGGTGGTCTCCCAGCGCGGCTCCACGAAGTCATCGACCGTGACGAAGCTCAGGGTGCCGGAGAGGCCGCGCAACTCGCGGGCCGAGTCGTACAGGAACGCCCCCGGCACGGCGTTCGTCGCGACATCGATGATGTCGTTGATCTCGTGGCGCCACGCGAGGCGCGCCGTGAGACCCATGGTCTCCTCCTCGTTGCGATAGAGCGGATACCCGAACGCAACCAGGTAGCCGGTCCGGTCGGTGATGTAGGAGCGGCGGAACTCGAACTGCTTGTAGAGCGCGGTCTCGAACGCGAAGTCGCTCCCGAAGAGATGCGGTTCGCGGAACCGGACGCGGAACTGCGACACCTCGGTGCTCGGCACGATGAGGATGTCGAACTCCTGACCGGCGCCCGTGAACGCGCGTCCGGACTCGATGTCGCGCCAGGACCTCGGCCAACGCGCGATGTCGAAGTTCTGCTTGTTGAACTGGACCGTGGCCCCGAAGCCGCCGTTGGTCGACAGGCTCACGCCGAAGGAAAACTGCCCGGTACGGCCTTCCGCGAGCTGGTACGTCGCCGTCTTCCACCCGTCGAGCAGCTCGCCGTTTGGCCCGACCGCGTCGTTGATCTGCATCGTCACGCGGTCGAACCACTGCGTACGCTGCATCCGCTGGCGACCGCGGTCGAGCTGGTTGCGGTCGACGTACCCGCCGGGCGCGGTCTTCACCATCTTGCGCAGCACGCGCTGGCGCGTGTACTCGTTGCCGACGAAGTCGATCCGGGCCAGCCTGTACTTGCGGCCCTCACGGATCGGGATCTCGAGATCGACGATGTTGCCCCGCTCCTGGCCGCGGGTGATCACGGGGCCCACGGAGGCGTCGAGGAACGAGCGGCGGAAGTACTCCTTGCGGATGGCGTCGAGGCCCTCCTGGAGCTGCTTCCCGGAATAGCGCTGGCCCGACTGCACGCACAGCAGCTTCTGGAGCTGCTCGGGGGTGAAGTACGCGATGTCGCTCGGCGTGCAGCTCGAGATCTGGCCGGGCTCCTGCCGATCGATGTCGAAGTTGATCTTCCCGATGCAGTAGGGCCTGTGCTCCGTGATGGCGATCACGACCGTGACCCGGGACTTGTCGTCGGAGAAGCGCAGGTCGTCGAGCACCACCTCCGCGTCGAGGAACCCCTCGCTGCGGTAGAGATCCTTGAGCGCGACGATGTCCTCTTGGAGTACGTCCTCGCGGAACACGAGGTCGCCGATGATGCGCTCGAAGAAGTTCGGCTGCTCGGTGACCATCACCTCCATCAGGTCCTTGCGCGGCAAGCTCACGTTCCCGCGGAAGATGACCTGGTCGACCTGCACCTCCGGCCCCTCGACCACGGTGAACGTGACCCGCCGGCCGCCGCTACGCAGCGGGGTGACGACCGGCTCGGCGACGTGGACGAAGTGGAAGCCGCGAAGGCGATACGCCTCCTCGACGTCCTCACGATCCGCCGCGAGGTGATACGGCGAGAGCGGGTAGCCCTCCTTCGTCCGCAGCATCTCGCGCACCTCGCTCTCGTCCATCTCCGCGGCGCCCCGGACCTCGAGTACGACGACGAGCGGGTTCTCCGAGACGATGAAGCGCAGGACGATGCCGCCGCCCGGCACGGGCTCCTTTACGACCTGGATCTCCTTGAAGTACTGGTACAGCTCGCGCATGTCGGCGTCGAGTGCAACCGGGTCGAGACGCTTGCCCTCCTTGTTGCGAATGCGCGTCTTCATCATGTCCGTGCCGTAGAGGAGGTTGCCGTCGAACTCGATGCGGCGAATCATCGGTCGATCCTCGTCCATGAGGTCGGTGCGTTCGTCGTCGGGCGACGGCTGCACACGACCGCGCGGCAGCTGCGGCACGCCCGGAACCGGCGGCGGCGGGGCGCGATCAGGCGACGCGCCCGGCGTGGGTGCCGGCGGCGCGGGCGGCTGCGGCAGCGGTGCGTCCGGACGCGCGGCAGCGCCCGGTACCGGCGCGGGTGCCCGGGGCTGCGGTACGACCGGAGCGGCCTGTCCGGGAACCGGTTGCCGGGGTGCGGCGGGCCGTCGGCCTCCCGGCCACGACGGCGGCGGGGGTCGGGCCGGCGCTCGCGGCGGCTGCTGGCGCGGCGGGGGCGACCACGTCCGGGGTGCGGGGCTGCGCGGTGGGGAGCCGGGCGGCGGAGGCGGTGGCGGGCTCTGGCGCGGCGTGCGCGGCGCGGGCGCGCGCGGCTGCGGAGCCGGCGGTCGATACCGCTCACCGCGGGGGACCGGCGGGGGCGGCGGAGGCGGCGGCGTGTCAGCGCGCGCAGACGACGTGCCGATGCCGACGCTGCCGCTGACCACGACGATCAGGCACGCGGCACACAGCAGCCACGCGATGCGACGACGGCACGCGAGGATCGGCGTCTTGCAATGGTCGGCAGCAGGCCCACCTCGCACGATGCTTCCTCCCGAGTCGCCAAACGGCAGGACTGGAACCGTTGTTCGCTACGCTCCCGCCGCTGCGCGCAGCCCTCGCCCTGCCCGGGCGGGCGTGATTGTAGAGGCCCCAAGGGGGAGATCGGAGCGCGCTCGAACGCGCCTCGCGCGGCACACCGCGATGGTTTCGGGCCCTGGAGATTCGAAGTCGATTCCCGTGTCATCAGTGCGTCATCAGGACCGGACGGCGCCCTAGCGAACTGTCGGATGCCGCGGGTTCTCGAATCTCGTGTACTCCTCGCGGAAGTACAGCGGGACGACGCCCGTGGGGCCGTTGCGCTGCTTCGCGATGATCACCTCGGCCTCGAGCTGCTTCTCTTCCGTGATGGGCTGGTTGCTTCCGCGCAGGTAGTACGCCGGCCGGAACAGAAGACAGATCACGTCGGCATCCTGCTCCAGGGCGCCGCTCTCGCGGAGATCGGAGAGCCGCGGCTTGTTGTCGGGCCGCTTCTCCGCGTCACGGTTGAGCTGGGAGAGTGCGATGACCGGCACTTCCAGCTCGCGTGCGAGTGCCTTCAACGCGCGGCTGATGTAGGAGATCTCCTGCTGGCGGCTCTCGACACCGGCGCCGCCGCCGCGCGCGTCCATGAGCTGCAGGTAGTCGACGACGATGAGATCGAGCCCGTGCTTGGACTTCACGCGGCGCGCCTTGCTCCGCAGCATCGTCGGCGTGAGCATCGCGGAGTCGTCGATGTACATGCGACTCTCGAAGAGTGGGCCGGCGGCGTCCATCAGACGCTTGCGCTCGTCTTCGCTGATGAAGCGTCCGCGCTGACGCATCTTCTTGTTCGAGACGCCCGCGCGCGCGCAGAGCATGTTGCGCAGGATGTTCTGGGCCGTCATCTCCAAGCTGAAGATGAGGACCGACGCGCCGCCTTGACCGGTCGAGGCGTTCTGCATCGTCGCGGCGTTCGACGCGAGGTTCAGCGCGAAGCTCGACTTCCCCATCGAAGGACGGCCGGCGACGATGATGAGCTCGCCCGGTCGCAAGCCCCCCGTGTAGTCGTCGAACTGGTAGAAGCCCGAGAGGACGCCGTCAACAGGACCGTCGCCGCGATCCAGCTCCTCGAAGGTCTCGTTGAGCAGACTCTTGACGTCCTGCGCGCCCGACGTGGACGCCTTGCTGCCGATCTGGAAGACCTTGGACTCGGCGAAGTCCAACAGCTCTTCGCCACGCGCCTCGTCGACGAAGGCCGCCTGCTGGATTTCCGTGGCCACGCCGATGAGTGAACGCGCGATGGACTTCTCGCGAACGATGTGGGCGTAGTGCTCCGCGTGGGCAGGACTGGAGACGACGTCGGCCAAGCGCGAAAGGAACTCGTCGCCGACGGACTCGAGGATGCCGAGCTGTTCGCACTCACGGCGGACCAGCAGCACGTCCACCGGATCGCCCCGGTCGTACAGCGCGCGCATGACCTCGTAGAGGCGGCCGTTGTCGACGCGGTAGAAGTCGTCGGGGTTCAGGATGGGAGCGACGGATCCCATCGCCTCGCCGTCGAGCAGGATGGACCCCAGGAGCGCGACCTCGGCCTCTTCGCTATGGGGCGGCACACGTTGAATCAAAGGATCGGCTCCAGACGCCCACTCGGCCTCGCGACCGGGGGAGCCCCATTTTCCGGGGTGCGGCGACAAGCAGGTGCCTGCCCCCCCGGGCAGTTTCCACCACCTCTCGGAAGGCTCTCAACGGGGATTCCACGAATTATTTCCATAAGTCCTTTTCTGCAAAGGACTTATGCCATCCACGCCGCCATGGATCAAGACAGAACCGGAGCGAAAACCGACCGCAGTGGTCGGGGCGGGGACGACTCGGGCGCCGGACGACGCGGCGCGCGCTACTCGTCGTCGAGCGGATCGGGCGCCGGCGCGGCGTCGGGGTTGGCCGCAGCCTCGGCTTCCTGCTCGGCGCGCTCGGCGGCCGCCTCGGCCATCTCCCGCGCCTCCATGGCGTCCTGCACGACCCAGACCTTGATGGGCAGGATCATGTCCGGCGAGAGGATGACCTGCGTCTCGTACTCGCCGAGCTCGCGCACCGTCTCGAAGCGGATCTGACGATCGACGAAGCGGAAGCCCTGGTCGATGAACGCGGCGATGACCTGCCGCACGCCGACCGACCCGTAGAGGTGACCGTCTTCGCCGGCACGCGCCTCGATGGTCAGTGTGACGTCCTCGAGCTGCTGGGCCAGGGCCTTGCGCTCCTCGGCGAGCTTCGCTTCCCGGACTGCCTCTTCTTTCTTGTCGCGCTCGACGCGACGGAGACTCTCGGACGAGACGATCGCGGCCAGCCCCTGGGGCAGGAGGTAATTGCGGGCGTAGCCGTTCTTGACCTTGACGATCTCGCCGACGCTTCCGACACCTTCGATGCTGCGGCGCAGCAGGACTTCCATCGCCATGGCTTGGCTCCCCTAGCGGCCCACGTAGGGCAACAGAGCCATGAAGCGGGCGCGCTTGATCGCGCGCTTGAGCTTGCGCTGGAAGTGACTGCGCGTGCCCGTGCGCTTGCGGCCATACATCTTGCCCTGCTGGCTGACCATCTTCTGAAGGGTCGCAACATCCTTGTAGTCGATGCTGTAGACCCGTGCGCGCGTGAAGCGGCACTTGTTGCGTTCCGACTGCTTCTTCAGCAGTTTGCGGAGGTTCTTGAGCTTGCTGCTACTCGGCATGTCGTCTCGTTCCGGCTGTCGTCACCAGGACTCGCGTCACTAGGACTTGGAAGCCGCCTCCTTCTCCGGGGTCCCTGCCGCGCCGTCATCGCCCGCGGGCTTCTCTCCGGACGTCGCGGGCGCGCTGTCGTCAGCCTTCGCCTCGGTCGTCGCTTCGGCGGGCTTGTCCCCGCCCTCCGCAGACCCAGTCTCCGCAGACCCGGTAGGCTTGTCGTCGCGCTTGCGCGGTGCACCGCGTGCACCACGGCGACCACCGCCCCAGCCGAGCGAGCTGCGCCGGCTGTCCTCGGCCAACCGCTCGCGCTCCGCCTCCGTGGTGGCGATGTGCTCTTCGATCGGCTTGTCGAGCGCGATGAACATGAACCGCAGCACGACCTCGGTCAGGTGCAGGTCCTCGTACATGCTCGAGACCGAAGCCGGATCGGCGGTCATGTAGACCAGGTAGTACGTGCCACGCCGCTGGCCCTTGATCTCGTAGGCGAGCTTGCGCTCGTCCCACTTGTCCTTCTGGACGATGGTGCCACCGTGCTTCTCGAGAATCTCATCGACCTTGCCGGCAGTGCCGTCGAAGTCGGCCGAGGCAGCGTTGTTCTCGAGGATGAACATCGCTTCGTAGTTGCGCGTCGTCATTCGGATTCCTGGTCCTGGGGGCCGGCGGGTCTCTTCCCGCCGGCGGCGGGGCCGCACCGGGAGAATGAGGCTCCCAATCCGGCCGCAAGCGGGCGACAGTACCAAGGACGGCGACCTGCCCCAACCCAGTGCCGGGGTGGTTTGGGCGGCCCTCCGGCTGCTCGGCGGCGCTGTGCCGACCGCTTCGCTCTCGTCCTCGCGTGGAAGGACCACGCGTCGTCCTCCGCCCGGTGCAGACAGCGTGGAATCGGCCCGAGGACGACTCACGGTTCGACAGGTCGTGCCGCTATCCCGCCGGATTGAAGCGATTCATGGCGGTTTCGAGGCCGTCGCGGACCCAGACACGACAGGCCTCGGCGGCCCGCTCCAGAAGCTCGGGCAGGGCCTTGCGCTGGGCCGCGTCATAGCGCTTCAGGACGTAGTCCGCCCAGCGCGCCCCCTCGGGGGCGGGACCGATCCCGATCTTGAGCCGCGGGTAGCTCTTCGTGCCCAGGGCGCCCTCGATCGAGCGCAGGCCGTTGTGCCCACCCGAGGAGCCGTCGGCCCGGAAGCGCAGCCGTCCCATGGGGAGCTGGAAGTCGTCCACGAGCACGAGGGCCTCGGCGGCGTCGACGTCCCAGACCTCGAGGGCCCGGCGGTAGACGGGGCCCACCAGGTTCATGAACGAGGCCGGCTTCACCATGCGGACGCGGTGATCCCCCTCCATGAGCTCGGCGGCCTCCCCGTGGAGGAGCCGGGTCCGCTTGAAGCGCGCACCCGCTTGCTCGGCCAGCAAGTCCATGACCTGCCAGCCCGCGTTGTGCCGCGTCTTGGCGTAGCGGCATCCCGGATTGCCGAGTCCGAAAAGGACGCGTGTCACGAGGAGAACCTCAGGCGATACGGACGCGGCTCAGGGCCGTTGCGGGTGTCGTCA
>JANQJW010000082.1 GCA_028281445.1 Planctomycetota bacterium | reverse complement strand
ACGCGCACATGGCGCTGCTGGCAGGCTACGACGTGCGCGTGAATCGCGTGTCCGGCGACAAGGTGACGCGAGCCGGCCCGTTTGCCGCGCAGTGGAACTACGGCAACGTGCACATCGTCACGGGGCCCTGGGTCGGCCCGCTCAAGTCCAACAGGCCGATGGTTCGGTAGTCGGCGCCTTCGTGGGCGAGCAGCGTTCCGTACGTGTGGCGTAGCACGTAGAAGCTGACCGCTCGAATGCCCGCGCGCTCGCACAGCACCCGCAACGCGCGGTCGTTGTTGCGGTGGTTCGCCCGGCCGCCTGATCGAACGACGGGACCGGACAGCCGGCGGTGGCGCTTGAAGATGTCGAGCAACGTATCGCCAATGTCGACGCGACGGTCGGCCCCACCCTTCGACCCGGTCACGCGCAACGTGCGCTCCTTCCAGCTGATGTCCTTCGCCTGGAGCGCGTACATCTCCTTCGGGCGCAATCCGCCCCAAACGCACGCACCGATCGCCGGCTCCAGGCGGTGATGCGGCGTCGGCCCGTGCTCGTAGCGATCACGAGCTGCGAGCAGTAGCGCGTCGCGCTCCTCTCGGGTCAGCGCGTCGACTTCCTTCCGATAGATGCGCGGGCACTTGAACGAGCCGAGGAAGTCGGGACACGCGACGTTGTGCTTCTGCGCCCACGTGATGAACTGCCTCGCAGCGGTGTAGGTCATGCGGATCGTCCGCGGGCCCCAGGTCTCGCGCTTGGACGCGATCAGCGCCTCCCACATGGGCGGGCACCACTCGCCCAGCGGTGTCCCGTGCCACGCGGCCAAGAGCACGCCGAGTCGCTCGCGGTTGCATTGGACGGTCTCGGGCTCGACGCCCAGGGACTGCGAGGCGAGGAAGCGCTCTACGGCCTCGACGGCGCTCGTCGTGACCGGCGCCGGCTGCTTGCCCTCTTCCTCGAGCTCGATCTTCTGCCGCCACATCTCGGCGACGACGGGGTCCGAGGTCTTCGTTGAGCGCTGCCGCTGGCGACCGTCTTTGGTGTAGGCCACGTGATAGATCAGCTGGCCGCGCTTCGTGCGACCAAGAACGCCATGGGAGCACCTCGCGTCAGGTTTCGGGGCGGTTTCGACCTGACGCGAGCGTACCGCTACAAAGTGACGCCCCGCAGACGCGAAGAAATGGCTCCCCGACCTGGACTCGAACCAGGGACCCACTGATTAACAGTCGCTCCCAGATGGGGCCTTGCGGCCCTGGCAAAGCGTTGCATTGCGGTGCAAAGCCCACTCCCCTGCGCTCCCGCGCGCCTCGTCCACACGCTTCAAACACGTGGAGCCGAGCACTCGGTTGCATTTCGTGTGGTCGCGTCCACCCAAATCGTCCACCCGTTTTGCCGCTCCACGGCGCCCTTCTGCGACCCACTGACTTCGCATCAGTGGATCGCCTAGGCCCTCTCCCAAGCATCCCGGAGACCCGAAGATGCGACCCACTCATACGAAATCAGTGGCTTCGAGGGAGACGCCACAACCTGCGCCGCAACCCTTGGCGCCCTTGACGCGTTCTTTCCTGTGGATCACAAGCCAGATCCACTACGTCACCAGCGGAAGATAGCCACGTAAACGGCCCCAAACAGGACATATGGAGGATATTCACTGGATCGACCTCGGAGCAGCTTTGGGTAACCGCAGGACCAAGTTCACGAATTCGGCACGACGAACAGGGAATAGGTCATGCGGACTGACTTAATCACATCGACAAAACCCCAACTATTAAGCACTTGGCGCCTGATTCTTGGGTGCGGCGCCTCCGGCGGCCCAAAACGAACGGGTCGGCCGTATTCCAAAAAGTACTAGCCTTCGGCCCGGCGCCTGATACCGTTCGCTCTTGTTCGGTGTTCCACCAACCGGCCGAACGCACCACGACGAAGGACCACGACATGGCACATCATCTACGAATCCGCATCGGCGAACTGGAGTTCGAGGCGACCGGCGAGGCCGATGAGGTCCGGGCCGACCGCGACCACTGGATCGCAGAGTTCTTCAAGGCTACCCGATCCCCGTTGCAGCCGAAGGACCATCCTTCGCCGCCGAAGGACGCTCCCCCTGAAGAGGCCGCCCCCCCTGCCCCGGGGGAGATTCCCGCAGAGTGGACGAAGCGCGTCTTCGCTTTCGACGAAGGCAAGACGCTCGTATCGCTCTTGCTCCGTCCTCCGGCAGCGGACAGCCAAGTCCAAGACTCGATCATCCTGCTGATCTACGGCTACAAGAAGCTCGCGGGGCTGGATCCCGTGCCCGTGACGAAGATCACCGCCGGCTTGCGCCAGTCAGGGTTCCCCCTGACCCGCATCGATCGCAAGGTGCCGCCCATCATGGACAAGATCCAGAAGGGCGGGGCGCGAAAGGCCACGAAGTACTCGCTGAACAACGTGGGCATGGACCACGCCCGCACGTTGCTGCGGGCCATGAACGAATAGGGAGATGCGGCGCAGCCGGTTCCACGCGGCTGCGCCGCGCCAAGCACTTACGTGGGACCACGAAGTCGAGGCTTGACCAAATGGTACATGCCTCGGGAACGGAGCCAACGATGGTGATGAGGGCATGAGGGCATGAGGGGGCGCGCCGGGCGACGTCCCCTGGCAAAGAGAGGTGGCGGGACGGGACCCCCCGTGGCATGGAAACCCGACGGGAGCCCACCGCCCCGCTCACCCCGGCACCTACTCTATCTCTATCGGTGCCGCCGTTGAGTCTCTGGCCCCCATTCGGCTGATTTATGGACGGTCAGCCTGCCGACCACGGGGAGCAATCATCCACCCAAATCGTCCACCCGCCGTTGAACCCCTGTTGAACAGGATCCGGCAAACGCGAAGTAAATGGCTCCCCGACCTGGACTCGAACCAGGGACCCACTGATTAACAGTCAGTTGCTCTACCGACTGAGCTATCGGGGAGTGCGTCTGCCGAGGGCGGAGGATAGCAGCGAGCGTCAGCGCGGCCAGAATTGCTGCGCCGGCGGTTCAGTCCGCCTCGGGCTCCGGGGCGTCGTCGCCCACGTCGGCGGGCTTGCCCTTCTTCGCCTTGATCATCGCGCACATGACGACGTGCGGGCCGATCCCCGGCAGCTCGAACTCGCTCGACATGGCCCGGAAGCCGCTGCGCTCGTAGAAGCCCAGGTTCTTGCTGCGTGCGTTGGCCCAGGCCTCCTGGATCCCGGCCTCGCGCCCCACCTCGAGCATGGCCTCGAGCAACCCGGCGCCCACGCCCTTGCCGCGCCAGTCGTCCTCGACCGCCATCCCACGGATGCGCATCCCCGGCGTACCGAACGGCTCTACGCCGGCGCGGCGGTCCTCGAAGTGCAGGCTCCCGACGCCGACCACCGTACCGTCGGCGGCCTTGGCGGCGAAGTGGTGTGCGCTCTCCTCCGCGTCGCTCTTGTAGACGACCGAGTCCTCGGGCTGACCGGGACGCAACAGGCGTGCGCGGACGGGCCTGACGACCTCGACCTCGACGGCTTCGACGGTGAACGCTTCGGACATCAGCCGGCTAGCTCTCGGCTTCCGCCTCGGCGGGCTCCACTGCCGCCGCCGTTTCGACCTCGGCGCCGTTGGCGACGGGGACCGGCTTCAGGTAATCGAGCAGGGCCGACAGCTCCTCCTTGAGGACGCTGCGGTGCACGATGCGGTCGATGTAGCCCTTCTCGAGGAGGAACTCGGCACGCTGGAAGCCCTCGGGCAGCTGCGTCTTGATCGTGTTCTGGATCACGCGCGGACCCGCGAAGCCAATGAGCGCGTTGGGCTCGGCGATCGTGATGTCGCCCTGCGCCGCGAACGATGCGCTGACGCCGCCCGTGCACGGATCCGCCAGCACGGAGATGAACGGAATGCCCGCCTCGCGCAGCTTGGCCAGCGTGGCGCTGGTCTTCGCCATCTGCATCAGCGAGAGCGCGCCCTCCTGCATGCGCGCGCCGCCCGAGGTCGAAATGATGATCAGCGGTGCCCGGTGCTCGAGAGCCAGCTCGGCGGCGAGCGCCACCCGCTCCCCCACCACCACGCCCATCGAGCCGCCCCGGAACGTGAAGTCGAGGAACGCGACCGCGACCGGCTTGCCGTCGAGCGTCCCGAGTCCGGCCGTGCAGGCCTCGCTGACGCCGCTCTTGGCCTGCGTCTTCTTGAGCTTGTCGCCATAGTCGTGCTCGTCGCGGAACCGCAGGATGTCCTTGGGCTCGAGCTCTTCGCCGATGGACTCGAAGCTGCTCTCGTCGAGCAGGTGCTTCACCCGCGTCGGCCCGTTGACCTTCATGTGGTGATCGCACTCGGGGCAGACGTGGAGGTTCTCCTCCACCGTCTTGGTGAACGCCATCTTCCCGCAGGCCGGGCACTTCATCCACAGCCCGATCGGGATCTCTTTCTTCTTGCGGAAGAACGCCATTCCGTCCGCTCCTTCAGATCGCCAACAAACCCATCCGGAACGGAGTAGGTTACGCGGCGCTGGAGCGGAGTGCACGGATCGCGGCGGCCCGGTCGTCTCGGCCGAAGACGGCCGTACCGGCCACCATCACGTCCACGCCCGCATCAATGGCCTGCGGAGCCGTATCCTCCGCGATGCCGCCGTCGATCGAGATCTCCCCGCCGTAGCCGTTGGTCTTGAGCACGCGGACCTTGTCGAGCACCTCGGGGATGAATGACTGGCCGCCAAAGCCGGGGAAGACGGACATGATCAGGACGAGCCCCACGTCGTCGAGATAGGGCTCCGCCTTCTCGACCGGTGTATCGGGATTGAGCACGATCCCCGCGCGCGCGCCGCCCGCCCGAATCGTCTCGATGGCGGCCGCGATGTCGTCGGGCGCCTCGACGTGGACGGAGACCCAGTCGGCGCCCGCCTTCACGAACGACTCCACGTACTTCGTGGGCTCGGAGATCATCAGATGGCAGTCCAGCACCGCGTCCGTGACGCCGCGCAGGCTCTTCACGAGCGGCGGCCCGAAGGTGATGTTGGGCACGAAGTGGCCGTCCATCACGTCGAGATGCAGCAGGTCGGCCCCGCCGTTCAGTACGTCGCGCACCTCGGCCTCGAGGTTGGCGAAGTCCGCCGACAGGATGGAGGGAGCGATCTTGACGGTGGATACGGCTGTCATGGAAGCAATCTAGGCGGGCTGAGGGACGTTCGCCATACGTGCGAGCAGGTCCACACAGCGGGCGCTGTAGCCCCACTCGTTGTCGTACCACCCGCAGACCTTGATCGTGTTGCCCATGGCCATCGTCAGCGGCGCGTCGAAGATGTTGCTGGCCGGGTCGCCGATGATGTCGCTCGAGACGATCGGCTCCTCGTTGTAGCGGATGATGCCCTTGAGCGGCCCCTCGGCGGCCTCCTTCATCACGGCGTTGACCTCGTCGACCGTCACATCACGGGAGACGATCGCCGTGAGGTCGACCATCGAGCCGTCCGGCACGGGCACGCGTACGGCGAAGCCGTCCATTTTGCCGTTGAGCTCGGGCAGCACCTTGCCGACGGCGCGTGCGGCACCCGTCGTGGTCGGAATGATGTTCGTGGCCGCCGTGCGGGCGCGACGCAGGTCCTTGTGTTCGAGGTCGAGGATCCGCTGGCCGTTGGTGTAGCCGTGGATCGTGTTCATAAGGCCCTTCTCGATCCCGAAGGCCTGGTGGATCACCTTGGCCATGGGCGCAAGGCAGTTCGTCGTGCACGAGGCGTTGCTAACGATCTTGTGCTCGGGCTTGAGCGTGTCGTCGTTGACGCCCAGGACGATGAGCGCATCGACCTCGTCCTTCGGCGGGACGGTCAGGAGCACCTTGCTCGCGCCGGCCGCGAGATGCTTCTCGAGCTGCGCGCGCTGGCGGAAGACGCCGGTTGCCTCGATGACGTAGGGGTTGCCGAGGTCGTTCCACGGCAGCACCGCCGGATCGCGCTGGTTGTAGATCGGGACACTCCAGCCCTCGACCTCGATCTTGCCGTCGACGAGCGCCACATCGCCATCGAACTTGCCGTGGGTGCTGTCGTATTTCAGCAGGTGGGCCAGGGCCTCGGGCTTGCCGAGGTCGTTGATCGCCACGACGCGAAACTCGTCGCGCCGGGCGTGCATGATGCGGAAGACCTGGCGGCCAATGCGGCCGAACCCATTGATGGCAACGTCGATCGTCATGGCACGACTCCAATTCCAGGCCCCGAACGGCCCGGAACGCGAAGTCTAGCGCCGCGCGAAACCCGGCGCGGAGTTGATTCACGGTGTCGTGGCACCATGAGCCGGTGGATCCCGAGCCCCCCCCCCACGCCGACATCGTCACC
>JANQJW010000079.1 GCA_028281445.1 Planctomycetota bacterium | reverse complement strand
CGGAAACGGAAAACGCCCGCGCGACTGACGCGCCCATCTGTGCCTCTTGGAGCTTGAGCGGACGCAGCGAGATCTTGACCCGGTCGCTACTAAAATAATGCACTTCACACCTCCCACAGGGGTGGAGACTAGCGATATGGCCCCTGCAGGTCAATCGATGCCGGTTAACCGCGCGTGTACTGCCCTTCGGTGACCTCCCAAACCCTGCGCACTCCTTCTGCAGACGCCAGGTCCTCGACGACGTCGGGCAGATAGGCCGATACGTCTAAGGGCTTGAAGAGACACTGAGCCGACTGGTACTTGTTCCGTGACAGGAACTTCAGCTCGTGTGACTCCGCGAACGCGAGGCAGCGTTGGTCCGAAGGCGGCTTGTCGAAGCGCACTTGGATCCGCCCCGTAGGGTATGCGGCTCCGCCGCGGTCGTCGACCAGCACGGGCGCAACGAATACGTCGGCACCAAGCCTCTCCTGCAACTTCCGTGATGTTTGCCGCGGATCGGGCTCGGGCGCGTCCGGCTCGACCACAACCACGACTAGCTTCGCATCGACGATCTCGTGACGTATGTCCGGCCCGAGGCGCTCGCGCAACTTCTCTTTCGAAGTTCCGCGAACGACGAAACGCGTGGGACTGGGCGTTCGGGTCATGCGTCCATGATAGGCAGCTGCCTCACGCGTGACTACCGCTGCGTAGCAAGCGGCTACGAAGGCGTGTACCAAAGGACGTGCCGAGACCAGGTCCTCCTCCAACCGCCACCACGCCTCGCGCTTGCCGGTAGCGATCTACCATGTTCGCGGCTGAAGAGGCTCGAACTCGTGGCTCTTATTCCACCAGCCCACGCCGCGGTTGCGTAGGCACGCCGGCGCGCTCTCGTGTTCTGTGGGCAGCATGAATCGAGTCGGCTAGTGCGCGGGGGTGAGCGCCCCGCGCCTCCGCCGGCGGCCTACTCTTCGCTCCCATGACCGGAACGTACGGATACTCGCGCTCGCGTGCAATGCGGCGGACGTGAAAGGCCCCACCCACGCAGGGCCCATGGAGCCGCCACACCTCCCGAAGGGCGTCTACTCGCCATAGCTAGGACATGCTCCTCACTTTGGAGGTCGAATTCCGTTCTTCTTGAACCAGGCGCGAAACTCACGCTGGACGGGTGCAAGCTCACGCTCGCGAAGGCGGCGGCGGGCGCGACGAGTGCCCCACTCCTGCCCCTGGTAGGAGAGGAGCGTGTCGAGACATGCTATCAACACAAGTTCAGCCGGATCACCCAAGCCGTCGATCAGTGCAGAGACGGCAGCCTCGGTTGGCTGAGAGCGAAGCGCCCTGGCAACATACTCCCGCAGGCCCGGATCCGAGTGTTCGCGCAAAACTCGAATGGCGGCAGAAACCGCTGCGGGCACCTTCATCTTGAGCAGCGCTTCTACCGATTCGGCAAGTGCGAACGGGTCCCGCCCGTCCATCCGGTCTACGTGGAAGGCGAGTCGTTGCTGTTGGGAAGCGTCCGTAGGCTCCGTGGCCAGCTTCCACGCCGTAGTGACTCGACGAAAGGGCATCGCATCGCGCGACCGACTCAGCTCTGGTCGAAGGCGCAGAGTGTCGCCCTCGACAGTCCCGACGATGGGCTCCGGCTCCCTCGACTCGCCGATCAACCGATGGTCCACGAGTTGGATCTTGTCTCCTCTCACAATCCAAGTGCCGCGGCGGCCCTTGGAACCAGCTGGCGAGGGGGTGATGGATGCGGTGCGAAGGAACGTGCCGTCAGGATTCAGCAGGTAGCGGACGAATCCCCGACCTTCGAGCCAGATGTCCATCGCGTCGTGCGCTTTCTCCTTCTGCTCCTCCCAAGCCCGCAGCCGGTCCTGCACGTACGTGCCTGCCACCGCCTTAGCAGCCGCCCTCTGCTTCGCATCGAGTACGGGGGGCGCGAAGTCGGGTAACAAGGTTTGCTCAAAGAAGCCCTCAAAGCCCGGTTCGTCCCCCATGGCGGTCTTGAGTCGCTTCGCGTACACAACCGCGCGGTCCTTCTCGCCCAGATCGAGCAGTGTTGATGCAAGGCAGAAGAGCAACTGACGCTGAGCTGCCGGGTCCTTGATGGGATAGTGCAGAAGCGATTCCCACTGGTGAATGAAGGCTCTCTTGCGTTTCCTGGTGCCGAAGTCCGCCTTCTTCTCAGGGTAGAGCCGCAGCACGCCCCACTCCCTTGCACCCCGCTCGTTGCGCGGATCAGCCAGAATCGCCGCCCTCGACTCCTCCTCGCTCGCCCTTCCAGACTTAACCAGCGCACGGAGTGCCAGTACCCACAGTCCGTGGCGTCCGCTGGGATCGAGCTCCATGAACTCTCTAAGCGACTGGACGCGCCAGCCGCGAAGGGGCATAGCCTTGTCCTCGCGCTCGACGACGCTCGCAAGCCTCCTGCCGTACGCGATCTTGGCCTCAAGGGAACTTGGCGTCGGCGTGTCCTCCAATTCGCGCAGGTCTTCCAGCACTGCGAGCCCGGCCTTCGTCCTTCGTCTCATGCGCGTAACCCACCACTCGCGCGATCGACTTGCGTAGCCTTCGTGGCGAGCGAGCGGAACGCGATCCGGGGTCACAACGACGAGAGCTGGCACGCCGGTGACTGCGAGATCGGTTCGCAGGCTCTCTCCGACGGGGTCCAAGCGCTTGGAGACGCTACGCTCCTTGAACCCTGGAACGCTAACGCGCAGCAGTATGAATTCGGCGCTCAGAGACTTCGCGAACTCTGGCGTCGACAACAACTCCTCATGAAGACGCTGGCAGTGCTTGCTCCAATCTAGACCAAGGAAGCAAATGAGGACCGGCTTGTCACCTCTCTTGGACTGTGCAACTGCATCGTCCCAAGTAGTCTCCCATGCCACCCCCTCCGGCGCTGCCGAAATGAGCGCGATGATCGCAACGCCAAGGCCCACGTAGCAGCGGCCCGATGCCATGGCCGAACCTCCAAACACACCGGGACTCTATCAAACTCGCGAGGCCAAGCGGGATCTTCGCTGAGTCGTAGAGCGGCTTCGCATGCGCACAGCCTCTTCCCAACTCGCCACAAGAGCACGGCAAGTTGCCACCAGCAAATGGAGCGGCACGTCCGCCGCCCGGCTCGGCGAGGCGGCTACCTCTCCATCTCTTCCAACTGCCTCCAAGCCTCGCGCTTTCCGATGCCCCGGATCTTCCCCCACGCTGCGAGCTGCTTGGACCTGGGTCTCGACTTGCCCTTCTCCCAGTTGTAGATCGTGAGCATGGATACGCCGACCAGGGCTGCGTAGTCTCTAGCTGAGAGCTCCAGGCGCTCGCGGTCAGCCGCCACCCACTTGGGTGAGAAGCGGATCGCCTTCTCAGTCGCTTCGGACTTCGCAGCAGGATGGCTCGCCTGCTTCCGAAGGCGCGCCACTTCACGCTCGAGACTGGCAACCTGGCGCCGTAACCCAGCAATCGCTCGCCTATCCTCGGCGCGGTGCTTCCTGACCGGCCCGACCTGGGCTTTGACCTCTTTGCGGGCGAGACGCTGGATCTCTTCGCGCAGCACGGCAGCGACGTTGGGCATGGGACTCCCCCAGAGCCCCTTCTCTTCAGACTGGCAGCCTACACGCTGCAAGCGACCAACGACGCATCCGCTCGGATCGCGACGAGACGCGCGGGTTCGCGGACGGCTGTTGGCCCAAGCTATCCGATCACCCACCATGTGACTGCCGCGATGATCGACTGGATCGCCATCAGCGTGCGCCACGGCACCGGAGGCGACAAGGCGCTCCAGTAGAAGCCGGTCGATACGACCACCCAACCCACGAAGAAGGGCCAAGTCCTCAAAGGTGGGTGCTCGCAAAGGCTCCAAATGGCAAGAGCGTTCGGCAAGCCACCTGTAACGAGTAGCTCAGGTAAGCAATCTGCGAGATAGCTGACGACGTCACGAGCTGCGGTACGCGGACGTTTGCTCATTCTTGCGACTCAGTCGTGGAAGCGTAGAGGTGGGGCACCGGAGTATAGAGACCGGCAGCTTAGGGGGCTCTGAGTCAAGGGGGGGTACGGAGGAAACTACTGGACCTGGTTCGGGCCGTGGACGCCGTGTCCATGGAAGACCAGGTCAAGGGACCAATCGAAAGGCGAAAGAACGGGATCGCGGAGAGGCAACGGGTGCGCTCTTGCACGGTGCGCGCCTAGTCGATCTTGGCGTTCCTCGTTGGATCCGCCTCTCACTTGCCTGTGACGACGGCAGGCGGCGTCGCGCGCTTGAGGAACAGCAGGGTGAAGCAGGTACCAAGCACATCCTGGGGCTTCATGCAGGAGCGATCGAACCAGCTGCCGTCGGACCGCTGCCACTCGAGCAACGCAGTCGCGCCCGTCCGATACCAGTCGTGCTTCCCCAACAGGTGGCGGCTGGACAGCGCGCCGACGCGCTCGACCGCGTACAAGTAGCAGTAGTTGTAGTACTTCAAGTCCTTCTTCTTCGCGCCCACATTGCGGCGTGGGTCGTAGTGCTCGGCGAGGTGACCGAGTGCCCGCTCGATCGCGCCGTCCAGATCGTCCGGGGCTCCGCCCGCCAACGCGAGCTGTTCGCGGCAGATGAGAAGGCTCGCCAGCCCCGCAGCCGTCATGCCGGCGCTCCAGGGCTTGCCAACCGTGTACGGGAACGAACCGTCCGTCTTCTGGGCCATGAGCAGGTACTCGAGCGCTCGCTCCCAAACGCCCTCCTGCAATCGCGACAGTGGGTATCCGGCGCGCACGGCCGAGCGCAGCGCCAGAAGCGCGAACTGCGTTGCCGAGACATCGGCATCGGAGGACTCGCTACGTAGCCAGTACGACCACCCTCCACCTGAGGTCTGGCCGCCGGGCATACCGTCCTTCCCCACCAGATGCGCGACGCAGTCGTGGAGCAGCCGCCACGCGACCTTGGAGAAAGGGCTCCCGCGCGGCTTCGCCGTGGGATTCCGGGACGGCTTTCTCTGCTCCTCCGGTTCGTACATGGCCGTCAGCATCAAGATGATCGAAGCCGACTCGTAGCTGTCGTAGGCCAATCCGTCCGTGGTGCGCTCGGTGCGTGTTGCGTTCTTGGTCTGCTTTCGGATCCAGGCGTACCCACGCTTCATCGCAGGGTCCTTGCGCGTGACGCCGCACTTGGCAAGCGTGAAGAGCGCGAATGACGTCGGCCCCGTGGGGTGGCAGCGCGGGTCCTTCACCCTCGATCCGTCGTAGGCGGTATGCCCGCCACGCAGGGCCCCCACGACCCGTCCTTGCTCTGACTCTGCTTCAGCCATGGCACGCCCTTGTCGATGGCGGCGTTCACGCGCTCTGCGAACGACGGTGCCGCCGGCTTCGGCTCTAGCTCCTCTTCGGCAGAGGCAGGCGCGCACAGCACGAGACACAGGAAAGCCAACTCGAACGGGCGGCGGCGGGGCGACAAAACGGACAACATGTCCGAGGGTACCGAGGTCCGGCACTGCGGGCAACGGCGGGCGCTTCGAAGAAGAGTACGCGGAGCCGCAGCAGGGGGTAGCCGATCAAGGCGGGAGCTGGTGTCGCAGACTCACCAGACCATCGCGCGAATCTGCAACGAGAAATGCTGGCTCCGTACCCGGGATCCGACCGCTTCGTACCCGGTACCGATGTGGGCGAGTCATCGGGGCCTGCTGGCTCTTAGGGACCTGCGCCGACTCTGCGCAACTCGGTGCGCTCTCTTGGATGGTCTGGCTTGAAGATGATCTTCTCGTCGATCACCTGAACGGGGAATTCGGAGTCTGGCCGGCCTGGAACCATTTCCTTGATGCCGACCTTGAGCCGCTGGTCCGTGTAGCTCCAGTAGCCGACGTGCCGAGGCCCAGGGCGTCCTTCGCTGTCAAAGTACGCTGTATAGGCCGTACCGTCGGGGAAGAGGACGAGGTCGTACCGCGTCTTGCCGTCACCTGGCACTGCCTTCAGCTCCCCGTTCACGACCCGGATGGCCTGGGTGGGACCGATGTCCATGACGCCTGTGTAGGCACCCGCCAGGTTCCCGTCGCCGCCGCGCAAGTCTGAATAGATCGTGAGATCCTCGGGCTCGACCTTCCAGCCCGCCGGTGGAAGCTCCCCCGGCCGGTGCGTGGGCATGGAGGCGTAGTCATCCGAGGTGTCGCGCCCGCAACCAGCAACAGCTGGGGACAGCGCGATGATCACTGCGACCGCGAAGAACTTCA
Organism: Planctomycetota bacterium; assembly: GCA_028281445.1. Taxonomy (GTDB): domain Bacteria; phylum Planctomycetota; class PLA2; order PLA2; family JAEUHO01; genus JANQJW01. Next base: position 90,388 of record JANQJW010000079.1, on the reverse strand, counting down.
CGACGAACAGCGTAGCGGTAGTTGCGCAGGCGACGCCACCGCCAAGGTGCAGGCAAAGCACGACGAGGAATCGTCACGGTGCGTACGACCTCGGTCCGTCGATATCGATGATCGCGTCCGTCGTCCCTGCCTCGACGACCTTGGAGACGCCGAAGATCTCGCCGGCGCTCGTGTGGACGTAGAGGAGGTACGTGCCCGGGGGAAGCCCGTGAATGCGGAAAGAGCCGTCGGGTTGCACGCTTGCGCTGGCAACCTCGAGGCTCCAGAACCCGCCCTGGGGAGCAGATGGGTAGACGCCGACGCTGAGGCGTTCGAGGAGCCGCCCTGGGGCCTCGGGGGGAAGCCTCTGATTGAGCGTGGCCTCCGATCCGGTGATCCTGCCCGCGATGTCCCTGACCTCGTGTCGCTCGATGCGTTGCTCGGTTGGTCCTGGCTTCAGACTGCGCGCGCGAACGTGACGCCGTCTGTCGGCCAAGGCCCACATCTCGAACTCCCCGTCGGGAGGCAAGGCGACGAAGCGCACCCAGCCGTCGGCGCGGATGGGCGCATGCCGGAACGCGCTCTCGTACTTCCGGCCCTTCCACGTCACGCGCGCTCCCCGCTCTTCCGGGCCGGGCACGTAGTCGACGATGCGCAGGATCAGTTGCGGGCCCGGGTCCAACACGATCACGAGGTCGCGCACGCCCGTCCGGGTGTCCACGATCTTCTCCTTCGCGCCCCTGGCGGGAGTCACGAGAAGCTTCACGGGGCCCGGCGCGATGTCGTGCATCTCGAATTGCCCGCGCACGTCCGTGTACCAGATCGGAGGCATGTGGTTGATGGGCGTCGGGTAGCCGTCCACCTCGATCCCCACATTCGGAATGGGCAGGCCCTGCTCGTCGCGGACGACGCCGGCGATCGAAGGAGTAGCGGGACCCGCGGCGCAGCGTGCTGGGCGGCACTCGTGTGGACACGCACAGCCGACCACGAGACCAGCGGCAAGCGCGACGGCCGCGAGCAGACCAAGACAGAGAGCGGTCCGCGCCCGTCGCAGCATGCGCACAGGCTACACCGGCGAGAGAGCCACGGCCGCACTCGCACCTTCACCACGGTTGGGTACGTCGGTCCGGGCCGAGCTGCTGCCGCAAGGCTGCGCCACCAGCCAAGCGGGCGGTTCCCGTCCAGCGCCGCTCACGCCCTATCACCGATGTGGTAGCCTCGCGTTCAGGTGAAAGACGTGGAGGGCTGGAAGATGAGAAAGCAGGGGCGAATCCTAGACTGCCGTGTGAGAGCGAAGGGAGCAGGCGATGCCCTATGATCCCGACTTCATCGCCGGTCAAGCCATCCCGTTGCCGACTCCAAGCGACAGGGTCAGCCAATCGGCGTTCACCGGCGAGTACATTCACCATCTTCGCCACTCCCTGTTGTTCAGCCAGGATCGCGGGTTTGCTTTCGTCTCGGCGCACAACGTGGACGGCGACAGCATCTCGTCATCACAGCACACAAGCCGTAGCTTCCGACACGACCCCCAGATCCATCCGACATCGCTGCAGGTCGACAATGACCGGGGCTATCGAGAGAGTGCAACGAACAACTTGGGCCCCAACCCGTGGGACCGGGGACATCTAGCGCGGCGGAAGAGCCTGTCCTGGGGAACGGAAGCCGATGCCTCCGTCGCAGAACGTGAGAGCGACCTGTGGTCCAACATCGTCCCACAGCACGAGAACTTGCACGACCATGCCTGGGGCAACATCGAAGACTGGATGCTCGAACGGGTAGAAGACGACGGAGGTCGGCGAGCCTGCGTGTTCACCGGCCCGGTGTTCACCGATGAAGACCCGCTTCACAAGAACGGCGCGAACGAGGAGCCGATCCGCATCCCGGCCGGGTTCTGGAAGGTCATCTCTATCCAGCTTGATGGTGCCATGCGTTCAGCGGGGTTCCTGGTCTGGCAGCGCGACTACGACAGCGATCAGCCGTTGCCGTTCGCGCCGGTGCTCGAGCAGGTACGGTTGACGACCATCGAAGTACTGACCGGACTGAAGTTCCCTGCGCTCCGCGCGTTCGATCCCCTGCTGTTCGATCATCAGACGCGTGAACGCACGGTGTCTACAAGCGAGGCACGCGCAAGAGTCCGCGAACGGCTCTGGACCCGCCGCGCCGGTCGCGATGGTGTCTCTGATCTCGAAGAGGAACTCATTACCCAAGCCACTGGCCCGGGGACGGCAGCCATCACGTCCATGCGCGACATCGTGCTCTAGCGCCGGTCGTTCCTTGCCCCGGTTCCTGCCCGGTCCGGCACTGGGTCAGTTCCCAGCGAGCTCGAGAAACTGGCCTCCGCCCGCCAACCGAAAGTCGTAGATACCTGGCGCGAGCCTCAGACTCCGAGTCCTGTTGCGGTTGGTGCGCAGATCGTGGTCGAAGCGGATCTGCCTGAGGTCACTCGAGGGTCGAACCGGATGCCAAGCAGACCTGCGTGCGGCTACGTTGAATCGGTGGTCGTCGAGCCGGTAGTGGATGATGTTCGGCGTGCGGTTCTCGAACCGGATCTCACCGCGAACCAGGTCGATGTACTGGCCGGGTCCCGTCGTGGCGTTGTTCCCGTACTTCTTGAACCGGTAGCGACCATTCGGAGGGACCGGTACTGTGCGCTGCTGGGGACCGGGCCTCAAGTCGCCGTCCCATGAAACGCGAAAGGTGTTGCCGCGTTTGCCGTAGTGTCGGACTGCCGCGCCTCGTGCAAGCGTCCAGCGCGTGCGAAAGCCCCGTCCGTCGCCATGGTCAACATCGTGCGTGATGGTGTAGGACGTTTCGTTCACAAGGGTGATGCGCGTGGTTTCGCGAGCGCGGTCATCCGAAGTCCGGTTGTCCACACCGCGCGTCTGCTGTCGATCGGTGAGTCGAAACGCGACGAATGGCTGGTGGTTGTTGGGCAGTGGAATGTGCCGCTCCGTCAGCTTCATCTCCGGCCGCCAACCCCAGGTCCACGTCTCTCGACCCAGGATCGTAGGCCCGTAGACCTTGTAACGCTCCAGGCTTCCCGTCGGCAGATGGGCGCTCACGTTCTTCCAGCGGTTGTAGGTCGCAATGCCTGCCTTGAGAGCCAGCTTCCGGCCGGTGCGGATCACCTGCCCCGTCTTGAAAGCGCGCCGGATCTCCCCAAGGAGGAAGTCCTCCGTGCGCATCGTGGCTTCTGACTTGAACTTCGCGATGTTGCGGTCAAGAAGGTCGGAGAAGTACTCGGTCACGGAGCCCGAGTACACAGCAACGGCGAACTTGGCGTACTCCGCATCGTTGATGGTCACACCCCAGAGCACGTACCAACCACCGGCTGCGATGCGGCTGCGCACTTCATTTCGGTTGGTGCTCTCCGCATAGGAGACCCGGCTGCCCGTCGTGCTGACGACCACGAAGACGAGTGCAAATAGCGTTCTGCGCATGGTACCCCCTGGTTCTGCGGACCGACCCCGGTCAAGTCCGGGGACTCGGTTTCAGGAGCGACAGCGGGGATAGCCCGTTTCGCATGCCAGCACCTGTGCGTGAAACTGGTCGCGGCATCGACGGGATTGAGGTCGGCGGCAGGCCTACGACCTACGAACAGAGGGTAGCGAACTACCGCAAAGAGCGGTTGCTCCCTTCCTCGTACCCTGGCTGGCTCCTCCCACCGCGCACTCAAGCGAGGCTTCCCATGTCCGATCGCGTATCCGCGCACGTCAAGCCGCTCCTGCTCATGCTCACGCTCCTCGTCTCGGGTGCCTCGGTGATGGTCATCGAGATCCTCGGTACGCGCATCCTCGGGCCCTTCTACGGCCTCGGCCTCCAGGTGTGGGCTGCACTCATCACCGTGGCGCTCGTGGCCCTTGCGCTCGGGTACTGGATCGGCGGCGTGGTCGCGGATCGAAGGGCCTCGCCGACGCTGTTCCACTCCCTGGTTGCGCTAGCGGGCGTCGCCACGCTGCTCGTGCGCTTGATCGCCTCTCCTGCCCTCGAGGCGTTCGCCGGCCTGGGAATCGAAGCCGGTGCACTGGCGTCGGCGCTCGTGATCTTCGGTCCTTCACTGTTCCTCCTCGGAACGTTGACGCCCATCGCCGTTCGGCTCCATCCGGGCCACGCAGCGAAGACCGGAAGCACGGTCGGGAGGCTCTACGCGGTGTCCACCATCGGCAGCGTCATCGGGGCGCTCCTAGCAGGCTTCGTGCTCGTTCCCATCCTGCCCATCAGCGGCATCTTCCAGGTCGTGGCGGCTGCCCTCGGCGTCGTCGGCCTCTTGGGACTCACGTTGCGGAGCCGCGCCGCTGCGGGTGGCGCGCTGGCTCTGCTCGTTGTCGCGGCCGTACCCGGACGTGCGGCGCCGGATGTGCCCGCGCGCATCGAGTTGGTTCGCGACGAGCAGACCTTCTACGGCCGGATCCAGACCATCGACTCCGAGCTGAACAGCGAGCGCTACATGCTGCTGGACGGACTGATTCACACGCACATACGGATCGACGACGAGGACGATCCGATCCAGTGCCAGTACGTCCGGAAGGCGGCACTCGTACCCGTGCTCATGCCCGAGGCGCGCCGCTTCCTCGTGATCGGGTGCGGCGGAGGCGCCATGCTCCGCCTGCTTGCCGCCGAAGGTCGCACTTTCGATGTCGTGGACATCGACGAGGCGGTGATGCGCGCCGCGCGAGAAGACTTCGGCGCCGATGTCGAAGGCGCGCAGTTCCATGCGGAGGACGGGCGTGTGTTCCTGCGGGGCCGTGGCCCGTGGGACGCGATCCTGCTCGACGTCGTTTCGACGGAGGTCATGCCCGAGCACCTGTGCACCGTAGAGTTCCTGGGCGAGGCGAAGGAGAAGCTCGTCTCTGGCGGCGTGCTGCTCATGAACACGATAGGCAGTCCAGGGGGCCGCGTGCTCGACTCGTTCGCCGCGACGCTGGACGCCGCATTTGGTCATCGCGTCGGCTTCGGGGCGCACGTCCGCGAGACGTCGATGAATGTCGTCTGGTTGGCGACGGATCGAGAGATCCCGCTCCGGGGCTTCCCGCGGCTGGACCTCTACAGCGTCTACAAGCCGGGCGACAAAGGCATCGTCCTGCGCGACGACTACAATCCCGTCAACGCGTGGAACGCGGGCTTGGGCCTGGCGATGCGGCGCGAGCTGCATACGATCTTCGGCCGCGGTGTGTTCGAGGCGCGATGATCGAACAGGATCCAGGGGCTCGAAGCTTACGAGTTGTCGTGCGCCGCGCGCCTAGCCGCAACGTATGCAACCTGTCCCGCGACGATTCCACCAGCCCCCAGAAGACCCGCCTGCCACAACTCCAGCGGCCAGCCCCGCAGCTTCCAGATGGCGTAGGCACTCAGCCAGAACAAGCAATACACGCTGTACTTCAGAACTACCGGAAGGCTCATGGACAGATACTAGCGCGCGGCTGACGGAAGGAGAAGGAGCCGCATCGACGGCGCCGGAGCCTGGAGCGACAAGCACCCGCCGAGACTCGTCTCGCATGCGCGATACGATGCATCCGAAAGGGATCCCGCATGCCTCCTTACGACATCGTCCTCCACGGCGCCACGGGATTCACCGGCAGGCTCACCGCGAGCTACCTCGCGCAGCATCCCGAGGGGCAGCGCTTCACGTGGGCCATCGCGGGCCGCAACGCGGACAAGCTCGCGCAAGTCCGAGACGCCGTCGCGGCGACGGGGTCCGAGCCGGGAGTGATCGTGGCTCAGGCCGCAGACGAAGCCGAGGTGGACGCGTTGGTTTCGGATGCGAGGGTCATCCTGAACACGGCAGGTCCGTTCAGCGAGTGCTACGCGGAACACATCGTCAGTGCGTGCGCGCGGTCGGGCACCCACTACGCCGATCTCTCCGGCGAGTACTGGTACCAACGGCGCATGGTCGATCAGTTTCACGGAGAGGCTGAGCGCACGGGCGCCAAGATCGTCCTCGCGGCCGGCGTCGACAGCATCCCGTCGGATCTCGGCGCACAGTTTGCGATCGAGCGCCTCTCCGAGCGCGGGGGGCGCGCGGCCCACGTGAAAGCGCTATTCACGAGCTACGCGGGCTCGCTCAGCGGCGGCACCAGCAAGGCCATGAAAGCGCGGAAGAACGTGCTCGAATCGAGCGAGTACGAGGCGGAGTTCCACTCCGATCCGTACGTCCTCGCGCCTGGCGTCGAGAACCGCTCGAGCGACGAGACGGTGCGAGGCTGGGATTCGTATCGCTTCGATCGAGATCTGCGACGGTTCGGAGGACCGTTCTTCATGGCCCCCATCAACGCACGCATCGTCCGCCGCTCGCTCGCGCTCGACGGTCAGCTCCCGTGCAGCTACCAGGAGGGGATCGCCATCTCGGCCTGGCTCAAGGCGGGCTGGCTCTTCCTGAGTCGCGGCTTCGGCTACTTCGTCGGCGCCCCGGTTCCGCTCCGGCCGAAGTCAGGCGAAGGGCCGCCGCCGTGGCTTCAGCGGGCCGGCAGTTTCCGCGTGCTCGTGCATGCGAAGACGGACGACGGCAGGCAGTCCGCCGTAGTTGCGGTCCAAGGCAAGGGAGACCCCGGTTATCTCGCGACCTCGAAGATGCTCTCCGAGACAGGCCTCGTTCTCCTGTTCGAACAGGACGCGGTACCGCGCGCGGGCGTGTTGACGCCGGCTACGGCCCTCGGTCCGGTCCTCAGGCAGCGACTTGCCGCTGCGGAAGACGGACGCTTCATGCAATTCCGTGTGATCCGCGAGAAAGGCACGGCAAGTAGCCGCACCCCTTGAGAGGCCATCGCGCGGTGCTGTAGGCTGCGCCGCCGGCGGACTCCGATGTCAACGAACGATGCGCTGCGCCAGCTGCTGATCGCCGATCTCGCTTTGATCAATGGGCTCGTCCGGGCTCATGAGGTCGCCGGCGCGCTGATCGCCACTTGGCAAGACGAAAGCGGCCGAGTACGAAGTCCGCGGTCGCGTTGTTCGTAGTGGGCACTGTGTTGAAACCGAGGATCCGGTGGTTGACCGCGTCGGCGACGTAGAAGCTCCCGCTCGCGCCCCCGGACGCTGACGCGATCGTGTTCCCCATCGGCCCACCGCCCTGGTTGGGGTTGCCACTCGTGAAGTCGGGCTGGCCGATCACCACGCTGGCAAGCTGGAAGTCCGTGAACGTGAGAAAGGCAGGCCCCGTCGGCCCCGGAGGAGTCATCGTGCCGGGCAGCGGCGTGTCGCTTCCGGAGCCGCAATGGACCGTTGGGAGGATCATGGCTGCCAGTAGCACCACCACGACCACGCTACGCGTTGCAGCCATCACGACCTCCGCTCTTGCCCCCAGCGGCTTCGGAGATCGTACCGAAATGCGCCTGCGTCAGCCGCCGCACCCTCCGCAGCCGCCGCATCCCCCACAACCGCTGCAGCCGCCACACCCGGCGCCGCCGACATCCCATCCGCCGCCGCCGCCCCAAGCCCACGCGCTCCCGGCCTCGACGCGTTCGAGGCGCGCCTCGAGGCGCTCGCGTCTCTTTTGATCCTCCTCGCCGGCGATGTCGCGGCGTAGATCGCGCATGTACTGCCGTCGTCTCCACGTTCCGCGTAGCAGGCGGAGGGCAAGCAGCGCGATCAACCCGATGCCCAGCCAGGCAACAAGGCCTAGTTCCGCAACCAGGACCATGCCTGCGCAGCCCGCCAGGAGCGTCAAGGCGACACCGCCGACGAGCGCGGCGCGGCCTGCGCGGAAGACGCGCGCCTTGGACATCAGCCAGAAGTCGGTGGTGCTCACGCGCACGAAGCTCCGGCCGCGGCGGAAGCGCGTGTCGCTCTGCGGCCAGATGTCGGCCGGCGGGCGCTCGCCGAAGGTGCGCTCGTAGCTGTCGAGCGTGCGCGCGTACCAGTCCTCGAACTTCCCCTGCTCCGCGTCGCCGCCTCTCGTGGGTCCGTGATGAATCGGCGTACGCGTCACGTCGGGGCAGAACGTGCCCCAGTAGTCGCGGGTGTAGAGCAGGTGCAGGTGCCACGCCTGGTCCACTTCGTCGGACGGCGTGACCGGATGGCCCGCGGTCACGTAGAGTTCGATGAAGCGGCGATACTCCCCGACAACACGCGCCGCAAACGACTCCGGCCAATGGTTGTCGCGCGCGAGCCGGGCCGTGAAGCCGAACTCCGCCGCCGGATCGTCGGGCGACCACGCCGCCAGGCGCGTGCGCAACGGAAGGGCTGCCTCCATGGGTCCTCCTTCAACACCATGGTGCCACGAGCGCAAGGGTCACGACACGAGCCGTCACGCGCGGCGCACATCGAGTACGCTCGTCGCGTTGCGTACTCGACCCATCATGTTCGCCTTTGTCTTCGCAGCAGCGTGTGGCAACGCAGACGCGCCGTGTCCGGAGCGTCTCACGACCACGACCGAACGGCTCGATCTTGGCGCCAACGGCACGGTGGAGATGCGCTCGACGACAACGACGACGTACTTCGCGGACGGTCGGCGGCGCGACCAGGTAGAAGAACGGGAAGAAGACGGCAGCGGCCAAGGCACCTACGCGTCAACCGGCAAGGTGACGACCGTCTGGATGTACGCCGGTTCGGCGGCGCCGACCGGTGCCATCGTGGACCACGAGGACATGCAGGGCCTTGTCCGGCGCGTCGTGCAGACCTACACGTACGACGCAGCGGGACGCTTGGCTGAGATCCACGAAGAAGCGGACGACGCACCGCTCGACGGCGTGCCCGACGCACGCGCAACGGAGATGCGCATCTACGATGCCCTTGGGAGGCTTGCCCAGCGGACGATCGAGGTCGATGGCGACGCCGACGGGACGATCGACGGGCGTCTCACGGACGACTGGGTCTACGAAGGCGAAGCGCTACGTCACAAGAGCCGCGGGGTCACGGCCGACGACTACGAACCGCTGGTGACCGGCGGCCTCCCGCCCGTCTACCGCGCAACCGTCACGCCGCGCTACGACGCCGTAGAGCGGCTCATCGGCAACGCGACCGAGATCGATTTCGACGACAACGGCCTCACGGACGCCCTGCAGCAAGACGAGCGCACGTACGAGCCCGATTGTCCATAGATCCGTCCGGCAATCCCCAGAGGACCCAGGCCGCCCAGTAGTACGGATGCCGCCATTTCTCCTGGCTGCGAACGAACGCCTGTGCCTGCTTCAGCGCAGCTGCGGCTCCGAGCCCCTTGCCGTCCCTCGGGTTCCATAGCTCGTAGAACTTGACCATGAGCGCGCGCGTCGCGTCGTCGTCGACCTTCCAGAGCGAACACAGCACGCGCGGCGCCCCCGCGTAGAGGAAGGCGCGGGGCAGGCCGAGAATCCCCTCGCCGCGGAAGCGCTTGCCGCGCCCCGTCTCGCAGGCGGACAACGCCACGAGCCCGGCCTGTCCGGCTGCTCGAACACGTCGGCAACGCTCAGGAACCCGTCATCCCGTCACCGGGCGTGAGGGCCAGCGACGTCCGCATCGGCACCTCCGTGTCCAGCAGGCCGTGACATGCGATGTGCACCGCGCGCCACGTGCGGCCTGCGGCCTCCCACAGCGCGCGCTCCGTCGCCCGCTTGCCAAGGAGCTTCACACCGGCGCCGATGCCCTCGATCTCGACGCGTGTACCGGGCAACGGCACGAGCCGCGACGCCTTCGCATAGACCGGGTCGCCGACTGCCAAGATGTCGGTCCCGCTGGGTTGCTCCGCGTTCCGCAGGAAGCGGTACACCGTCCCCGAGGGCAACTGCACGATCTCCCGCGACGGAGCGAGCAAGCCGAACGGCACGGCGGTGAGCCCGCCCTCCGCGCTGACGAGCAGTCTCTTCGTGTGGTCACTCAGGGCCAGCGGATCGAATACGCGCTTCGTGAGCGCACGTAGGCTCGCCGACACCTCGCTGTCGGCGTCGTCCAACCGAATCGCAGCGGCCTGCTCGACATCCTGCGTCGATCCCAACGACACGACGCGCGCGTCGGTAGGAGTGATCACCAGCGCGACAGCATCGTCCGGCAGCAACGCGTAGAGCACGAGAGCTTCCTCTGCCCGCAGCGTCTTCTGGAGCGCCGGAAGATCCGCAGGTTCCGGATAGACGAGGCTTGCCGCGGCCTTCGCCTCGCGTCGGATACGCGCGACGACCTCGTCCAGTGCGGCACGCGCCATCTCGAGACGCCCCGCCGCAGCACGCGTCTTCGAGAAATCCTGCGTGCGCCGCGCCTCGCGGTAGGCCGTCAGGGCGTCCTTCTCTTCCTCGCGGGCACGGAGCTGCGCTTCGCGCAACGTAGCGGGCACCTGCGACGCAAACAACCCCTCGCGGGCCTTGAGCGACTCGAGCAGCGTGCCTGCACGACTGCTCTCGATGTGGAACGCGACCTCGGCCGCGCGCTCTTCTTTCGGCAGCGTGAGAGCAGCCCGCAGTCCCTCGTCGAAGAGCTTGCGCACAGCCCCGCGGGCGGCGGCCCCTTGCTCTTCCGAGAGACCACCGACGAGCCGCGTGAGGCGCGTCGCGGCCAGGCGCACGGCGGAAAGCGCTTCTCTCGGCTTGCGCAGCGCGTTGAGCGCAGTCGCCTTGCCACGAAGCCCGTGCACCTCCACTTCCCGTAGGCCGAGCAGTGTCGCTTCGGACACGGCCTGCTCGAACTTCACCAGTGCCTGGGTCGGGCGAGCGCGCGCCAGCTCGAGGTCGCCGATCGCGAGATGGATCTGGAGGACGCGATCGCGGGAGTCGCCCTCGAGCGCCAAGGCCTGTGCGTAGCGCGCTGCCGCCGCATCGAGCTCGCCCTTGGCGACGAGCACGTTCCCGATCACGCCGAGCGTCTGGATGCGGTCGTTGAGCGCACGGCTTCCGTACGCAGCCAACGCAGCCTCGAGATACTCCAGGGCGGCGTCGTACTCGCCCGCGAGCCAGTAGTCGCTACCGAGGTGGTTGAGCGCAACGCCAACCAGCTTGTTCGCTTTGATCCGCTGCGCGATCTCGAGCGCACGCTGATGCAGGGCCGTCGCACGCTCCAGCTCGCCGAGCACGCCGTGGACTCCGCCGAGTACGAGAAGGGCCTGCGCGGTCGCCATGTCCTCGCCCAGACGTTCGTGCACGTCGAGCGCCTGCTGCGTGAGTGCGATGGCGCGGGCGTGATTCCCGTACGTGAACTGGATGTTGCCGAGGACGCCGAGAGCCCAGGCGACGCCGGACTCGCGCCCAAGCTCGCGCTCCACGGCCAGGACCCGTTCGAAGATCGCCTGCGCACCCGCATAGTCGCCTCGCCCGAAGTGCGCCACGCCGAGGTTGCCGAGCGCAATCGCTTCGGCGTGCGGCATGCGCTGGTCCGCGAAGGTCGCAACCGCTGCCTCGCTGTGCGGAATCGAGCGACGTCGCTCCCCGCGCTGGATGAAGCACTGACCGAGGTTGAGGCGGCACCAGGCGTCGCCGCGCGCGTCGCCGAGCCGGGCGCGGACCTCGAGGGCCTGCTCGAAGAACCCGATCGCCTTGTCGATCTCGTGCAGCGCGTTCCAGGCTCGGCCGAGACCGAACCACACGGCAGCCCGTCCCGCTTCGTCTTTCGCCTTCGCGACGACCGGCAAGGCCTCCTCGTACCGCGTGACGGCTTCCTTGAAGCGGCCGAGCTCGGCCAATGCCCAACCGATGTTCCGCATGGCCGCTGCGACGTACTTGGGTCGCTCGCGGCGCTTCTCGACCGCGAGCAGCCGCTCGTCGAAGCGCAGGCTGCTTTCGAGATCGCGCGCGCGCGCCGCCGCGGCCCCTGCGCGCCAGTACTGCCGCGCGGCGAAGGCGAGCCATCCGATCTGCTCAGCGACCGCACCACCGGCTTCGTACGCGCGCAGGGCTTCTGCCGTGCGGCCTAGCGCGCGCAGGGCTTCCCCCTTGGCCCCGAGCACCTGGGCGCGAAACAGCGGATTGCCACTGTGCATGCCTGCGACGATCTCGAGGGCCCGTTGCGGGTCGCTGGCCTTCAAGGCGGTTTGCGCGTCGCGCAGCGCCTTCCGCACGGCCGGTTCATCACCCTCGTATCCAACGACGAACGCGACGAGCCCCGCAACGTCGGGATGCGTGGACGCAGAAGCCAGCGCGGTGGCGGCCTTGCGCTCTCCGCGCCCGATCAGCTCGTCGGCAACGAGCCACGGATCCGGGCGCACCTGCTCGGCCACAGTCCTGGCACGTGCGGAATCGCCTGCGGCGATGGCCTGAAGCACCTCGCCGGCAGCTTGCGCAAGCGCCTTCGGCTCAGGGTTCTCCTCGCCCGCGCCTGCAACACGCACGCAAAGCGACAGGCAGACGAGGAGTCCAAGCGTCTTGGGCATGGCCCTGACGACTAGCCCCCGGTCACGGCGGCGGGTCGGGGGACGAGGCCCTGCGTGGCGCGCTTGAGGAACAGCAGCGCGAAGCACGTGTCGAGCACGTCCGTGGGCGGGTGGGTCGTGCCGGTGTCCCAGTACACGCCCTTGGCCGCACGCTTGCCCTTCTTCTCCTGGATCTCGACGTCCTTGGGCTTCTGACGACTGAGGAGCTCTTCCGCGCCTTCCTCGTACCAGAGGTTCTTGCCGATGAGACGCTGGCCCAGGATGTCGAGCGCGCGCTCTACGGCGTAGAGGTAGTAGGTGTTGTAGCTGCTGCGGTCGTGCGGATTCGTGAACGGCGACCACTTGCGGTCCAGCCACGCGAGGCCGTCGTTCACCGCCTCCTCGATACGGCGGGCGCGACTGGAGCCGAGCCACTTCTTCGCGGTCTTCTTGTGCTGGGAGAGGACCTCGCGGGCCATCAGCAGGTTCGTGATGCCGCAAGCCGTCATGGCGCCGGTCGCGCGCGCTTCGTCCTTCTCCTCGCTGTTCTTCATGTAGCTGAAACCGCGCGCGCGGTCGTACGGCGCCTTGTCGGGCTGCACCGGATCGTGGCGCTGATGCTTGGGCCCCTCGTCCTGCTGCTGCGCGAGCGTGAAGTCGATGATGTCTTCCCAAACCGACGTCTTGGCGCGCACGCCGAAGCGGTGTGCGCTGAACAGCGCGAGTGCGGCGAGCTGCGTACTGCTGAGGTCTTCGTCACCGCGCGGCGGTGCGGGGCCCTCGGGCCACGTGTAGCGCCCGATCTTGAAGGCCGGGTTGTTGTAGCGCCAGCCGCGGCGGGGCGAACCGCCCGGAATGCTGCGGCGGTCCACCAGGTCGGCGACCATGGTCTGGAGCCACCTGCGGTCCCTTCGGTCCTTGATCTTGAGCTTGCCCTTGCGGGCGTCTTCCATGCTCTTCTTGGTCTTCTTGTGCTGGTCGTACTTCGCCGTGAGCGCGAGGATGATCGCGGACAGCTCGTAGGAGTCGCAGATCTGGTAGAGCCGCCACATGCCGCCCTTCGACTCGCGGCCGTCCCACTTCTGTGTGCCCACGTGAAGCTCTCGGAGCCAGTTGAAGCCGCGCTCGATCACCGGGTGATCCGGGGGCACGCCGCACTTGAGGAGCGTGTACACGGAAAGCGCCGTCGGCCCTGCGGGCGAGCCAGCTGACGTCTGCTTCTCTCCCGTATAGGTCGTGTCGGCGCGTATGAGGCCCCAGTGAGCGACATCGAACTTGCCGGCCTTGAACAGCGCCGGCTTGGCGAGCAGCCAGTTGACCCCCTGGTCGATCGCCTTGTTGACCCGCTCGACAAACGTCGCGGCCTTCTTCCTCTCCTCCGGGTCCTCCTCGGCGCGCACCGCACCGGCCGCGGGCATCACGAGACAAGCGAGTGCTAGCAGACGTAAGGCATGGCGTCGCATCGGGCCAATCGTACCGAGAACCTCGTGACGAGGTCACCCGTCGCGTAGTCGGGTACGGTACGGGCGTGTTCAAGACGCTCGTTGCCCTCCGTAGCCTGCTCTGCGCCATCGTCCTGGCGGGCCTTGTCTCCTGCGGGAACAGCGGCCCCACCGAGAACCCGGAACAGCGCGGGCCGTTCGTGCGCCGCATCCGCATCACGAACAACAGCGAGTTCTACTTCGACGAGTTCATCTTCCGCGAGCCGGGGACGGGCGATGCGGGGTGGCGCTTCATCAGCACCGGCCTGCCGTGGACGGGCTTCCCCGACATGCTCACGTGCTCCATCGGCAGCGCGATTCCCCCGGACGTCGAGCAGTATCCGTTCCCAGAAGGCATCCTGCTCGGTGCCGAGATGACCGTCGACATCATGGGCTACGCGCGTTGCCGCCCGCCGAACTGCGGCTCGGTCGACCCGAGCCGCTGTCACACCCAGACGAGGACCTTCAGCAACGTCGACCTGCATCCAGACCAGGACACGCTGCTGACGATCAACTGACGCGCGTCCTCTGCCTCTGAAGTTCCAGCCCGTGAATCTCGCCGACTTCAGCGTCGCAACGGACTGTGTTCCCTCGGTGCTCGATGGCGAGCGGCGCGCCGGATGGGGAGCGGAGTAGCGATGAAGAGCTTCGCTGCCGATGCTCCACAGGAGCACGAGCAGGCGCGCTGGCGCCAGCCTGCGAGAGGCAGGGTGCAGCAAGGCAAGTCCACGCGAGGCCGATGAAGCGTCGCGAGCGCCCCCAGCCCGGCGTGCAGTACCCGACTCGAAGCAGGAGACTTGCGACACGGCACGCTAGCGGAACATGAAGATGAAAAGCGGGCTACCGCCGGTGTAGGGGCCGGCGACCATTGCCACGCGGCCGCTTTCCGAGACGGCGCCGCGGTAGTCCGGCCCCGGCACGTCGAGCTCGCCATCGGCCGCCACGGTGTAGCCCGTTCCGCCGGCACCCGGTGCGTTCGTGATCACACCGTCGCGGTTCTGCGTGAAGGCGTTGAGCGCCCAGCTGCCTGCGCCATCCGACGTGCTGGTGCCCGTGATCGAGCCGTAGGCCGGCGGCGGAGCGTTGAGGCCCTGCAACGCGACGAAGTGGTAGGTGCCCGAGAACGTCGCTTCGTTGAGCCCCGCACCCTTCTTGATCAGGACGACGAGGATCTGCGTGTCCGTTGCCACCGTGTTCCCGCTCAGGACGATCAGTTCACCGTCGAGGCCGATGCCGCCGCCCACCGTGGTCGCAGGCATGGCCCACGACATGAGGCCCGACGCCGCAACGGTGTACGTGCCGAAGGCCAGCGGCGCACCGGGCGGGTTCACCGCGCCATTGATGTTCGTCCCGACCGAGAGCCCCGTCACGGTGCCCGCGCCGTCGAACGTCGCCGTGCCGCCCCACCAGGTGACCTCGTTCGCGCCGTTCCAGAAGAAGGCGGAGACGTGGTAGTCGCCCGACACATCGGCATCGCTCCAGACACCCGTACCGCGCGGGATGATCGCAACGGATGGGTTGACGCCCGCGGTGACCTGGGCGAGCCCGAGCAGGCTGCCATCCTCGGAGATCCCGCCCTCCATGGTCGCCCCGCCAACCGTGAGCTGCATGCGCCCGTTCGCGCCGACGCTATAGGGCAGCGGCGGGATCGCGATCGGACCGGAGACGAAGCCGCCGAGGTTCTGTGCGATCAGACCGGCGTTGATCATGCCGGCCCCGTCGCCGGTGACCACGCCCCACTGCGCGGTGTTGGTGGGCCCGGCGACGTCGCCGCCCCAAAGGTTCCAGAAGTAGCCGCCGACAAAATCAGCGTCGGTCGGTCCCGCGATGACGACCCCTCCGCCGCCGCTACCCGGTGCGGTCGTGCCGCCGGAGCCGCAGCCCCCCGTGAGGAACACAAGGGCCGGCGCGGCCAGGATCAGGAACAGGGCAATCGTGAATGAGCGCATGGGTCTTCTCCTCGAACTGCCGAGTAGTCGCGCGGCCCGCGCGAAGTTGCCTGCCTGTTTCGCGCATGCGCCGAAGGGAACCGTCTCAGATCGAATCGCCTGTGCGCGGAGATCCGGCCGCGCATGCGCCAATCCCTAGACTTGGGGCATGAAGTCACGCCGCTGGCGAGGCGCGATCATCGGCCCCTACGGGGCTCCACGAACGGGCCTCTGGTTCCTGGTCCTCTGCGGGACCCTCGGCGGTGGCCTCCTGCTCGCCTCGGTCTGGCACGCGTTGGACGGCCACCCCTACGCCTGGGTCGTCCTGCTTCTCTCCGCCGTGTTCCTCACGGTCGTCAGCCTGATGACCGCGCACCCCCACCTCAGGACGGGCGA
This sequence comes from Planctomycetota bacterium, assembly GCA_028281445.1. Lineage (GTDB taxonomy): Bacteria > Planctomycetota > PLA2 > PLA2 > JAEUHO01 > JANQJW01. Next base: position 74,366 of record JANQJW010000079.1, on the reverse strand, counting down.
GACGCACCTCGGCATCCACCTCGCGCTCGGCAAGTCGCCGCAGCGTGTTGCGTACGCGGAGCTGCGCGAGGTGCGTCGCGGGCGCGATGCAAGCCCCTCCGGCGGTCCCGGCTACGTCGAGATCACAGCCGGGACGGACCGCGTCGTGCTCGCACTCTGCAAGCCCGACGCGTTCCTCCAGGAGGTCTGGTCGCGGGCCCCGCACACGCGGCCGAGCGCGTAGGCTGTACAGAAGCCTAGGGCAACGCGATCTGGTTGAGGATCGACTGCGCAGGACGCGGCAGGTTCATGTGCACGACATCGCCGACGCGGTCGATGTTGAGCGTGCCAAGCTTGCCGGTGCGGCGCGTGTCCACCCAGCGGTGCCCCTCGCCGAACAAGCTGTAGCGCCGGCGCGCAATCACGGCATTGAGCAGGGACGCGTCGTCGGTTGCGCCCAGATAGTTGCCCAGCCCGTTCAAGTTGCGGGACCTGTTGATGCCGGCGAGAACCTCGTTCACGTCCGAGCCGATCTGCGCCTCCGCGTAGATCAGGATCAGTTCCTCGTTGCGAATCAAGGGCAGCGCATCCAGCGGGTTCGGGTACAGCCGAACCTGCCGGTTCCCTGTGAGGAGATCGTGCGCCACCGCGGTCATGGGGGCGGCGGCCTTGTTCGATACGCTCAAGTCACCAACCTCGGCGTCCGCCACGAAGTCCGGGTGCGCGATGTAGAGGTCGACGCCCGGCTGGAAGTACATGCCGTTGTTCGCCGCCGTGTCGTAGAAGAGCCGCGGGCCGTCATCGAGGGGCCCGTTGATGTTGAAGAACGAGGCCGCGATGCCGGTGAGCGCGCCGGCCTTGTCCCCGGCGTAGAGGCGGGTGCGGGCGTACAGCGCACGATTGAACTGCCGGAAGGTCGCGGGCGTGTTGAACCCCGCGAAGCCGGGCGTCAGGAGGAAGATGAAATCCGGTCCTCCGTTTGTGAGGTCAACGGACCCGTCGTTGAGCAGGTCCGAGATGTGCGTGAGGCTGCCATTGACGTCGAGAATGTTGGCGGCCTGGGGAAACTCGAGGGACGTCGTGGGCAGGACGCCGTTGGACCACTGGCGGCTGAGAACAAGCAGCAGCGCGTAGGCCTGTAGCGTCTTCGCGTAGCCCCGTACGCCGCGCTCCTCCTCCATCGTCAGGTCCGTCGCCGCATTGACTGCGCGCAGAAGGATGGCGCCGAGCTGAACGATCCGGTAGTGCTTCAGGAAGGGAATCGTGAGGAGTTGACTCTGGTCGGAGAGCTGGGCGCCGTTCTTCCCCATGAGGGCGCCGGTCCACTCGGGATCGACGCCGTTGAGGTTCCAGAAATCACGGCCCAGCACACCGACAGTCTTGAGGTAGATGTCGTGGTTCTCGCGCAGCAACAGTTCCATCGCTTGAGCGAAGGCCCCGATGCTGCTCTTGTTCGGAGCCGTGGGCGTGACGCTGCCTGCGGCCTGGCCGGGAAAGAACGTGCCCTGGAAGGCGGCACACGTGCCCCCGTTGGTCGTGACCACGGTGCCGTCGAGCAAGGCACACGCGCCAAGATCGCTACCGCCGCCTCCGTCTCCGCTGCCGCATCCGACAACGGGAAGCGTAAGGAAACAGACGACCAGCGCGATACCGACCCGCAGCACGTAGTTCATTCATACCTCCGTGTGCTCTGTACCAGCATGCGCCCCATCGCGTCAACGAACCGAACTCCGAACGTGGACGCGTGTCGTCCAAATCGCTCACCAGCGGTTGTCGTCAAGCAGGCGCATGGCGCCGCCGATGGTGCGGATGCGCCTCGCCGCATCGTCGCTGAGCGAGAGGTCGAACGCGTCTTCGAACTCCATCACCAGCTCGACGCCGCCGAGCGAGTCAACCCCCAGATCCGCAAAGGCCGTGCTCGAAACGAGATTCTCGATCGTCACATCGAGCTGTGAGGACACCAGCTCGAAAAGCTGCCAATGCCGTTCGTCCATCACTTGGTCCTGCGAGTGGAGTTCAGCCACGCCGCTTCGAGCGCCTCCATGTCGATGCCGTAAAACGCAGCCTCCAATGCACGCTCCTTGTGCTTCTCGGTCTTCAAGGTGGCGTAGTACGTATCGAGGATGCGCCCCCACTTCGCGGCGTACTCCTTGTTCGCCGGGACGATCTTGCTCAGGAAGTACACGAGCGACCAGGCCTGAGCGAAGGACACGCCCGGGTAGGACGCGAAGTCGCGATGGGAGAGCCGCACGAAGTCACCGAGCGGCGTGTAGCCGGAATTGCCCCACTCCGTTTTCGTCCCTCCGCGATCGTCCGGCACTTCGCACCGTTCGCGCTGGCCGGCCACGACCGCGCTCCGGATCGTCTCGACGCGCCAGTTGTGCGGCTTCACGATCAGCTTGTCGCCCTTCTTCACGGTGCCTCCGTAGTAGTCGGCGACGCCGTTGAGGAACCACGGATGCACCTCCACGCCGCCCGAGGCGAAGTGGAGGTACTGATAGAACGCCGTCGACTGGAGCATCTGGAACGTGCCGTCGTCAGGCTTCTTCGACCGACTCTGATCGTAGATCACGAACTCGTTGTCCGCGCGCGACCAATAGCCGGCGGATCCTCCCGGCCCTCCGTACGTGTGGTACTCCCGCCGGTCCGCGCACAGGCGGATCAGGCTCACGGTCGTGATCGGCTTCGCGGGCGGGAAATCCGTCTCGAAGCGCTCCGCGCGGATCTGCTCGACGCGCTTCGCGAGCACGCGAGCAAGAAAGTGGCGGGCATTGCCTTGGTTGTAGACGACCACGTAGTTCTTCTTCGGGCTGACGTGGATATCCCAGCCCTTGATGAGCGATCGCTCGATCTCTCGGCGCCGCCTCGGCGAGATGTCCACGTCCATCAGCTTGCGCAGGACCTCGGTGCCTCGCGCGCGTTCGTCGGAGAAGCGAAACGACCACGCAATCCATGCGAAGCCCTTGGCGAACGCCGGAGCCAGCGATGCACCGCAGCGCATGTAGATGCCGTACGCGCGCCCGTCCCGCACGTACTCCGCGAGCGTCACGTGCAGCGGCTCCCCCTCCGTCCGTGAGAGCGTGAACGTCCATAGGCGCCCCTTGACGGGCGGCTCGTCACGGGACTCGATGTTCTCGAAGTCCTGTTTCCCGCTCTCGAGCGCCGCCTTGCCCGCGGCATCGAGCGGCAGGGTGCCGACCGTCGTGTCCCAGATATTGTCCGGCCGGCTGCCGGTGCGGTACTGGACGACCGAAACCATGGGGTGGGCGAGCGTCGGCGGTCTGCCGCCTTGTGCGGCGAACGTCGAGGCCGTGCCGTCCTCGTCCCGCGCAGCCGGCACCCGCGCGAAGCCGCGGAACATCTTGAGCGAGAACTTGTACTGCGCCTCGCCGTAGCGCCAGTCGATGGGCGGTGGGTCGTCCGCGGCGGCGCACGGCGCCAACAGGGCAACAAGCATTGCCATGGCGCCGAGCCGCTGCATCCGACCTCCCGGCGCATCGTAGCCGCGCATGCAAGGTCCGGCGACCGCGCTACTTGCTCTCGGACGGCTTCGTGATGGCCGGCGGGTCGATGCCGGCGCGGCGGCTGAGCGCCGTGACGCCGTCCGCGTAGACGAACCACGCATCCTGCGCCCGGCGCCACGCCTTGTTGTAGCGGACGAGGATGCCGGCGCCTTCGGTCTGGGCCGTCTTGTACCGCATGAGCGCGCGCCGGGCGCTCGTCTCGTCCTGGCGCGGGCTCTGGATCCACGTCTTCATGGCCCCCTGATTCACGCGTACGAGCTCGAGCGCCGCGTGCAGCTCTTCGGATCGGGTGGACATCGCCACGCCGAGATCGACCGCGAGCCGATCGTGCTGCGCCAGGCTCCCCTGCAAAGCCGCGACGCGCGCCCGCAGCGCGTCCGCCTCGCCCCGCTGCACAACGCCGAGCACCACTGCCGTTGCACCCAGCGCGAGGCCCGCTGCAAACATGACCTTCCTGCCCATCTCGACTCTCCCGTCCAACCACGAGACGCGAACGCACGAAACGCCCGCCAGCGATACGCAGGTACGCCGCGTTCGCGCTACCCTATCCACGTCCGAGGTGAGGTGATGCAGTGAACGTGCGACGGATCTTCTCCTATGTCGTGATGGCAACGCTCCTGGCCGGCTGCGGCGGTGGCGGTACGCCGCCGGCCGATGACCGCAGCGGCGGCCTGCCCGGCGCCCGCACCGGGGGCGTCGAGGGTCGCGTCTCGCTCGCTGTGCTCTCGCGCGGGATCATCCAGGAGCGCGAGCCAAACGACTCCTTCGGGCAGGGGACGTTCCTCGGCACGTTCAATGCGCCCGAGCGCGCGATCCTCCTCGGCAACGTGACCGCGGTCGGCGGCGCCGATCCGTTCGACGGGTTCCACATCGAGCTCCCGAATCCGACGCACGTGCAGGCCAGCTTCCATGGTCCGCTGCCGGCGGTGAACGAGTTCCAGGTGGGGGTCTACGACCCCGTGGCGATGCAGTTCGTGCACACCTTCGAGGTGGACGAGTCGCCGGAGCTGATCTCGTTCTTCGCACACGGCTCCTTCGACCTCGTCGTCCTCGCCAATACAGGCGGCGGCGACTACGAGCTGCGGCTGCAGTTCAACGCCGCGAACAACCCCATCAGCGAGGTCGAGCCGAACGACCTGCCGGAGGAGGCGCAGTACCTCGGCGCGCTCCGCCCAGGGGAGCAGGTCGCTGTGCGCGGCACCGGGTCGGAGACGACCGACACGCGCGACAACATGTTGTTCGCCTTCCCGCAAGCGTGCCGTCTCCGGCTGAGCGCCGTCTACGACGCCTTCGACGACGTCGACATCCTTCTGCTGGACGCGAGCCTCGATATAAGCGCCCCCACGCCCTTGGCCTCGTTCGACGGCGCTCCGGCTTCGCCCCAGGAAGGGGCGTTCGACGTGCCCGCGGGCACGCTCCTCACGGTCCAGATCCGGATGGCGACCGGGGACGGCCCGTGGACGCTCACGCTCACGGGGGAGGATCCCCCGTCGCCCGCGCCGTCGCCCGCCATGCGTGCGTTCGCGCCGCTCGCGAACGAGCGCGCGTGCCTGTGCCTGCCGGATGACGCGCCGGTCTACGGCTTGCCGTCCGCGCGCTTCGTCGCAGGCGGCGCCATCTGCAAGCTGCGCTGCGGCGACGAGGCCGGCGGTCACGCCATGCTTGCCGAGAACGACTGCCGCGTGACAGCGGAAGCGCCGGACAGCGTGTGTTGCCTGGCCTTCGACGTTCCGGAGGCGATGGGCGAAGAGCACTGCGCGCGCTGCACGCTCGCCCGCATTCGCGAGATCCGCCGCTGCGACCGAGCGGTCTACGTCGAGCCGAACTTCATCCGCACCGTCATGGTGGAGCCCGACGACACGTACTACGACCTCCAGACGTGGCACTACGAGATGATCAACCTCCCCGAGGCGTGGGACATCGAAACGGGCTCGAGCGGGGTGATCGTTGCCGTGCTCGACACAGGTGAGCGCTTCCACCCCGATCTCTCTTCGCGGCAGACGTCCGGCTACGACTTCATCTCGAACCCTTCGAGTGCGCGCGACGGCAACGGCTACGATTCGAACCCGCGGGACGAAGGCGACCTCTGGTTTGGCAACGGCAGCACGTGGCACGGCACCCACGTCGCCGGCACGATCGGCGCGTTGTCCAACAACGGGACCGGCGTCTCGGGCGTCACGTGGGCCACCGAGCTCATGACGATCCGCGTGCTGGGACGCTTTGGGGGCACGGACTTCGACATCGCGCAGGGCCTGCTCTACGCGGCGGGCCGCCCGAACGCATCCGGCCAGGTCCCGCTTGCGCGCGCACACGTAGCGAACATGAGCCTCGGCGGCCCCGGCTTCAATCAGACGCTTGGAGACGCCTGCGCGGTAGCGCGCGCAGCCGGCGTGGTCGTGATCGCCGCAGCCGGCAACGAGGGCAGCTCGTCGCCGTCGTATCCCGCCGCCTACCCCGGCGTCGTGTCCGTCTCGGCGGTGGGCTCGAACCGGGGCATCACCTCGTACTCCAACTTCGGCGCGACAATCGACATCGCGGCGCCCGGCGGCAGCATGGGCCTCGACCTCACGGCCGACGGCTATCCGGACGGCGTGCTGTCCACGCTCATCGACGACACCGCCGGGCTCCAACCGATCTACCAGTTCTCGGAAGGCACGTCGATGGCGTGCCCGCACGTGGCGGGTGTCGCCGCGCTGTTGCTCTCGGCGGACCCGACGCTGAGCCCGGCCGACGTCGAGATGCACCTGTTCGACTCGGCCCAGGACCTGGGCGCTCCGGGCCGCGACGACCTCTACGGCCACGGACTCGTCGACGCGTTCGCCGCGTTGCGCGAGCTCGGAGGAGGCGCCGCGCCGGGAGGCCCGGTGCTCCAGGCATCCCCGGACGTACTCAACTTCGGGCTCACGACAGCGGCGCTGGACGTCACCATCGCGAACGTGGGCGGCGACGGCAGCTTCCTGGATGTCACAGGCACCTCGGCAACGACAGACGGCGTCATCGACTGGATCACGAACGTAACGCTGATCGGTGACCCGACGCCCAGCCAGAGCAGCCGCCTCGTTCGCATCTTCGTCTCCCGGGCGGGGCTGCCGGAGGGCGCACATCGCGGCTCCGTGGAGATCCAGTCGAACGGCGGCACGCAGACGATCGACGTCGTTGTCCAGGCACCGTCCCCGTTGCCGCCCCCGCCGCCTGACATCGACGTGTACGTCGTCGCCGTCCGGGTAGACGAGGACGAGCCCGAGCGCTTTGTCGTCGTCAACCCTTCGCAGACGCTGAGCTATGAGTTCGGCACGTTGCCGGTCGGCGACTACGCGTTCATCGCGAGCACCGACCTCGACGAAGACGGCGTGCTCTGCGAAGACGGGGAGTACTGCGGTGCGTGGCCCGTCTTCGGTGATCCGTTCGTGTTGACGGTGTTCGAAGGCCTCACGTGGACGAACGTGAACTTCGGCCTCACTCGCGTATCCGATATCGGAACGCTGCAGCGTGGACGCCCGATTCGGCTGCCTGCGCACGATAGATAGGCGCCGCCCGTGGGCGATTCGCGCCCATGACGTTCACATTTAACAACATGCGCTCTCTGCAGCACCGGCACAAAGAGCTATCGTGAAGGTGTGGGGAAGCGGAAGGTCAACGGCAGCGGCAACCTCGTTGAAGTCACGACGAGCGGTGTGACCCTCGTCGCGCGTATCGCCGAGCACTTCATGTCGCTTGCGCCGGACGAGATCGACTCCGGTATCGACGAAACCCTGCACTTGATCGGCGAGCACCTGGGTGTCGATCGCAGCTACGCCTTCCGGGTCTACCCCGACTGGGCGTTTCGCAGCACGCATGAGTGGTGCGCACCGGGCATCGAGCCCCAGATCGAGCGCCTGCAGGACTTCCCTGCCGACAGCCTGCCGTGGTTCAGCAACCGCATGCGGCGCGGCCGGCTCGTGTCCGTGCCGCGCGTTGCGGACCTGCCCAAGAACGCCCTCTCCGAGAAGACCGAGTGGGAGAGCGAAGGCATCCGCTCGCTCATCGCGATTCCCCTCGAGTCCGCCGGGCGTGCGGTGGGCTTCCTCGGCTGCGTCACGGTGAAGAACGAACGCATCTGGTCGGAGGAAGACGTCGAGCTGTTGCGCGCAGTCGGCGGCATCGTCGTCGGCGCCGTGAGCCATCATCGGGCGCAGCAGCAGTTGATGGAGAGTCAGACGCACCTGGCGCAGGCCCAAGGGGCGGCGAGCCTCGGCCTCTGGACGTGGGATGTCCGCACCGACGGGGTCACGCTGTCGTCGAACGCGTTCCGCATCTACGGCCTCGATCCCGCCACGTTCGGCGGCACGATCGAGGACACCATCGCGATCTTCCATCCGGACGACCTCGAAGGCGCGCGCGAGGCCATGGAGGAGACGCTGCGCGTCCGGCACGGCGTGCTCTTCGACTTCCGCATCCGGCGGCCGGACGGTGGCGAGCGACTCATCCACTCGGAGTCCCACGCCTACGTGGACGAGAACGGCGAGGTCGAGCGCGTGATCGGCGTCATCCAAGACGTAACCGAGCGCCGCCTGGCGGAAGAGAGCAGGCGGCGGTTGTCCACGGCCATCGAGCAGGTGGCCGACGCCGTCATGATCACGGATGCCGACGGCAGGATCCGCTATGTCAACCCTGCGTTCGAACGGGTGACGGGTCACGTCCGCGAGAACCTGCTCGGACGCCACCGCCGCATCTTGCGCCACGGACGCCAGGACGCGGACGACTACCAGGGCATTGCGGACACGGTCAACAGCAGCGAGGTCTGGAGCGGGCGCGTGTACGTGCGCCGCGAAGACGGATCGCCCGTGCTGCTGGACACAACCGTGTCGCCCGTGCACGACACGGCAGGCAACATCGTCCACCACGTCGCCGTGCAACGCGACATCACGCGGGAGGCGGCGCTCGAGGAGCAGCTTCGACAAGTGCAGAAGATGGAGGCCGTCGGCATGCTGGCCGGCGGCATTGCCCACGACTTCAACAACTTGCTGATCTCGATCATCGGGCACAGCGACCTGCTCCTGATGCAGCGCGGCGAGGACGAGGAAGTGCGTGGGCGCGTCGAGGAGATCCGCAAGGCGGGCGAGCGCGCCAAGGCGTTGACGAGCCAGTTGCTCGCGTTCAGCCGCAAGCAGGTGCTGCGGCCGCGTGCGCTCGACCTCGGCAACGTGCTGGGCGGACTCGGCGATCTACTACGACGCGTCATCGGCGAAGACATCGAGCTCATCGTGCGCGAGCCCGAAGAGCCCGTGGTCGTCATGGCGGATCCGGGCCAGATGGAGCAGGTGGTGGTCAACCTCGCGGCCAACGCACGTGATGCCATGCCCTCAGGCGGCACGCTGGAGATCACCGTCGAGAAGCAGTCCGCGGATGCGGCGGCCGGCGAGACCGGGCCGCTCGCGGTTCTGACCGTACGGGACACGGGAGCGGGCATGGACGCCGGCACCCAGGCACGGATCTTCGAGCCCTTCTTCACGACAAAGGGCGTGGGCCGTGGAACGGGCCTCGGCCTGGCAACCGTGTACGGCATCGTGCGCCAGAGCGGCGGGCGGATCGACGTCGAGAGCGCGGTGGGCCGGGGCACCGTGTTCCGCGTATTCCTGCAGAGCGTGGACATGCCGGCCGCAGCCGACGACGCACCGGCTGCAGCCGCAGAGCCTCGTCGTGGTGACGAGGTCGTGCTGGTGGTCGAAGACGACGCGTCTGTCGCGAGCATCGTGCGCCACACGCTCGACTCCCACGGCTACCAGGTGCTGTACGCCGAGAACGGCCGGCACGCGCTGGAAGTGGCCGACGCGCACGAGGGCCCCGTCAACCTGCTCTTCACGGACGTGGTCATGCCGGAGATGGGCGGCGTCCAGCTGGCGGCCGAGTTGACGTCCAAGCGACCGGACCTGCGCGTGCTCTACAGTTCGGGCTATACGAACAGCGCCCTCGTCCGGCGCGGCTCGCTGCTCGGCGGCGTACAGCTGCTGCAGAAGCCGTTCTCACCGGCAACGCTAATTCGGCGCGTACGCGAAGCACTCGACGCGTAGGCGCCTACAGGTTGAAGCCCGTTGCCGCGCCGTACGCGAAGATCGCCACGGCACCGAGAATGGCGAGGATCACGATCCAGCCCGACGCGGACGTGCCGCTCACTTTGGCACGCCTGCGGCGCTTGAGCCGCAGCTTGCGGTAGCGACGCGGGACGTGAACGCTCTCGTCGGGTCCTCTGTCCAACGTCGGCTTCCACGCCTCCTTGTCAGGCGCCGGCCGACGAAACGTGCGCACCATCATGGAGTAACCTCCGAACATCGCGTTCTCCCGTTGGGGGGAAGAACGCAAGCCGCAGGCCGGACGTAAGTCCAGAGCCGGCGTGTCCGTAGCGAGATCGTCGAACGAAACGTGCAGGCGCGATTGCACGTTTCGTCGAATCGAGCAAGCGTGGACGAAATACGGGACCGGACCGGCCGCCATCCGCACCTCCCTCACCACTCAACGGTTAGCACGAATGGGGACCAGGCCGGACCCGGCCCCGTGTAGTTCTCGTCCGTAACGCTTGCTAGTTGTCCTCCACCATCGGAATCACGACGGTCTCGACTCGCGCGCGCTCGAGGCTCACGAGATTCGAGATCAGCCGCAGGCGGTAGCGGATGTGCCGCATGCCGTCGCACTGGTTGATGTCCTGCACCCAGTCGGTGTGCGGGGCAGCCTGGTTGATCGTCACCAGGTCGGCTTCGATCGCATCGGCGCCCTGGTACTCGACGACGACCTGCGCTCCGCCGGACTGCACGGCGGGCGTGAGGATCGCCGGGAAGTAGTCGGTGTTGTCGCCGAAGGTCTCTCCGGACGCACCGTAGAACCTCGACTGGGCGATGCTCGTGCGCGTCGTCAGGGTGAAGCACGTGTCGGAGATGCTCTGCTCGGGGTTCTGGATCCCGTTCGCAATGCTGTCCGCCGGGTTCGGCGTCTCCCCTTCGTAGGTCGAGCGCAGCCGCGTGAGCGGCAAGCCCGTGATGAGGACGCCTGAGCACGGGAAGGTGACGCCGAACCAGCTGCGCACCGACTGGAACGTGCTGCCTTCGGGACAGCTCGCATCGAAGATCAGGACGCGGTCGTTCTCCACGCCCGGATCGCCCGGATCCCACTCGAAGAAGGTCGTGAGCTCGGGCCAGTCGTAGAAGCCGGTGTAGTCGAACGCCGGCTGGTTCCACGTCGCGGTGCAGAAGCCAAACGGCGGGCCGGTAAACTGGTAGCCGCCGACGTGCGGTGTGGCGGGATGCCCCGGCGTGTTGCCGATGTTCATCGCCTGCTGAACGTCGTAGTCACCGCTGTAGACCAGCGTCGGCCTGCCCTCGTAGTTGCCGCTGAACGTCGGTGCGAGGGACTCGGAGTTGGCTTGCTGGTACCCGAGCCGCAAGCGGATGTTGTCGTAGTGGGCCGCGAACGTCGCGTTGCTGTCGGGGCCCCATCCGATCCCGGTGATCGCCCCGCGTGCACCGATCTTGGTGTCGCTGAACGACCACATTACCCGGCGCCCCATGGACGTAGGCGGGTTGACGTTGTTGACGATCGCGTTGAGGTCGTCGCCGATCATCGGCGCGGCGAGCGCGCCGTACTGACCGCGCCCGGAGTCGCTGCCGCTGTTCATCTCGGCGTAGCTGAAGATGTAGACCTGCCGGCTCGTGACCGGCTGTCCCTGGGCAATCCCCTCTTCCGTCGAGCCCCAGTCGGCGTCCGTGGCGGCCGGGTCGCGGTTGTCCGTCGTGAGGAAGTCCTCGCTGATGACCTTGCCGGCCGCGATGCCCAGGCCGTCGACCGTGAACGGCCCGAAGCTGCGGGGATTGACGAGCAGGTTGCCGGCCAGGTCGGTGATGTCCTGGAAGACCTCGACGGTGAACACGAGCTTCGCGTCGCCGAAGGAGAAGAGCGGCTTGAAGAACCACGTGCGGTAGTCCGCGCTCGGCGTGAACGCGCCGGCGAGCGGGATGCCGTCCAGGCTGTTGTTCTGGTTGATCGGATCGTCCGTGTACCGGATGTCTACCGTCGTCCGCGCATCGGGGCCGGCGGGGTCGAGGCCCAACACGAACGCCTGGGGATCCATCGGCTCGCTGAAGACGAGCCCCATGAGCCCGTTGCCCGGGACCTGCTTGGTGAGGGGATCCACGTCCGGCACGAAGACCACGTCGATGATGGAAGGCGGCGCCAGCTCGCGCAGCCACCCGTCGGACGTGGTGAACTGCGTGATGAACGTTGTGAGGTTTGGGTCGGAGTCGAGATTCACGACGACCTGGCTCTGCTCCTCGAAACCGGGAATCTCGAGCGCGTACTGCGTCGTGGGCGAGAGCCCCGTCGGGTTCGGCTGACCGGTCTCCGTGATCGTCGGATCGAAGAGGACGCGGTTGCCGTCCACGCTGAACGAGCCGGACGGCACGGTCTGGAACGCGGGGCCGAACCGGAGCTGGATCGTCTGGTTCGTGACCGACTCCGGCGACACGAGCTCGGAGAAGACAAACCCGAGGATGGCGTTGCGCGGCAGGCTCTGGGTGCCCGTCGGTGCGGTCGGCGCGAGGCTGCGATCGAGGAACTGGATCTCGAGCAGGACCATCTCCTTGGCGGCGATGCCGCCTGTGCCGCACGAGGTCGCCGTGCAACACACGGCCAGCGCAATGAACAGGGCAACAAGGACGCGAGAACGTAGGACCACCGTGCAAAACATGTGCGCACTCCTCGGACGTCGATGACACGACGACCTCGGTTGTCCGGCGCGCAAGCATGCGGCTTGCGAGTGGTGGTCCGGCGCTACCGTGAATGTTGGTTTCTGGGATTTGCAGTTGAAGGGTTGTGTCGTCTTCCGCAGTTGCAGCGCGGAGCGCCTGTGCACCCGCACATCACGTCTCCCAGGCCCCGCGCGCATATTGGCAAACACCATTCCACGACTTGTAAACCCTCGGAGAGGCCCATCTCTTGGCCTATGCAGCGAGGGCCGGCGCGAAAGCGCACACACCAACCAAGGTCCATGGTCGTAAAGCCCGTTTTCGGGTGGTGCGAATTCGCGCGTTCGCTTCAGCGTCCGGTCGGGATGTCGATGCGCACGTCCCGCGAACCGGCAGCAACGTCGTGTATCACCGCTTCGTCAAGCCGGACGCCGCCCGCATGCAGCGTGTACCGACCCGGTGGCAGTCCGTGCAGCGTGAAGTGACCGCCCGCGGGCATGGCGACACGCGACTCGAAGTCCGGACCTACCGCGCGCACCCACCCTTCGCCTTGGTAGGGCTTGCCGTCCACGTCATAGACGCGTCCTTCGATCGAAGCGCCTCGCTGCAGGTGAACCTCGACTTCTCCGCCGTGGGGATCGACGTCGGCGGCGCGCCCCCAACGCTCGTCACCAAAGCGGCCGACGTGGAGGCTCACACGGCTGTCGACGAAGCGAATCCGGAACCGTCCCTCGGCGTCTGCGACTGCGGTGTGGGATGAAGCCGTGCCGCCCGCGCGGGTCGTAATGCGAAAGCCGCCGACGTCGCCGCCGACGATCCGCCCGTGCAGGTCCGTAGTCGTCGAGAGAGAGAAGTCCCGGCGCAGCGGCTCGCCCGGTACCTCCACGACGTACCCGCGATAGGTCCCGGATACAGGATGTACGCGGTAGCGTCCGTGCGGCAGTCCCCGGACGACCAGGCGCCCTTGCGCATCACTCCGAGCGAGCACCCGCCGCAGCCCCGTCTCCTTCATGGGCTGCAGGGAGAAGCGCTGGTTGGCCAGCGGCTTGCCGTCCGCCGAAGCGGTGATCTCGATCACGGGAGGTGTGCCAAGGCGCAGCTCAACGCCGGCGGCAGGAACCGTTGCGCGGGCCGTGGTTGCCTCCGCGGGCTCAGGAACCCAACTCGGCGGCATGTTCGGAAGCGGGATGCGGTTGCCGCTCTCGGTTCGGAACTCCGGACGCTTGCGCTCGTGGGCCGGCACCCCCACCACGTCGACGGAGGTTCCCACGGGGATTCCTCGGATCTCGAAGGTGCCGTCCTTTCGCATGCGTACCTGCTGACTGACCCACGACCTGCCCCGCGTCCAGTGGGCGGTCAGCGCCATCCTGCCGGGCATGCCGCGCGCACCCGGAACCACGGTGCCGGTGATGGACCCGCCGGGCTTCAGCCGGATCACGACCTCCTCGTTCGTGCATGGCACGCGGAGCGGGCGCGGCGCAGCGTGGTGCCCCGCGCCCAGGATCCGGATGGACGCGATGCAGCCGGTCAGGTCTTCCATGCCGACACTGAAGCGTCCGTCGTCTTCTGTGCTCGTGTAGATGGTGGGGTGGTGCGTCCCGCCACAGAGAACCGAGACAGACAAGGACACACCGGCGACACCAAGCCCCTCCGGATCCACGACGCGCCCGCGCAGGGCACCGGGCGGGACGCCGTCCGGCGCGTCCGTCGCAGGCACGACGACGCCGGCGGGCGGCGGCGGCAAGGCAGCGGACGTGGGTTCGCCGGCACCTTCCAGCATGGCGGGCGCCACCGTAGTGCTTGCAGGCGGATGCGCCTGCCCGAGCGGACTCTGGTGCGCCTCGTCGTCCGCAGGCCAGAGCAGGAATGCAGCCCCGGCGAGAAGGAAGACGAGCAGAGCCCCACGGCGCATGGCCGCATCATGCCACGCCACGCGGCTGGGGCACGGTGCCCTACGGCGCGAAGTGCGAGATGACGAGCGACGGGTGCTGCTCGCTGGCAACGTGCTTGCTCATGATCACGCGGTAGATGTCCTGCGTGGCGTCGCCGTTCGTGGTCAGATCGAAGCGAATCCGAAACGACGACGCGGAGCGCCCGGCCGCGACGTCCGCCTGGACCTGCGCGGTCACGTCGAGCGTCCACGAAGGCTCGTCCATCAGCTCGTAGATGGCCTCGGTGAGCGCCGGGTCGGTGGCATCCGCGGCGTCGAGCGAGCCGCCGCCATCGATGTGATCCATGAACAGCGGCCCCATCGACCAGGGATCGCCGAGACCGAGCCCGCGATGGAACGTGAGCGTCGCCTGTTCGACGGAGCCGATTCCCGTCAAGTCGAAGCACAGCACCCCCACGAAGGGGTTGTCCAGCGCGTTGTCGCCCAACGCCATGAACGGTGCGTCCGTCACCGGGCTCACACCGCCGACCACGTAGCCCTCCCCACCGGCGACGACGGGCGCGATGTCCTCTACCGGCATCGGTGCCGGCGAGAGCTCCATCATGCCTCCGTCCGGGCCCGATGATCCGCCGCACGCTGCGAACAACAAACCGGCGATGGCAATCGTGATTTCAAGCAACCGCTTGCAGCCCATCGTCTCGTCTCCCGAGTGTCGCGGCGCTCCGTGCGCTCGCTTCCGAGGGGGAGTCGTCGTGTCGGCTCCGAATTGCCGTCGACGTTGGCGATCAGCGCGACAGCGCGACGGCCTCGACGTGCTCGAGCAGCGCCGTCGCGGCCTCGCTGACGCGGCCACTCTGCGCTTGGGCACTACGCGCTGCGGTCGCTGCGTCTGCGTAGAGGCGGTTGCGCAACAAGTAGTGCGCGACCACGAGGTCTTCCAGATCATCAGCCGTCTTGGCCCGAATCGTGGCCAGAGCACGCTCGAGCGTTGCACGGCGCTCCAGCGTCACGATCTCGAATGCCCGGCGGATCTTCTGGCCCGCCAGCGCATCGAGCGCGCGCAGCGTCACGACATACGAGCCGGGCGCGAGCTCCGGCGCCGCGTGGTGCTCGCCCTCGACCTGCCGCTTCCAGCGGAAGCCGGTGGCAAGGACCTGGATCTCGACCCGCGTTGCGCCGGGCGGGTTGCGCCAGCGCAGCTCGCTGGGTGCGTCCAGCAACAGGCCCAGCGGGCCGAGCCACTGCGGTCCGCCGCGGGTGACGGCAGGCTGCGCGCGCATCTCCTCTGCGCCGACGAGGTTGAAGTCCGCGAATGCACTGCCGTCCGTATCGGAGAGCGTGGCGACAGCGCGGGCGAGCCTGCTGTCGAGATCCAGCGGTTCCCGGTTGCCGCTCCAGTCGATCGACCACACACCAACTGCAATGAGAACGGACGCGGCCAGGGCCACCAGGCTCCAGTTGCGCGTCGTCGCACGGGAACGGTCCTCCTGCAGCGCGTTGACGAGCAAGAGCGCGTCCGGATCGGCAGCGATGCGCCGGCCTACCTCGGCATGCTCCTCTTCGGAGAGCGCACCGTCGGCGTAGGCGGCGAGGAGGTTGGGATCGATCGGCTCGCCGTGGACCTGGACGAGCTTGGGGAGGAGTTGTTCCTCGAGCTCTCGGTCATCCATCAGCGGTTCTCCTGGGTTCTTCCGGGGCGTCGACGTCAGCACCAATCTGTGCAGCACTGCGCGAGAGCATGCGCTCGACGGCTTCGGCCAGCGCGGCCCAGCCGCTGCCGCCGACGTCCCAATCGGTGTGGCGATCGAAGCGCGACGCGATCGCGGATCGCAAGCGCGACGTCGCAGATTGCAGCATGCGCGTCACGCGCGGGGCGCCGACGTTCATGATGCGTGCGATCTCCGTCTGTGGGAGCTTGTGGCAGTACTTGAGTACGACCGCCTGCAGCTCCCGCGGTGTGAGGGTGGACCAGGCCTCTTCCAGCGCATCGGCCAGAAGCCGCGACGTCTCGTCATGCGAGACGCTGACGGCCGGGTCCCGTTGCTGGGGAGCGGGCTGCTCCTCAGCGCTCTCGGCGGTCGCGGCGGGTCGCTTGCGCCAGAGGTCCGTCAGCCGGCGCCACAGGATGGTCGCGAGCCACGCGTGCAGCGATCCGCGCCCGTCGTACGTCCCGATGCGCGTACGCGCGCCGCCCCGCGGCGGTGCCTCGGCCAGCGCGCCCCAGGCCTCGTCGAGGAGCTGGTCGGCGTCCGACGCGGACGCACCACGCTTGCGGAGGAACCCGCGCAGCCGCCGGCGGAACTGCATCTGCAGGCGCTCCCACGAGCCCGGGACGCCCGCGTTGCAGGCCCGGGCCAGGTAGTAGTCGGCCTCGGAGCGGGGCGGGCGCTCGGCGACGGCCTCGGTGAGGTAGTCCTCGGGGTCGAGGTCGAGCCGCGGGTGCGCACGGCGGCCTTTAACGTAAGCCGCTTGCAGCTTCGGGTCTTGCGTCGATTGCAGGGGGGCTGCCACGCTCATCTCGGGTTCCGGCCTACGGGGGACAGAACCGGTCCCCTCGCACTGTAGTCGCGCTGCCCCACCGCAATTGCCCCCCCGACTACACTTTTTCCAATGAGGGGTATGCGAGCCGCGCCCGTCGGCCTCCTGGCCGCGATTCTCTGCCTTGCGGGGCCGGTCCGCGCCTCGGAGCCCGACGACGTCCCGACCGTGGCGAAGCGGATCGCGGCCGCCTTCCAGAGCGGCGGCGGCGAGGCCGTCGCCCCCATTCTCGCGGAGAGCCCGCGCGACGCCTGGCTCGTCACCGAGCAGCTCGCCGCCGACGGGGCCCTCGAAGCCGCGAAGGCCTACGCCGCGCTCGCCGAGGAGCGATCCAAGACCTACAGCGGACTGGTGGCGTACGCAGCCCGGCGAGTCGAGAACCCGCCACCGCAGTCGGAGATGAACGAGCTGCGCGCGATCACCGCCCTGCTCGAGGCGGAGAAGCACGAGGAGGCGCTTGCGCGCCTGCGGCATTTCGAGCCGAAGAGCGGAGGAATGTCCCGCGCGCAGAAGCTGCGTCTCACAGCCTGGGTGCGTCACGGTGCGCGGAACAAGGCCGTGGATGTGATCGCGGCCTACACCGCCGCGGCGGACGCGGCGCGCGAGATCGGCTGGGTGAGCGCCGCCATGGTGGATCTCGATCGCGCCACGATGGTCGCCTACAACGCGAAGGCGTGGCGACGTGCGCTCGAGCTGACAACGGCGTCGCTTCCGCTGGCGCTCGCGCTCGAAGACCTCGACTACGAACGCCGCATCCGCTGGTATGCGGCGCTGGCCCTCCGTCGCATGAAGCGCTACGAGCCGGCGCGAGTGCACGCCCTGCGCGCGTGGGAGCTCTCGCGCGGGACAGGCCACGAGGCGCAGTGTCTCCGCACGCTCCTGATGATCGAGATTCCCGGCGGCTACACGCATGCAGCGCGTCGCCACCTCGACATCATGGCGGGACTCGACTTCATCAAGAAGCACCCAAACCAGCTTGCGGCCAACCAGATTCACATGGCGTCGCTCGACATCACGCTCGGACGACCGACCTCCGCGCTGGTCCGGATGCAGAAGGCGCTGGAGTGGTTCGAAGAGAACGGAGAGCCGGGCGAGAAGCGCGGCGTGAACCTGCATGCCGGCAAGATCTGGCTGAACCTGAACCAACCCCAACGCAGCCTCGAGCACCTGCGCAAGGCGCGCATCGCCGGCGAGGGCCTCGGGTTCGACGACACGCTGCTGTACTACTTCGAAGGCCGCGCCCTGTTCCTGCTCGGGAAGATCGAGGAGGCCGAGCGCGCCCTGCGCACGGCGATGGAGGCGTCGAAGCGGGGCGCGCCGGACACGCAGGCCGCCGTCCGTGCATCGCTGGCGCACTCCCTGGCCCTGCTCGGGCGATTCGACGAAGCGTACGCCTTGCTCGACGAGGCGCGCGAAGCGTTGAAAACACTGAAGGAACCGTCCGCCGTGCGCGGCGTCGAGCTCGTGGCGACGCGCGTGCACCTCGAAGCGGGCAAGTACGACGAGGCCATCCAGGCGGCCAAGAACGGGCTGCGCTTCAGCAAGGAAGGACTGCTTACGCGCGCGGACGCGACCTTCGAGATGCGACTCGCGGAAGCGTGGCTCGGCAAGGGCGAGGCCGCCAAGGCACTCGCCCATGCCCGTGCCGCGATCGAGATGTTCGTGCGCGAGACCGGCCCCCTGCCGGCCGAGGTCGGCGCGCAGCAGCGTCTCGACTTCAAGCGCGCGTTCTGGCTCGCAACGGAGGCTGCGGTCGCCCTGGGCGATGCCGACAGCTTCTTCGAGACGGCCGAACAGTCGCGTGCCGTGGCGCTGCGCACGAGAATGGACGCGCACGAGATCACGACGAACGCCCTCTCGCCGGCCCTGCGCGCCGAGGAGGAGAAGCTCGAGGAGGCCGAGGCTCTCGCCGTGCGTGCATACCGCATCGCGCTGCGCACGCGCAAGACAGAGCGCATCAAGACGGCGTACGACGCGCTGACCCGCGCGCGCGAAGCGTTGGAGCAGCACCGCGTACGTATTCGCGCGGAGCAGGCCGTGATCGGGCAGGTGCTCAGTCCCGTCGTGGACTCGTTGGCGCAGACGCGAGCACGCCTGGCGAAGGACGAAGCGCTGGTCGTCTACGCGCGAGGGCGCAAGCACGTGCACGCCCTGGTCGCCACGAGGGCCGCCGCGCGGCTTGTGGGCGTCGGTCCGCAGCCCGTGGCAACGGGCGCCGCGGAGAACAGCGTGTTCGAGGAGCCGGCTCTCTCCGTCACCGAAGCCACGTCGGCGTTGCGCCTCCTGTTCGTCAAGCCGCTCGCGCTGCCTGAACGCATACGCCGGGTCGCGATCGTGCCGACGGGTCGCATCGCATTCGTACCGTTCGCGACGCTGCTGGCCGGCCGCGAGGTCGTGTTCATGCCGTCGGCCACCGTCGGGCGCATGCTCGCAGGGCGCCCACCGGCAGCGGGCAGCAAGGTACTCGCCGTCGGAACATCGGGCGCGGGACTCGCCGGGACGCTCCCCGCCGCGACCGAGGAGGCGCGCGCGATCGGAACGATGTCGCTCGTCGACAAGGCCGCCACGGAGGAGGCTGTCCGCCGCGGCGTAGGTGCCAAGGAGCGCTGGCGTGCGTTGCACCTGGCCTGCCACGGGTTGATCGACACGGTCAACCCGCTGCGTTGTGCGTTGGCGCTGCTGCCGTCCGAGGACCGGGACGGGCTGTGGACCGTGTCCGAGATCCTGGGGACGCCGGTCAACGCCGATCTCGTGGCGCTCTCGGCCTGTTCGACGGCGCGCGGCAAGGTGTTCCAGGGCGAAGGCGTGATGGGCTTCGTGCACGCGTTCTTCGTGGCGGGCGCCAAGCGCGTGCTCGTGAGCCTCTGGGACGTGGACGATGCTGCGACCGCGGCCTTGATGAAGCGCTTCTACGCCGAGTGGAAGAGCGGCCTGGACGGGGCCGCAGCGCTCCGCAAGGCCCAGGACGCCCTTCGACTGGATCCTCGCTGGCAGCACCCGTCGTACTGGGCCGGCTGGCAGCTCTGGGGCGTGCCGTAGTTCTTCGCGCGCCCCCGGCACACGGATAGGCTCACGCCCATGGTCCTGGCCCGCTTCCTCACCCGCCTCGCCGGCCTGTGGTTCTTGTTCGGCGCGATGATGAAGCTGTTCTTCGGAACGCCCGCGGACCTTCCGTTGATCGGCCCCGAGCTGTCGCTCGACACCGCGACCGTCCTCTTCAAGATCGTGATCGCGGTCGAGGTCCTCGTCGGCGTCATGGCCTTCTTGCGGCCGCCGGCGGGCTGGATGCCATCTGCCATGTTGCTCTCGGTGTTCGTTGTCATCACGGCGCTGCAGGTCGTGAAGGGCGAGGAGAGCTGCGGCTGCTTCGGCACCGCGGTGAACGTGACACCGGAACTCATGCTCGCGGTCGACGGCGCACTCCTCGCGCTGCTTCTACTGTCCAGGCCCTGGCGCATGGAGCCGGGACGGCTCGATCTGCCGTGGATCGTCATTGCAACGGCGGCGCTGGTCGGCTTCGTCCTCGCCGTCGTGATCGACCGGCGCGCGCCGGAGACCGGTGACTGCGTCAAGCCGCCGCCTGGCGCCATGGTCGATTTCGACCTCACTACGTGGAAGGGCAAGGTACTCGCCGACACAACGCTCTGCCCGTGGTTGACGAAGGACCAGCGTGCTACGACGGGCGTGATCGTCATCTGGCGCGAGTCCTGCGAGGTTTGCGCGCAACACCTCATCGAGCTCTCGTACGAGGACACCGAGATGGTGCTGCTCGAGCTCCCGAAGGAAGAGGACCAGAAGAAGGCGGTCGAGACGCTGCCCGAGGGGTCCCACGTCCAGCGCATCGACCTGCCCGCCGGCTACGACTGGTGGCTCACGCCGCCCGTGCACATCGAGGTGACGAACGGCACGGTAGACGTCGCCATCCAGGGGATGGACGTCCTCGATCACATGGAGAAGAAGAAGCTGCCGAAGCGGCAGCCGAGGCGCTAGGCCCCCGCCGGCTCCGGACGCTGCATCGAACCGTCGTTCATCCAGCAGTCCCACGTGTCGAGTGCGTTGTTGCCCGCGGCCTTGGCCTGCAGGAAGAGCTGCATGCGATACGCGGTGAGGAACTTCAGCGTCGTCTGCAGCAGCCAGCCGTTCAGGCTGTACGTGCCCATGTCGCCCATCTCGATCTGCTTGTTCGCGAAGTCCTCGTCGGACATCTCGCCGAACAGGCGCGTGATCTCGCTGATCTGGTTGTCCATGGCGCCGGGCAGCTCCTCGACGGAGAGCGAACCGAACTTCTCGCCGTTCTCGGCGAACCACTCGAAGTTCCCGGCGTAGCCGGAGTGGACACAGCCCTGGCCGACGCCGCACAGGTAGCCGGCGAGTTCCTGGGTCGAACGCTGGCCCTCTCCGAAGCGGAAGTCCCAGCCGCCATCCGGCACCTGGGTGAAGAGCTGCTTGGCGATGCGGCACTCGCGGAGAATGGACTCGAGAAGATCGTTCTTGCTGATCATGGGGGCCTCCTCATCGATTGGGGCCGCAAGGATCCGGCCGCTCCCGGGGGCACGCAAGGGCATGTGAGGGATTCCTGAAGCGCCCGCGCGCCCGATGCGTTGAAATCGGGAAGAGATGGTGGGCCTCCGATCAACAGCCGCGGCTTTCGTCCTGCTGGCAGCAGCCTGGACCCCAGTGGCCGTCGCCGACGACGCTGCGCTGCGCAAGGCCACTGCCGACCTGGCGAAGGCAAAGGACCCGAAGGAGCGCCTCGCCCTGGTGCGCGTCGTGATGGACGTGCAGGGCAAGCGCGCGGCTCGCTTGCTCGCCAAGCTCGTGCGCGACGACCCGTCCATCGACGTCCGCGTCGGTGCCGCGCGTGCCCTCGGGCTCATCCGCGCCGAGAACGCGCTCGACCTCGTGATCGAACGCGTGCTGCGCGGCGGGCCACGCGACGTGCGCGCGGAGCTGGCGCGCGCGGTCTACCGCCGGACCGGCGGACGCGACGCGCTGCTCGGCGCACTCGGCAAGCAGCGCACGGGACGCCTGGGCAAGGGTCTCATTCTCCGCTCGCTCTGGCCGTTCGACGATGAGACCACGCACGCGTCACTGCTCGAGCACGTCCAAGGCGATGACGACTACCTGCGCGGCGAGGCGCTCCACGCTCTGGTCGCTCGCGATGGAGACCGCGGCAAGCTCGTCAAGCGCCTGCTGCGGCTTCTGATCGAGAGCGGCGGCGTCGACCGGGTCATGCCGGTGCTGGACGCCGCGGAGTCCGTGCTCCATCCGAGCATGCGCGGGCCCCTCGCCTCGCTGCAGCGCTCGAAGCACACGCCCGTGCGAGAGGCGGCGGACCACTTGCTTGTCGCCCTCGAGAAGCTCGAGACCACGGCGAAGCAGGGCGAGGAGGAAGACGCGGTCGATCCGGAGGACCGCTACGACCCCGGCAAGGCAGGTCGGCGTACGCCGCCACGCGAGACCACGCCCGGCACACACACGCGGCCACGCTTCGACCTGGTCTTCGCGCTGGACGCGACCGGCTCGACGTGGGGCACGCTGCCGGAGATCAAGGACCGCATCCTGCGTGAGATGGACATGCTCATCCATCTCGGCAGCAGTGTGCGCGTCGGCATCATCGTCTACCGCGGCGGGCGATCGGAGACGGGCAAGGCCCAGCGCTTCCAGATGCTCGCCCCGACGTGGGATCCGAACCGCGTACGTGCGTTTCTCGGTCGCCTCAAGTCCGGCGGCGTCGACGACCGCGGTGCGCCGGTCGCCCAGGCGCTCGATGACGCGCTGGATCGTGTCGGATGGCGTTGGGCTGCGAAGCGGACGGTGCGTCTCTACGCCGACAGCCGCATCGAGGACCCCCGTCGCGCGCTCCGGACCGTCGCCATCCACTACGAGGCCGATCGCACGAAAACGCGCGTGGTCTACGTGCTACGCACGCGTACGAAAATGCCGCCCGAGTACGAAGAGCTCGCCCGCCGCGGCGGCACCAAGACCCCCACGGTGATGGACTGAGGCGGCGCCAGCACCCCACACATTCGGGCCTTGTTTCGCGAGGGTCTCTGGCCGATGGGGTCCTCATGTCGAACGTGCGCCTGCTCACGATCCTGCTGGCGGCGGCCGTCTCCGCGGGCTGCGGAGAGACGGACACCGCCGCCGGCACGCCGCCGGTCCAGACGCGTCCGGTATCCCAGCCGGCGCCCAAGCCGGTCAAGCGCAAGTCGCAACAACCTGCGGCCCTGCCGGCTCCGGCCGAGATCACCATGAAGATGCGCTCGCTGCTGTTCCTGGGCGACCCGGAGCAAGCGGCGCTGCCCGCCGACGAGACCGAGGCGCGTACCGTTGCGCGAAACGAGATCGAGCGCGCGCAAGGGACGGGCTACGGTGCCTACCACGCATGGCGCCGCGCACGCAGCATCGGGATCAAGCCCGGCGTACGCGTCTCGCGCGACATCCTCGGCGTGGTCACGGAGATCGGCTACCCGCACGGACTGCTGCTTGTCGTCGGCTGGCGCGACGGCGGGGCCAGCCTCTACCTCGGCCATGGCGGCGGCATGATCGGCGGCCACGGGCACGAGACGGTCCGCCGCGCCGCGAAGGCGTTGACCGAGTTGGCCGAGGGCTACGTCGTGCAGGGCCAGATGCGCGAGACGTTCCCGCTGCCGCGCAAAGGCGAGGTGCTGTTCACGCTGCTGACGCCAGAGGGGCCGGTCGGCATCCACACGACGATAAAGCAGCTACGGGCGGGCAACAGCGTGCTCACGCCGCTCTACAAGGCGAGCCACGAGGTCATCACGCAGTTCCGCCTCATCGACGAGAAGCGCAAGAAGGACAACTAGCTCGCGGTCGCGACCAGCTCGACGCCTCGATCGGCCAGCCCGGTCATCACACGTTGTAGAACCGCCTCGTCAGCGCCGAGGCGCTCGGGCGGAATGACGCCCGCCTCCGTGATCGTGCCGTCGGCAACGCAGCGCGCGAGCAGCGTGCACGGGAACGCCGTCGTGCGCGCCATGCTGGAGAAGCCGCGCTTCGTGTCGAAGGTGTCGAGCAGGTCCCACTGTTTGGAGGCAGGCGACCCGTCGACCACGCCGCGCGCAATCACCCGCATCACAGTGAGGTCCTCTTCCCCCTCGTCGTAGGTCCACAGGGGAAAGAGCAACGACTGCACGAGCTCGCGCGGCACGACGCGCGATCCGCCGGCCGCAACGGACTCGGTCCCGAACAGGCCCGCATCGCGAAACGCACGCATGAGCCGGGCGTGGCCCGGATAGCGCAGCGTCTTCTCGACCATGTTCGGCACAGGCAGCGTGTCCATGAGCGAGCGCAAGCCGTCCGTCAGGAACGCCTCGAGCGTGCCCACGCCGGGGAGCTCCATGGTCTCCACGCCTGAGAGAGCTTCCCGCGTCTCGACCCGGCCGCCCTCGACGTAGCGCGCCGGACGCACGTACTCCTCGATCACATCCACGGGCGAGAAGGCGGCCTTGTACTCGAACGGCGGCTGCGGGTTGCGCGGTAGCCCGCCGACGTAGATCTCGATGCGCTCGCAGGAATCGAACGCCGCCTGCGCGTGCCCTGCCAGAAGATTGCTCAAGCCGGGCGCCACGCCGATGTCCACGATGGCCGTGACGCCTCGCTCGCGAGCGAGGGCGTCGAGCGTCAACGCGTCCTCCGGCATGAAGCTGATGTCGCAGATCGGCCGGCCGACCTCGATCACCGCGGCGAGGGTGCGATAGCCGAGCGATCCGGGCAGGGCACCGATCACGATGTCGGCCGGAGCGGCCGCCTCGCGAATGGCATGCATGTCGGTGAGGTCGGCTGCCTGCGTGAAGATGCGTCCCCCTGCCAGGCGCGTCGCAGCCTCGAGCGCCTTCTCGCTGCGGTCGAAGACGGTGATCTCCCAGCCGTCTTCCGCGAGATCGGCGGCGATGACCGACCCGACGATGCCTGCCCCGAGAACCACTGCGCGCGTCATGCGTTGTCTCTACCGCAGATCGCCCTTGGTAGGAAGGCATACTGGGACGGGAGGTGGCGCGATGCGAAAGCGCGGTTGGATCGTCGGGATGCTGGTCGTCGTGCTAGGCGCGTGCGGCTCGGAGAGAGCGGCTGAAGCGCCGCCGCTGGAGCTCGAAGCGGCGCGCACCCTGGTGGCGGACGCTGCTTCCGTCGACCGCAGCATGCTCGAGTCGTTCGTCAACCTCGGAGCCAAGTTGACGCCCGCAGAAGCCGAGGCCGCGCCCGGCGGTATGTCGCTGACCGTCGCGGCGATGATCCTGCGGCTCCCGGAAGAGGACTTCCGGTTCCGCGCGCACGCCACGCCGGCGACGATGATGCGCGCTATCGACCCGCGCGACAAGACGCTCGGCCTGAAGCTCCGCGCGCGACCGTCCCTCCTCGACCCGGACCACGTCGAGCATCTCAGCCTCTCGCGCACCGACGACCGCGTCGAGGGCGAGGTGCGATTCAAGGCCGGCGACGTCTACGCGGGCCGCGTCGAGTTCAAGGCGCGCTACCGCGACGGCGCGTGGGCCGTGACCGAGTTCCTGTTTCCGGCATCGAAGATCCGCCTTGTGCTGCAGGACGGCCGCTGGCGAATGCAGGGCGGCAAACAGGTCACTCCGCCGCCGCGGACCGGCGTGAACCTGCCGCAGGTCACGCATGTCGGCGGTGAACCCGCAGCGGAGAGTCGCATCGTCATCCGCCTCACGGGCAGAGGCGTCCTCACGATGGGTGACGACGCAACACCGCTCAGCCTGCGCGCTCTCCACGACGGGCTCGTAGCAGAGTGCAAACGACGCGGCCCGAAGTGGGAGGAAGTCGACGGAGCGAGCGCGCTGCACGCCGTGCTCGAGATCGACCGCACGGTTCCGTGGAAGTTCGTGCAGTGGATCATGCAGACCTGTGCGCACCCGGACGTGAAGATCTACAAGATCGCCTTCCGTGCCGTGACGCGGACCACGAAGAAGGCGGGCGCGATCCTGACGGAACTGCCGAAGGATCGCGGCGGACCCGGCCTCGACGGGATCACGCGCAAGAGGGTGCGGCGCATCAAGGTCTTCAAGACCGAGCGAGGCCCCACGGACCTGCGTGCGGTCTGGGCGGCGCTCCAGAAGACGCCCATCGAGCAGCGCCGGGAGACGAGCTACGAGATCGTGGCTCCGCCGCCGAAGGGCGGTGCGGTATCGACCGGCTTCGTCGTACAACTCGTGGATCTCGTGCTCCGCGCCGGCGGCACGCGCCTGACCTTCGAGGGTGCCGCGATGCCGCGGGACACGATCGGGGATGCGGCCTGGCTCGCCGCGGAAGTCACGCGCGAGCGACCCGGCAACGTCTTCGTTCGGATCGAACAGCAGAGTCTGGATCCCGACGCGCCGCAGGCCGACCTGCCTGCGGACGGCGTGTTTCCGCAGGTCCGCATCGTCGCGCCGGCGATGGGCACGATCATCGAGGAAGAGGTCCTCGAAGAAGTCATCGAAGAGCCCGTCATCGTCGACGAAGAGGACGAGGCGCCCGGGGTGAACGTAGGGATCCGCGACCACCCGTCGCTGGAGCGATCCGCGTTCCGGTCGCGCGGCATCCGGCGTCCCCAGGACGAGACCGACGCGCAGCGCCGTGCGAGCAAGGCGGTAGAGCTTGCGCTGGCCTGGCTGGGCGCCCATCAAGCGGCCGACGGCAGCTGGCAGGCCCGGGACTTCGGACGCTGGTGCGACGGCAAGGTCATTGCCGACGAGTCCAAGGTGCCGCAGGGCGCCGGCAAGCCGCTCTACGACGTGGGCGTCACCGGGCTGGCGCTGAGCGCCTTCTTGAGCGAGGGCTACACCAACCGCGGAAGACACCCCTACGCCAAGGTCGTCTCGCGGGGCCTGCGGTACCTGAAAAACGTGCAGGATCCCGAGGGTTGCTTCGGCGCTCGCAACACGATGCAGTACGTCTACAACCACGCGATGGCTGCGCTCGCCATGGTCGAGGCCTACGGCATGACGGGGAGCCCGATCTTCAAGGGCTCCGCCCAGCGCTGTCTCGACTTCGTCGCGCTCGCGCGCAACCCGTACTTCGCATGGCGCTACGGCATCAAGCCGGGCGACAACGACACGTCCGTCACCGCGTGGATGACGACCGCGCTCAAGAGCGCGGCACTGATCAACGCCAACAGCATCCGCCAGGGAAAGCCCGCCCCCCTCTCGATCGACGAGAACGCCTTCAAAGGCGTACGGGCGTGGCTGGAGAAAATCACGGACACGAGCAACGGGCGCGCGGGGTACGTCACGCGCGGGACCGGTCCTGCGCGTCCCCAAGAGGAGATCGACGCGTTCCCCGGGGAAGCATCCGAAGCCATGACGGCGGCGGCGATCTGGGCGCAGATCACCGCGGGCACGAATCCGGCAACCAGCGAGGTCATACGCAAGGGGCTGACGTTGCTCGACGAGCTGCCGCCGCTGTGGAAGAAGGCGACCGGGCGCATCGACATGTACTACTGGTACTACGGCACGCTCGCGACACATCAGGCGGGCGGCTCGCATTGGGAGCGCTGGGCGCAGGACCTGGACAAGGCGGTCACAGCCACCCAACGCACGGACGGAGACGTCTGCACGTACAAGGGTTCGTGGGACCCGGCAGGGCCGTGGGGCAAGGACGGGGGCCGCGTGTACGCGACGGCGCTCATGACCTTGAGCCTGCAGGTCCGCTACCGCTACGAGCGCTTCTTCCGGTAGGCAGCCGCTCTCCGTTTCCGGGTATGGTCTCCGCGGGCGGGGAGAGCCGATGACCATTCGCACCGTGGTCCTGGACTTCGACGGTACGTGTACGGACGTCGAGATCGAGGCGCAGGGCTTCCTGCGTGGCTACAAGGCTGGACTCGCATCCTTGCTTGGTGTGCCGGATGTCGATGACGCGTGGAGCACGTGGGAGCGCAAGGTGCTCGCGGCCCCGAGCGATCACGGCATGGTGATCGGCGGGCGCATGGTGGCGCCGCCGGTGGATCTCTACCTGCTTGCGACGGCGGTCGGCCCGCTCGTTGCGCCCCAGCTCGACGACGCCGAGACCGAGCGGCTCTTCAAGGAGAACTACCGCTTCACCGAGACGGCGTTCAAGGAGGAGACGAAGGAGGTGGTCGAGGCGCTGACCGCAGCCGGCGTGGGCCTGCATGTCGTCACGAACTCCGACTCCGGCACGGTATCCGCGAAGCTCGATCGACTCGCCCCGGCGGGGCGCGATGGCATCCGGCTCCATGGCAACGCGCGCAAGTTCATCGTTGCCGACCCGGATCGCCACGCCGGGCACGCACGCTTCCTTTCCGTACCCGAGACGGTCTCGATCGACGGCTGGCAGCGACCGGTCTACGCGCGGCGCGGGCTCTACTTCGACGCGCTGCAGTCGATCTGGGAAGAGACAGACACCGCGCCCGCCGAGACGCTGGTCATCGGCGACGTCTACGAGCTCGACCTCGCATTGCCCGCGCTGCTGGGCTGCAAGACGCATCTCGTTCCGAGCCCGCGGACGCTGGACTACGAGCGAGCCGGGGTCGCGGCCCACGGCGGCACGTGCGGGCCGTTGCGCGAGGCATTGGGTCATCTTTGATGCGCTCTTGGACGGCGCGGAGGGGCACAAGGCCCCTCCCTACAGCCCAAGGACGTACGTACACCTGTTGCTGTAGGGGGGCACCTTGTGTGCCCCGCGACATCATGCGGGCTAGAGATACGGTCGGTCGCGTTCCCAGCCCTGGTCACGCAAGCGCTCCCAGCGCGCCATGTAGATCATCTCGAAGAGCGCCAGCCGGTCCGGCATCACGCGCTCGACCCAGTCGTGCAGCGCGTTCATCGCAATGTCGAGATCGATGCGCGGCTCGTCGCCGTAAAGCAGCCTCGTCGTGATCGCATCGGCGCGCCGGCGTAAGCGCTGCCGACGAGTGAGGCTACTGGACACATACAAAGCCTACACCCTCTTCGAAGCCCGCGGCCGACAATCGCTCGCGTACCTGCTCGCGCCCGCCTCTCTTGCCGACGGCGGCAAGAACGAAACACGTACGTAGTCGTTCGATGTCTTCGTATCCGCAAACAACCGCGCCGTGGATGGTCTGACCGACGCGACCGGGATGGACGTCCAGGAAGTACTGAACGTCCAAGCCCGCTTCACGCAACCGCCGCGCCCAGCGCTTGCCGTCGGGTCCGGCGCCTGCAATGGAAAGCGGGCGCCCGTCCCGCTCCAGGAGCGGCGCGATGTGCCGCACCTTCAGTTCGAAGAACGACGCGAGCGAATAGCGCTCGTCGAGATGCGTCGCACGTTCCGGATGGTCGCGCCAGCGAAGCAACACCTCCGGGACCTTGCCGAAACGCACGCCGGCCGCCGCGCAACGCAGGAAGAAGTCGTAGTCCTCGGGGAAGTCACCGTGTGCGTAGCCGCCGACCTCACGCAACACATCGGCACGCATGGCGACCGACGGGTTGGCGATCGGAAGCTCGACGAAGCGGTCGGCGAAGACCTCCTCGTGGGTGACGCAGCCGTTGTTCCACGCCTCGTAGTGGCGCAGGCCCTCCCCCATCGCCTCCTCGGGGAAGAACGCAACGCAGCAACCGAAGTAGCCGACATCAGGATTGGCTTGCGCGAAGGCGACCTGCTTGGCGAGGCGCTCGGGGTGGGCGACGTCGTCCCCGTCGATGCGCACGTGCAGCGCGGCCCGCGCCCGTTCGTGCGCCCGATTGACCGCCGCAGCGACCCCCGCGGCCGCGCGTGACTCGACGAGGAACCGCGCGTCTCGCGCGGCGTAGGCCTCCATGCATGCAAGGGTCTCGTCCGTCGACCCGTCGTCCTGCAGGAGGACTTCGAAGTCTTCGAATGTCTGCGCAACCAGCGAGTCGAGCGTCTCCGGCAGCCACGGCATGCCGTTTCGAACCGGAAGGACCACGGAGGCGGCCGGCATCTAGACGATCCCGTCCAGGATCTGCTCGGCCTCGAACTGGACGAACGCGCTCGCGTCGCGGCCCACCAGGTCCTCCGCGATCCGCCGCGCGCGCGCCGCGTCAAGCCCGGCCAGCGCCCAGAGCGCATGACCGCGAATCACCGGCTCCGCATCGCGACAGCACACCTCCAGTGCTGGAACGGCTTCGAGTGCGCCCACGTTGCGCGCGGCGATGGAGGCATTGCGCAACAGCCCCGCGCGTCCCGGCCGCGAGAGCGGCGTGGCGGCGAAGCGCGCCTCGAACGTCTCCTCGTCGGCAATCCCGAGCGACTCGACCAGATCCAACCGCTGCCCGACGCCGGCATCCGGACCGAGCTCGGGCCAGACCGAGGGCTCAGCGAAGCGATTGAACGGGCACACGTCCTGGCAGTCGTCGCAGCCGAAGACCCACGCCCCCATCGCTTCGCGTAGCTCGCTCGCGATGATGCCGCGGTGCTCGATCGTGAGATACGAGATGCACTTGCGTGCATCCAGGACGAAGGGCTCGACGAACGCGTCCGTCGGGCAGGCCACGACGCAGTCCATGCACGTCCCGCAGTGATCCGTCTCTTCCGGCTCGGTACCGGGCAGTTCCACGTCCAACAGGATCTCGCCGAGGAAGTACCACGATCCCCGCCGTGGCATGAGCAGGCATGTGTTCTTCCCGAAGAACCCGAGCCCTGCGCGCACGGCCGCCGCGCGCTCCAGAAGTGGCGAGTAGTCGCAGGCCGTGCGCACCTTGCCGCTGCTGCCGAGCTGCTTAGCGAGGTCCGCGCCCAGGGCGTCGAGCTTCGGCAGGACGATGTCGTGGTAGTCGCGGCCCCAGGCGTAACGCGCGACACGGCCGTAGCGGTTCTCGTGCTCGAACGCGGGCGCGGGGGTCCAGTAGTTCACGGCCACGCTGATCAACGACCGCACGGTCTTGAGCAGCGTGCGCGGATCGGCGCGCTCCGGCGGATTGCGCGTCATGTAGCCCAACTCCGCCGCGTGGCCTGCGTCACTCCAGCCCTCCAGGGCCTTCAGCGCGTCCTGCAGCGGGTCCGCGCTCGTCACGCCGACGACCTCGAAGCCGTGCGCGGCGGCGGTGTCTCGGACGATCGTCAACCGGTCGCTCACGATCGGATCCTAGATCAGGAGCATCGCATCGCCGTACGAGTAGAAGCGATACCCCTCGCCGACCGCCTCGCGATAGGCCGCCAGCACGGGCTCGAGCCCGGCGAACGCGGCCACCAGCGCGATGAGTGTCGACCCCGGCAGGTGGAAGTTCGTCAGCATCGCGTCGACGACGCGGAACTCGAAGCCGGGTTGGATCAGCAGCTTCGTGCGGCCGAAGTCGCCGAGTGCCGCTGCTTCCAGCGCGCGTACCGTCGTCGTGCCGACCGCCACGACGCGCCCGTCCGTTCGCTTCGCGCCATGGATCGCGTCGTGCGTCGCCGGGGGAATCGTGAATCGCTCCTCGTGCATGTCGTGGTCTTCGAGTCGCTCGGTGCGCACCGGCTCGAAGGTCCCCAGGCCGACATGCAGCGTCAGGAACGAATAGCCGACGCCGCGCTCTTCCAGCGCCCGAAGCAGGTCAGGCGTCAAGTGCAGCCCGGCCGTAGGCGCGGCCACTGCGCCTTCGTTGCGCGCATAGATGGTCTGGTAGCGCTTGCGGTCCAGCGACTCCCGCGCATCGTCCGCCTCGCGCCGGATGTAGGGCGGCAGGGGCATCTGTCCGCAGCGCGCCATCACCGTGGGGATGTCGGACTCGATGCCGGCCACACGCCAGCGACCGCCACCCAGATTGGCGAGGAGTCGCACCCCGAGATCGTCTCCGACCTTGAGGGCCTCGCCGGACCGCAGGGTTCCCCCCGCGCGCGTCAGGGCGTGCCATGCGTGGGGATCCCGCGGATCGGGTTCGAGCAGCAGCAGCTCGACGCGTCCCCCCGTGTAGCGCGTGGCGTGCAGGCGCGCGGGCAGCACACGGGTGTCGTTGGCGACGAGCAGGTCGTGTTCGCGCAGGAGCTCGGGCAGATCGCGGATGCCGCGGTGCTGGATCGCGCCGGTCTCGCGATCCAACACGAGCAGCCGGGCGTCTTCGCGCTGCGCGGCGGGCTCCTGCGCAATGCGCTCGGGCGGCAGGTCGTAGTCCAGGTCGTCGATGCGCACGGTGCGCGGGTCCGGTCAGCCGGAGATCAACGCGAGGACGGCTCCCTCGGGATCCTCGATCACGCAGAAGTCCTTGTCGCCCATCTTGCGAGGCCCGTTCAGGACGCGTCCACCGAGCTCGAGACACCGCGCCGCGCTGGTCTCGACGTCTTCGACCTGGACATACACGAGCCACTCGCGCGGGAGGTTCTTGTTGGTTCCGCGCGCATGACAGATGCCGGCGACCGCTTCGCCGGATCCGGGTGCGATCATCTCGTAGTCGGCGTACTCGCCCATGTCGTGGTCGTTGATCTTCCAGCCGACGACGCCGGCGTAGAAGTCCCGCACGTTCTCGGCTTCCTCGAGCGTCAGGTCGCACCAGACGATGCTCCCGACGCTGGGCTTGACGACTTCGCTCACGGTGGTCCTCCCGCTGGACGCGGCAGGATACAGCATGCAATGTGAGCCGGGCTCTCTACTTCTGGCGGTGGATGTGGATCGGTTCCGCCAGCCGGTCGAGGTTCGGGTCGGCGTTCAGGTACATGCCGCGGCGCTGCCACTCGGTGTCGTCGCGCCGGTAGAAGCGGTACTTCTCCTGTGCCTCTTCGAGCTTCTCGGCGTCGCCCAGCTGCTTGTACGCCGTGATCGCGATGAACCACACCTCGGGGTCGGCCTTGTCGATGACGAGGGACCGCTCGATCACGGGCAGCGCTTCCTTCGGCCGCTCGAGGTCCTCGGAGAGGACGAGCGCGAGACGCTTCAGGACCACGCGGTCCTCCGGGAACGTCCGCAGCACCTCGCGGTAGGCCCGTGCGGCGTCCTCGAAGCGCAGCTCGGCGCGTGCCGCTTCGCCCTGGAAGTAGATCGCTTTGGGGAAGCCGGGCTTGAGTATCAGAGCGTTCTTCAGCGCGTGCTTGACCTCACCGAACTTCCGGCGCTCGAAGAGCACGCGCGCGAGGTTCACCCAGCCGTCGGCGTAGTCCTGTTCGAGCTCGGTGACCCGCCGGAAGGCGCGCTCGGCGCGTACGAAGTCCTTCTGAAGCAGATAGCCGATGCCGAGGTCGTTGACGCGGAGGTACGGCTCATCGATCTGTGCGGGCTTGGTCGTCTCACCGACGGAGAACGCCAGCTCCGTCTCCGTCATGTCGACCACGGGCAGCTTCTCCAGGTCGACGTCGTGCATCTTCCCGTCCATCCCGATGTGCTTCAGGATCTTGCTGTCCGGGAAGAGCGCGTCCACGTATTGGCGCATGAACTTGCGATAGCGCAGGCGCGCCGTGAGCCGCAGCGGGCCTTGAACGCCCTCGGGGACCCGGAAGCGGTAGCGGACTACGTCGGCGGCCCCCGGCGGGATCGTCTTGGCGTACACCCGCGTGCGGATGTCAGGGCCGAGGCGGTTGACGACGCGCTTGCCATTCTTGTCCATGGCGTAGGCCCGGTAGAACTCCGCGGTCTCGTCGACGATGCCTGTCTCGGCGTCGATCGCGCCCGAGCGATAGAAGGGCTCATCGTCGCCCATGCGGGCCGTGAACTCGACCCAGACCTCGTTCGAGTCGATCGTGCCGCCGGGGAAGCGGTGCCCCACGCCCAGGGTGCGCACGACGACATGTGCCTCGACCTCGGCACCGGGCTTCAGCACCGTGGTCTCCCCCGCTGCGAGGAGCACGGGGTCGGCGCTGCCGTCGGACTGGGGGATCTCGAGTGCGGTCACGTCGATGCGACACGCGGTGCGCAGGAAGTCCGTGATGCGCTCGATCATCTCGGTGTCGCCGCGCAGATACGGCAGCGCGGTGTTCGCAGCGGCGAACATGTGGCTCTTCACCATGCCGTTCGCGTCGGCCGTCGGGTCGCGGTGATCCACGACCTTGTGCATGTGACAGTCCTGGCAGTTGCGCGCGGCCGGCGGGTGATAGAACGAGCGTGAGTTGTTCATGGACACGCCGCTCGCGTGCCATGCGTCGTACTCGCTCTGCGCGCGCAGCCAGTGCCAGTTGTTGATCTCCGGCGGCACCTCGGCCTTGTGGCACGTGGCGCAGAACTCGCTCGAGTCGATGCCCTTGGGGCTAAGGCTCGCCACGTGGGCCTCGGGCTTGAAGCGGAGGAGGACGCCGTGCGCCTTGCGAACGCGTTCGTCGGCATGGTGCTCCCAGGCGTACGTGCGACGCTGGAGGAAGTCGTAGGCGCCATTGCCCTCGTGCCCGCGAACCTCGATGGCGTGGCACGCGACGCAGCTCAGGCCGACCTGCGCCTCGCGTCCTTCGAAGTCGAGGTCCGGGTCGTCCATCTTGCCGGTGAGAAGCAGGGCGGGATCATGGCACCCGGCGCACCACTGCGTGCTCTCGAGCGGATAGCGCTCGCGCATCTGCTGGATGGTGCCCTTGTAGAAGGGATTCGTCATGGAGGCGTGGCGGTGCGCGCTCCGGCTCCACTCGTCCGTGATCACGGGATGGCAGTCGGCGCACGTCGCGGAGTCGTCGATCGCGTCGATGTCGGCGTAGCCGCCGTGCACGGTTCGCGTTTCCGCCGGGGCGAGCGAGACCTGGGCCTGCGCCGTCGGCCCTTGCACATCGCCTCGCTCCCACAGGTCGAGCAGGATGCCCATCATCAACAGCATGCCGACCCCACGCGCGAACCGGCGCAGCGGCATCGGGTTCCGGCCCCGGCTTCGGTGCCCCGCGTAGAGCAGGATCATCACGAAGCCCGTGAGCACGTGCGTGAGGCGCAGGGGTTCCGGCGTTGCCGCCTCGCCGAACAGCGGCACGACACCCGTGACGGACACCGTGAGAGCAACCGACAGCACGATGAACCCTGTGAAGCGGATCTTGGGCGACAAGCGCCGTACCGCGTAGGCGTGTGGCAACGCGAAGGCGAGCAACACCGGAATGAGGAGGACGCCGGCCGCGATGTGGACCGTCAGCGCGACGGCGGCGGCGGCGCTGGAGCCGTCGCTGCCGAGAAGGAAGGCCCCCGTGCCCCCCAGGACCACGGCCCCGCCCACGAGGAGCCGGACGAGCAGCCGCGTGCGGGGGGTCAGGATGGAGGCCATGTCGTCGGAGGAACGCCGGGCGAGCCGCCGCATTCCCCCTATGTTCTGGGCCGTGAGCCGAATCGACTGCCCCGGGTTCGACGAGGTCCATCGGATCCCTTGCGGGGACACCGTGGCCTTCGTGGCCCTGCATGCCCTGATCCAAGGCAGGGCCTTCGGAGGCATCCGAATTCGCCCCT
Organism: Planctomycetota bacterium; assembly: GCA_028281445.1. Taxonomy (GTDB): domain Bacteria; phylum Planctomycetota; class PLA2; order PLA2; family JAEUHO01; genus JANQJW01. The sequence goes on along the minus strand of JANQJW010000079.1, from coordinate 39,449 downwards.
ACGAGAGCGAACAAGCGGCCCTGGACGATGCCCTGGGCCTGGCCCGCGCCATGTCCCGCAAGGTCGTGATGGCGGGCCTCGGGGCGGGCGGGGCGAAGACGGTTCTCGTGGCCCCCCCAGCGGACCGTGCGGCCGCCGTTCAGGCCCTGGGCGCCTTCATCGAGTCGCTCGGCGGCCGCTACCACTGTGGCCCCGACATGGGCTTCACGGCCGAGGACGAAGCGAACCTCCGCAAGCACACGCAGCACTTGGCGTGCACGGTGGGCCTCGGCGAGGCGACGGCGCGCGGAGTCCGCGTCGCGATGCAGGCGATCATCGAGCCGCGCACCGTCGCGGTGCAGGGCCTGGGCGCGGTGGGAATGCCGCTCGCCCGCATGCTCGCAGCCGACGGCGTACGCGTGATCGCGTCCGACCTCGAGCCGAGCGACGAGTTCGAGACGGTGGCTCCCGATGCGATCTACGACGTGCGGTGCGACGTCTTCGCACCGTGCGCTGCCGGTGGCGTGCTGGACGAAGCGCGCGTCGCGCGATTGCGGTGTCGCGTCGTGTGCGGGGGCGCCAACAACCCGTTGACCGACGACGACGTCGCGGACGTGCTGGACGAGCGCGGCATCGTGTACGTGCCGGACTTCCTCGCCAATGCGGGCGCCGTGATCGCCGGCGGATCCGCAGCCCTGGGCGAGGCGGACCAGGCCGACGCGCGGATCGAGTCCATGGGCGAGCGCGTGCGCAACGTGGTGGAGCGCGCGCGGTACGAAAGCCGCACGCCGCTGCACGTCGCTCGCAGCGAAGCCGACGAACGGCTCGCGGCCGCAAGGTCCTGAGCCTGTCGAAGGGTCAGCGCGTCGCGAAGTAGTAGACGCTGCCTGCCGCGAGCACAGGCTCGACCCACGCCGGCACGTCGGCGCTCTTCCCCGTCGCCGCGATCGCGATGAGACCGCCGAGCGCAAGCAGCACGGTCAGGGCCTGGAGGTGCCAGACCCAATGGGTGCCGGCATCCGGCGGACGCTGGGCGCGTGTCAGCAGGAAGCGCGCGAGGACACCGACGCCGAACGCACCGAGGATCCACAACACGGCCGTGTCCGCCTTGCCGGGGCGCCACTCCTGGAAGAACAGCCAGGCCCCGTAGGCGGCGCCCAGCAGGAACAACGTGCGCACCGTGCCCGCGGGCAGGCCCAACGGGTGCGTTCGCCGCACCGGCTCGTCGGGCACGCCGGGCGTCCCCTTGTTGGCGGCGGAACGGCCGCTGAAGTAGGCCGCCGCGGACATGACGATCGCGGCCAGCAACCAGTTCGCGATGTTGCCCGTCGCCCGCAGGTCGAGCACCGCGCGGGCCACCAGCCCCAACAGCAACAGAGCGCGCACGCTGCCCGGAGGCAGCCCGAGGGGTTTGCGCATGAGTTCAGCTCCCGTTCGACGTTCCCAACCATACCGGGCGGCCATGCACCCCTGGGGAGGTACGATCCGAATCATGCGCAGGTGGGGTCTCGCAATCGCATTGCTCGCATGGATGCTGCAGCACCCCGCTGCGGCGGAGGACGAGTCCACGCCGCAAGTCGCCGCGGACGTAACGGCGAAGGAGCGTGACAAGGCGATCAAGAAGGCCTTCGCCTACCTCGACGACGAGCTGTGGAAGATGCAGGCCGGCGGCTCACCGCGGAAGCACTACGCCTGGGGCGTCGCGGGCTGGGCGTACCTCATCGCGGAGGACCGTGGGGACGGCAAGAAGCTGCCGTCCCGCAAGAAGCAGATCGACCGCATCTGGGCCGAGCTCTCGCGCTATGCCGAGGAGGTCGCCCGGCTCTACGAGCGCGACGACAAGAAACGCAAGAAGGCCGAGAAAAAGAAGCGTCCCGGCGGCCTGCATCCGGGCATGCCGGACCGCATGGGCATGCGCACCGCGCAATACACGTGGACGCTGTCGCAGGCCGCGCACTTCTTCTCGGAAGCCGCCGCGCGCGGGAAGAAGAAGAGCGCGGCCAAGAAGGAGCTCCGCTCGATCGTGCGCGTGCTCGAAGCCTCGCAGCAGGAAGACGGCGGCTGGGGTCACGACGACGCCTCGCGCCCGGGCATGGGTCTCCCCCCCATCCAGATCCCCAAGCCGGGCGGCGGCTCGCAGGGCTATCCCGGCACGCTGCTGGCCGCTTCCCATTGCGCGCTGGCGGGCCTCGGCCAAGCGCACCGCATCTTGGGCAACAAGAAGTCGAAGGCCGCTGACCGCGCAACTGCGTTCTTCGCCAAGACCCAGAACGGCGACGGCACGTTCCCCTACGACCCGAGCCAGAAGCACGGCGGGCGCGGGGGCGCGATGGGCGGCGACATCGAGGTCGCGCGCACAGGCGGTGCGGTGTTCGCGCTCCACTGTGCCGGCGCCAAGCCTGGCGATCCCGTCGTCGAGAAGGCGATCGCCGCCATCGACAAGAACCCCGAGGCGATGTCGGAGGGCCACGGGTCCGCCAGCATGGCGCTCCAGTACAGCGCGCTGGCGTGCCGCGTGCGCGGCGACGCGGCCTGGAAGCGCTTTCGCGGCATCTTCTTCCGCCGCATCCTCGACCACCAGCAGGAGGACGGCAACTTCAACTGCTGCTGCAAGCACACCTCCCCCGGCGTCACGTGCGACACGAAGAAGCTCCCCGGCATGCGGATGTCCGGCTATGTCGAGCAGCAGCGTGTCTACGTGACCGCGATCTACACGCTCATCCTGCTGCTGGATCGCACGACGGTGAAGAACACGCCGCCGCTGGTGCCCAAGGCGGATGCGGTCGTCACCGGCAAGTGAGCGGGCCGACCACTCGGCCCTTCGGGACTCGGGTTGCCCCTACATCGATCCCTGGGCGGCGCACGCGGGTCCGCGATCGTCGGCGGTCGCCGCGGTGCAGGGGCGACCTGAGCGCCGCAGGCGCGAATGATCGGCCCTCGCAGGTCCTACCGCCCCGGCCGCCGCATGATCACCTGCGGCCCGTGCTCCTCGCGGTACGCGGCCGCGCGCTCCTGCAGGTACTCAGGCGCGTCTTCGTCGGCAACCGGCTCGAACCCGATCTGTCCGTAGAACGCAGGCAGGTCGGCGTAGCAGACGAGCCAGCACGCGCGATCGCCGATCAGGTCGGCGAAGGCGTGGAGCATCCGCGTGCCGAGCCCCTGCCGACGGTAGTGCGCGTCCATGAACATCCCGCGCAGCGTCAGGCAGTCGTACTTGTCGACCAGACGCACGGCTGCGACCACGTCGTCGTCCGCGACAGCAACCAGCACCACGTCGCCATCCTCGATCGGCCCACGGTACTCGTTGCGGTCGTAGCAGCGGCGCACATCCGGTAACTCATGCTCCTGTGCGACGCGGATCTCGGGCTCCATGGCATCACGATAGAATCCCGCGCGCTGTGAGCGAAGCGCCGCCCGTCACCGTCATCCTGAACCAGCGTCATGCCGAGGCGTGGCGACGTCTCGGACACGACCTGGCTCGATCCGCCACCGTGATCGAAACGGACATGTGGATGGAAGGGGCAATGAGTGCCGAAGACGCCGCCTACGACGGCGCGTCCATGGTCGTCGCGGCCGGCGGTGACGGCACGATCCGAAGCGTGGCCGCAGGTCTCCTCACCGAAGGAACCAAGGACGAGCGACCGGTCCTCGGGGTGCTGCCGCTTGGCCACGGCAACGACGTGGCTCGCGCGTTGTCCGAGCACCCGACCGATACACTCGACGTCGGGCGGGTCTTCATCAATGACGCAGACGTACCGGACATCTTCGTCAACTCGCTGGGCATCGGCCTCGAGGGCCGCGTCGCGAAGGCGGTGACCTTCGGTCCGCGCATCGGATACACCCTCGCCGCGCTGGCAACCGTTCTGTTCGGGCGCCGGTCGTGGGACTTCGTGGGCACGATCGACGACGAGCCGTTCGCCGAGCGGCTCTCCGTGCTAAGCCTCGGGAACAGCCACTCGACCGGTGGCGGGTACCGGCTGACACCTGATGCTCGTGTGGACGACGGCGTCCTCGACTATTGCGCCGCGTCGATCTTCGCTCGCACGCGGCTACTGGGCCTGATGCGCCGCGCGCGGCGGGGCAAGCACCTGGGGGCGCCGGGCGTCACCACCGGCCAGATGCGGACCCTGCACCTGCGCCCGGACCCCGCGGTCCCGGTCCACGCAGACGGGGAGTGCTTGTTCGACGATGCCCACGAGATCCGGGTCGACGTGCTCCCGGCCGCCTTGCGCGTGCGGTTGCTCGCGTGACCCGGTACTCTCCCGAGGGATGAGCGTGCGCGACGACCTCGAACGGATGGTGCGGGAGAACGCCAAAATCGATCTGCGTTCCGTCGCCGACGACGATCGCCTCGGCCACGAGCTGGGTCTCGACAGCCAGGCGCTGCTCACGCTCCTGCTCGACATCGAGGATCGCTTCGAGATCGAGATCCCGCAGGAGCAGGTTGCAGGCCTCGTGGGCATCCGCTTCGCCGACTTCGTAACGCTCGTCGAGAGCGCGGTAGCGGCGACCGCGAGCCGGGAGGGCGCGTCATGAGGTTCGCGTTCGCCGGCGGCAATGGCAGCGCGGCCTCGGAGCCGCTCGCGGCGGACATCCGCTCGGCGCTCACGGCCCGCGGTCACGAATGCGTGGACAGCGGCAACGTCGATCTCGTGTTCAACCTCACCGACGCAGCGAACCCTCGCAGCCACTACCTTCGCCCCGACGCATCGGTTTTCGTCGCCTCGCTCGTGGACAGCGACTCGGGTGACGGGTGGGACGACCGCGAGGCGTTGCGCAACGCGAGCTACGGCCTGCTGGTCAAGACGATGTCCAACGTGGTCATTCACCGCGTGCGCGAAGGCAAGCACGGCGGGCAGGCGTACTACGTAACACCCGAGCTCGGCTTCCGCGCGGAGTCCGATGCGAACGGGCTGGGCGAGTCGATCGCCGACTTCGTCACGCCGCTCGCAGAAGCGCGCGTCGTGATCGAGAACGACCTCGTCGAGGACCTGCCCCCGGCGCTACACGAAGGCGACGAGGCGGCCCGCGCGTTGATGGCGTTCGGTCGCACGCTCGCGGGAATGAACCTGCTCCCGAGCGTCTTCGATCTCAACGCGCTGCTGAGCGAACGCGACATGCGCATGCTGCACAAGGTCTTCGGCATCAAGCAGCTCTCCTACGGAAACCTCTCGGTGCGCCGCGATGAGAACTCGTTCTGGATGAGCGGCCGCGGCGTGAACAAGGGCGATCTCAAGCACATTGGCAGCGACCTCTTCCTCGTCACGGGCTACGACCCGGCACGCGCTGCGCTGCGCCTGTCGGTCCCGCCCGGCACCGACAAGACGGGGCGCGTCTCCGTGGACGCCATCGAGCACTGGAAGGTCTACGAAGCACTTCCGGACGTGGGCGCCATCGTTCACGTGCACGCGTGGATGGACGGCATCGAGGCCACGACCCAGAGCTGGCCATGCGGGACGGAGCAGCTGGCCGACGAGGTGCTCGCGATCATCCAGCGGCAACCCGACCCCACGCGGGCCGTGGCCGGCCTCAAGAACCACGGCCTGACAATTACCGGCACCTCGCTCGAAGACATCTTTGAGCGCATCGACGGAAAACTGACGCAGGACATTCCCGTCCTCGACTAGGAGCTTCGTGTTCCAGACGCTGCCGGACCTGATCGAGTCGCTGCGTGACGCGCCGGAAGGCCACGGCGTCGCGTTCGGGAACGGTCCGCTGATTTCGTGGCGCACGCTGTGGGAGCGCGTCCACGCACGCGCCCGGGCGCTGGACGCACAACCCGGCGACCGCGTCCCCGTCACGCTCGGCAACGATGCTGCGTCGCTCGTCACGTTTCTCGCCCTGCTCCACCGCCGGACCGTACCGCTCTCGCTACCGACGACCCCCTTCGGCCAGTCACCGGAAGCACGCGCGGCGTTTGTCGCGTCCGTCGAGCGCGCGGCGGAGAGACCTGTGCAGGAGGGCGTCGCCCTGGTGCAGTTCTCCTCGGGCAGCACGACGCGACCCAAAGGCATCTGCCTCACGCACGCGAACCTGGCCGCCAACGTGCAGCTCGTGGTGGAGGCCGGTGCGCGGCGTGCGGACGAAGCGCTCGTCACGTGGGTACCGATGAGCCACGACATGGGCCTGGTCGGCACGTGGCTCTCGTCGCTCGCCGTTCGTCCGCGCCTGATGCGCGTGCTGCAGCCAATGCGCTTCCTCATGCGGCCGCTCACGTGGCTCGAGACGATGAGCCGCGAGCGCTCGCGCGTCTCGACGTGTCCGAGCTTCGCGCTCGACCGCTGCGTGGAGCGCTACGAGGAGCAGTTCCTGAACGACCATGCCGTCGACCTCTCGTGCGTCGAGCGACTGCTCGTCGGGGCAGAGACCGTGCGACCGCAGACGCTCGCGCGGTTCACGCAAGCGTTCGAACCCTGGGGGCTGGATCCACGCGCGCTCATCCCCGTGTACGGGCTCGCTGAGGCCAGCCTCATCGTGACGGCGCACACCCACGGCGAGGCAGTCGCCACGCGACGGGTGGACGGCACGGAGGTCGTGTCCGTCGGCCGGCCGCTCGGGGACTTCGCGTTGCGCATCGCCGGCGACGGCGACGTCGGCGAGATCCAGCTGCGCGGGTCCAGCGTCACGCCCGGTCTGTTGGATGCGGACAGAACCGGTTCACTGCTCGAGGACGGGTGGCTGCGCACGGGGGACCTCGGCTGCGTCGACGAAGCGGGACGGCTCTACGTCACGGGCCGCAGCAAGGACCTCCTCATCGTGGACGGCCGCAACTACTACGCACACGACATCGGCGCCGCGCTGGAAGACGTCAAGTCCATTCGCCCGGGCCGCACGCATGCGTTCACGGCGCATGTCGGCGACCGCAAGCGGGTGGTCGTGCTGGCCGTTCGACGCGGCAACGTTGGCAGCGACGAACATGCCCAGTCTGCGATCAAGCGGTGGGTGCTCGCGCGTTGCGGCGTGGCGGTCGACGACGTCGTGTTCGTACGGCGGATCCCGCGCACGAGCTCCGGCAAGGTGGAGCGCCACTCCTGCGAGGCGCTCTACCGGGAACGCGCGCTCGCCTAGGAGGCCGCGGGCGTGTCCGGCGACTCGATCGGCGGCGCCCCCGTCAGCGGCCGCAGCTTCCAGAGGATGAAGCCCATCACGGGAATCATTGCGAGCGAGATCCACTGGCTCGAGTGGAAGGCGCCGTACTCGCCGCGCGGATCGCCGCGGAAGAACTCGATCACGAATCGCTGCGCGCCGTAGAGCAGCGCCCACGTCACGGGAATCACCCACGGGCGCGGGCTGCGCTTCCACAAGGACCAGACAATCACGAAGTTGAACATCTCGGCCGCGACCTCGTAGAGCGGCGTGGGGTGAACCGCCGTGCCGACGGGGGTTCCGTTGTGCTGATACGCGAGCGGGTCTTCGTACGTGATCGCCCACGGCACGTCCGTCGGTCCGCCGTAGCAGCACCCGCCGAGCAGACACCCGATGCGGCCGATGGCATGAACGAGCGGTATGCCTACGAAGAAGACGTTGGTGACCACACCCAGCTTGAGACCGTGCTTGCGGCTCAGCAGCACGAGCACCAGCGTTCCCGCGATGACGCCGGGCAGCCAGGTCCCGCCCCCCATGAGAAGGCCGCGCACGCTCTCCTCACCGCGCATGATCTCGGGCAGGAAAATCAGCACGTTCAACACGCGCGCGCCGATGACGCCGGCGAAGATGCTGCCCAGGTAGATCACCGACCACGGCGCATGCGGATACACCTTCTTGCCGAGCCGCACGCACAACCACCAGCCGACGAGGACGGCGAGGAAGAAGAGCGTGCCGTAGCTACGGACCGCGAGGTGGATCTCGTGTCCGAACAGCTCGAACGTGCCGAAGTCGAAGAGGATGGGGCGCATGGATCTCCGGGGGCGGGCGAGAGTCTACGTCCCGGCGCGCGACCGGCCCGTGACCGAAGCCGGGCGGGTCTGTTAGGTGCCCCCGAACACGGGCTCACGCCGGGCGCCACGGTGGGCCCGGGCCGAACCTCCCGGGGGAACCGGACTTGCGTCTGCGCGGAATACGGAGTGTGCGGGAGGCGTCAGCAGCAGGGGGGAAAACAGTTCAGAAGGGATGGTCGAAGTCCGATGCAACCAGCGGTGGGGCCCCCCTTTACGCTGACTTCGCGGTGGGCTGGTAGGTAACGGACACGGGACTCGGCACATGCGTCTGTGGACAGCAATCACGACTGCGACCGCCTGCCTGGCGGCCCTCGCTGCGCCGGCCAAGGCGGGTGATCTGCCGCCGCCGTCGGTGCGCAGCTCGAGCGGCGCCGTCCGCCCGGCTCCGGTGCGTGCGCCGGTCGCTCGTGTCGCGCCGCGCGCGTCCAGGCCCCTGCCCTTCCGCAAGCCGGCGCGCCACGAAGACGCGGTCCGCCAGGCCACACTGCCGGTCTCCGGCCCGGCCCGGACGCCCACGAAGCGAACGAGCACCTACGTGCCGCCGTTGCCGGGCAACTGGATCGACGCCCGGCAGAAGCCGGCAGCACGCAAGGCGGTTGCGCAGAGGCCCGTCGCGCAGAAGCCGGTCGCGCCTACGCGTATCACACCGCCGCGAACCGAGCCGCGTACGCGCACGGTCACCCGTACGCGCACCCCCGCCCGCACGACGACGTCCGTGCCCGTGCTGCGGGCGCCGACGGTGCGCGGCCCGATCGCCCAGGTGGCGCCCGCACCGCGCCGCATCGCCACGCCGAACAACACCCGCACGCGGCGCTCCGCTTCGACACGCTCGATCGCAACGCCGCGCCAGCGCACGGTCGTCCGCCGCGCGACGCCGCGCCGCCGCGCCGTGCGTTCCTCGAGCCTCACAGTTCCCGTCCTGCCGGGCCAGAAGGCGCCGCAGCCGCCCGTGCGCCGCTCGCTGCACCTCACCTGCCCGCCGGGAACATGCGATACCTGAGGCATCTGAACGGATCGCCCGTCGGGCGAATGGTCGCGAGGTCCCGAAGCCGGTAGGATCTACCCCTGCGTCGCCTTCTGGGGAAGCCGGCGCGGAGGATTCGCCCATGGGATCGGACGCCCCCCAGGCCTCACCATGCACGGACACCGGGTACGGACTGCACCCGGACTGCAAGCCGGCCGTCGCCGCCTACGCCGAGGCCGTGACACGAATCGTCGAGACCAGCGATCCGGTTGACGTTCCGGATCGGGTCCGCGAAGCCCTTGGGCCCTTGCTGGCCACCGAGGATCTGCTCGCCCCCGCCCACCGCGAGGAGAGCGCCGAGCGCTACGTGCGCCACGTCCTCTACGCCGATCCCGAGCACCGCTTCACGGTCCTGGCACTCGTGTGGAAGCCGGGCCAGACCACGGTCATCCACGGCCATTCGGCGTGGGGCGCCGTCGGCGTCTACGAGGGGCAGCCCAACGTGTGCTGCTACGACTGCGAGAAGAACGCCGACGACGAGTGGGCAGCCGAAGAGACCACCGACGATCGTTTCGGGCCGGGTGCCACCTGCGCGGTGCAGCCCGGCTTCGACGACGTGCACCGTATCTACAACGGCACGGACGAGACGGTGATCACGATCCACACCTACGGCTGCGACCTGGTGGTCGATCCCGAGTCGATCAACCTGCCGATCGCGTCCTAGTAGGTACGAAACAAACGCCTGCGCGGCGTCGATCTGGATGAACGTGTGTTCATCCTGCATCACGGCCTTTCGTCCGCAGCCCACGAATCGGACGACCCGCAAACACCCATTCGTCCGCGCTTCAGCCGCTTCTCGTCCGCACGCGCCACTGCCGGAACGTGACGTGCATATGACGGAAGTGGTGCGGTGTCCGAAGCGTCGGAGTTAGCGATGAGACACTCTTTCCTGATGTTGGTGTTGAGCAGCGCGTTGTGCGTTGCCTTCCTCTTCCTTGTTGGCTGCCACGGTCCCGTGCCCGTGGCGCATCCCGTGTACGGCTCTGCGTCGGACGCCATTGCTGTGGATCCGGCCTTGCCTGCGCCCGTGATTCGCCGCTCGATCGCTGCGCCCTCGATCCAGCCCGTGCCCGTCGCGCCCAAGCGCGTGGCGACCCCCGTGCGGCCTGCGCGCCGCGCCGTGCAACACCGCACGCCGGCCCCCACGTTGCCGGTCTTCGCGCCCACGGAGTGCACGAGCCCGTTCGGCTGAGGCATCTAGAGCGGGCCAGTTGGCCCTTTCTTCGATCAGTCGTCGTCACGCGTGATGACGAACCTCCCGCTGATGGGAAGGTGATCCGCCACGTTCGCTACGAGCCACCGACGAGACTGCCGGTACGCCTGGTGGATCGGCAACAGCCGCAGACTGCCGTCGACGTACTCCTCCGTGTGCTGGGACGAAACCCCGTAGCCATCCAGCAAGTTGCCGATGCTGCCGTCCTTGTTGATGTGTGACCCCTGTCTCTTGAGCTCGTGGGTCGATGCGAAGTACATGAATCTGTCGGCCGACAGCGTCCTTCTCGTTGCCGCTCGTCTTGCTGCGGATGAACGATCGCCTTGTAGTCGCAGTCGAGCGCAGTGAGCTCTTGCAGGATCCAGTCCTTGGCTCACCGGGGCTTGACCTCGGTCATGACGAGTACCTCGGCATCGATCCACGACATGCCGCGCGCGATGCGCTTCGCCTTTGCCCGGTCGATGGGATCGTTGCGCTTGTTGCCGAAGACGTTCCATCCGACGATGGTCGCAGTTGAGTCCTTGGGTTCGGCTGCGGTGGCTGAAGAGACAGCCGTGAGCGGCACAAGGGCAATCAGCGCCAGGCGCAGTGCGGTCTTCGCGTACATCAGTCTTCCCCCCGTCGGTGGCGTCGCATCGTGCTCCCGAACAGTAGCGTCCTCGTACAGGCCAAAGCGTCGATGGGGATGACGTGTTTCGGAGAAACCGTGTGGTGCCACTAGAGCGAGTAGCGCCATCCGATCTGCAGGGCGAAGTCGGAATCCGTCTGCGAGTTGCTGAAGTCGCGCTGGGCGCCTCGCGGGATCCCCGTCTGGAGGTTCTCGCTCCAGACGATGTGCAGGACATGGCAAGGATGCGGCCGGAACATGAAGCCGATCGTTCCGTAGAAGCTCGACACGTCCATCGGCAGGCCGGTGTCCCGGAAGTAGCCGCTCTGCCAGTGGACACCGAACCCAATGGCCCAGCGGCGGCTGAACCAGTACTCGCCCTGCATGTGCGTGCCGAAGAGGACGCTCTCCGTGTCGATCCCGAGCTGGTCGAATCGCTCGGTTCCAGAGGGGAACATGAGCGTGCTCGCCCCGTGCAGAGCCCACCGGCGCGAGAGACGGAGACGATACGCGAGCGTGACGTCGGGTTGGACGCTACCGTTGCCCGACGACGTCGACCAGCCGAAGGAGGGCATCGTCAGGCCGAGACTCAGGGCCGAGTCGAGCGGGCGCCGAAACAGGCACACCCGCGGGAGGTGGAGCTTGCCGGCGACGCGAAGCTTGAGCAGCGGCGCCGAGTTGAGCAGGTCATCGCCGGGTCCGGCGATGAGGTCCCGACCGCCGATGTCGTGGCCGATCGAGAGCGGGTCGCCGAACAGCAGGTCCTCCTCGACCCAGTTGCGGATGTTCTCGAGCACGCCGTGTTCCAGGCTGTACGCGGTCATCGAGGCACTGAGGTGTGCGCTCAGGCGGTAGCGACCCAGCCGCACAGGTAGGGCGGGCGAGACGTACTCGACCTGCACGACGTTGACCTCGCCGTCGGAGTCCCACGTGCGGCCTTGCAGATCGATGAGGAAGCGTTCGTCACTGATGCGGTTGAGCGTCGCGCCGATGCGACCGCGCCGAGGGGTCAGCGCTTCGCCGGACGTCAGATCGAACGGGCTCGGCCCAACGGCGATCGACGTCCATGACGAGCGTGACTCGGGAATCGGCATCGCCGGCACGTAGTCGGTCCACACCCGGTGCAGTCGCTGGCGCGGGGTCTGGACGAGGACCGAAACGGCCTCACGCAGGTCGTCTGCATGCGCAGCGGCGTCCCCGGCAAGGAGTGCGACGACAAGTGCCGCGACTGCGATGGCTCGGCCCCCACCCATGGGAGAACCGTACGGCGTAGTGGCGCCTGGCCGGTGTGCAATCGACGGATTCTCCGGGGCCGAAGCCCGCAGTGAGCGCGCTCTGTCATGTCGTTTCAACCAGAGGCGCGAGAGCCGCCTTGGCAATCGAGTATCGACGCGTTTCGCCGTCGAAGCCAAGGCTGTCCAGGCTGTCCAGGCTCACCACGCCGAGGCGACGGCCGAGCGTTTCCAGCCGTGAGAAGGTCTGGTCATTCCACAACACCGGCGCGGGGAGCTCGTAGACCGTGTACACATCCGGGAATTCGTCCATGCCCTCCTCGAAAGAGCAATCCAGCACGAACCAGCGCTCGTCCCACTGGACCAGTGCAAGGCGCGGTACGTCGTAGAAGAGCGAGTAGGTGCGAATCGCCAGGTGGCTCTCACCGGGAGGCTCGTCGGGCTCGCGCCGGTAGAAGTCGATGCCCAGCGCGGCGTCCAACGAAGCGATGTCGCCGAGGATCTGAGCGGTCAGCTCAGGTCCTCCGTGACCCGCCCGGCTGACCCAGTAGCAGAAGAAGTCGGCTCCCGCCGAAGACTGGTCGAGCACAGCTCGTACGCGCTCGCGTGCCGGCAGGAGCAAGTCCAGGAGATGACACAGGTGATCTTCCAAGACGGAGGAGAAGAGCCGCTCCTCGGAGGACAGACTCCACACACAGGGGGTGGCGGGGTCGCTGGGGCGATCGAACGTGCCTGTCGGTTTGATCGACAGCGCCTCCGTTACTGCCTTGGGGTCCAGGCCGGGCGCCGCGATGCGGAACGACGCGTGCGTCTGCCAGCAGTTCGGGTTGTACCGCCGCGCGGCTGTCAATCCGCCGCCTTCAGACTCTCGGCGAACACCTTGCGGAACTTGTCGAGCTTGGGCTTGATGACCGCGCGGCAGTAGCCCTTGTCGGGATTGAGGCGGTAGTAGTCCTGGTGATAGTCCTCGGCGACGAAGTACTCGCCGAGCTTGACGATCTCCGTGACGATCGGCGCAGGGAACGCGCCCGATGCATCCAGCTTCTTCTTGTAGGCCTCGGCCAGCTTCCTCTGTTCGTCATCGTGAAAGAAGACCGCCGAGCGGTACTGCGTGCCCACGTCGCCGCCTTGGCGATTGAGCGTCGTCGGATCGTGCGTCTTCCAGAAGATCTCGAGCAGCCGATCGAACGAGACCTTCGACGGGTCGTAGGTGATCTGCGCGACCTCGGCGTGCCCGGTCGTCCCGGTGCAGATCTGCTCGTAGGTCGGGTTATCGATGTGCCCGCCCGTGTAACCGGAGGTGACTTTGCTCACGCCGTCGAGCTCCTGGAAGACGGCCTCGACACACCAGAAGCAGCCGGCGCCGAATGTCGCCTGCTTCAGACCGGCTGTGGGTTCTTCGGTCACGGTGGGCTCTCCTCGAGTGGCCTCGTCGCCGCAAGCTGCGAGGCCTAGCAGCGCGCACAGCAGGACGGCAAGGGGCATACGCGAAACCACGGCCCGAGGGTATCGGGTCCGCGGGGAAGCGGATAGGCTCTGCGGTCCCATGTCACGCACGATCCTGTTGACGCTCGTTGCCTTGTTCCTGTTTCCCGGTTGCGACGGCGAGTCGCGCTGGGGCGCTGACTGGCCCTCCGAGGCGGAACGCACGATACGCCCGAAACACGCCCCCACGCCGTTCACGGCCGCACAGATCTGCGCCGGCTGCCCGGACGGGCGCCGCTCTACGTGGCGCAACGAAGGCCCGGACGGCAAGCCGTATCTCCACACGTTCACCTTCAGCGAGGGTACGGAGAAGGACGTCCGTCTGACCTCCGAGGTGACGTCGCTGGACGGCAAGCCGCTCCGGCCGGCGGGGGGCAATCGCTCGCCCTGGACATCGCTGCAGTCGCATGCCTCGTTCCCCGAGGCCACGACGACGATCGATCGGGAGACGCTGCGCCTCCCCGCCGGGTGGTTCCACTGCATGCGCTATACGCGGGAGGGAGACACCGAAGGCACCTACCAGCGCTACTGGTTCGCCCACGAGCTGCCGGGCCCGCCCGTGCTGATGGAGCAGTACAAGGAAGGCGCGCTCGCGTTCCGCATGGTTCTCGTGAAGCACGAAGCGCCGTGACGCTCGCCTGGCTGGATCACCCCAGCTTCGCGCTCCACGAAACCGGCGCCGGTCATCCCGAGCGCCCCGGGCGGCACGATGCCACGGCCCAGGCCCTCGCCGAAGCCCCCTTCGCGGACCGCGTCACCCGATACGACGCGCCCAAGGCAACGCGTGAACAGCTCGAGCGCGTGCATGACCCGCGCTACGTCGAGCACATCCACGTGGGCGCCCCCCGCAGCGGGCTGGTCCAGCTCGACGCCGACACCGTCATGGGCCCCCACTCCCTCGACGCCGCGCTGCATGCCGCCGGCGCCGTCGTGAAGGCTGTCGACCTCGTGCTCTCCGCCGAGGTGAGCAGCGCGTTCTGCAACGTGAGGCCTCCGGGCCATCACGCCGAACGCACCCGCGCCATGGGCTTCTGCCTGTTCGCCAACGTTGCTGTGGGCGCGGCGCATGCTCTCGAAGCACACGGTCTCGCTCGCGTCGCGATCATCGACTTCGACGTACATCACGGCAACGGCACGCAAGACGCCTTCGAGGGCGACGAACGGGTGCTGTTTTGCTCGTCGTTCCAGCATCCCTTCTACCCCTTCTCGGGCGGCGACACCCCGCCGGGGCAGATCCGCAACGTGCCGCTGCCGGCCGGCACCTCGGGCGCGGCCTACCGCGCGGCCGTCGAGTCCGCGTGGCGCGAACCGCTGGATGCGTTCCGGCCCGAGCTCGTAATGTTTTCCGCCGGCTTCGACGGGCACGCCGAGGACACGATCGCCAGCTTCGCTCTCGTCGAAGACGACTTCGCGTGGGTGACGCGGATGGTCAAGGAGGTTGCCGACGCGCACTGTGACGGACGCATCGTCTCAGCGCTGGAGGGTGGCTACGCCCTCGAAGCGCTCGGGCGCTCCGTCGTAGCCCACGTTGGAAGCCTGATCGCATGACGGTGCCGCCTGACCCCACCCTCTGGCAGTGGCTGAAGCCGGTCTTGCCGCGCGTACTGGTTCCGCCGACGCTGCTCCTGGCCCTGCACGCTATGCTCTCTCTGGGCTTCAACGCCTACGAGAAGCTACCCGCCATCGACATCCCCATGCACTTCGCCGGCGGGATCGTCATCACGTTCAGCGGGGCGGCGCTGCTGGCGGTCGCCATCGAACATGGGCTCGTGATCCGCATGCACGCCTATCTCGCCGCGTTCGCGCTATTCAGCTTCGCGACGACGGCCGCAGTGATCTGGGAGTTCGCCGAGTTCCTCGTGAATCGCTACACCGACTTGATCGTCCACGGCACACTGGAAGACACGCTCGGAGACCTGCTGATGGGCATGCTCGGCGCCATCCCGACGTCGCTCTGGTGCGCACGGGAGCTTCCGAGCTAGGCCGCTTCGGCTTCGACGGTCTTGTCGGCCACCGGCTCCGAGGCCTCATCGGCTGCAGGCTGGTTCTTGGCGAAGACCTCGCCGGTGCGGAGCGGCTCCGTGACCTCGTTGAGCAGCTCGCAGAAGTCCTGGTGCTCGTCGCCGTCGCGGATCTTGCAGGGCCGCGTCTCCTTGCCGTTCTTGACGTCGGTGAGCCAAACGCGGAAGCGGTACATCGGACCGGCGATGCGGTGCGAGAGCAGGATGCCAAGGGAGAGCACCAACGGGAAGAGGATGGCAAGCGACATGAGGACCGTCGGGATGAGGACTTCGAGCCAGCTGCCGCTGACGTTGGCTGGATCGATCCAGCCACGGTCCACCATCTGGACGAAGGCCTCGTTGAGCATCACGGTCAGCACGAGTACGGAGACAAGCGCAATCGCAACGGCTGCACCCGCGATCTTCAGTTGCATGCGCGGGTTGATCAGCTTCTTCTTGCGCTTGTACGTCTTGCGCGGCTGAACGGGGGTCGCATCCTCGGAACTCATCAGGTCCCTTGTCGGCATACGGGCGGCAGGCGCCCAAGCGCTGATTGCGATGATTCCGACGCCACTCCGAACCCTCTGCTGAAAAGGGACTTACGGCGGGAGCCTACTCAGCCTTGCCATGGAGCGCCGCCTTCATGTCGAGGATGCGGGGCTTCGGAAGGCCCAGTCCTTCGAGCTGGGGAAGCACCTTGGCCTTGTCGCCGACGAGGACCAGGACCCCGCCGCCGGCGGCCACATGCTTGGGCGCGAGGCGGTTCAGCACCTCTTCGTCGATTATGCGAAGCACGGTCATGTCGCGCGCCAGCGCGTCCGGGCGCTGCCCATACCGCGCATACGGCACGTACGCGGAGACGCTGCGCTCCAGCGTCCCGAACTGCTCCAGGTAGTCGTATCGCACCGTCGCAACGGCCTTCGACGCTTCCTCGGCCGTGATGTCTCCCTTGCGGATGCGCTCGAACTCGCGCAGGAACTCACGCAGGGCCGGACCGGTCTTCTCCGTCTGGACGTTCGACGATGCGACAAAGGTACCGAGCCCTCGCATGGGGATGAAGGCGGAGCCGGCGCCGTACGTGAAGCCGTGCTTCTCGCGCAGGTTGGCATTGAGCCGGCTCGTGAAGCTGCCTCCGAGGAGCGAGTTGAGTACCTCGAGGGCAACACGACTCTCATCGTCGAACGCGACTCCGTTGTGCATGAAGCGGATCACCGTCTGGGTAGCGTCGGGCTTGTCGACAAGGAGCAGCTCGAACTCCGCGCGAGGCGCCGGCACTTGCACAGGCCCCTCGGATCCTGTCCAGCCCTTCGCGTGTTTCGCGAGCAGCGCCTTCAGGTCGTCCGCCCGTACCGCGCCGGCGATGAGGAGCTTTGCTCCCTGCGGGCCATTGTGCTTGGCGTGAAACGCCTTCACATCGTCGAGCGTGATCCGTTCCACGGTCTGCGGATACCCGGCGGTCGGATCCGCGTGGCTGACAGCCCCGAAGTAGGCCTGCTGCGCCACGCGCCGTGCCATCGCCGGGGGTTGATCGACGAGCCGCTCGAGCTGGGCCAGCTGAAGCGCCTTGCGGCGCGCGAAGTCGTCCTTGTCGAACCGGGGCGTGCGCAGCATCTCCATCACGAGACCGAAGGCCTCTGCGAAGTTGCGCTTCAAGACGGTCAGGGAAACCGTCGTGTCGTATTGGCCGGCGGACACAGAGAGCTGGGCACCGAGCATTTCCATGGCGTCGGCGAACTGGAGCGCGTCGCGGTCCTGCGTACCCTCCGTGAGCATCGTGGCCGTGAGCTCGGCAAGACCTGCCTTCGCCGGGTCCACACGCAGCGCGCCGCCGGGCAGGAGCAGGTCCATCGAGACGAGCGGGAGCTGCATCGCATCGAGGTACCAGATCTCCAGGGGGCAGCCCTCGAACGCGAGTGCCAGGGGCTGAGGCGGCGTGAAGCCGGTCTCCGCAAAGTGCGCCGGCCGTGCTGCTGCATCTTCCTTGGCGCCCTGCGGGGCCTTCCTCGGAACGACCCGCATGATGAAACGCCGGTCGAGGTCGATGACCTTCTGGATCCACGGGCGTACGGACTCGGACGTCGCGTTGCGGTAGCGATCGAGGTCCCAGTCGACACGATCGGGGTCGCCCAGATGCGCGTCGTACTGGTTGAGCAGGTCGGCCCTCTCGCGCAGGCTCTGCAAGCCGGTAATCGTACGCGTCTCGAGGTCGGCGACGGCGCGCTTGATCTCGCGAGCCGTCGGCCCCGTCGCCGCGATCTTGCGCAGCTCTTCGTCGATCGCGGCCTCGATCTTCTCCAGCGGGACGTCGGGGCGTGCCAACGCCTCGATGAAGAAGAGCGAACCGAGGCGTAGGCTCAGCTGATAGGCGTCGATCTCCACGCAGAGCTGATCGTCGCGGACGAGTCGCTTGCGCAGGCGGCCGGTCTCGCCTTCGGTCAGGGCCGCTGCCAGCAGATCCATCTCCGCGTCGCCGGGCGCATAGAACGCGGGGGCATGCCACACCATCGTGACCTTGGGGAGCTTGACCTTGTCATCCAGCGTGAGTCGCTCGACCTTGTCGAGCCGCGCGATGGGCGCCGAGCGACGCGGCGGAACGTTGCCGCGCGGGATGGAGCCGAACAGCGCTTCGATCAGCGGCTTGACCTTCGCGGGATCGAAGTCGCCGGCAACGACCAGCGAGGCGTTGTTCGGCACGTAGTACGTCTTGTGGAAGCCCGCGACGTCTTCCACCGTGGCGGCGACGAGGTCCTCGTGCGAGCCGATCACGTGGAAGTGATAGGGATGATCCACCGGGAACATGCGCTCCCACACGATGATCTCGGACGGTCCGTAGGGCGCGTTGTCGTAGCCCTCGCGGCGCTCGTTGCGCACGACGTCCCGCTGGAGATCCAGCTTCTTCTGCGTCATCGCCTTGCCGAGCCCCTGCATGCGATCCGCTTCGAGCCAGAGCAACGTAGGCAGCGTCGACGCGGGGCCCCAGCTGTAGTAGTTCGTGCGGTCGAACCAGCAGCTCGCGTTGTTTCGCGCGCCGCTCGACTCCATGAGGATGTCGAATTGGTTGTCGGGCACCTTCTCGGTCCCCATGAACATCAGGTGCTCGAAGAGATGTGCGAAGCCCGACCGGCCGCGCGGCTCCTCGCGCGTGCCGACGTGGTACCAGAAGTTGACCACCACCTGGGGCAGCTTGTGGTCCGGATGCAGGATCACGGTCAGTCCGTTGTCGAGCTGGTACTTCTCGTGCTTCAACACCGACTCGGCGGCAGCCGGGGTGATCGACGCGAACAGAACGACGGTTGCGAGCGCGAGCCCGCGGGCGAGCAGGGTCTTCATGGACGCGATTCTCACCCACGTCGAGCCCCGTGCAATAGCATCGGCCGGGCCATGAGCGAGCCGAACCGACCCGACGACCCGTACTCGCGGGCCGAGTACCGCCGTCTGATCGCCTGGACGGCGCGCATCGAACGCGAAGGCCCGTTCCTGCGCAGCCTGCTCGCGGCCGCCCCGGACAGGTCGGTCATCGACCTCGGCTGCGGTACGGGCGAGCACGTCGCCTACTTCGCGCAAGAGGGCGCACGCGCGGTCGGCCTCGACCAGTCCGAGTCCATGATCGAGGCCGCGAAGGAACACGAGGCCGACGGCAACGGGCGCTTCGTCCTCGGGGATGCTCTGGAAGCCGCTAGCGTCTTGCCCGACGAGGCGCCGTTCGGGCTGGCACTCTGCCTGGGCAACATGCTGCCCCACATCCAGGAGGACGACGAACTGGAGCGGTTCATCGCCCAGGTCGCGGCAGTGCTCGCGCCGCGCGGCCTCTTCCTGCTCCAGATCCTCAACTACACGCGCATTCGCGAGGGCAAGATCCGGCATCTACCGGTCAACTTCCGGGAAGGTGACGGCGACGAGGAGATTGTCTTCCTCCGGCTCATGAAGACCCTGCCGGAAGGACGCTTGCTCTTCTTCCCGACGACCCTCACGCTCGATGCCGATGCGGAGGAGCCGGTCGCCGTGAAGATGACGCGGCGTGTGCCCTTGCGCGCCTGGACCGACGAGGATCTCGTGCCGCGCTTCCAAGCGGCGGGCTTCGACGTGACGCTCCACGGAACGATGCAAGGCGACACCTACCACGCGCTCGAATCGAATGACCTGATCCTCGTCGCGCAGTGGGCCCGATGAACGCAAGACGCAACCTCACGACCCTGACCATCGTGCTCGGCGCGATCATCGTCTGGTCCGGGATCGGCCCGAAGGACCGCGGTGTGTGGTGGCTCGAGGTCGCGCCCGCGATCGCCGTGATCCCGCTGCTCTGGTTCACGCTCGAGCGGTTCCCCCTGACGGGCCTCCTCTACACCTTGATCGGTGTGCACGGTGCCGTGCTCTGCTACGGGGGACACACCACGTACGCCGAGGCGCCGCTCGGCTTCTGGCTGCAGGACGTCTTCGGGTTCGAACGCAACAACTACGACCGGATCGGACACATCGCGCAGGGCTTCATTCCGGCCATCGCAGCGCGCGAGGTCTACTTGCGGCTGACTCCGCTCGAGCGCGGTGGCTGGCTGAACTTCCTGGTCGTCTGCACGTGTCTGGCCATCAGCGCGTTCTACGAGATGATCGAGTGGTGGGTCGCGCTGCTCTCCGAGCAGGCCGCCGAGTCCTTCCTCGCCACGCAAGGCGACGTGTGGGACACGCAGTGGGACATGTTCCTGGCGCTGATGGGCGCGATCGCGGCGCTGCTGCTGCTCTCGCGTATTCACGACCGGCAGCTGGCCGCGCTGCCGGGGTCCGAGCGGGCGCCCACAAGGGGCGCCCAGACAGGACCGGACTAGGACGAGACGGGCCCCGATGGGGCGACCACAAGGGTCGCCCCTACTTCATCCGCTTGATCCACATGTGGATGCGCTTCAGACCCTCTTCGTCGTCGACGTTGTGAGCGAGCGGCGGCATGCCCTTGACGTCGTTGCGCTTCATGCGCACGTAGAGCAACGACTTCTCGGGGTCGCCGGGCACCAACAGTTTCCCGCCGTAGACGCCGAGGTTCCACTGCCCGGGCATGCGCCCGATGAGGTTGGACTTCTTGATCGGCGTGTCGAAGCGAAGATCGATCAAGGCGTTCCCGGGCCCTTCCGGCTGGTGGCACATGGCGCAGTTGACGTCGAGATACGCGCGCGCCGCTGCTCGATTCCCCACAGGCGCCGTGCGGATGTCTGGCCAGGCTTCGACCTTCTTGGGAATGTCGCCGTCGAAGAGCCCGAGACGCTGGAAGACCTCGATCTGGTTGGCCTTCTCCCCGCCGTAGTCGTGCATGCGGTCTAGCTGCTCGGCCCGGAAGCCGATCACGTCGTTGCCGACACTCGTGTGGCAGCTCATGCAGTCGCCGCGGCTCGGGAAGGTCCAGTTGACCTTCTCGCCATTCACCGCCGTCAGCCGCGGCTGCTCGAGCCGCCCGTCGAGCAGGTGCGCGTCCTTCTGATCGGCGTCCCAGACATACGTGTAGCCGGCCCACTCGCGCTTGCGGCGCATGAAGATGCGCGTCTCCAGACGCGTGCCGGGGAGCGGACCGCGCTCGGCCTGCCCAGCCCAGAAGTTCTTGACGAAGATCGTGCCAACGGGGAAGTCGAACGTGCCGTCCTTGCGCACCTTGATCTTCTCCTTGCCGGGCACCATGACGTACCGCTGCTTGTGTGCGCCGTCCGACCAGAAGGGCACGTTGAGCGAGTACGGAATCAGGGACGGGTGGGGCTTCAGGGCCTGCATGTCCGTGAAGAGTCCCGTCTGCGAAAGCAGGCGCGGGAAGCGCCACTTGCCGCCGTGCCCGGACCACGGCGCGAGCGTGTAGATCTTGCCGTCGATCGCCGTGAAGTAGATCTCGCCGTCCGCGTCCTCGCCGACGCTCGTGATGCCCTTCCCGCGACCGATCAGACGATTCTGACTGACGCCAACGCCCTCGCGGCGGAGCGCCCAGATGTTGCCGGTTGCCAGGTCGCCGTACACGTAGGCGCCGGCAAGGCCGGGCAGGCGCTTGCCCCGGTAGACCACACCGCCGGTGATGCTGCGCGCGTCGGCGCTGCCGAGCGCGTAGAGCGGGTCGTTGAGCGGCAGAAGCGAGCGGCCTTCCTGGAACGGCTGCGTGCCTTCGCGGAGGTTCCAGCCGTAGTTGCCGCCGCACTCGATGATGTTGATCTCCTGCCATTCCGCGTTGCCGACATCGCCGACCCAGAGGTCGCCTGTCACACGGTCGAAGGAAAAGCTGCGTGGGTTCTGCAACCCGTAGGCCCAGATCTCGTCGCGGGAGTGCTTCACGCCGACGAAGGGGTTCTCAGGTGGAACCTGAAAGCCCTTCTTCCCGCTGACGTCGATGCGAAGGATGGAACCGAGCCAGGTGCGGAGGTTCTGCGCATGGTCCTGCGGGTCGCCGTGGGACCCGCCGTCGCCGAATCCGATGTAGAGCCGTTCGTCGGGACCGAAGGCGAGCCACCCGCCGTTGTGGTTTCCGTACGGTTGCCGCTGGCGGAGGATGACCTGCTCGGTGCTTGCACGGAAACGCTTGCGGGTGCCCTGGGCCTCGAAGCGACTGACGACGGTGCGGCGCGGGTCGGCGGTCGAGTAGGCGAGGTAGACCTGCCGGTTCTTCTCGAAACGCGGGTGGAAGGCCATGCCCAGCAGCCCTTCCTCGTTGTGGGTACGACCGACCTTCTTGCGCAGGTCGAGAGACAGCGTCAGTTTCTTTGTGGTGCGCTTGTTCTCGAACATGCGGATCACGCCGCGCTGCTCGGCCACGAAGAGGTTGGTGGTCCCGTCGCGCGGCGAGCCGATCCACACCGGCCGTTCGAAATGCAGGTTCGGGAACGCCTCGACGATGACGTAGTCCTCGAGCTCGTCCGGCGAGCCGTGGATCTTGATCGTGCCGGGGACGCGCTCGTCAGGCGGTGCGCCGATGGAGATCCCTGGAGCCAGCAGGAGCAGCAGGGCTGCCACCGCCAGGCCCCATCCGAAGCCGATCGAGCGCCGCGTCGTCCGTATGATCGCAACCATGGGTCCTCCCGGTTCGGGAACCCCAGCGCAGCCACCGTGCCAAAGCACGGACCTAGGGAATTGCGCGCACCACGGCGCCGGACAGCGGACTATCGCGCCACGGCATGCGTGTCATTCCGCAGCGGAGGCAGTCGTGGAGGAGGGCTGGGAACGCCGGGACCGCGCGGTCGAACTCCCCGAGGGCGCTCTGCGGGTGGCGGTGCGTGCCTTTGCGAACTCACGCCCATTCACGCTCGAGGGGCCCGTCCAGGGCGGCCTCGTGAACCAGACGTTCCGTGTCCGGCTCGCGGACCCCGAGGACAGCCTCGCGCTTCGCGTCTACATGCGAGATCCGCGTGCGGCTTCGAAGGAAGCGGCGGTCCTGGCGCGGATGGCCGGCCGCGTCCCGGCACCGCGCGTACTGCACCGCGGCACGATCGAAGGCCGGCCCTACGCGATCACGACGTGGATCGCGGGCCGCCCCCTGGCGGTTCACATCGACCAGGGACGGCCCACCGTCTTGCGCACAGCGCGGGATGCCGGTGCAGCCATCGCACGCGTTCATGAACACAGCGTGGACCGCATGGGACTGCTGGACGGTGCACTGGCAGTCGCCGAGCCGATGCCCGGTGTACGCGAGACCTTTCGCGCGTGGTTGCTGCCGCTGCTGGAGGCCGGACGTCCGGGGAGGTGCCTCGGGCAGGTCGGCAACCGGCTGGCGGCATTCGTTCGAGAAGGCCTGGACCCGCTCTCGGCAGTCGAGGGCCGCTACGCCATCGTGCACGCCGACTTCAAGCCGACGAACGTGTTCGTGGACGAGGGCGGCGGCCTCACCGGTCTGCTCGACTGGGAGTTCGTCTGGGCCGGTCCGCCGCTGATCGACCTCGGCCAGATGCTGCGCTGGCCGGTACCGGACGGGTTCGCCGACGCGCTGGCCCAGGGCTACGCGGAGGCAGGCGGACACCTGCTGCCCGCTTGGCGTGACCTCGCGCGCACGCTGGACCTGCTCAACCTCGTGACGATGCTCGACACGGAAGAAGACCGGCCGGCTGTCACGCGCGACATCACGCGACTGATCGGCGAGAGTCTCGATGCGTTGACGAGCTAGCGCGGCGGGCGTCCGGCGCCCGGAGGCGGCTTGCCGGGGTCGGTGACCGGGATCTCGGTCTCCCAGTAGATGCCCTGGCGCTTGCCCTGGCGCACATGTGCGCGCGTCTCACGCTCTGACTTCGGCCGGAAGGCCGCGAGGCCCTTGGTGAGGGCCTTCGTCAGCACCTCGTCCGTGGCGGAGGCCGGCGCGTGCGCGAGCACCTTGCCATCGAGGCCGAACCGACCGGGCTGCACGACGAGGAAGCCCTTCTTGCGTGCGGCGCCTTCGATCTCTGCGAGGTCCTTGGTGTCATGCGTGGCCGCGTAGGTGAACTGGCCGATGTGCGCATCGCCCCACGCGAGCTTCGCGAGACGGATCTCGAGCTTCGCGCGCTCCGCCTTGGACGAAGCGGCGGCGATGACGAGCGGCAGGTTGTCGCACGATGCGATGTTCAGGCCAAGGCGCACGTCCTCGGTCAAGGGGAGACCCTGCGCCTTTGAAGAGCGCTTCGCCTGATATCGCTTCGCGATACGCTCCATCTCGGCTGCCATGCGCCGGGCACCATCGCGCCCGCGAAACGCGAACATCGGCCCGCGGCCGGCGCGCGTCAGGCGCTTCTTGCCATCGGGTGCCAGGATCACGAACGTCGTGTTCTCGAGCTCACCGGAACGGCCGACGAAGATGGACGTGAGCATCTCGGCCTCTTCCTTGGACTCGTACGTCGCAAGGCGGATGCAGACGAACTTGCGGGAAGCCGCGATCACGTCGCGGTCGGACAGGAACTCCTCGTCCTGTCCTTGCTTGCCGGGTCACCACTTGCCGGGGACGTTGCGGCAATGCGGTGCGGCGGCGATCAAGAGGATCGGACGGCCGCTGCGCTTGGCTTCGGCCATCCCGCCTTCCCATGTGCCGTACCACGCGATCCCGCCCTTGGCGCCGTCGGCGGCCAGAGCCGGAGAGGCGAAGAACAGGGCAAGAGCGATCAGGAGGAGGGAGGATGAGCGTCTCATGGCATGTACTGATACGCCCCGGACCTTGCGGGAGTGTGAAGTCGTACCAAGTTTCGAGTGCTGGGTACTGGGTGCTGGGGACGAGAACGGGTTCGGGAACGAGTGCTGGGTACTGAGTGCTTGGGAGCGGCTTAACGGAGGACGCGCGTATGCGGATGCGCCTCCTTGTAGCGCTCGTAGGCCTCCTTCGTCACGCCCGTACCGCGCACATCGAGATGACGCAGCGCGTGGAGCTCCTCGAGACACGCCAACCCCTCGTCCCCGATCTTCGTGAACTGCAGCATCAACGACTCGAGCCCGGCGAGATTACGCAGGTGCGCAACCCCCTTGTCCGTGATCCCGGGGTTGCTGTAGAGGCCGAGGCGCTTCAACGACGTCAGATCCCGCAGATGGATCATCGCGGCGTCGTTCATGATCAGACTCGCGTTTAGGTCCGTCAGCGCCTTGAGGTCGTGCAGGTGCGCGAGCCCCTTCTCTGTGATCTTCATGCCGCGCAGGTTGAGATTGCGCAACTCGGTCTGTGCGCCGAGGTGCCGCATGCCAGCGTCGGTGATGTTCGTGTTGCGGTACAGACTGAGCGTCTTGAGCTGGAAGGGCTCGATGTGCGCGAGCCCCGCGTCGCCGACGGCGGTTGCCCCGATCCCCAGCGCCTCCAGCCTCAAGGCGCGCAGGTGCTCGAGGCCCGCGTCCGTGACCTTCGAGTTGTCGAGGGTCAGCTCGCGCAACGACGTCATCGCGCCCAGGGCCTTCAGGCCGTCGTCCCCCACTTGCGTGGCGTTGAGAGAGAGCTGCTCGAGCTTCGACAGGCGCTCGAGTTGCGAGAGCCCGTCGTCCGTAACGAGCGTGCCCGTGAGGTCGAGGCTGGCGAGGGACTCGAGCCTCGCAACGTGAGCCAGTGCATCGTCCCCGATTCCCGTGCCGCGCAGGTTGAGCCGCACGAGGCCGGGGAGATGGGCGAGCAGCGCCAGATCCTCGGCGTCGATCGCGAGCCGTGAGAGGTCGAGCTCGACGAGATGCTCGAGATGGTCACCGGTCAACCAACGGAAGCGGGTCGGCGAGAGCCCCTTTAACCAGGCGAGCGCCTGTTGGCGTTCGTTGCGAGCGCCGAGCTCGGCCTCGAGCTGCTCCGCACGCTTCTTCTCGTTGTCGAGCTGGGCCTGGAGCGCGTTCACCATGCTGACGCGCGCCGGTCGGTCGCGTACGTGCGCCGTCAACTCAGCAGGCTTGCGTGCAGTCTCGACCGGCACCTCCGCCCCCTCGTCCGCGGACGAGGGGGCAAAGAGCGCCATGCCGGCGACGCCGAGGGCGCCGCCGGCAAGGAGTCCGATGAACAGCCCCGGTCCTAGTAGCCGGGCCCCTTGTTCGGCTTCGGGCACACCCAGCCTCCGTTCGGCACGCTCGCGGGTGTCGTCGCGACGGTCTTCTTGCGAGTGTACGTGAGCTCCATGTGCTTCATCTCGTTCTCACCCTGCAGCATGTAGCCCGTCATGACCATGTTGTCCTTGTCGACGAACTTGTGGACCATGCGCATCTTCATCGTGCCCTGCGGGCCTTCCCAGACGCCGTTCATGGTGATCGCGTCGCCGTCGCGCGAGCCCGTCTGGGTCGAGATGCCCGTGCTCCACGAGTCGAGCCACATGCCGACATGCTGTTTCTTGAAGTTGTCGTAGCCCATCAGGCCGACGCCCGTGAACGGCTGGCCCATCCACGTGCCCTTGTAGTCCTGCATGACGAAGCGGCCGCCGAGGAACGACACGTTCTTGCTCGTCGCCTTGGACACCTGCGGCTCGCCGGGCCCCATCCACATCTTCGAAACCACATCCCACTCGCCGATCATGGCCTCGAGCTTCTTGTGCTCTTCGCCTGGCGTGCCGAGCTTCTTGATCATCTCCATCATCTCGGCCATCTCTTTCTCGCTCGGCGCACCCTTGGTGTCTTCCGAGAACCCGCTGCCGGCGAGAAAGCCGATCAACCCCGCGACGATGACCGCACTGACGAACCCACGAACCTTCATGACGCTTCTCCACATGGCGTAGTCGAACCCGGTCTCCCACGGCGCCGATGCCTGTGGGACCGCGCAGTATAGGGAATTGGCCGACGGCTCAGGAAGCAGGCGGGGCACTCGGTCCCAAGCAGGATTTGTATCGTGTCCGCGGACCGAGCTGCGGGGCAAGACCCCTCTCACAGCGCTGCAGTCAGAGTCCGGCGGCGTCTCGGGTCAGCTCGTCGCGCGTCGCGCGAAGGAACCCGACGATCTCGGCACGGTCGGAGCGTGCGGCATGCGCGAAGAGCCGCGAGAGCAGGTCGGCCAGCTCGATATCGTAGATGCGCGAATCAGCCTGCTCCTCCTGCATCATCGCGGTGACGTCGGGAAACGATGCCTCGAGCCAACGCAGGAACGGCAACATCATGTGATCGCCTCGCTCGAGGTCACCGGCGAGCTGATCGAGGAAGCGCACCACGAGCTCGCGCAGCTGCTCGTCGTCCTGCTGGGCGCCCACCTCGCGCAAGGTCGCCGCGAGTGCATCGAAGATCGCCGTACCGCCGGCAGACCACGCGCGCGTGACCTCGAAGAACGTCCGACCCTTCTCGCGCCAGAAGATGAGCGTGCGATAGAAGTGGTAGAGCGTCTGGCCGACACGGCGGCGCTGATCGTTCGTTCCGACGATCAGTCGCTTCAGCTCGAGCTCGAGCTCGTGCTCCGACGCCGACATCAGCGCTCCTCGACTTTGGACTGGAGAAACGCGGCGAGAGCCTCCTTGTCGTCACTGCCGACGCGAAAGCGCTTGCCCTTGACCAGCATCTCCACGCAGTCGAACGTCCAGACGTTCCACGTCCATCCGCGCCCGGGAAACCAGTGGATCCCCCATCCGTCGATGAGCTTGCTACGCGCCGGTTGGGGATCGCTGATGTCAGCGTAGGCAATGCGCTTCCGCCAAATCGGCAAGGGCCCGAACTGCAGGCCCAGCGCATCGCCTTCGTCGCGCACCGTGAGACTGCTGAAGCTGAAGACGAGCCCGCCGCAAATGCCGGCGACCACGAGGCACAACCAGCCGGCGATCTGTTTCGCGGTACGCTCGGCCTCGCTGATGTGGCCCTCGTCCGCGCTGAAGATCACGACGGCGCCGATGACGCAGACCACCGCGGCGCCCCAGAGCAGCCACCGCAGCCTGCCGTGCTGGGTGTGGTCGTATCCCATGAGCGGATAGCTAAGCATGGAACGAGCACTTGGGGCTCGCTGCTGGCAAGATCCGCCCCGTGAACGATCGTCGCCTCCTCTGGCTCCTCGCGCTGATCCCCGTCATCTGCGCCTGCTCCGCGCGCGACCTCTGGGCGCCGGACGAGCCGCGCTACGGCCAGGTGGCGCGCGAGATGCTCGATCGGGGCGACTGGCTCGTTCCCCACGTGAACAACGCGCCCTACGCGGAGAAGCCACCGCTCTACTACTGGGGCGCCGCAGCGCTCTCGCTTCCCTTCGGAGGCGTTTCGCCCGTGACGGCGCGGCTCGCCGGCGCGCTCTACGCCTTCGGCTGCGTGTTTCTGCTCGTGCTGCTCGTCCGCCGCTGGTTCGACGACCGCGCCATGGGCGTGACGGCCGCGGCCGTGTTCACGAGTATGATCTTCGTGCAGTGGGTCATGCAGCGCTCCGCGCTCGACCAGCCCCTCACCTTCTTCATCCTGCTCACGATCGAACGCGGACAGGTGTGGCTGGAGTCGGGGCGCCTGGGACCCGCCGTGGCATGCGGGGCGGCCTGGATCGCAGCGATCCTCGTGAAGGGGCCGCTCGGCCTGCTGTTCCCGCCGGCCGCGCTCGCAGCCGGCGCCATCGCGTCGAGGACTGCCCCCTCGTGGAAGAACGCCGGATGGCTGCTCGTGCCGCTCGTCATGGCCGGCCTGGGCCTGGCGTGGCTGCTGCCCGCACTCGAAGCCGGCGGCGAGGCCTACAGCGATCGCCTGCTCGGACAGATCAAGGGCCGCGCGACGGGCGGGGAAGGCCACCACCTGCGGCCGTTCTACTACTTCGTCGAACGCACGCCCGTCGTGTCGATGCCGTGGACGCTGCACCTGCTCGCGGGCCTGCTCGTCATGGTCAAGCTGCGCGGACAGCCGGCAGCGGACCGCCGGGGCCTTGCGACGTGCGCGGCGATCGGCATTGGCGGGTTCCTCTTCCTCAGCGCCATCGCCACGAAGCGCGAGGTGTACATGATGCCGCTGCTCCCGTTCGCGTGCACGGCGACCGCCTACGCGATCCACCGCGGCCTGTTTCCCCGCATCGAGCGCATCGGGCGCATCTTCATGATCGCCACGCCCATCGTCTTCGGCTTCGTGCTACTGGCGCTGCCGTTGCTCGAAGTCGACGCCGTGGTCCGGACACGTTCGTTGGCGTTCCGCGAAGGCGGCGCGAACTGGTCCTGGATCGGCGCCCTGCTGCCCGCTGTCCTGATCCTGTGGGGCACTGCCTACCTCGCGTCAAACCGCCTGGCGGATCCCCCGCAGGCCATCCGGCGCACGGCGCTCGGCATCGGGGTCGCGTTCGTGGCGATCTCGCTGCTCTTCCTGCCGAAGCTCGACGTCCACAAGAGCTACGCGCCCGCCGCCGAAGCGGCGCACCGCGTCGCGGGCGACGGGCCGATCTACAACGCGGGCTTCGGCCAGGGCCCGAAACTGCTCTGGAGCCTGGACCGCAAGGAAACGGCGCAGATCCACGGCTTCTACGACCTGCGCGACGCGATGGTCGTCGACGAGCCGGCGACAGTAGTGGCCGGCGCGAAGTGGTGGGACCGGCTGCGTGTCGAACACACCGATGCGCTCGGTGGCATCTACGAGACGTGGCGCGCCCTGGTCGACGGACGCGAGATGGTCATACTCTCGAACCGCAGACCAAACTAGTCGTCGAGTAGCGGTCCGATCGTGAAGGGATCGTCGGTGATGATCCCGTCCACGCCGGCGGTGATGAGCTTCTTCGCGGCCTCCGGATCGTTGACTGTGTAGGCCCACACCTTCTGGCCGTTCGCATGGAAGCGCTTGATCCGAGCTGCGTCGAGGTCCTTGGCGCGCCAACCCACGGCCACCGCGCCAAACGACCTCAACGTACGTAGATCGTCGTCTGTCGCTGCCTCTCGACCAAGTGCCCCGATAGCCAGGTCGGGTGCCAGCGCGCGACACTGTGCAAGGAACGTCCAGTCGAACGCCTGCACGACGACGCTGTTCAACCGCCCCGTCGTTCGCAGCCAGTCGACGAGCGTCTTCGCGTCGCCGCTCTTGCGCTCGATCAGCGCCAGTGCCTCGAGCTCGATGATGCTGACGGCCCCTTCGAGCGTCGGCACGCGCGTGTTGCGGAAGCGCTTGTCGAACCACAACCCGGCATCGAGCTGGCGGATGTCATCCAGGGTCCGCGACGCGACCCGGATGTCCGCGCCGCCCCAGCGCGCGACGGCATCCGTCGTGCGGTCGAGGGTCTCGTCGTGGATGACGACCGGCCTTCCGTCCTTTGTATGGCGGTAGTCGAGCTCGATGAGGTCCACGAACGCAGCCTGCGCCTCCTGGAATGCGGGCAACGTGTTCTCGGGCATGGCCTTGCTCGCCCCGCGGTGCGCGATGAGCATGACGCGGTTCTCGCGAATCCGCTCGAGGGCCGTCTGGGTCACGGCGTCCTTCCGATCACCGCACCCGGCAGCCAGGAGAAGGAACAGCAGGCCAACACGTCCTCTCACGTCCCATCCTTCGTCCCCCGGGGGACCGCCTCGAAGCGCAACGAATCGGGCCATGGCCCGCATACCGTGGGGGATACCACACACATGGAGCCGTGTCAGCAGGCGTAGCGCCTCCCCCCGGGATCCGGTAGCCTTCACGGTCCGGAAGCGGGAAACCCCGCACGTTCCGGGATCGTCAATGGTTATCCGGAGACTGGAAGCCGATGAAGACTCGCCTCCTGCCCCTGCAGTGCCTCGCGCTCTGTGCCCTCCTCGTGCTTGCGGCCGCGCCCGCTGACGCGAAGGACAAGGAACCCAACTTCGTCCAGCGCATGCTCGAGGGCGTGACGTTGGGTGACGGCCAGCACACCACCGAGCTGATCATCTTCCCGCTGCTCGCACCCGAGAAGACGGAGAAGCAGAAGATCAAGCCCGACGTGTGGGCGACGAAAGTCGGCTGGAGCGAGCCGGAGTTCCCGAAGCGTCGCTACAACGTCGGCATCGCGAACAACGAGACCGAGCCGCTGCTCGTGCTCGGCGGCACGGTGCTGGGGGGCGGCAAACGGGACCGGCTGGTCCCGAACGATGTGATTGTGCCCGTCGGCGGCCGCGTCGAGATCCGTACGATCCCCGCGTCAGCCCGCAAG
The DNA here is from genome assembly GCA_028281445.1 of Planctomycetota bacterium. Classification (GTDB taxonomy): domain Bacteria; phylum Planctomycetota; class PLA2; order PLA2; family JAEUHO01; genus JANQJW01. Next base: position 8,527 of record JANQJW010000079.1, on the reverse strand, counting down.
GACCAGCGCAAGGACGCGTTGCCGTTCCGCGTCTCAACCTCGACGGCGCCGCCGTATCTACGCGAGCGGGCAGAGTTCAATCCGACCAGCACCCTGGTGCCGAACTTCGTCTCGCACTTCCTCGACTTCCGCAACCCCGACGACAAGCGCGAGTCCCTGTCGGCCATTGCCGCCTCGGACCAGCTCACGGTGTTGTGCCTGCCGTGCCACGAGTCGTTGTCCGCATTCCCGACCGCCTCGGGCGGCCGCGTGATCGGGCTCGTGACCGCGGTGCGTGGTCGCATCCGCTCGTTCGAGTTCTTCGGCAGCAACCGATTGTTCAAGGCCTACTTCGAGCCGCTGCTCAAGTCCCACACGTTCGCCGCGGCGGCCATCGCGCTGCGCGCGAAGAAGATCGGGCTGAAGGTGCCCAAGGCCGACGACGACCCGGTCAAGGCCGTCGAGAGGATGCGTAAGAAGGCCGAGAAGCTGCTGGCTTCCCTCCAGAAGGCCAAGTACCGCGACGGCGATCAGCCGAAGGGCTCGATCGGCGAGTACGTGATCCTCAAGACGGGCAACGGGACGCGGGGCACCGCGGTCGCCATGGACGGCGAGCTCGTTCACGGCGCCGTGTTCCCGCACGAGCCGTTCGAGAACGCCTTGTTCTCTCGTGACATCCGGCCCCCGCTGCCGGGGTCCGAGTACGGCGTCGGCGGACAGGAGGCGCTCGAGCGCCGTGGCGCGCGAGGCACGCTCACGATCGCAGAGCGTCGCATCCTCAACCGCCTGCGCGGACGCACCGGCGGGCGCGCTCGCTAACGGAATCTTCCGTTCCGCCAGCCGCCCGTGCACCGGGCGGTAGGCTTGACCCCGTGCTGCGAACGGCCCTGGTCACCGGACTGCTGACCGCCCTCGCCCTACCGGCGTATGCCGACCCGGTCATCGGCAAGGAGGCGCCGGCGTGGAGCGCGGTGGGCTGGGTGAACCTCCAGCGCGGCCGCTCGTCCCTGCAGCCCACCGACCTGCGCGGCCGGGTGGTCTACGTCGTGCTGTACGCGCCGGACGACGCAGCCAACGCTCGTGCCTTGCGCGCCGTCGCACGCTTGCGGAGCCGCTACGGACGTACCGTTGCGTTCGTGGCCCTGCAGACGGACGCGCCGAGCAAGCCGCGCCCGACCCAGCTGGCCTACCTCGCGCAGTACCAGCTGCGCGTGCCGGCTGCCACCGAATGGCCGATCGCAGGCCGGCCGACGATCCGCGACCGCTACGGCGCGGGCACCGGCCCGTGGGCGGTGCTGATCGATGCGCGCGGCATCGTACGCGCGTCCCGGCCGGTTCGCCCGGCGGGCGACGAGGTGCGCGCTATCGAGGCGCTGCGGGCGCCGCCGTCGAACCCGCTCGTAGGTACGGCCTTCGGCTCGCTCTCCGGCTTACGCTGGCTCCAGCCGTCCAGACCGGTGGCCTTCGCGGAGAGCGGGCTGACCCTGCTGCGTTGGTGGACGACCAACTGCCCGCACTGCACGGCGAGCGTGCCCTCGCTGTCCGGACTCGCGAACAAGTACGCCGCCCGCGGGCTGCGGTTCGTCGGGGTCTACCACCGCAAGAGCGCGTTCCGCGTCTCGGACGCATCCATCCGCAGCGCGTTCCAACGCCTCGGCGGCGCGCCGCACGCACTGGCGGTGGACGAGGGCTGGCGCATGCTACGGCCGTTCATGCAACGCGGGCGCCTGCGCCAGGCTACGAGCATCAGCATCCTCGTGGACCAGCAGGGCGTCATCCAGTGGGTGCACCCCGGCCCGCGCATCCACACGTCGCGCGCGACGCGCTACGCCGGGCCGGCGCGCGACCTCGCCGCCCTGGACGCGTTCCTGAACACACGCCTGCCGGCCGCGTCAGCGACTGGTTCTGCGCGCTGATCGCAGCGAAGCCACCGCGAACTCGTCGACGGGATCGCGCCAGATCGAGTGGATGTGGTTGCCGTCGTTGCTGAACTCGATCACGAGCGTCGGGCCCTGAATGCGGTAGAAGCAGTTGCCGCCGGGACGCGTGTCGCCGCGCCATGCGAAGTGCACCTTCCCGATACCCGCCTTGCGCGCTTCGGCAATCTCGTGCGCGACGACCTCCGCGCGGAAGTTCCGCGCATAGGACTCGATGACACTCCACAGTAATGCCTGTTGCGACGCGTCCATCGCGCTTGCGGGCAATCCCGCGGGCTGAATGCGCCGGAGCGTGTCCAAGGACGCGTGGAAGAGGTCGCCGCTTGCGGGCCGGGCCAGGACGGCACGCGTGCGTTGATCAGGCCGCAACGAAGCAAGGAGGCGGCGCGCGGTGTCCTCCTGGGCGCCGAGCACACGCAGTCCCTTGTGCGGTCCGCGCATCACGTACGCCGGATTGGCACCGAGGAAGAAGGGGGTACCGACCCAGCCCCGCCCCGGCACGAACGTGAAGTTGAGGGACAGGTGGTGGCCTTCCAGGCGCCAACCCCATGGCCGTTGCGCGTGCGGCGTGCCGAACACCGCGAGGTGGTAGAGGCCGGGATCGCGCCACTCGGGACTCATGCGGCGCCGCGTGGGTGAGAGCGCGGCCTGCAGGACGCCCTCGACGGTCAGGATGCCGCGCAACGTCTCGTAGCCCTTGTTGCTCAGGCCGCGGCGGACCAGCGCGAAGGCGGCCGCGCGCTGCGCATCGTTCATGCGCTTGAGTGCGAGGCCGCTGCGTGCACCGGGGAAGAAGTTCCAGCGCACCCGGCTCTGGGCGGACAGCGTGCGGCTCGCCCGCTTGCGCTGCACGTCACTGAGACTCGCGAGCCACGCGCGGGCGGCCTCGACCATCCCAGCCGGTTGCTCCGCCCGTGCCTGGGAGACCGGCACGAGTACGGCGCAGGTGAGCAGAGCAAGGACAACGAGGCGCGGCATCGAACCCGGTATACAGGCAGCCTGCGCCTCGGGGGTTCCAGAACGCGCGCTCTCGTCGCCGGCTTGTCAGGGCGAAGGCACCGCAAAGCGGGGGACGACGACGCGTAGCCTGTCTATGCGAGGAGGAGAGCGAAGCGGCCCGCACAGCGCTGCCGAGCATCTGGCAAGCAGCACGTCCGCGCGAAAACGAAGCCAACCGCATCGTGAGCGAAGCCGGCCAACGGCCGGCGTAGCTCTAGCGTCAGGTAGCGCAACTGGAGGGGAAGATCCCCTTCAGCAGCTTCGCGGGCGACTTGTCGTTGCAAGCCGGGTTCGATGCGGACGGGCGCGTGCGCGTGATGAGCCGGCGCGGGGCACGACTGCGCGTCGTCGCCGTGCGCGCCGGAGCGCGGCGCGGTGCGGGACTCGAGTACGTGATCGTCGCCGTTGCGGGTCGGCGAACGACGGGGTACGTCGGAGGCGCCGTGGAGTACGCCGGCGCGCGGTAGGTCGTCGTCGGTGCCGGGACCGTGCGAACGACGCGGCTCACCGGCTGCGCGCTCCTGGGCATGGCAGGCGGCGGCGGCGGCGGCGGCACGTAGCGGGCGGGCGTGCGCACGACACGCGTCGTACGAGCGGGCACGTAGGCAGGAGCCGGGATCGTGTCCGAGCGGCTGCCGTAGAGCGGCGGCGGCGGAGGCCGCGGGGGAATACCGTTGCTGCTGGCTACGCGCGTCACGCGGACGACGCGACCTGGCGCGACGCGGGGCTGCGCGGTGCGCGGTGCGCAAGAGCGTGCGCCAGGCCGGACGACACTCTGCCCCTTTACGCACGAGGTACCCGTCGGGCCCGCGTACGCGGGTTCGACGGCAAATCCAACTGCCATGATGAACAGCGCGACCAGCGTTGCGCTTCGCATTCGTAACCCTCCCGCGAAGACGACCGTTACCCGTCTCCGCACCCCCACAGGGCCCCACGCTGATGCGACACCAGCGCTGCTGCCCCATTCCGCCTACTCGGTCCGCCCCGTGCGCGCCTTGAATCCGGAGGATCCAATGTTCACGCGCCGGGCTTCTCGCCAGGCGTCCCTTCGTCGCTCGGACGGGCCTCCATCCCTGCGTGCCCGCTTTGCCACAAAGAGTCGTGGACGGCGGAAATATCCCGCGATTCGCCCGCGATTCCAAGAGCCTTGTAGGCCCGAATCGCGTGCCAAAAAGCCGCCCACGTGGGCAGGATGTGGAGAACCCCGCAGGTGGCGAGCAGAGAGGCCTGTTAGTGGGGCTCTGCGGCCGTAGGGTCCCCCGGCCCCGCCCGAAGGTCCCGTTTCCGGACCGCGGACAAACACATGACAGCCGCGAACAACGGCAAAGCAGGCATGGCTCCGGGGCCTGCGGTCTACGGACGCGACAGGCGCGGAGCTAGGTGCCTGGACCCACGAGGTCGCGCAGGCGCTGCAGCGCGCGCACGTAGCGCTTGCTGGCGGCGTGCTTGGTAAGGCCGAGCTCCTGGGCGACCTCCTCGTTGGAGAGCTCCTCGAAGTGACGCATGCAGAGCACCTCGCGGTCGATGTCGCTGAGCTCGTCGAGCATCACGGCGATGCGTTCGCGCAGCTCGGCGCGGGCCGCGCCGACGGACGGCGACGTGCTGCCGCCGGCGAGCTGATCGACGAGCGCAATGGTACTGACGTCGGGCATGCGGCGCTCGGGGGCGGCCTGACGCCGCACGTCGCGCTGCTTGGCATCGAGGTGGAAGCGGTGCGCCTTCAGGAGCCGATCGCCGGCGATCCGCCGCACCCAGAGGAAGAAGGGCATCTGCGGGTTCTTGACGTAGTCCTCCACGCGCTGCGCGATCTCCAGGTAGGCGTCCTGGATGACGTCGGACGCGTCCACGCGCTGGCGCACCTGTGGATGCAGTCGCATCTGCACCATGCGCAGCAGCCGCTCGCGGTGCCCGTCGAGCAGGCGGTTGAGAACCTCGCCACGCTCGGCGTCGCCGGCTTCGAGCAGCTCGCGGTCGTCGGGACGGTCCGCCATGCGAGCAGCCTACCGCCCACGTCTGCAGTTCGTATGCTGGCATGGCGATGAACACGGACGACGACAGCCGGGTCGATCTCGACCTCCTGGCCGAGGAGTTCGTGGAGCGCGAGCGGCGCGGGGACCGTCCGTCGATTGCCGAGTACGCAGAGGCCCACCCCGATCTCGCGGACGACATCGAGTCGATCTTCCCGCTGCTCTCCGTGATGGAGAGCGTCAAGCGCGAGCCGGCAACCGGCGACGCCTTGCCGGAGGGTGAGGAGATCGGCGACTACCGCCTGTTGCGCATCATCGGCCGGGGCGGCATGGGCGTCGTCTACGAAGCCGAACAGAAGACGCTGGGGCGGCGGGTGGCCCTGAAGGTACTGCCCAACATGGCGCAGCTCGACCCGCGCACGGTCGAGCGGTTCCGCGTCGAAGCGCAGGCCGCTGCCCGCCTCAAGCATCCGCGCATCGTGCCGGTCATCGGCTACGGCGAAGACGACGGTGTGCACTTCTACACGATGCAGTACATCGACGGCCGTGGGCTCGACGAGATCATCGAGGAAGCGCGCGAGGCCGGTTCGGTCACGGCGGATCACTACCGCAGCGGCGCCCGCTTGATCCTGCAAGCTGCCGACGGCATCGCGCACGCGCACGCCAACGGCGTGCTGCACCGGGATGTCAAGCCGTCGAACTTGATGATCGACAAGGACGGCAGCGTCTGGATCACCGACTTCGGACTGGCCAAGGCAGACGACTCCGGCGACCTCACGCGAACGGGCGATGTGCTCGGCACGTTGCGCTACATGCCGCCCGAGCGGTTCCGCGGCGAGTCCGATGCCCGGGGCGACGTATACGGCCTCGGCATCACGCTCTACGAGCTGCTGACGCGCCGGCGCGCGTACGCGGAAGAAGATCGCGCGGCCCTGGCGGCACAGATCGCCACCTCCACGCCGTCGCGGCCGCGTGCGCTCGATCCCGGGATCCCTGTCGACCTCGACACGATCGTGCGCAAGGCCATGGCACGCGAGCCCGCACAGCGGTACGCCACGGTCGAAGAGATGGCGGGCGATCTGCGCGCGTTCCTCGACGGACGCCCCATCGCGGCCCGCGCACCGTCGCTCGGCTACCTGCTGCGCAGCGCGATCGGACGCCACAAGCCGCTTGCGATCACGGGCGCGGTGGCGCTGCTCCTTCTCGTGGCGATGTCGGTCTGGTACGTGCGCGACCTCGCCAAGGAGCGGCGAGAAGCCCGGTTCGGACAGTACGTCGCGAGTCTCGCCGCATCGGAGGCCGCGGGCCGCATCGGCTCGACTCGTCATGCCGAGGTCCTGCTCGACGAGGCGCCCGCGGAGTTTCGCAACTGGGAGTGGCAGCACCTGCGCAACGGTCTGGATCCGAGCATCCGGGCGTTCGAGTCGAAGCCGGTGAACGTCCTCGACATCAGACACCACCCAAGCGGCAAGTGGTTCGCAGCGACCATGGGCGGCGAGGTCTGGATCTACGACGACGACACGGGCGAGATCGTCCGCAAGCTCGAGCCGCAGTCACAGCCCGTGTTCATGCGCTGGAGTCCCACGGGGAACTGCCTCGCGATGACGACGCGCGAGACCGCCGAGGTGTGGTCCTGGCCCGGCGGCGAGCTCATGGCACGTCTGTCCGGCTCGCACGGCGAGGTTGCCTTCCTCCGCGGCGGCGCGGAGGTGGCGTTTGCCATGGGCGGCGTGGACGGCGCGATCGTGCGAACGGACCTGGAGGGCAACGAGCTCGCGCGCACGCAGCTCGACGCAGCCATCCTCGGCATGGACTGCCATCCTGGGCCGGACGGCGATCGGATGGCGGTTGCAACCATCGACGGCCACGTGCGGATGCTCCGCGCGGACGACGGGCAGGAGACTTGGCGCCGGCGTGTGAGCCGACGGCTGCTCGGCACGGTTCTATTCCTGGGCCCGGACCGCGTGGCCTGTAGCACCTCGGGCCTTGTGCGGATCTTCGACACGAAGGACGGCCGCGAACGCGACCCCTTCGCTACCGACGGCTACTCCGCCCGCATGGTCTGGGACGCACCGAGGCGCCGCCTGCTCATCTATGGCCTCGGGCGCATCTATGTGGCTAGCCCCGATGACCCGCTGCGCCCGCGGCTCCTCGCAGGCGCCGTGCGGTCGACGAGCTCGCTGCACCCGGACGGGCGCCGCCTGGTCGTGAACACCCAGGGCGGTCTGCGCGAGCGCTACCTCGGTTTGGGCGACGATCCGCGCGCCCTCACCGGACACCTGAGCGACCTGGGCAGCGTGGACACGTCGCCTGACGGCCGCCTCGCTGCCTCCGTGGGCTTCGGCGGCATCATCCGGCTGCGTGACCTCACCACCGGCGAGCAGACGCGGACCCTCCTCGGAGCCGGAAGCGCGTCGAGCGTTCGGTTCTCACCCACGGGGGATCGCATCCTGACGATCTACACCAACGGCGAAGCGGCGGAGTTCGACACCTCGACCTGCAAGCCAACGGCCCGCTGGCGCGTGACAGAGCAACGTCAGTGGTACTTCGCGGACTACGTGGACTCATCGCGTGTCGTGACGCTCACGGAAGATGGCCGTCTCGGGCTGTGGGAGCTGCCGACTGGCCGCGCCGTGGCCCAGCAGCCGATCGGCGAAGCCGTGGCAACGCGCGTTGTCGTGGGCCACGCCGGGCGCGTAATTGCTACGGGTGATCAGGCCGGCTTGATCCGGCTGTGGAACGCAGAGACGCTCGCGCCGATGCAGGTGTTGCGTGGCCACGAGCGAGCGATCACCGGTCTCGCATTCCACCCGAACAGGGCGCTGCTCGCGTCAGTCGGGACGGACGATACCGCCCGCTTGTGGGCAGTGCCATCCGGCCGGGAGGTGCACCGGAACCAGGCGCCGTTCACAGCCGCGGCATGGGACCAGTCCCTGAGCTGCTGCGCGTTCAGCCCAGACGGCACGCGCCTGGTGGCCGGCTCGTACTACGGTGTCGTTCACGTGTGGGACGTACCTGCCCTGCGGCTGCTCGTGCAGATCAAGGGCGGCCGATGGACCAACGAGCTGGCGTTCACGCCGGACGGAACGCGCGTCCTGCTCGCGATGTCCCACGGCCTACTGCGGATCCTCGACAGCGAGCCCTTGCGCAATCGCGTACCAACAATCGAAGAGGCCGTCGAGCTGAGCCTGCGAGCGCGCCCGATCGTGGACGACATGAGCGAAGCCTGGCGCGACCCCGACGCGCTCGTTGCCGCCATCGCCGCGCGAGACGACCTCGAACCCCGCATACAGGAGTCTGCTTTTCGGATCGCACACACGCGCCGCGCTTCGCCCGAAGGGCTACTGAGGATCATGTGGCGCGACCTCACGCCCGCCCAAGGCAATCGAGAGGCCCAGCTTGCCGCCCTCGCCGCCGCCTTCGGCCAACACCGCGGCTTGCGCCACCGCCGCCAGGACGACCCCCGCTTCGAAACGCTGCTCGTGATGGCCCTCGTGCGCACCGGGCGCTTCGAGCGCGCGCTCAGCCTGCTTGATCAGTTCCTCGCCGGCCACGAACACCGAGCGCCAGATCTCTACGCGACCGACCTGGCGTTCGCCACGCTCGCCCACGCGGGCCTGGCGCAAGCCGCCGAAGCGCGAGAGG
>JANQJW010000024.1 GCA_028281445.1 Planctomycetota bacterium | reverse complement strand
TGTACACTCCCGCTCTCTCGCGACTGATCGAGCTGCTCGCGAAGCTTCCCGGAATCGGCGAGAAGACGGCCGCACGGCTGGCGTTCTTCATCCTGCGCGGCGATGCTGACTACGCACGAGATCTTGCGCGCGCCGTGGCCGAGGTGAAGGACTCGACGAAGTTCTGCGACACCTGCTACGGCTTCAGCGAGACACCGAAGTGTGCGATCTGCGACGACGTTCGCCGTGATCCGTCGGTGATCTGCATCGTCGAGGAGGGATCGCGTGCTCGTCGCCGTGAGCGGAGGCGCCGACTCCAGCGCGCTGGCAGGCATCCTGGCCCGACTCTCGCGTCACGAGCTGCCGCTCACGCTGGAACTCGCACACGTCGACCACGGTTGGCGCAGCCGCGAGGAAGCGGCGCTGGATCTCGAGGTCGTCCGGGGCATCGCGACGCGCGAGAACCTGAAGCTGCATCTCTCGGGGCGCCCGCAGCGCCCGCTGCCCCGTACCGAAGACGCCGCGCGGCGTTGGCGCTACCGCCAGCTCGCCCACATCGCGCTCTCTCGGGATCTGCCGATCGTGGCCACAGGCCACCACGCCCAGGACCAGGCCGAGACGGTGCTGATGCGCCTCGTACGCGGCAGCGGACTCGTGGGGCTGACGGGCATCCCGAGGAAGCGCACGTTCCACGAGGGCCGCCTCACCGTCGTACGGCCGTTGCTCGACATCGAGCCCGATGCACTCCGTACCTGGCTCACCGCGCGCAACCTGCGCTGGCACGAGGACGTGACGAACCAGGATCTCACGCGGGATCGCAACGTCGTGCGGTCGTGGCTGGAGCAACGGCTCGCCGCCGGCGGCGACGTGGGCGCGACGCTGCAGCGCGTGCGGGATCAGGCGCAGCAGCGACTGGACGCGATGCACGCAGAGCTCGCGGATCTCGAGCACGAGGACTTCGACCATCACGCGACCGCGGCAGCGGTCGCGATCCCGCGCGCGGCCCTGGGGGCCCTGCCGACGCCGTTGCTCGACCTGGCGCTGCGTCGTGCCGGTGCGCTGCTGCACGCGGACTCGAACGGCCCCTGGCTCACGCGACGCCACGTCAAGCTGGCCGAGACCCTGCTGGAGCGGGAGGGCGACGTCGACCTGCCGGGGGATCTCCTGTTTCACGTCCGCGGTCGTACGGCCTGGCTCGCGCGGCGCAGCCCCCCTGCCCCGGAGCTGCCGTCTCTGCGCGTCGAGCGCATGCCGGCGGCGGCGTTCGACCTGGCTGCACACCTGCGGGACGACGAGCCCAAGACGGCGGCGCTCGACACGCGCATCCTTGGCGAGGAGCCGCGGCTACGGCTGCTGGCGAAGGACGACGTGTTCACGCCCCAGGGGCAGGGCAGCGGCCACGAGAAGCGGATCCACGCCTGGCTGTCCAAGCGCGGCGTGCCGGCCATCGCGCGGCGCGGTCAGCTCGTCGTCGAGGGCGCGCACGGCGTCGCGTGGGTCGTCGGCCGGCGCGTGGACGCGCGCCATGTGATCGGTCCCGAGACGACGGACGTTGCGGTGCTGAAGGTTGAGCCGTAATCAACCCGGGCTGGGGTTGGGATGGGGATGGAGAGAGAGATGGAGCGCTGAGGTTGTGGTGCCGGAGGCGCGCGATCAGACGTCCGCGCTCTCCTTCTCCGTCTTCTCTGCCTTGGTCGGCTCGTCATCGGACTTGTCGTCCTTCTCGCTGACCGGGTCGTTCAGCCCCTTCTTGAAGCTGCTGATGCCCTGGCCCAGGCTGCGCGCCACGCCGGGGAGCCGCCTGCCGAAGAGCAGCAGGAAGATGACGAGGATGATGATCCACTCGTAGCCGCCGGGGATGCCGGCCAGAATCGTCGCAGGGAAGCTCATCGCGTCAGGTCCTCGTCAGGGTCGCAGGGGTCCCAGGCAGTCTACTCGTACCCGCGGGAATGGCACGGGTTCCGCACACAACGCCCACATACGTCGAAGGGCGAGCCACCCGGCCCGCCCCTCGCGTTCGTTCGGTCCTGTCGCCCAGCCGGACTACTTGGGGATGGCGGCGACCACCATGCCGTCAGCCGTGCAGGCGTAGAGCTCGCCGTTGGCCTTGTTGCACGGCATCAGGTGGAACATGCGCAGGTTCAGCCGGCCCGAGACCGCGTAGTTCTTCGAGATGTCCCGGATGGTGATCATGCGGTTCTTGACCGTAAGGAGGTGCTTGCCGTTGCGCAGTAGCGGGCGCCCTCCGGCCCCGTCCTTGAACAGCGCCTTGCCCGAGTTCAGGTCGAAGGCGTGCAGCCCCTTCACGTTGCGGGCGAAGACCATGCCGGTGTACTTGCGCACCTCGATAGGCGCGGCGCCCTCGACGCCTGCCGCCTTCGTGATGGTCTCGTAGCCGCCGATCACGACCGGATCCGCACGGATGCGCTCGTCGAGGCCCTTGAGCCAGTTCACCGCACCCGAGAAGAGGTTGAGGTTGTAGAGGATGCCGTCGTCATTCCCGATGACCACGTGCTCGGGCGTGACGGCCGGGGTGCCCCAGGCGCCGCCGCCGAGATCGCGGATCCAGTTCTCGCTGCTCGGCGCGGACGCGCCGCCCGAGAGAGCGGTAACGACGCCGTCGTCGCCGGCGATCACGACGATCTCACCGCCGGGGACGAGCGCGGGCGCGCCCCAGATCAGACCCGTGCTGCGATAGCCCCAGCTACGGCGTCCGCTGACGAGGTTGACCGTCTCGAGCGTCGTGTTGTTCTTCGGGCTGCCGAGCGAGCCGACGAACACCAGCGCCGAGTTGACGCCGATGCCGGACGAGGCCGCGTACGGAAGACGCACGGGCCAGCGCGCACCGGCCGATCCGCTCCGCTTGCTGATGGCGTGCACCCAGTGCGCACCCATGTGGTCCTTGAGCAGGAAGGCATAGTGCGTGGCGCCCTCGGCCGGCGGCTTGGCCAGCGGGTAGCGCAGCGCATGTGCCCAGCGCGGCTCCAGGTTGCGACGGTCCAGGCAGTGGACCATGCCCGACGACGTGACGACGAGCAGCTGCTTCTCCATCAAGTACATCGCCGAGATCGAGGTCGGGATGCGCTTGGAGAGATTCGCGCGCACGATCGTGGACTTCCACGGCAGCTTGCCGAGGGCCTGCTCGCCGTGATCGGCGAGCGAGCCGATGCCCTGCATCGGATCGCTTGCGCCGGCGTCGTTGTTGTGTGACACGACGGCCAGCAGGGCGACCGTCACGATGAGAAGCGCCCGACGTGCCAAAATGATCCCTCGCATGCTGGTGATCCCATTGGGGAGAGGGGCATGCCCGCGCAGGAGACAACCCTGCCTCGGCTCCACCCTCTTGCTATGCGCGCAAATGATCCACGAAGTGTGCCCGCGGAGCCAGCGCAATGCGCGCCCGCCGCCACGGCCCCCACCGTCGATCACATACCGCGTGGTCGTGTGTTCCGCCGGCGACCCTCCCGTGCCGCCGGAGTGTTCGCCTTATAGGTCGCTCCCGGCGGAGTGTCAAGGTTCACGAACCTGTGGCATTCGCACGAAAGTCGGCTCCTGCGAACGGGTTAGGGCGGCGCTGCGGTCTCGCAACCGCGTGCTCGGCGCGGCGTCAAAGGCCGGGCTACGATGCATCCTTGCACCACGCTTCGCCCCCCTCGATCCAGGAACGCCTACGGGAGAACGTGGCCGCCATCCGCGCGCGCATCGAAGCCGCACGGATCCGCGGCCCCGAGGCCGCTGAGGCCGTCGAGCTGGTGGTTGTTACGAAGTCGGTGGAGCCGTCCATCTTCGGCCCGCTCGCGGCGGCGGGCATCCGCACCGTGGGCGAGAACCGGGTGCAGTCGGCCGCGGCGCGCAAGCCCCTGGGGCCCAACGATTGGACCTGGCACGGGATCGGCCATCTCCAGCGAAACAAGGCCCGAACGGCGATCGAGATCTTCGACGTCTTCGAGGCCCTCGACTCGCTGCGCCTGGCCGGACACCTCGACAGCCTGCTCGCCGACGCCGGCCGGCCGTGGCCTGTCTACCTGCAGGTGAACGCGGCAGAGGATCCGGCCAAGGGCGGCTTCGCGCCGGGCGAGACGCTCGAGGCGCTTCGAACCGTGCTCGGGCACGCGCATCTGGAGCCCCGGGGCTTCATGACGATGGCCAAGATCGGCGCGGAGGAAGGCGACCTGCGCGCTACTTTTCGTACCCTACGCGAGATCCGTGACGAGAGTCTGCGGCTCGGTCTGCTGGAACCGGGCGCCGGAGGCCTCTCCATGGGTATGAGCGACGACTTCGAGATCGCCGTAGAAGAAGGCGCGACCCTGGTTCGTGTGGGTCGAGCGGTCTTCTCCGGCGTTGAAATAGACAAGGACCCGGCTTCGCTTGCAGGAGGCGAAGCGGCCGGTGCCGGGGAGCAAGCGTGAGTCTGCGTCTGCGCATCGAACATGGACAGGACGCGGGCAAGACATGGCGCTTGCCGACTGCGGGCGTGTACACGCTCGGACGTGCCACCGACGCCTCGATCCGCGTGCTCGACATGAAGGTGTCGAAGATGCACTGCGAGATTCAGCTCTCCGACAAGGGCGCGGTCTTCAAGGATCTCCAGTCGACGCACGGCAGCATGCTCAACGCGCAGCGCGTCAAGGACGTCAAGACGTTGAACCCCGGTGACGAGCTGCGCCTCGGCATGACGATCCTGCGCGTCCTCTCGGCCGGCGACGCGGACGAGGACGCCAAGCCGGCGGCGGGCCGCACGGCCAGCGCCGAGGCGGCGCCGAAGCAGCAGGCGCCGACAACCAAGCAGACGTTGGCTGCGGACGCACTCGTCGGCCAGTCGATGGGCGGCTACGAGATCGAGAGCAAGATCGGCGCGGGCGGCATGGGCGGCGTGTACCTCGCCGAACAGACGTCACTCAAGCGCAAGGTCGCGCTCAAGGTGCTCAACGAGAAGTTCGCCGCGGACTCGGCGTTCGTCGATCAGTTCGTAAACGAAGCGCGCGCCGCGGGTGCGCTCAACCACCCGAACGTCGTGCAGGTCTACGACGTCGGCTCCGCCAACGGCAACTACTTCTTCTCCATGGAAGTCATGCCCGGCGGCTCCATCGAGGACAAGCTGCGCGAAGGTGCCGTCGAGTGGCAAGAGGGACTCAACTGGTTCATCGACGCGGCGAACGCACTCATCTTCGCGGAGAAGCGCGAGATCCTCCATCGCGACGTCAAGCCCGACAACCTGATGATCGCCGAGGACGGCAGCGCCAAGTTGTGCGACCTGGGTCTCGCGAAGAAGTCCGAGGTCCAGGACCTCATGGACCAGGGAATCATCGGCACGCCGCACTTCATCTCGCCCGAGGCGATCCGGCGCAAGCCCGACATCGACGGGCGGACCGACCTCTACAGCCTCGGCTGCTCGTTCTTCCGGGTGTTCACGGGCCGCAACCCCTATCCGGGCAAGTCGGTCAAGGAGATCCTGCTCGGCCATCTGAACAAGCCGATCCCGGGGATCAACAGCGTCAACCGCAACGTCCCCAAGGAGCTGGACGAGATCGTCGCCAAGCTCATGGAGAAGGACCCGGCGAACCGGTTCCAGGACCCGGCCGAGCTGCTGCGCTCCCTCGACAAGGTCCGCACGCACTACAACCTCGAGGCCCACGGCATCAAGCCCGCCTCGCGCAAGCCGCTCGTCATCGGCGTGGCCGCAGCCGCGATCGCCATCGGTGTCGCCATCTTCTTCGCCACGAAGCCGAAGGACGTGGTGATCGAGAGGGATCCGGAGGCGGAGCGCGTGGCGCTCGACAACAAGCGCCGCGCCGTGGAGCAGCGTCTAACGGGCAAGGTCCTCAAGGCCAACCAAGATCAGGTGGCCCTCAACGGCCGGGCCGTCGGCCTCGGCGGCGACGTGACGACGGAGAACTTCAAGGACTCGAAGTGGACCGTCCTGATCGCCGACTACCGCAAGGCGGCGAAGGAATGGGACGCGCTCGTCAAGAGCTGGGCCGCGGAGAAGGCCGCTGCCGAAGACGACATCATCAAGGGCTACTACGACGACCCGTCAGGCAAGCTCTCCAAGCTCGCTTCGGATGTACGCGGGCGTGCCGACGGCTACGAGCGCGACATCAAGGAGCTCAAGCAGGACGAGAAGGCGATTGCGTCCGCCAAGGCGCAGGCCCTGCAGGAGTTCGAAGCGGCGATCAAGAAGCTCGCCGAAGAGGTCCAGACGCATTTCGAAAACCGTGAGTTCATCGCCTGCGAGACGCTGCTCAAGAGCGAGAAGATCCAGGAGCTCTCGAACGCGCTGCTGCAGAAGAAGTACAAGAAGTACGCGCTCGGCTTCGACTTCGAGAAGGACGTCGTGCCGGTGCTCGACAAGCACATCCCGGGCGACAAGAAGGGCCTCAACCGCGGCAAGAAGATCATCGACGATGCCGTGAAGGCCATCGCCAGTCGCACGGATGCGCAGATCCGCGCAGCAGAAGACAAGGTCAAGGGCGCGGGCGATCCGCAGATCAAGGACTTCGACGACGCGATCGCCATCCTCGAGGCGCTGCTCAAGGAGCTCCCCAGCCCCACGGCCGGCGAAACGAAGACGGCCCCGCAGACTTCCACGGCGTTCCGCCGGGCCCGCAGTCGTGTCGAGACGGCGCTCCGCGGCCTCCAGGGTGAACGCCAGGCGAAGATCTTCGAGCGCTACGCCGCGGATCGGGAGAAGTACTTCAAGCTGGTCAAGAAGCTCTGGGCGCCCGCCAATGCCGGTGGCCTGCTCAATCGCTTCGACCTGCAGGCCGCCGTCGACCAGGCCGAGCTCGTGGTCGATCTGATGAAGACCGACGGCTACAAGAAGCTGGTCCAGGAGTGGATCGTCACGACCAAGGCCGTGAAGACGCTCTTCGATCGCTTCCACAAGGCGTTCGCCGACGGCCAGTGGACGTCGAAGAGCTTCTACCTCGAGGACAAGAAGGGCAAGCGCAAGAAGAACACGGTCAAGGCCGTGGGCCCCGAGGGCGTCACCTGGAAGGGCGACGTCCACTCCTATACGGAGATCGGGCCGGCCCTCCTGCTCAGCGAGCTCCTCTTCGTGCGCAACAAGAACGGCGAGTCGACGGGCGCGCGCTTCCAGTGCACGCCGGCCGATCACTTCGGCATCGCTGTGCTCTTCGAGATGGCCGGGGACTACGACGGCGCGACCAAGCACTACAAGGCCGCCGAAGCGGGACTGGGCAACGACCCGAGCGTCGCCGTAATCCGGGCTCGCGTGGGTCGGAGCCCGGCCGAGCGGGAAGCGGCCGAGAAGTGGATCGCGGTACGCGACTGGGTGGCCGCGCAGCAGGCATTCGTGAAGTCCATCGAAGAGCTGCGTGCCAACGGCAAGTTCGATGCGGCGGCACGAGCGAATCTCATCGCCAAGGCCGACCCGCTCATGCGCGACCTCGAGAAGATGCAGGGCATGCGCTACGAGCTGCTCGAGAACGCGCGGCTCGCGGGCACGAACTGGGGCACCTGCCTGCGCGAGGCGCCGCACCCCAAGGTCGCCTACGCCGGAGAGCCGCTGCCGGACCCGTCCAAGCGCGAGCCGCCCAAGGATCCCGTGCAGCCCGGCAACAACGTCGCCAACGGCGGGGGCAAGAAGGGCGCCGACCCGGACGATCCCGCGCCCAACGGCAAGGGCGACGGCCAGGAGAAGGGCGCCAAGCCCAAGGACGAAGACGCCAAGAAGAAGCCGAACCCCAAGGGCGGGCAGAACAACCAGCCCAAGCCCAAGGACGGCATCCAGCGCAAGTAGCGTGAGCGACCTCGCGTGCATCGTCGAGCGCCCCACGGAGGGCTCGACACCCGTAGCGCACGTGCACCTCAAGGTCGTCCCCGGCGCCTCGCAGGCGGAGATCGCCGGACCGTACGGCGATCGCCTCCGTGTGCGGGTCACAGCGGCCGCGGAGTCCGGCAAGGCGAACAAGGCGGTGCGCGCTCTGCTCGCCGGACAGCTCGGCCTGCCGCCCTCGGCGCTGGTCTTGATTCGGGGACACGGGATCGCGCTGAAGACCGTCGAGGTGCGCGGACTGACGGCGGAGGTCGTCGGATCCCTGCTATACGGATAGCGCCATGACGACGTCGCGCATCGCCTTCCTTCTCTCGGGCAGCGGCTCCACGCTGCGCAACCTCATCGGGCACATCGAACGCGGCACGGTGGCGGGCGAGGTCGTCGTGGTCATCTCCGACCGGCCGCGGGTCGGCGGCTTCGACATCGCCGGCGAGCACGGGATTCCGACGGCACTCGTGAGTCGCAAGAAGCACCGGGGCGCTGCCGCCTACTCGAGTGCTCTCGGGGAGGTGCTGCGCCCCCACGACGCGGACCTCGTCGTCTCGGGCGGCTTCCTGACGATCTACGACGTGCCGCCCGGCTTCGAGGGGCGCATGATCAACGTGCACCCGAGCCTGCTCCCCGCGTTCGGCGGCAAGGGCATGTGGGGACATCACGTACACGAAGCGGTCCTGGCGCGCGGCTGCCGGGTCAGCGGCTGCACGGTGCACTACGTGAATGACGACGTCGACGGCGGACCGATCATCGAGCAGGTACCCGTTCCCGTGCGAGCGAACGACACGGCGGAAGCGCTCGCGGCCCGGGTCCAGGAGGCGGAGCGGGAGATCTACCCGCGGGTGATCGCCGAGATCCTGGCCGGCGCGATCCGGTGGGAGGATGGCAAGGTGGTGCGGGACGCCTGACGAGCGCGGGCCGACCACTCGCTGCGCTCGGGTCGCCCCTACACCGCGAACACCAGGGCGCACACCGGCCGCGGAGGCATCGATGTAGGGGCGACCCGAGGCCCAAGGAGCCGAGTGGTCGGCCCGCGTTCCTTCTGGCACCGCATTACTTCACCCAGTGACTGATCTCCGGCCGCACCGCCTGCGGCACGTGCAGGAGGTAGTCACCAAACGCGCGCTTTCGCTTGGACGCTTCACGCCGCCGCGAAGCCACCGCGTACTCGTAGAGATACAACCCGCCCTTCACCATTCGTCGCTGGCGTCGCGACAGGTTACTCAACAGAGGGTCTCGCTCCACGTCGCCAAGCATGGCGCGCTCGAACGCCGCCAGCGCCCGGCCGGTGAACGCGTAGGCCCCGCCGGCACTCCGCGCGCGCTGTGAGATCGGTGCGTCGAGCTCGATCCAAGGCCGGTCGTCGGTGTTGCGACGCGCCGTGGCCAGCGAGGGGGCGTACGCGCCGAGGTTGCCGGCATAGAGAAGGAAGGGCAGCGACAGCACCGAAGGCCCCCACGCAATCGCCTCCCGCTCCTCCAGCCGGTCGAACGTCGTCACCATGCGCTCGGGATCGAGCGGACCGGGCGTGCGGTGGCCGACCAGCGCAACGATCGGCCGGCGCGCGAAGAAATCGCCGCGCCACAGCGTCGCCTGTGGAAACGCCTCGACGAAGCTGCGCGCGATGCTGTGGAACTCCGCCGCGTTCATCTGGAAGAGCGGAAGCCACTGCGCGTAGATGCCGCCCTCGCGCAGGCTTGCGTGCACGGCGCGAAAGGACTCGACCGTGTAGAGCAGGCCGACGCCGCGCTTCCAAGGCAGGAACAGATCGCCGATCACGACGTCGTACGTAGCCGGCGATCCGTGCAGCACGCTGCGACCGTCCTCCACGACGATTTCGACCCGATCGTCGTCGAACAGCCCTCCGGCCCACGGCGCAAAGTGCTCGCGCGCCGCGCGCACGGCCTGCGGGAGCAGCTCCGTCACGGTGACGCGCTCGACGTCGTGCTGCAGCGCCGCGCCGGCCGTGATGCCCGTTCCCATGCCGAGGAAGAACACCCGCTTCGGGTCGGGATGCAGCGCCATCGGGATGTGCGCCTGGTACTGCTCCCAGCGCGGATCGGCGCTGCCGCCCAGGGTGTAGCTGTTGTCGAGTCGCAGCTTCAGGTTGCGTTGGTACTTCACGACAGAGACCGTGCCGCCGCTGCCCTCGTAGACCGCTACCAACTCTCCACTGGCCTGACCGAGCCACGCGCGTCCGACCATCGCCTCGCGCAGCGCATGCACGCACAACAACCCCACCACCAGGGCAGCCAACCCGTTCCACGCGAGACTGGTCCGCGTGAAGACGGGCAGGAGGTAGAGCAACGCGACGACCGCGATGGAGGGCCAAAGCCCGAGCCACGGCGGCAGGAGGAAACCTGCGACGAGCGCGCCCATGAGGGCCCCACCGGTGTTCAACGCCACCAAGCGGCCGATGCGCCGTCCCGGCTCCGCGTGGGAAGCGGTGCCTTCGATTCGCAGCAGGTAGGGAAAGACGACACCGAGCGCGGTGACCGGTACGAAGAGAATGAACCCGAGCACGCGGGATGCTTCGAGAATGTAGTCCGTGAACGGCAACCCCGAGCCGACCTTGCCGGGGCTCGGCACCATCAGGCGAAACGCGAGCGAGGACGCCGCCACCGCAAGACACGCGATGACGAGTGACGACCGCAGGACGCTGCGCGGCTCCCAGGTCGTGCGCACCAGCCGGTTCGCGATTCCCGCGCCCACGGCCAGCGCCACCAGGAAGACCACGACCACCGCGACGAACGTGTAGACCGAGTTCTGCAAGCCCAGGGCGAACATGCGGGTCCACAGGACCTGCAGCGCCAGGGCGGAAAAGCCGCTCAGCACCGCCACCGCGTACACGTATCGACTCGACGGCGCGTCGTCCTCCTCGGCGGCAGGCAGCGGCGGCGGCGGTGCGCCGCGGCGAGCCCTTGCCCCGGCGACCACCGCGATAACGAGGCTGAGGTTCACGGCAAGGACGTAGGACGCCTGGTAGCCGAGCAGGCGCGGCAGCACGAAGCCCGCCGTGAACGCGCCGGCCGCGGCACCGAACGTGTTCCATGCGTAGAGGAACGACCCGCTGCGTGCAAACTCGCGCCCCTGGCGCACCCAGAGCTCCTGTAGAGCGGGCAGGGTGCCCCCCATCAAGAAGGACGGCGGCAGCAGCAATGCTGCGGCCAGGACGCCCTTGGCAACCAGGAAAAGGGCGCGCGAGTGACCGAAGGTGGCGTAGAGCGACGGGAACATCTCGCGGTAGAGCGGCAGCAGGGCCAGCACCAGCAGCGCGGTCAGCGCAACGCCTAGCTCGAGCAGCGCGAAGGCGCGCAGCGGGTTCTGCCACGTGGCGCTGCGCCGCCCCCACCACCAGTTGCCGAGCCCCAGCCCCAGGAAGAAGGCGAAGAGCGTCGTGGCGGTCGCCTGGGACGAGTTGCCGAACAGGAGGCCGAGCTCGCGCTGCCAGAGCACCTCGTAGGTGAGGGCCGCGAATCCCGACGCAAAGAACAGCAGCGCGACGAGCCAGGGGCGCATGACTTCGAGGGTGCCTCCGCGAGGGAGACTACGTAGGCGCGACGGCCATCGCCAAGTGCTCTTGATAGTGCCGGTAGCAGGCGGCCTGGTAGCGCTCCTCGGCACCCAGCTGTTTGCTCGGGCCGTCCAGCGTCGCCACGCCATCCACGAACTTGAGGTTCTGTGTCGCCTTGCGGTTGCAGTACGCGCAGGTCGTCTTGATCTCTTCGATGCTGTCGGCGAGCTCGAAAAGGCGCTGGGAGCCGGCGAACAGGTCCATGCGGAAGTCCGTTCGCAGGCCATAGCAGATCACGGGCACGTCGAGCGCGCGTGTCCACTCACGCAGCGACTCGACCTGGACGGCGCTGAGGAACTGCGCCTCGTCCACGAGCACGCAATCGACCTCCGATGCCCGGTCCGAGCCCGCGATCTCCCCCTCGGGGAGAATCAAGTCCGCCGCGCGCCGAAGACCGGCACGGGAGACGACGTCCTCGGCGCCGAAGCGATCATCGAAAGCGGGCTTGAGAACGAGAACCCGCTTCCCCTGGCTCTCGTAGTTGTGCGCAACCGCCAGCAGGTTGAGTGTCTTTGCGCTGCCAACGGTTCCGTAGCGGAAATAGAGCTTGGCCATGGCGCCAGTGTAGGAGGTCGGTCCTACGGGCTGCAGACAGCGCTAGATGTACCTGTGCGCCCACGCGGACAACACGTGGCCGAGGAAGCGGCCGTCTTCCTCGGCGCTGCAGAGATGGTCCGCCTCGTCCAGGGAGACGAAGCTGCGGGGATCCTTGGCGGTCTCGAAGATGCGCTGGGCGTGGCCGAGCGGCACGACCTGATCGCGGGGGGAATGGAACACCATGAACGGTCGCCCGAGCTCGGCGATGTCCTGGGCCAGGTCGTGCTTCTCGAGGTCGTCCACGAAGGAACGCCCGATCGAGAAGGGCCGCCCGCCGATGGAGACCTCGGCGGACTCTGCGTCCCCGCGATCGAGGCCAGGGACGAGGTTGCGCACGAACTTCACGGACGCGGGGGCGCCGATCGTCGCGACGCAGCGCGCCTCGGGAATGTCCGCGGCGGCGGCGAGCACGGCTGCGCCGCCCAGGCTGTGGCCCGCGAGGACGGCCGGCGGCTCGTAGCGCTCGCGCAGGAACTGCGCGGCCGCCAGGAGGTCGGCGAGGTTGGTCGAGAACGAGGTGTCGGTGAAGTCACTCCCGCTCTGGCCCAGCCCGGTGAAGTCGAACCGCAGCAGGCCGATCCCCTCCGCGGTCATCTGCTTGCCGATCTCGCGCACGACGTGGAAGTCCTTCGAGCACGTGAAGCAGTGGGCGAAGAGCGCGTAGGCCTTCGGCGCCCCGTCCTCGGGCAGGTCGAGCCGTCCTGCCAGCTCGTGGCCGGTCGCGCCGGGAAACGCGATCCGCTCGGTGATCACTTCGATGCCCGCTGCGCCTTGAAGATGTTGCGCAGCACGAGCCACATCACACTCGGGCTCTCCTTCACGCGGCGCCTGAGATACGCCGTGGCGTCGTCCCAGCTGAGCGCGAAGGGAACGTAGAGACGGAACGGGACCACAAGGCCGAACTCGCCGGCCATCAGCTTGCGGGCGAAGGGCCGGCGCGGCACGCCCAGCAGCATCTGGATCTCGCAGCGCTCCGGCGCGTGGGGTGCGACCTCGCGCAGGAACCGCTCGAGGAACTCCTCGTCATGGGTCCCGAACTCGACCCGCGCCCCTGCCTCGAGCAGCGTCGCGGCGTAGTCGAGCATGCGCTGTTTCATGGCACGCTTGTCGGTGAGCGCGACCTCCTCGGGCTCGGGATAGATGCCGATCACGAGCCGCAGGCGCATGCCGGCGGGAATGCGTGCCAGGTCGGCCTCGGTGCGGTGCAGCCGCGTCTGGAGGACCGTTCCGACGTCGTATCCCCGCTCGAAGAGATCGACCGCCCAGTCGATGGTGAGGTCGGTCCAGTCGCGGTCCTCCATGTCGATCGTGATCGCGACGCCGTGCTCCTTGGCGCGCTTCACGATCGGCTCGATGTGCTCGATGGCCTCGGCGTTCTCGCCTGCCGTGAAGGCCGAGGGCTTGAGAGACACGGATGGCCGCGTGGCGAGGTCCTGAAAGCGCGGATCACTGCCGAGCGCGTCGATGAGCCGCTCGTAGGCGGCTACGTTGCGCAGCACCTCGAAGGTCTCGTGGACCTCTTCCCCTAGGAGATCCATCGTCGCCAGCGCCCCGAACCGGCTGAGCCGGTCGTGGGCGACCTCGAGGCCCGACTCCATCGTGCCCCCGGCCACGTACGGGCGCGCGAACCAGCGCACGAGAGGACCCGGAGTCAGCTTGGCGAGCATCGCGGGGGATTCTAGCTTCACGCCCAGGTCCCTCGCCTAGAGAAGGCCGGGCGTCGGACCGATGGATCAAAACAAGGGGCCGTAGCAGGTCCGAGGCAGGAACCGGTGGTCAAGAAGAAGGTCCAGTACGACGAGAAGTCCATCCAGACCCTGGATGCACTCGAGCACATCCGCCTTCGGACCGGTATGTACATCGGCCGCGTGGGCGACGGCTCGCACCCCCAGGACGGCATCTACGTGATGCTCAAGGAGGTCGTCGACAACGCGGTCGACGAGTTCATCATGGGCGAGGGGAAGCGCGTCGAGATCACGCGCGATGAGAACCACGTGACCGTGCGCGACTACGGCCGCGGCATCCCGCTCGGCAAGGTCGTCGAGTGCGTCAGCCAGATCAACACCGGCGGCAAGTACAACGACGACGTCTTCCAGTTCTCCGTCGGCTTGAACGGCGTCGGCACCAAGGCCGTGAACGCGCTCTCCGCGTCGTTCCGCGTCTGCAGCTGGCGCGAGGGGCGCTACCGCGCGGCCGAGTTCGAGCGCGGCAAGTTGCTCAAGGAGAACAAGGGCAAGGACGGGCAGCGCAACGGAACGCTCATCGAGTTCACGCCCGACCCGGAGATCTTCGGCGACGGCATCACGTGGAACGAAGACTACCTCGCGCACCGGCTGCGCTACTACGCCCACCTCAACAGCGGCCTCACCCTCGTCTACAACGGCCAGAAGTACGTGAGCCGCCATGGCCTCTGCGACCTTCTGGGCGAGGAGATCGGCAACGAGATCGCGCTCTACGACATCGCACACTGCAAGCTCGACCGGCTCGAGTTCGCGTTCACCCACACCAACACGTACGGCGAGAACTACTACAGCTTCGTCAACGGCCAGCACACCAAGGACGGTGGCACCCACCAGAGCGCCTTCCGCGAGGGCCTGCTCAAGGGTGTCAACGAGTTCGCCGGCAAGAAGCACGCGGGCGAGGACGTACGCGACGGCCTCATCGGCGCCGTGGCCGTCAAGCTGCAGGATCCGGTCTTCGAGAGCCAGACAAAGAACAAGCTGGGCTCGACCGACGTGCGCTCCTGGATCGTCAAGGAGGTGCACGAGAACGTCGTGCGCTGGCTGCACGGCAGCCCGGACAGCGCAGAGCGGCTCATCGAGAAGGTCAAGAGCAACGAGAAGGTCCGCAAGGAGCTGGCGTCGGTCAAGAAGGCGGCGCGCGAGCGCGCCAAGAAGGTGGCGATCCGCATCCCCAAGCTGATCGACTGCAAGGCCCACCTCACAGACAAGCGCGGCAAGCGCCGTGAAGAGACCCTGATCTTCCTGACCGAGGGTGACTCCGCAGGCGGCGCCATGGTGCAGTCGCGCGATGTAGAGACCCAGGCGATCTACTGCCTCAAGGGCAAGCCGCTCAACTGCCACGGGCAGAAGCGTGACACCGTCTACAAGAACGAAGAACTCTACAACATCATGCGGGCGCTGGGCATCGAGGACGGCGTCGAGGGCCTGCGCTACAACCGCGTCGTCATCGCGACCGATGCGGACGTCGACGGCATGCACATCCGAAACCTCCTCCTCACGTACTTCCTCCGGTACTTCGAGGAGCTCGTCACCAGCGGCCATCTCTACATCCTCGAGACGCCGCTGTTCCGTGTTCGCGACAAGAAACGCACGATCTACTGCTACAGCGAGCAGGAACGTGACGCGGCGATGGAGGAGATCAAGAAGCCTGAGGTCACCCGGTTCAAGGGCCTGGGCGAGATCAGCCCCGGCGAGTTCAACCGCTTCATCGGCGAGGACATGCGACTCACGCCGGTGGTGCTCGACAGCGTGGGCGAGGTCGGCCGCTGCCTCGACTTCTTCATGGGCAAGAACACGCCCGAGCGACGCACATTCATCGAAGACAACCTCATCGCGGATCCGAGCTGGTAGACGGGACGATGCGTAAGTCCACCTCCGGCCTCGAGCGCCTGATGGAGCGCAACTTCCTCGAGTACGCG
This sequence comes from Planctomycetota bacterium, assembly GCA_028281445.1. Taxonomy (GTDB): domain Bacteria; phylum Planctomycetota; class PLA2; order PLA2; family JAEUHO01; genus JANQJW01. The sequence continues at coordinate 110,796 of JANQJW010000024.1, read as the reverse complement.
AGCTACGTCATCGTGGACCGCGCGATCCCCGCACTGCGCGACGGCCTGAAGCCCGTACAGCGGCGCCTCCTTCACACGCTGTTCGAGATGAACGACGGGCGCTTCCACAAGGTCGCCAACGTCATCGGCGAGACGATGAAGCTCCACCCCCACGGGGACGCCTCCATCGGGGATGCGCTCATCGTCCTTGCCAACAAGGACTACTTCATCGAGAAGCAGGGCAACTTCGGAAGCCTCACCACAGGCCACCGGGCCGCCGCCGCGCGCTACATCGAGTGTCGCCTGACGCCCTTGGCGCTGGAGACCCTCTACAACCCCGAGTTGACCGAATGGGCCGACAGCTACGACGGGCGCAAGCAGGAGCCCGTGCACCTGCCCGTCAAGCTGCCCGTCGCCCTGATGCTCGGCACGGAGGGCATCGCCGTCGGCATGTCCACGCGCGTCCTTCCCCACAACTTCGTGGAGCTGCTCGAAGCCCAGATCAAGCACCTCGAGGGCAAGCCGTTCGAGCTGTACCCGGACTTCCCGCAGGGTGGTCTCATGGACGTCGCCGAGTACGACGACGGTCGCGGACGCGTCAAGGTGCGCGCGCGCATCGAGAGCAAGGGACCGAAAGACATCGTCATCCGCGAGGTGCCCTATGGCGTGACGACGGAAAGCCTGGTCGCTTCGATCGAGGCCGCCGCACAAAAGGGCAAGATCAAAGTCACCTCGATCCAGGACTTCACCACCGACCGCGTGGAGATCCAGATCGGGTTGCCGCGCGGCGTCACGGCTGAAGAGACCCTGCCGCAACTCTTCGCCTACACGGACTGCGAGGTAAACGCAGTCTCGAACATCAATCTCATCCACGACCGCCATCCGAGCGAGATGACGGTCTCCGAGGTGCTCACGGCGGCGACCGCCGCGCTCGAGAAGCAGCTCAAGGCGGAGCTGGAGCACGAGCTCGACCTCCTCGAGGATCGACGCCACTGGCTGACGCTCGAGCAGATCTTCATCGAGAACCGCGTCTACAAGCGCATCGAGAAGGCCAAGACAAGCGAGGCCGTGCGCAAGGCGGTCTGGGACGGGATGGAGAAGTTCGCGTTGTTCTTCGTCCGTCCCATGACGGACGACGACGTCACGCGCCTGCTCGAGATCCGGATCCGCCGCATCTCGGCGTACGACATCGCGAAGTACAAAAGGGACATCGAGGACATCGTCGCGGCGATCAAGGCAGTCAAGACCAAGCTGCGCAACATGAAGAAGACGACGATCCGCTACATCGAGGACATCCTCGATCGTTTCGGCGGCGCCTTGTCGCGGCGCACGGAGATCACGACATTCGAAGCCGTCGACAAGAAGGCGGTCGCGCGCCAGGACAGCAAGGTCACCTTCGATCCCGAGTCGGGCTTCATTGGCACGGCGGTGAAGTCCGGTCCGCGTTCGTTCACGATGAGCGACTACGATCGCTTGCTCGCCATCTCCGACGACGGTACGTATCGCATCTTCGGCCCCGAGGAGAAGCTGCTGCTCCCCGGCAAGGTCATGCACCTCGAGCGCTTCGATCCGGAGGCGGGCGAGCACTTCACGGTCGTCTACAAGGACCGCGACAAGATGTGCTTCGGCAAGCGCATCCACATCCACAAGTTCATCAAGGGGCGCGAGTACCGGCTCATCAAAGGCCCTCGCGGCAAGGTCGCGCTCCTCCTGCAGGACGACAAGCCCGGCCGCGTACACCTCACCTACGTGCGCAAGCCACGCCAGCGGGTGAACGAGGGTGAGTTCGACCTCGACATCCTCACGCCGACCAGCCCGAGCGCGCTCGGCCGCCGCTTGGCTTCCAAGCCCGTCTCGCGCATCAAGCGGATCCGGTAGGGGCGACCCTTGTGATCGCCCCATCAGCGATTCCACGTCGCCAAGTTCCTTTGTTCGGCCCCCCCTTGTGGGCGCCCCCCCCCAATGACGATCGCGATGCGCACGCCGGGGCGGCCACAAGGGCCGCCCAGACAGGGAGCGTTTCGACTCGAAGAACGCGTCGCGGGGCGACCACAAGGGTCGCCCCTACAATCCCTTCATGATCGTCAACGACATCACGCACCTGATCGGGAACACGCCGCTGTTGCGGCTGGATCGCTTCGCCCCGGGGGCGACGGCCGAGCTGCTTGCCAAGCTCGACCTCTTCAACCCGTACTCGATCAAGGACCGGCCGGTGTACTTCATGATCGGCGACGCGGAGGCCAGCGGCATCCTCCAGCCCGGCGGCACGATCGTCGAGGCCACCTCGGGTAACACGGGCATGGCTCTCGCCATGATCTGCGCCGCGCGCGGCTATCGCTGCGTTCTCGTCATGTCGGCGATCCAGAGCGTGGAGCGCCGGCAGGTGTTGCGGGCTCTCGGCGCGGAGCTGGTGCTCACGCCGGCCGATGGCGGCACCAAGGCCGCGCGCGAGGAAGCGCGACGCATCGCCCAGACACGCGGCGCGTTCTACATCGGCCAACACGAGAACCCGAACAACCCGCGCGGCCACGAAGAGACGACCGGACCCGAGCTGTGGGAAGCAACGGACGGCCGCATCGATGCCCTCGTGTCAGGTCTCGGGACCGGCGGGACCCTTGTTGGCACTGCGCGCCACATCAAGCCGAAGAAACCGTCGTTCCAGGCCATCGCCATCGAGCCCGAGAACGCGCCGATCATCTCCAGGGGCGAGTGGGCACCGCACCGCATGATGGGCACCGCGCCCGGGTTTATTCCCGGCGTCCTGGAACGCGACCTGATCGACGACATCCTGCTCGTCTCGGAGGCAGACGCGTTCGAGGGCTGCCGGCGCATCGCACAGTCCGAGGGGATCCTCGTCGGCATCACGTCAGGCGCGGCGGCCGTGGCGGCGGAACGTCTTGCACGCTTGCCGGAGTGGGAAGGCAAGACGATCGTCGCGATGTTCTGCGACAGCGGTCAGCGCTATCTCTCGGTCGACGGCCTGTGGCCCACCGGCGACACCTAGGGTTTGAACGACCGTCTCGCCCTGCGACCGCAACGGGAATCCCTGTTGCAACAAGGGATGCGGCCGGTAGCTTCGGCGCACCCTTCGGAGATGTGACGTGGCGAAGTCCCGCCTCAAGGACGAGATTCAGCAGACGAAGCCGTTTGCGACGCCCCACGTCGAGGTCTATCTCAACCTGCGCCGTACGCACGACCACCTGCACGGGGGCGTGTCGCGATTCCTGAAAGCGCACGGCATCTCCGAGCCGCAATACAACGTGCTGCGCATCCTGCGTGGCGCCGGCGAAGACGGGTTGCCGTGCCTGCAGGTGAGCGAGCGCCTCGTGACGCGCGTACCGGACATCACGCGGCTTCTCGATCGTCTAGAGACTAGCCGCCTCGTCGAGCGATCCCGCAGCGAAGAAGACGGTCGCGTCGTCATTGCCCGCATCACGGACAAAGGCCTCAAGCTGCTCGCGGACCTCGACGAACCGATCCTCACGTTCCACAGCCGCAAGCTCGGCCACATGAGCAAGGCCGAGATGCAGACGTTGATCGATCTGCTGGAACGCGCTCGCGAGGGCGAGTAGAGGATCGAGGGAGGGCACAAGGCTCTCCCTTACATGACTGTCCATCTGCCCATGCAAGGACATGTAGGGACGGGCCTTGTGCCCGTCCGCGACGCTCAGGCGGCCGGCCACATCAACATGAATATGACCCCGGTTCCGACGCCGTAGATCAAGCCGTCGAACATGGACTTGGCCGTGCTGCCCCACGAGTGGTGGAACCAGATCGCGTTCCAGGCAAGCGCCCCGGAGTACGCCAAGAACGCGACCGTCCCGGTCAAGCGAAGCACGTCCATGCCCTCATCGCCCTTCTGCAATGCGATGGTGGCGACGTAGGCCACGATGGCCGAGACGATCACGTTGAACAGAAACGAGATACCCATGTACTTGCCCATGTTCATGGGTCCGCGCGCGCGGATGATGACGAGGCCGGAGGGGCCGTCCTCGCTCTTCTTGAGCCACTCTGGGTCTTTCATCTGCGCCGAATCCTTGCAGTGCGGGAACATGTACTGGCCCTGCTTGATGTCCCCGAGCTGGCTCATCGTCCCGTCCTCGTCCGGCAAGGCGCCCCAGTCGGAGCGGTGATGCGGCATCACCATCCACATGACGAAGCTGAGGAAGAAGACCGCCACGCCCGACAAGAAGATCGGCACGATGAGATCGGTAATCTGGACGTCCATGGCGCCTCCCTGCGCGTAGAGGCGGCCAGGGTACGAAGGCCGCCGGTCGCCGCGCAAGGCGCCGCTGCGCTACCCTGCCGGGATGAACGACCCGATTCATGTCCGCCGCGGGACCTCTGAGGATGCCGCAACGATTGCCGGTTTCCAGCGCGCCATGGCGGACGAGACCGAAGACAAGGCGCTGCACGCAGACGTTGTCGAAGCGGGCGTCCACGGCCTGCTTGCCCGGCCCGAGGCTGGGTTCTACGTGGTGGCCGAGCGCGCCGGTGAAGTCGCAGGCAGCCTCATGGTCACGCCGGAGTGGAGCGACTGGCGCAACGGCTGGTTCTGGTGGGTCCAGAGTGTCTACGTTGCGCCGGCGCACCGCCGCGCGGGCATCTACCGCGCGCTCTACACGCATGTTCGCAAGGAAGCGGCAGCGACAAGCGACGTGTGCGGCCTGCGGCTCTACGTCGAGCGTGAGAACGACGGGGCGCGCGAAGTCTACCTGAGGCTCGGCATGGAGGAGACGAGCTACCGGCTCTACGAGGAGACCTTCTAGAGGTCCTTCTCGTCCGGGATCTGAGTGCTGCTGTGGGCGATCTGCAATGCCACGAGTCGCGCGACGAGCGTGGCCACGTAGAGCACTCCGGTCGCAGCCTGGAGAACGGCGAACGAGCGCGCCACCGGATTCAGAGGCGCGACGTCGCCGTACCCCAGGGTCGTGAGCGTCACCAGGCTGAAATATGTCGCCGTGTGGAAATCGATGTCGCCCTCGATCCCGCGGAATGCATGCGGATCGACCGTGTTGATGATTGAATAGATGGCGCTCCAGAGCATGGCGAACGTGAAGTAGACACAGATGGCCGCTGTGATGCGCTCGACCGTGATACGCCCCGGAGCGAGCACGTCACGCAGGATCAGCGCCGCGACGAGGCCGAAGAACAACACGGCGGACCCGTCTTGAAGGTGCGAAAGGAATGCGCTGGGCCGGAAGAGGTCACTGACGCCACCGAAGAAGGCGATGACTGCGAGGACGATCATGATCCGCCGCATGCGTCGCTCTGCCGACACGGCGTTGATCGCAGCAAGCGTGAGCGCTGTCAGGAGGATCGCCGCCACGGCCTTGCTCTCGATGCCGGACTCCTGGAGCACCGGAGAGAGGATGACCACAACCAGCATCACCAGCAGGAACCCGTAGCGGTACCGCCGCCACCAGGTCATGCGGGCTTCTCGACGCCGGGGATCTTGAGCTTGAAACGCTCCACGAAGAGCGTGTAGAGCGTCGGAATGACGAAGAGCGTGAGCACGGTTGAGAATGCGAGACCGAAGATCACGGCCCACGCCATGCCGGCCCACATCGGTCCCGCAAAGAGCGCCAGCGGCAGCATGCCGCCGATGGTCGTGAGCGTGGTCAACACGATGGGCTTCATGCGCAGGCGTCCGGCCTCGGCGACGGCGGTGCGAAGCGGCTTGCCCTCCCGCACGCCGGCTTCGATGAAGTCGATCAGGATGATCGCGTTGTTGATGACCACGCCGGCCAGCGAGATGATCCCGAGAAGCGGCATGAAGCCGAGCGCCCAGCCGGTGACGTAGAGCCCGATCAAGGCGCCGATCAGAGACAGCGGCACGGCTGCGAGCACGACCATGGGCTTGAGAACCGAGTTGTACTGGCTGATCAGCACGAGCAGGATGAGAAGGGCACTCAAGGTGAACGCACCAGCGAGCTTCGCCTGCCCCTTGGTCGCCTCCTCCATCTCTCCGGCGAACTCCCAGCGGCTGCCCGGCGACATGCTCGCGACGAGCTCGTCGAGCTTGGGCGACATCTTCGTCGCCACGGTGTTCGCAAGGACGCCGGCCACGGCCTGGCCGCCTACGTGTACACAGCGTCGCTGGTTGTAGCGCGCAATCACGGCCGGTTGCCAGCCCGTCTCGAGCTCGGCAATCGACGAGAGCGGCACTTTGCCCGCTCGGCCGTTCACATAGAGACCCGACAGGTCTGCGAGCTTGTCGCGCTCCCAGGCCGGCATGCGCAGGAAGACGGGGACGAGGTGGTCGCCTTCGCGGTACGTGGTCAACTGGCGTCCGGAGATCAACCCGTTCATCGTGTTGGCCACATCCATGTTCGTGACGCCGGCGAGGTTGGCCTTGTCGGGGTCGATCTTCACCTCGACCTCCAGGCTGGGGTTGCGCCAGTCACTCGTGGGCATGTCCGCTCCCGGCGTGCTACGGAAGATCGCCACGAGCTCCTCGGCCTTGCGCCGCATCTCATCTGCGTCATCGCCGATGAGACGGAACTCGATCGGGTTCACCACCGGCGGCCCGAGTACGAAGCGTCGCACGTCGATCTGGGCGCCCAGGATGTCCTTCGTCTGTTTCTTGAGCTCTTCGACCCAGTCGGCGGAGTAGGTCGGATCCGACGTATTGACCACCATGTATGAGTAGTTGGGGAAATTCTGCTCCGGCGCGCTGGTGAGCATCATGCGCGGCCCGCCCGTACCGACGAACGAGGTGATGTTCGCCAGGCGGTCCACCCGCTCGCCGTCGATCTCCTTGAACCGGGAGGCGAGAATCTTGTCCTCGACCTGAGCGACGACGTTCTCAGTCTCCCGGATGGAAGACCCCTCGGGCAACCAGACGTTGATGAAGAACTGATCGCGGTCGCCGGCCGGGAAGAACTGGTTGCCGATGAGCGGGATGAGCTGGAGGCTCGCGACAAGAGCGGCCGCGGCGACTCCGAGCGTGATGCCCTTGTGCGAGAGGCACCAGAGGATGAACTTGTCGTAGCCGGACTGTTTCTCTGGCGGCTCGTCTTGAACCTGCGTCGGTTCGGGCGCGTCGCCCCTCTTCCGCTTGAATAGGCCGATGAGTAGCCCGATGAGGGACTTTCGCTGCGTGTCCTTCGTCGACGGCCTGAGTAGCCAGTAGCACATGATCGGCGTCACGAGCATCGCCACGACGTAGCTCATCAACAGCGTCGTCGACACCACGACCGGCAGGCTGCGCATGTACTCGCCGGTGCTGCCGACGATCGTGAGCATTGGCAAGAACGCCGCGACGGTCGTCAGCGTGGAAGTGATGATTGGCACGGCGAGCGACGTGGCACCCGTGATGACCGCCTCCTTGCGGGGCATGCCTGCCTCGATCATGCGCACGCTGTTGTCGGACACGACAATGGCATTGTCTACGATCATGCCCAACGCGATGATCAGCGAGGCGATCGAGAACTGCTCCAGCTCGACACCGAACATGCGCACGACAGTGAACGCCGCGATCATGGACAGCGGCACGGCCGTGGCCATGATCAACGCCGGCCGCCATCCCATCATGAGGAAGGCAACAGCCAGCACGATCACGATGGCCTGCCAGAGATTCATGACGAAATCGCTGATCAGGGTGCCGACCTGCCGGGGGAGGTCGTTGATGAACGTGAGCTCGACGTCGTAGGGCAGGAAGGTCTGTTTCATCTCGGCGATCTTGGCCTTGATGTCCTCGCCCTGCTGGACGATGTTCTCGCCGGACTTCATGGAGATCGCCAGTAACAGCGCTTGCTCCGCCTTGAACGCCGGCTCGGCGTAGCGATACTTGGGCTTCGGCGGATCGACGAAGGTCCGCGAGATCTGGACCGGCAGGTCGCGCAGGAAGACGGGCAGTCCGTCCTCGTGGCGTCCCACGACCACGTCCTTCATCGCAGCGTAGGCCTCGAACTCACCCGTGGGTCTGACGGTGTAGCGGGTCTGACCCGTGTCGACTTGTCCGCCCGGGGCGACGATGTTCTGCGCGTCGAGGAGCTGGGCGAGCTCGTCTTCCCGGATGTCGATCTTGGCCCAGTGCGCTGCCGGCACCTCGATGTAGATGACCTCGTCCTGGATGCCGAGCTTGTCGACCTTGGCCACGGACGGAATCGTCTTGAGCTCTGCCTCGACGCGGTCGGCCAGGACCTCGAGCTCGCGCCAATTGAGGCGCCGGTTCTCCGGCACCTCCTCGGCATCGTCGACCGGTCGCTGGTAGAGGGTCAAACACACTCCGGATACGTCGCCGAAATCCGAGTTGACGATCGGGATGCCGCAGCCGTCGGGTAGATCACCAACGGCCTCGTCGATCTTGTTGCGCATGTCCGTCCAGACGAGGTCGACGGCCTCCGCGGGCGTCGTCTCGACGAGCTCGATGTTGATCACGCTCATGCCTGTCTTCGAGTCGGACGTGACTTCGTAGACTTCGCTGATCTGATTGATCGCCGTCTCCAGCGGATCCGTGACGAGGTCCTCGACCTTGGCCGCGGTCGCGCCCGGCCAGTAGGTGATCACGACCGCGTTGCGGATGATGATCTCCGGATCCTCGCGACGCGGCATTGTCTCGAACGTCTGCAGGCCCAAGATCAAGGCGACGACCACGACCGCCATCGTGGTCACGCGGTGGTTGACGGTGAAGCGCGTCATTGGGCCTTCCTGAGAATCGTGGCCAGCTCGATCTCGCTGGATACGAACGTCTTCGCGCCCTCGAAGACGTAGTGCACGCCTCGTACGACAAGCTTCATGCCCGCCGTGAGTCCCTCGCCCCCGATGCGCCGAAGCCGGCCGAGACTCTCGTACACGGTGACTGGGATCTCCCGGGCCTTGCCGTCTTCGACGGCGTACACCGCGCGCTTCTCGTTGAGCGCTCGGATGGCGTCGTCGGGGACCCAGAAGCCCTTGGCCATCTGCTTCCCCTCGAACGCCACGGGTACGATGTCGCCGGGCCGGATCGCCCAGTCGTACTGATCGATGATGACCCCGCTCGCGAGGTCTTCCGGACGCACCTCCTCGAAGGAAATGAGGAGATCGCCGTTCGTGAGCCCGGCCTTGCCCGTCACGCGACGGAAAGGCCAGTTGAGAATCGTCATGTAGTCCCGCGGCTCGTTGCCGGCCCACTTGATCTCGAGGCGCTCGAGCTCGAGCTTCCTGTCGAAGAGGTTTTCGGGGCGCGGGACACCCCATTTGATTCCCTTGACGCGATACACGTAGTGCCTGCCGTCTTTCACGTGGTCGCAGGTCTCGCAGACATAGAGATCCCCGCCTTCGCCAAAGTGACGCACGACGGCCGGCAGCAGTGCGCGGAAGTTGATGACCACTGCGTCGGGGCTGGGCTTCGCGAGCAAGCGCCGTGCATTGCGCACCATCACCTCGATGCGAAAGGTCCGCGTCGTCGGATCGGCCACGGCGCCCTTCTCGAACACCGTGCCGATGAGCGGCTCGTCGCTTCCGAAGTCCTTCAGACGCTCGGGCATCACCGCGGCGTAGTTGCCAGGTTCGATGTCGCGCTCGCGATCAGCGGATACTGTGCACGCGACCTTGATCGGATCGATGAGCGTGATCCGCATGACCGGGCTGCCCGCCTGCACATAGTCACCGTTGCTCGCCATCACATTGGTGATGCGTCCGATGAAGGGCGCGCGCAGCGTGCAGCGGTCGAGGTCCGTCTGCGCTTGCTCGACCGCCACCTTCAGCTCGGCCAGCTCGGCGCGACCCCGGCCGACGTTCTCGTTCTTGACGAGCACCGAGGCTTCCGCTTCGGTGAGTGCGGCCTCGAGACTGTTGGCCTGCTGTACAGCCGTCTGCAATGCGGCCTTCGACTGTGCGAGGTTGGCGAGCGCGGTGTCGAACTGGTTCTGGTACTGATCCAGCTCCGACTGGGAGACCTGCTTCGTACGACGCAGCTCGGTGTAGCGCTCGAGCTCGCGCTCCGAGCGGTCCTTGGTGGACTGATAGCTCGCGATCATGGCCCGCGTGGCTTCGACGTCCGAAAGCGCGGCGTCGCGTTGTGCCCTGGCGCGCTTCACAGCAGCCGGTGCCAGCTGCTCCGCGTCGATGATCGTTGCCTTGAGGCTCGCCTCGGCAGTCTTCAAACGCATCTGCGCCGCATCGAGCCTCTGCTTGTAGCTGGTCGGGTCGACCTGCGCGATCACATCGCCGGTGTGCACGAGTGGATCGATACGCTCGATGATCTCGCCCCTCGCGTTCTTGACGGCGTTCTCCCGTGCCGTCGCGAGCTCGGTTTCCGTCTTCGGCCGCGTCTGGACGTCCACATTCCGGCCCACGTCGAGGATGAACGTCACCCGGCCCGACACCTCGAAGCTGACGTCGGCCTCTCGATAGGGCTCAGCGACGCCCGTGACCTCGAAAGGCGGCTCGGGTGTCGTCTCGGTGAGCGGCATCACGATGACGGTCCGGGCGGTCTCGGGCGGCGGCGGCTGGTCGCCACCGCATCCGAGGAGGAGTGATACGAACAAGAGGGCGGCGAGTATGCGCATGGAGCCTCCGGGCGGACCGTCCCTGTACCCGCCCCAGGCGTGAGATACAAGCGACCGGCGTAGCCGGAAGCGGATACCTGTCGGGCGGGTAGAATGGCGCGCGGCTAGGGGTGCGCCGGCCCTTCTCCGGCGCTGAGAACAGACCCTTGGAACCTGATCCGGCTCGTACCGGCGAAGGGAAGCACTCGATGACAGACAAGAACCGCCAGAGCGACGCGCCCGCCTCCACCGAACGCATCACGCGCGACCCGTTCCCCGCCTCGCGCAAGGTCTACGTGCCCGGCACGCTGCACCCGCAGATCCGCGTGCCCATGCGCGCGATCGACCTCATGCCAACGAAGATCGACGGGAACGAGGAGCCCAACGAGCCGCTCGTCGTCTACGACACGTCAGGACCGTACACAGATCCAGATCTGGACATCGACGTTCGCAAGGGACTGGCACCGTTGCGGCTCGATTGGATTCGTTCGCGCGGAGACGTCGAGACCACGTCCGGTGCCGGCTCGTCGTTCGCACGCGAGCGCGCGGCCGACCCTGAGCTCGCGCCGGTCCGCTTCCCGGAACAGCGTCCGCCGCTCCGCGCCAAGGCGGGTCAGCGCGTGACGCAGATGCACTACGCGCGCCGCGGCGAGATCACGCCCGAGATGGAGTACATCGCCATCCGCGAGAACCAGCGCTTGGAAGACGTGTCCGAGGCGCTCAGGCACCAGCACCCCGGCGACGCCATGGGCGCTGCGATTCCGGAGCGCATCACGCCCGAGTTCGTACGCGACGAGGTCGCGCGGGGCCGCGCGATCATCCCGAGCAACATCAACCACCCCGAGAGCGAGCCGATGATCATCGGCCGCAACTTCCTCGTGAAGATCAACAGCAACATCGGCAACTCTGCCGTGACGTCGTCGATCGAGGAAGAGGTCGAGAAGATGGTCTGGTCGACGCACTGGGGCGCCGACACGGTGATGGACCTCTCGACGGGCCCCCACATCCACGAGACGCGCGAGTGGATCCTGCGCAACTCTCCCGTCCCCATCGGCACGGTTCCGATCTACCAGGCGCTCGAGAAGGTCGGCGGCCGGCCGGAAGAGCTCACGTGGGACCTCTTCCGCGACACCCTCATCGAGCAGGCCGAGCAGGGTGTCGACTACTTCACGATCCACGCGGGCATGTTGCTCCGCTTCGTGCCGTGGACGGCACAGCGCACGACGGGCATCGTCTCGCGCGGCGGCTCGATCATGGCCAAGTGGTGTCTCGCGCACCACAAGGAGAACTTCACCTACACGCACTGGGACGAGATCTGCGAGATCATGGCCGCCTACGACGTCGCGTTTTCGATCGGAGACGGTCTGCGCCCGGGCTCGATCGCTGACGCCAACGACCGCGCGCAGTTCGGCGAGCTCGAGGTCCAGGGTGAGCTGACGCAGCGCGCGTGGGCTCAGGACGTCCAGGTCATGAACGAGGGACCCGGCCACGTCCCGATGCACATGATCAAGGAGAACATGGAGAAGCAGCTCGAGTGGTGCGGCGAGGCGCCGTTCTACACGCTCGGGCCGCTCACTACGGACATCGCGCCCGGCTACGACCACATCACCTCGGCCATCGGCGCGGCGATGATCGGCTGGTACGGCACGGCGATGCTCTGCTACGTGACGCCCAAGGAGCATCTCGGGCTCCCGAACCGCGACGATGTGCGCGAAGGCGTCGTGACCTACAAGATCGCCGCGCACGCCGCCGACCTCGCCAAGGGCCATCCCGGCGCGCAGGCGCGCGACAACGCGCTGAGCAAGGCGCGCTTCGAGTTCCGCTGGGAAGACCAGTTCAACCTCGCGCTCGATCCGGAGAAGGCGAAGTCGTTCCACGACGAGACCCTCCCCGCCGAGGGCGCGAAGGTTTCGCACTTCTGCTCGATGTGCGGGCCGAAGTTCTGCTCCATGGAGATCACGGCCCAGCTCCGCCAGTACGCCAAGGACCAGGGACTGAGCGCCGAGGAGGCTGTCGAGCAAGGGCTGCTCGACAAGTCCGACGAGTTCCTCGAGGCAGGCGGCGAAGTCTATTCATAGCGTTAACGACGATTAATGAACAGAATTCAGCGTTTCACACGAGCAGCGCCGCGATCTTGAGCCCACCACCGGGACGCTTGAGCAGGGCAACAAGATGGTTGCTCGAGCAACACGAATGTTGGTCGGACAACACAGAACTTGGGGTCTCCCAAAGTCGTTTGTTTATGTTTTCTGGGTTGCGGATGGAGCCTGCGCATCTAGCTTCGAGGCTGCGAACGGAGTCCTCGATGGCAGCCATCACACAGACCAAGGGGCGCTGGTACCTGCGCCGATCCCGCAAGCCCAACAAGCTCCTCGGCGTTGACCCGGAGCCTCGTGAGGTCGAGAACTGGCGCGCGATCTGGGCGGAGGCGCGCGAACAGGGCCAGCCGAGCAAGGGCGGGCGCCCCACCAAGGAGGAGAAGGCCCTGGCTGTCCTGCGGGCGAACCCGTTGCTCATGCAGCGCGTCCTCGACGGCAGTGCGCTCGTCCCCCTCGACCCTGAGCCTCCCGTCGCACCGGATCCGGAGAATCCGAATGGATGGCCGAGCATCACGCCGGACGATGCGATTCGGGACCTGCTGGCAAGCCTGCCTGAAGGAAGCACGAAGGATGGGTACGCCTCCGCGCTCAACATCCAAGCCGACGCTCTGGGCCGCGAGAGCTTCGAGACGTGGACCGGTTGGTGGGAGTGGCTGTATGCGACCTACCCCAACAAGCACACGCGCCAGAACCACATCTCGGCTGCGAACGCGCTCATCAAGCACAGCCGCAAGAACACCGTGCGCCGGCACATTCCGGACTTCAAGCCGGTTGCCGATCGCCCGAAGCTGACGAAGAAGGCAAAGCGCAAGGCGCGGCGCTTGGAGACGATCTCTATCCCGTACACGCTCGGCGAGATGGTCGGCCTCACGAACACGTCGCTCCTCCTCAACGGCGACTGGCACTACTCAACGCTCGCGGAGCACGTTTGCGCCCTCGCAGGACCGCACATCGGAGACGCCCGCGTGATGCTCGGCGGGTGGGGCAACGACGGCCCGGCCGGCCAAATGGGCTGCGAGCACTGCGACGGTCGGGGCAACATGGTCGCCAATGGCGTCGGCGGTCGGGAGAAGGTCGCTGACTGCCCGCACTGCCAGGACTGGGGCTTCCAGTGGAGCGGCCCGGCGGGGTTGGCGTGGTGGCGCGGCTACCGCGTGAAGACCGGCGAACGCATCAACATCCCCCTCGCACCCGCGCTCACGAAGCTGCTACGCCCTCTCGCCTTCGCGCGGGGTCTCAAGTACCAGGGCAGGCCGGGACGCGGCACCGCGGGAAGGCTGCCGAAGAGCACGATGCAGTTCCGTACGGCGCACGACGCCATCGAAGCTCGGGCCGGCGTGAAGAAGGTGAAGGGTCAGTCCTGGAAGCGATTCCGAACGGGCTTCCACCGGGTCCTTCAGAACGAACTTCGATTGCCGAAGCCCGTGCGGCAACGCCTCCTGGCCCATCAGGTGGGCGACGAGGCCGCGATCGGCGCCTACGCCGCGGTGCTCGACCAAGAACTGGTGGATGCGGTCATCGAGTACGAAAAGCTCTTCCTCGCCGCCGAGCCTGAGCGCACTGCGGGATCCGGAGCGGCATGACCCAACGCCCGATTGCCGAGATCCGACGCGCTCATCCCCCTCGTTTCAATGGGAGGGTCGATCGGTCGCGGGCAGACCTGCTGAGTAAGTTGAAGGCGGCCACGGGCTTGACCAAGAAGGACCTCATCGACCGTGGCCTTGAACTACTTGACGCGGCCGAGCGGGCGGGACATATGTCGGAGCTCGAGGCCGAACCGCCCCACGAGTTGACGCGCATCTGCATCGATCTGTCCCCCCGATCGCGGTTCATCCTGTCCCGGCTGAGGCGGCGGCGGTACATCGTCGGGGGTTTGATCGAAATGAGCATCGACCTCCTCCTGAGGGACCCGCGTGTCGCCGACGTTGCACGGGCTGCTGCCGGCTTTCGCAGGTGACCTCGGCCCTCGCCGGCATTGATACCTTCAGTGATTCAGGAGATCGTAGGCCCAGGTGCCGTCCATCTTCGGGTGCTTCCGAGCCTTGTACCTCCTCCACTCAGCCCGGCCGTCGCGTCGGTTTTCGGCGATGAAGCGGTCTAGGTCCTTCACGAGAACGCCGACACGCCTTCCGATCCTCACCGTTGGGATCTTCCCAGCAGCCAGTTGTGTGCGCAGGGTCCGCGTGCTGACTCCGAGCAACTCCGCCGCTTCGGGGAGCTGAAGCACCAAGCGCCGTCCCTTCCTGTTCCGCGGATCCTCCGATGGCTCCAAGCTGATCCGCGTCTCGATGTTCTCCAGCCTCCGGTCTATTGACTCGGCCACCTGGATCAGGTGGTCGAGGCGCCTCGACACAGGAGGAGGATGCCGTCTCGCTGCCCGCAGCTGCGACAACACGTCCTCGAACGCCGTCCGCAACTCCTCCGGCGTCATGGCCTCCAAGCTCTCGTCCATAGCCCAACCCCCTCCACTACTTAGGGCGCCCTCCTACGCGCGCCACTAGCGGTCCCGCATCCTCACACCAAGTTCACCAATGAAGCGGGAAGGCTGCTGGAGGAAGACTCGCCCCCACTGGTTGGTCCGTTGACGCGCACGAGTGAGATAGAGCTCCCGCCCAGCCCTCGTCGCGGCCACGTACATGCTGCGGCGCTCCTCCGCGAGCTCCTGCGGAGAACGCGCTCGGAAGTCAGGAAAGCTGCCCTCGTTAAGGCCGACGATGATCACCACCTTGAACTCCAAGCCCTTGGCAGCGTGTACTGTCAGAACGCGGACACCGTCATTCTCAAGTCCCGACCGTCCGCCAAGGGCGAGTTCGCCCAAGAGGCCGGCCAGGGTTCGCCCGTCGCGAGTGGTCTTCTCCCGGTACTTCTGCCATCGCTCACCGAAGACGTGCAGGTCCGATCGAACGCGGGCCAACTCCTCCTCATCCTCTGGATCACTCGCCTCGATGCCCCCAAGTGCTGCAGCCCGCTCGCGAAGAGAGGCGACGAGCTCGTCCAACTCGAGGGGACTCGAAATCTGACTCCTGAAGGCACCGGCAATGCGTCCCAACGCTCCATCGCCCTTGTCCCCAACGTGCTGAAACAGGGCGGTCAAAGGCTCAGCAGGGTCGCCGACCGCGTGTTCCTCGTCCTCACCGCAGCACTCCCTGAGCAGGCTGCGTCGCCCCATCGCATCTGCGGGGTTCTGGAGTAAGCGCAGCCCGTGATAGACGAATTTGAACGCGGCGGACTCGAACATCTCTAGCCGGCCCGTGTTGTGAACGAAGGGCATCTCGCGCTGCCTGAGCTCGGTCACGACCGGTGCGAGCACGTACCGCGCGCGTCCCAAGACACAGACCTCCTCGGCGGCACAGCCTGGCGATTCGACGTCGTGCAGCGAACGAGGATCTACTCCATCGCGAAGTATCGAGGAGACCAAGTCAGCAACGGCACGTGCTTCGTGGTGCTCATCCGGATACGACGCCGCCTCGACCTTCCCCGGCGCACGACCAGACGCAGACATCACTAGCGCGTCGGCGGAGTCATCGGGGAGGTGCTCCGCAAGCCTGTTTGCAGCTACGACAATTGCCGAAGCAGACCGGAAGTTCTTCGTCAGGACGAACGTGCGCGCCCGGAAGTCCCTAGCAAACTCCCCCATGAACCTAGAGCTCGCGCCCGCGAACCGGTAGATGTACTGATCAGGATCTCCCACGAGCATCACGTTGTCGTGCTCCTCACCGCACAAGACGCGGAGGATCTCGTACTGGGCCTTGCTCGTGTCCTGGGCCTCATCGACGAGGATGTACCTGTACATCTCGCGGTAGTGCTTCGCCGTCCAAGGCGACGTAGCGAGAAGGTGATGACACAGGAAGAGGAGATCGTCAAAGTCGTATGCGTTGTTCTCACGCAGCCGGCTGTTGTAGGCGTCGTAGATTTCTGCGAGGACGACGCCGGCGACAGTCTCATCGGGCGGCACGTCGGTCGGCGCGGTAAGGTCCCGCTTGCGCACGCTGATGGCACCTAGGATTTCCTGAAGCCCGCCCTTCTCTAGCTCCGACGCTCGCCAGCCGACGTCTTCTAAAGCACGCTCGAGCGTGTCGAGACGATCACTCTCCCGCTCGTAGATTGAGTTTCGGCTCTGAAATCCAACCTCATCACCGTAGTGGGAGAGCACGTCGAGCGCGAATGCGTGGAACGTCCCTGCCGACACGCGCCTCCACTCCTCTTGCACCCGGGTTCGGATGCGCTCACGCATTTCCTCAGCTGCGCGCGTCGTAAATGTGAGCGCAAGCACGCGAAACCTAACATCACTAGGTTCGCTGAGGATTCGGACGATCCTCTCTGTCAAGACGAGCGTCTTGCCTGCCCCGGGAGGCGCCTTGACCAGCGCCGCTCCTTGCTTGAAGTCGATGACTTCACGCTGTTCATCCGTAGGCGTGAAGTAGCTCATGTCGTGGTCTCCGGAGCCGCAGCCAGAATCGCATCGACTCGTTGGAGGAGTTCCGTAATCTTGCTTGGGAGGCCGTGCTCCTCAAGGGTCTCTACGATCGCCTCCGCAACCGGTCGGCCGTACAGCCCTTTGTTGTTGTCTAGGCAGTCCGCCAGAAGGCGTGCTTCCCAGCCTGCAGACTGGTAGTCGCGCTCGACTCCCCCGCGCTTCTTCTGCCCGTGCAGATTCGTGCGGTAGTCATCGAGCGTGCCCTCTCCGAGGAGGCTCTCGAGTCCCTTCTTGATCGTGTCATGATCAACTTCGGCAAGGAGATGATCTTCAAAGTCGATGTCCTTCGGGAACATCACGACCTCAGGAGATCCAGCGGTCAGCTCACGTCCCACGGCTGACGAGATGGCAGCGAGCGATCTATCCCCCTCGGCATCCCCGTCGAGGAGCACAATCCACGGCACGCCGATCGCCTCCAGGAACTTGGCGAGGTGCTTGGCTGATCCCGCGCCATTGCAGGACACGAGCGAAACCCCGATGGCATCGGGACCTTCACTCCAGTGCGCACGGGCAAAGACAGGAAGCGCGGCCTGCTCACTCACGCCTTCCAGAAGGACCGCGCAGCGCGCGAAGAGGAGCTCACCGTTCTCCTCTTGAACATTCCGGCGGATCTGGATGAGTGCCTCTTCCGTGAATGTCGGATCACCCTTGTCATCCCGGCGAGGGATCTGGGTGACCACGACCTCGCCGTCTCTGCGCGCGAACACGCGCAAGTCGAAGATGTCAGCGACCCTGGCCACGTAGGCCGAGTGCGTAGAGAGTACGCGCTGGCCCGGAATCTCACTGATGAGGTCCATCACCGAACGCTGGGCATGCGGATGTAGGTGTGCTTCAGGCTCCTCGAAGCCGGCGATCGCCAAAGGTACGCCAGTTCCCTTTTCCATCCGCTCTCTGAGGAAGGCCCTATAGACCAGTATTGAGGCTAAACTCCTGGTCCCCATCCCTTGACGGTCAACGGGAACGGACGCTCCGCGGGGAGGCGCAACGCGAATGTCCATCCCGCGCACCAACTCCTCAGGACGGGTCGCCACGGGTCGAATCTCGACGGATTCCACGGCGCTCCCCATCGTTCCGGAAATGGCCTGGAGGTGGCTTTGCACATTGCCCAGCACGGGGCTGGCAGCAACGATCCGGCCGCTGACGTCTTCAAGCGCCCGCTGGAGCTCCTCCCTTGATGCATCCTCAAGGCCAAGATCGGCCGCGAGCCGACCCCAGTAGGTTGCCTTCCGCCCAACGTCGTCAACGATGTCACGCTGGGCACCCAGGAGAGAGAAGAACATCAACTCGTTGAAGTCACGGGACACTGCGGGTGTCCGGAGTTCCTCGATTGCAGATGCAGCGTCGCGATCCCGCGCCCAGCCCTTCAAAAACAGGCGCTTCACGCCGAAGTCGCCGGTGCGAGCATCGACCCGACCAGTCGCTCGAAGGGCAAAGTACTCCGCGGCTCCATCCTCCTCAGGGGGGCGCACCGCCTCGGCGACTACCGCTCGTGTGTCCGCGTCGAACTCAGTGCCCCCCCACGGAGTGAATCGGAGATCAATCTGAAACTCCGCCGCCGTGCGATTGTCGGCATCAATGTGACAGTCGTCTGCCGTCCCTCTGTAGTGGCCGAGTCCAACACCTACCGCGAGCAGTAGCGAGGTCTTGCCCGTGTTGTTCGCTCCAATGAGAACGGTGCAGTCCTCAAGCGTGATGCAAGAATCCTTGAAGGCTCGATAGTCCTGGATCCGAGCCTCTGAGATGCGAATGCGCTGTGTCTTCGGGTCAGCCATTTGACGTTCTCCGGCGCTACTCGAGGAGCGCCTTGAACACACCGTCGGAGGGGTCGCTGTAGAACTCGATGTTGACCTTCGTCCAGAGGTCATCCGGTAGGTCGTTGAGCGAGCGCCGAGCAGCGACCGGCATGAGTAGGGTCGAGGCTTGCTTGTCCACCGCCAACTCGGCAATGGCGACGGGGTTCTGGAGCATCTCCAGAGAGCCTCCGAGGTTCAGAGGACCAACGATGATCGTCCCCCCTCGAGTGCTGCGCTCGAGGAGCCCGCCCACGAGCGCGATGAGGACGGGCAAGCCGAGGCCGAGGCCGGACTTGTCGGCGTCGAGGGGTCGAAGCTGGATCGAGAATTCGTGGCCGCGCGGATCGCGGTTGCCGACGAGCTCCTTCGCCCGCGTATAGAGATTCTGCTCGCCCACCCGAACGCTCTCACGAAATGCCGGCGGCTGCGGGTGGTTCAGGATCTTCACGCTGCTGCCGAGGCCGACCGTGACCTCGATCCTGTTGAGGCCGGGACCGGCTTCGCCGGCGCCGGGGCTGATCGCCCAAACCTGGCCGGGAGGCAGCGGGTCGCTGTCGATGGCTTCGTCGCTATGGAGCTCCGGCGTTGCCACGAACTGCTCGACGCCGTCCACTCCGAGTGTGTAGCTGAAGTGGGTGTTGCGGAACTCGGACTTGAGGCAACGCTTCTGTTGCTCCTTCACGCGACGGCGTGACTCCAGCGCGACACGGACGATCCACTCCAGGTCCTCGTCGGCGACCGGCATCGTCGGGTCGGGGAAGAGCAGCTTCAGCAGGCCGGAGACGGACTTCTGCACGGCGTTGATGTCACGACCGCTAAGAGCACCGCCCCAGAACACACGATCCTGCAAAACGTTCAACCGCGACGTCTCGCGAAGGTGGCTCCACGACTCGCTCAGGAAGTCGCTGACCAGCCCGAAGTGGTCGGTGAGGTGATCTCCGGGGTTGAGCTTGGGGAAGTCCCATCCCGGCGCGAAGGCGTGGATGCGGTCTTGGAATGCCGTGTCGTCTCGCATTTCGGGCGGGAGCGGGCTCAGGAGGTGACCGATTCGCTGCTGCTGCTCCACGTCCACATCGAAATTGCCGACCATGACGAGGCTTCCGTCGGCCCGAATGCTCTCCTTGCCGCGGCTGAACTCACCCGACTCCATGTACCCCTTCATGATGTTGACGCCGTCCTTCGAATCGAACGAGATGCCGGACACCTCGTCGAAGCAGACGACGTCGTACTGACAGACCAGCCCGCGCTGGCCGGTGGCGTTGTTTACGAACATCTTCGCGACGGTGGCCTTGCCGCCCGAGATGAGGTGCGAATACGGCGAAACCTGCTGGTAGACGTGGCTCTTTCCCGTGCCGCGTGGCCCCAGCTCAACGAGGTTGTAGTTGCGCTCGACGAAGGGCACCATGCGCAGCAGAACCACTCGCTGAGCCCGCTCGTCCAGCGCTTCCGGCTCCAAGCCCACCGAGCGGATCAGGAACTGCTTCCACTCGTCGGTAGTGAAGCCGTGCCTCCCCCTTGCGAAAACGGTTAGAACGTCGGGCTTGGACATCTGGATCGGCCGAAGCGCACCGATCCGGAAAGGCCGACCGTGCTTCTCCTGGGCCACGAGTGCGTCGTACTCGAGCGTAACCTCGGCATAGAAGCCGTCGGTCAGCATGCGCTCGTTCTCCTTCACGAGCGTGTCGGGAATCTGCACCCACTTGAGCGCGAGGCTCGGGAGCTCGGCCACGTAGCAGTCGTTCTTGGCGTCCAACTTCGCCTTGACGATGTCGATCAGCCGCACCGACCCTTTCTCGCGGGCCTCGGACTTGAAGAGCTCTTCGCTCCCCGTACGCACGGTGCGCCCCTGGAGCTGCTTCTCGACAATTGCGAGGCCCTCTTCGATCTCGTTGGCATTCGTGCTCGCGCAGTACCGGCCGAGCAGGAACTCCACAACGTACGTGGGTACCGGGTACTGGCGAGCGTAGCGACGAACCAGGTCCTTGCGAACGAGGTAGCCCTCGAAGGCACCAGCAGCGACGCGGTCCAGGTCATCCATCTCGATCGTCGTCACGCTCATGAGTTCGCTCCTACGCGGGTGGGGTACTGGGCGAGGATCTGCCCGCTCTCGTCCACGAGCACGAGAACGAGTTCAGCCCCTTCGTGCTCGTCGTCGGCAAGGACGAGGCTCACGGTCCCGTCGGCATCGACGGGCTTGGCGCTCGCCACGACGGAGGCGCCTGAGGGGCTCTCGAGCCGAAGATCGGCCACGAGGCCGTCCCCGCCCCCATCTATCTCCAGGAAGCAGCGAAGTCCTCGCCAAGTCACAGACGCGACCGCCAACCGTCGCGCGACGGGCTCCGTGCGCTCGACGAACAGCTCGGGGATCAGGCACTCCTGAATGCTCAGACCGCCGTGGGCGTACTCGGGGGCCTTGTTGAAGCAGGCGATCCCGGGGGCGTATGCGAAGGACTCCGCGGCGTTCCAGCTCCAGGCATGGCGCAGTACATCAGGCTGCGCGCCCGGTGAAAGCACAGCGCAACGAGCCCAGCGCGACTCCGTCAGATGCTTGGGGAGGTCAACCTTCGGCAGTCCTCCTGGCAGGAGGAGCCAGCCGTGGTCGGTGACGACACGCACGTGCTTCCAGCCCGAGTTCAAGAGCGAGGCGATCCTCTCGACCAGGCGGTCAAGCTCCTCGTCGAGGTAGCGCGCTAGTCGGCCCCCAACCTGGTGGCCCCGTGTGTCGATATCGCCGAACTCCAGCCAGCCCTTGGCCGGCGTGCTCATGGGAGCATCGAACTCGCCGGTCCCGAGAATCTGATAGCCCCGCTCCTCCAGCGCCGCACGGAGGTTCTTGGCGTCCGCCGGCTTGTTGCCAGGCGTCAGCGTGGCGCCGAAGTTGGCCTCCAGGGTGCTCCCACGTACCCGATCGGCAACCGGCGTCACGGCAGGCTTCCCCGATGCGGTGACAGTCGGTGCTGCGGCCCAGCGGCGAGCGAGTACCACGCAGAGTCCGCGGCCCTCTAGCCTCTCGGCCAACCGCTCGGCGAGGTCGTAGCGCAGGCCGTCGGAGAAGAGCACGCAGCCGTCGTCGCCGGCCTCGACGACCCCTTGCTCGCGAGGCGTAGGGAGCGGGGAGCGCTCGAGAGCCTTCTGGAATGCCCGAGCGGAGGTGTCAAGCCAGGGAGCAAGCAGGTTCGCGACGACCCTGCCCACCAGAGCCTCGTCGGCCGTAGGCGCCATGGCGACGGCCTCCCAGGCCGCGGCGTCCGCTTGCCACCCTCGCTCGGCGTAGACCTTGGCGATCTCATCAGGGTCGGTGCCGCCCAGTGCCTGGGCCGCCGCGGTTGCCAGTCGTGCCAGAGGCTCGAGCACCCGCGCGACTGGAGAAAGGCCCAGGCGCGCCCATACCCAGTCCCTGCGTTCGGCATGTCGCCGATCCAGGTCGATCAATGCGCTGCAAGCCTCGTCATGTGACGCTTTTCCGATGCGCCGGAGTTCACGTCGTGCCTCATCTTCTGAGGACTCGTTGAGATCCGGCCATGGTTCGCGGTGAAGCGGGAGCGTTCCTCCGGGGCGGCTACGGTGAAGCAGGGCTGCGATGCCCGGGTAGCTCGAGGGCGCCTCCGTGAACCTCCGCCAGACCTCACCCCATGGTCCCTCCCCCGCACCCAGGAGCGCGCCTGCGGCGACGTCGGGCTCCCCCTCAGGATCGAACCCAAACTGCTCGCGGCACCGGCTTGCGAACGCTCCCCAACCGTTCTCGCCCAGCCTGGTGCGCGTGCCCTCGGGGTCGCTCATCCAGCGCAGGACGTTCCGCACTGGGTCCGGGCTTAGAAGGCGGTCGAAATCCTCCGCATCCAGGCGCCGACCTCGAAGCTGAGGTAGTGGAGTAAGTGCGATCTCGGCGATCGCGCGACCGAGGGCCGCCTTCGTGCCCTCGTCCCGGGCAATATCGAGACCGAGGCCCTGCGCCGACGTGAGGAAAGCCGAGACGCTCCAATCGCGGCCGGCGTGGAGCCAGAGCGTCCCGCGATACATCAACTCCACCAACGGACGGAGCGCTGGCGCGCAGTCCTCGCCTGCGCGCAGGTGCTGGCGAGCGACTCCCGGAAGCAGCAGAATCGGCGGGAGGTCCGGAGGCAGCTCGGGATCGTCTAGGCTTCTCTCCACGAGGCACCGCAGCCAGAGTGCGGGGCCGGTGCGCTGATCCGGATCGTATTCCCCGAGGATGACTAGCTCGGGCAGTTCAGCGAGCAGCACATCGCGTAGCGCCAACCACTCCCGAGCAGGATCGGTGAAGAGAATCGCAACCGGGGGTGCAACGCCTGCCGGGGCCGCAACGCAGCCGCGCAACTCCCTCGCGAGAGTCGCAGCCATCGTCTCCCCGGTCTCGCGAACGGTCGTGCTCACTGGGCTGCCTCCCCTTCGCGTCCAACGCGCGCCCGCTCCATGGCGATCTCCTTGGCGCGGCGCGTGTAGTGGAGGCCGTTCCAACGAGTTCCGTCGAAGTCAGCCCCGGCTCGGGACGCACCGGATGTTTCCGCCCCGAAGTCGATGCGATGCTCGGGATGTGCCTCAGGGTCACAGCCCCAGAACCACGGGTAGGGCTCCCGGGGCCGCAGGACATCAGGCTCCTTGCCACGGTCCCGTACACCCAGCTTCCTACTATTGCACCACGTCGCGTTTGGCCTAGCCCGCAGGATGCCGGCGCCCTTGGTCTTGACATCTCGGGCCATGAGGAACGGTCGGATGTTGAGGCGGACGCCGTCGTTGACGTCGGGATGCCAGCCGAGCGGTTGCTTGTGCAGTGGCTTCCAGCGCACGAAGAGGTCGTAGGGCGGCTCTCCCTCGATGATCTTGCGCAACTCCGCATCAAGCACCAGTGCCGCCGCCAGTCGCCCCTCAGCTCCCTCCTCTGCTGCAGCCGCCTGCTGCCGCTGGCGGGTAATCCACGCACCGAGGTATGTGAAGGTCAGCGCTTCCAGTGTACGCAGGCCCTCGCCATCAGGCCCTGCTAGTCGGTGGTAGTTGACCAGCGCACCGAATCCATCCGGGTGCCCGTCCCAAACGTGCCAGATGAACGGGTGCCTGTGGAACAGGGAGACGTGCTCGACGAAGAAGCGATCGCGAAGCCACACGTCGAGTGACCGTTGAACGCGCCCCTTGTGGAAGTGCTCCCCTGCTGCCCGAAGAACATCCTGCTCTTGCGCTGCCGACCACGCCGCGCCGTACGCATCGGCCAGTACCGCCCTCAGCCGAGCGGCCGCCGGAGCCTCACCCTGGAGCGCGGCGAGGCACACGATGCCGTCCTCGTCCCGGTGTTGGTCGAAGCGTGCGTTCTGATCCACGAGGAGTCGCGCTTCCTCGGCCAACCTCATCTCCCCGTCCAGCTCCGGTGGCCAGCGGCAGCCGAGCAAGCGGGCGACCGCGACATGCAGAACCGAGTGCAAATCCGCATGGGCCGGGTGGCCATGGAAGATCCACTGTGTGGGGTCGTTGCTCTGCGGCTCGGGCAGTCCGCGAGCGTACTTCGTGGCAGCAACGCGCTCCCAATGGGCAGGATCGTAGGAGAGCTTCTCGAACGTTCCGTTCGGGACCTTGAGCGACTGATCGAAGGTCCGCACATGGGCGCAGAAAGACTCATCGGAACACAGGCACCAGAGCGCTGGGACGTCTTCCGACCGCGTGGGCACGAGAGCTGACATATTGCTGTCGAAGACCTCGCCCGAGTACAGGGCCACCGGCAAGTTGCTCATCTGACTGATCGCCACGCCGGATCGACCCCATGCCGCCTTCCCCTGCGGGCGCGCCCATTGGCGGTCGCTGTCCTTCGCGTCGATTCGGTAGAGGAGCCCGGCCCAGTGCTCAGTCGCATCGACTGTGGTCTGGTAGAAGCGCCATCGCTCCAGCGAGGCTGGCACCTCCCACCAGTGCCGCCTGAACCGTTGATCGTCCCCCGTCTTCACCCCCTGGAATGACCGCGCGACCTCGCCGGTGAGCGCGGAGTCGCTGCGTTTCGCGAAAGAAATGCAGGCGTCGGGATTGGAGCGCTGATCACCTTGTGGAAGCAGGATCACCGCGCCGTCGCGGCGTAGGAGGGCGGCCTTGGCCCCCGGCGAGACTGCGGACAATGCGTCGAGCCCGGCGATTGCGTGCTCCCCGTCAGCCTTTACTCCCGAAAGCGAAAGCAGCGCCACGTTGACAACATGGCCGCTGATCGTCTCAAACGCACCGGGGCCAAGGCGCACCACCATCTCCCACGTCAGCTCCTTGAGGAGGCGCGTGCGGAACTTCTTGTAGCTCGTGAGAAAGAGCCAGTTCTGGGGTGTGACCGCCGCGATTGTCCCTGGATGCGAGTTCGATTCGATCCAGCGCAACATCCGCGAGACGAACAGGGTCGCAAGGTCGCTCTTGGCCTCCTTGTGGTGAGACTCCGCATAGGCTCGCAGAATCTCGCCTTGATCGCCCCGGCCCAGGTAAGGCACGTTGGTGATCACGAGTGTGTAGGTCCCGGTGAGGATCCGCGCCGCTCTCGCCATGCCGTGGGCAGCCACGGCGCGCTCGTGGAGTTCCTCGTCGTTCGTCTCCGCAGCGAGGGCGCTCTCAAGTAGTGGTTCCAGCCGATCGTAGTCCGCAGTGAAGAGATCGCCGGTGGTCGCCCTCGGATCGACAAGAGAGCCGAGCTCGGGCGCCAAGGCGAACTGCTCGTGAAGTGCGGTGAGCCCGGTCTTGAGGCTGGAGGACAGCAGTGAGTCCTCGGACCCGAAGAGGTCCTTCCTCGCAGACATCCCGCTCTTCGCTGCGGCTGCCTCCGCGAGGGACAGCCACTCCTCCTTAGTCGCCTCTGGCCCGATGCCTGAGCAGGCGATATTCAGCGCTGGCAGGTCAATCGGGCTGCCCGCCAGTCGCCACGCGGCGAATGCCAGGTGGAAGGCCGCGATCTGGGTACAGCGAGGATCGAGCTCCAAGCCGAACACGTTGTCCGTGAGCACGGCGCGGCAGGCGTCGTCCAGCGCCAGCCCTTCCTCAGCACGGCGGAGCCGCACGAGTACGTCGAACGCCGCCACCAGGAAGTGTCCGCTCCCACAGCACGGATCGAGCACCGTCACGTCTCGCGCCGCTGCAGGCCACGTGGCGTAGCTTCCTGCCGCCGGCCGCCACGGACCGGTGGGGCGGCCGTCCTCGTCGCCGTCACGCGACGAGCGGACGAAGCGCAGGTAGTCGAACGTGTAGCCATCCAGCGCGACGGCCTCGCTCAGTTCCTGTTCGGAAGCCGCTGACGCGGCCAACTCGGGGTCCTGCGCCAACAACTTGCCTGCGTGCCAGGCGCCGAGTGTGTTGTGCAGCAGGAACTGCACCATGTAGGGTTCGGTGAAGAGCTGCGTGACGGCAGGCAGTGTCCTTCCCGTGATCTTCTCGCCGGACTTGCGCCGCGCGTTGACGGACTTCTTCTCGGCGTTCTGCCAGAACTGGTACGTCCAACCCAGCGCGTCGGCAGCGATGAAGACCTCGGACGGCAGTTCGGATAGCAGGGTGCGAAGACGCTGGCGCGTTTCGGGCGGCAGGGTGACCTCGAGCGCGGGGTCGTCGCTGCGGAAGATCCGAGGGAGCATTCGTTCCGCGAAACTCGCAGCCAGCGCCCACGGGTCCTCACCGCGCCCACGCGCGAGTTCGCGGCACTCATCCAGCGAGACAGCGACGCCACTGCTCGGCTCGATGAGGAGGTCGTTCTCAGCCAGAAAGCGTGCGAAGAGCATGCGGTGCCAGTGCTCGTACGCAATCTCGTGGCGCAGGCGGTCGATTGCCTGCTCCCCCCGAGGCTGCCTCACGTCACCGAGCTGGCGACCGTGGGCGCGGAGACGATTCCGCAGCACCTTCTCCTCCGAGTTCATGGCCTCGTGGAACGCAGCGCGGCCGACGGCAAGGGCCTCCAAGGCTTGCGAAGCGCCATCCTCGGCCGCCGCGCGGGCATCCTGGATCGTGCTCTCGAGACGCCGGCGCAGATCGGAGGCCAGTGCGTTCATGCTGCGCCCCCGCTCATCCGATCACAACCGGACCGTCGCCGAGCTTCTTGAGCAACGTGGCCTGTGCCTCGGCCACCCACGAGGTCACGTCGCCCTCGCTTCGCAGCACACTGCTCGTAAGAGACACGCGCTGGACCTTCGGCTCAAGAGCTCTGGCTGCCTCCTCGCGAGCCCTTGCGAACCGCTGGGGCAGAGCTTCGGCGAGCTCCGTCCACCCGCGAAGGGTACGCCGCTCCAGAGCCTGCAGCAGCGCGTCCTCGGATCCGACGTCGAGGGGCGGAATCACACCAAGGTAGTTCGAGTTGACGATGGCTTCGCGCTGCTCCTCCGCAATCTTCCGCCAATCCTCGGAGGCCTCGAGCTCCGCCATGCGCTCGTCGCGCACCTCCACGCAGCGCCCATGAGCCGCTCGGATCGCATCGCGCAGCGCGCCCTCGAGCTTCCCACACAGCGGCCCGACGTAGTCGGTGTCGTCGAGCAACGTTCGACCCTTGATGATCGCGTCCATCTCCGGACGAACCTCGTCCAGGGCAGCGAGGCCCTCGGCCCGCTCTGCAAGCCGTTCGAGAACGCACCAGCGTCCATCGCGGGTGCGGGCGAGCTCAGCCCTAGCCCGCCACGCAGCGATGTTGTCTCCGAGCGCCTCCCTGGATTCGAGCAAGGCGCCGAGTTGCTCGTTGCCCGTCAGGCGGCCGATCTCATCGAGATGCGTCGTGGAAGGACGTGGCGGGAGCGGTGGCTCACCACCGGCCTCGCGGGCAAGTTCCCGCAGGCACGCGAGAAAAACGGGGGCCTTCACCTCCTCCTCCCCCGACTTCGCTGCGACCTCAGCCTGCTGATAGAGCCCGCGCAGGGCGAGCTTGTCCTGGACGGAGAGCACCACCTTCTCGGGGCGGAACTCCGCCTTCGCGATCTTGTTCTGGTCGAGGCTTCCTGGGGAGAGGGGCTTCCCGTTGTGGAGAACCCGCACGGTGCCGGCACGGTGCAGCGCCACCAGCGCAGCGTCAATCGCGTCCCGCGGCCATCCAAACGGAGCGCCCTCAAGCGCCTTCCGCACCGCGGCCCCCGTCGAGCCGCGCTCGCACGCGGCAAGCACCTCCTTGACGACCGGATGCTCCTCGGTGCGCCCGTCCCATCCCACGACCTGAAGCGGCGTGTCGCTGCCGTCCTTGGCGCGCTTGAGTGCCGCCGGCCAGGCCTTGTGATCCGCTTCGTCGAAACGGGGAAAACGACGCGCGAGCGCGGCCTCAGCTGCGGCCTCAAGCTTCTCCCGCAGCCCTTCGCCGTAGACCTCCGTGCCGCCGCCCTTGTAGACCTTCGCTGCGGCGAGGAGATCGCGAATCAGCCCATCGCGTTCGTCCTCAGCCTTGCGGCGCCGGCTCTGCATGCTCTCGCAGGCCTCCCGCGCTTCGGGCGGATCGGTCGGCATGCCCTTGGCGTCGAGCACACGCTGGGCCGCCTCGGCTTCGCAAATGCGGGCCTTGAGGTCCTCGCTCGGCTTCGGAATAAACACGTAGAGCGTGGGATCTTCGTGCCCAGCTTCCCGTGCATCGCCTTCCACCGTCTTCTGCGTCGTGGAGGAACCGTCCCGCAGCCAGACAACGATGTCATCCCCTGCGCGTTCGCGTCGTTCATTTCGAGCGTGAAGGGTGAGCTGGCGTCGCACCTTCGCCTCACCGTGCAGGGGACGGATCGACGCGACGGCCGTCTGGACGGCGGCCTGGAACAGCTGATCCTGCTTGGCCTGCAGTTCGGCGTGGCGCTGACGGATGGCGCCCGCGTGCTCCCGAAAGGCGCGATCCCACTCAGCGCCCTGCGTGGTCTGGAGGCGGTACTCCTCTCCCACCTTCATGAGCGTGCCGTCCTCGACCATCGCCTCGAGGGACTCCTCGACGTGCCGGCGGAACGGACCCGAGTCCCCCTCGATGTCATCCACGAGGAGATCCGCGACCATGCGTGCCGTGGGCCGCACGCCCACATCCACACCCTTCTCCCGGGGGAGCTTCCCGATCAGGAACACCACACCACCGATGCGTCGGCGGAGCTTTCCTTCGGCCGTGCCGTCGTCGAGCTCCTGGATGCGCGTGGCAAGCTCGTTGAGCAGGACCCCGGTATTGACCATGTCGGGGGCGATCGCCTCGTAGAGGGCGTCGGCGGGAATGACCGCCCCCAAGTCCTGTGTGGCGATGGCCTGCAGTGCGTCGTGAAGGATGCGAAGCTGGGAGCGTAGTTGGCTGTGCGTACCCGCGGCGTCAACGACGCGGAAGCACTCCTCCCAGAACCTCCTGCGCGTAGGTAGGAGCGGGTAGTCGGCCACGGCAACGTCTCGATCGGATGGGCGTTGCTCAAGGCTCGTGCTCTGCAGGTGCTTCGACACTTCTCCGGCATTCCGGGTCAGCACGCCTTGCACGGGATCCTTGGCACTGGCCTTCTTGTGCAGCAGCACCTTGCGTGTCACGGCCTCGACATCGGTGTCGGAGAGCTGCACCGTGATGCGAAACCGATCTTTGAGCTTCTGAAGCAGGGGCGTTGCGGCCAGGGCTGACTGGCCCGAGGCCACGAGCATCACTCGACTGTCGAGCTGGGTCTGGATGGCCTCCGCCACCTCGGTCACGACGACGGCACGATCGGTTGAGTCGCCGATGTACTGCTGCACCTCGTCCAGGATCAGCACCGTCGGCGGAAGCTCCCCATCGGGTGCGAGCGCCTGCCTGCAGGCCTCGATGAACTCAGCGGTCGTGATGTCCCCCGTCGGGTTCGGGAACCGCTGACGAAGGACCTGCCGGGCCTCCTTGACGTCCCGGGCGAAGTCGGGATCGCAGGCCAGGACGGCCTCGGCAATCGGACCGCTCACGTAGAGGTTGTAGAGTTCCCGGAGCCAGTCCTTGCCAGCGGCCTCGACGGACTCGCGGACACGATCGAGCCATCCCTGCTCGCGCAGCCAGAAGCAGAACTGGGCCTGGGGATACTTCTCCGGAAGCCCGGCCGCGCGGAGCACGACGGCGAGAACCGTCAGACGAACCTGGTCCGCACCCCCTGAGGGCAGCGTGCCGGCAGCGGCCACAGGCGCCTTGCCGATGCGCGCGGCATGCGTGTCGAGCTCGCGGAGCGCCGCCTGGACGTCGTCGGGCAGGTCGCGCACCAGAGAACGAGCCGTCGTGCCGTCAGGAAAGGCCGTGTCCGTCCACAAGTGGGCGAGGACCTTCTGGAGGTGTGACTTCCCGGAGCCGAAGAAGCCGCTGACCCAGGCGATGTTCTGGCGGGGCCGCCCGAGCTGCGTCAGGTAGCTGCGCAGCATGCGCTCCAGCGCGTCACCGTACTGCCCCTCGCATACGAACGTCTCCAGTTCAGCGCGCAACTCCTGCAGGGCACGCTCGTCCTGTCCGGTGGTGAGACGTGCTTGACCGCCGTTGGCAAGGGCGCTCTCTCTAGGGTCGCGATCGAGGGTCTCGTGAATCTTCATGCCATCTCCCTCGCGCCCTGGAGCGTGATGCCGAAGGCCAGGTAGTTCCATCCGTCCCGCGCATCGAGCAGCCGGTAGTTGTTGCCGTCCTTGGAACCAGGAAAGAACACGACGAGGCGGCCCCGAACATCCGGCTCCACAGCGCGGATGACCTCAGAGACGTGCGCGAAGCCGTACAGGGCCGCGACGCCCGTCAACGCGACCACGGTGTCCTCTGACGCCTCACGGAGCACCCTGCGCAGCGGCTCGACGACGGCGTCCATGAACTCCCCCTCGAGCTTCATGGCAAGGTCCTCGGGCGACTCGAAGTACGCCTCGCGGTACTCGTCCTTGACCATCCATTGGGCGAAGCATCGTGTGCAGTCGAACTCCACCCACTCGTGGCCCGCACTCCGCGTTCGCTGTGCGAACTCATCCTTCCGCGCTCGGAAGGTGCGCTCGAGCCCCTTGTCGTAGACAACCATCATGACGCGCTGCGCGCCGGCGACGGTTCGTTGCCACGGCGCAGCGATGTGCCGCTCGTAGACGGCGGCGAGATCCTCGACCTTCCCCATCTTCGTGTTCCCCCTACATCCTCGAGTCGAGGTCACTGACGTCGATCTCGACTGTTCCTCCGCCAATGTTGGCAGCTAGGAGCCCGAGCTGCTTGGCGCGCAGGACAACCGCGTGCAATTCTCCCGGTGTACGGTCGAGCACGCGCGTCCACCCACTCGACAGAAGCTGTTCGCCCGCAAGCCCTTCGATCGAAGCAAGCCACAGCGCGAGAGCGAGCGATCCGGGCGTCGGCTCGACACACCGGCGGATCTTGCGCACTCGTCCTTCGAGGTGGCCGGCCTGCGACCACGTACTCGCTGCGTTGCGCGCCACCTTGTCGAGCGTCGAGTCGTTCAGTCGGTCGCCCACGGCGGCGCGGATGGCCTCTAAGAGATGCTGCCGGATCAACTCCGCACCAGCTGGTAACTCAAGCACGGGTGACGCCGTCGCCCTAAGCAGCGGATCCCGCGCCAACGCACAGAGCAGCGCCGCCAGCGGCCGGCCCGGCTCGTCAATCTCCCAGACCCGGCGAAGCGCACGGAAGAGAGGAGTGCGATGGTCCAGGGCGTAGAGTTCCCCCAGCCGCTGGTTCGTGAGCCGGCGCGTGGCGTCCGTCTGCTTCCCGAGCACGTTCTCCTGGACGATCGCATCCGCGTAGGCATCCCGTGGCGCATCCACAGGAACTTCACGCAGGACCTGCGAAAGCTCCGCGAGCATCATGGTGCGACTCGTGTGCGTGCCCCGATCACCACACCGGAACCCAGCCGCTTCCATTGCGGCGGCAACTTGCGGGGTGGCTTCTGCGACATCCATGGACGCACCAGACCACTCTTGGCGCGCCCCGTCAACGCATGACATGAATCTCGCCGGCAAGTTTGCCGGCGAACTCTGCTTGTATTTTGTTTGCATTCGACCTGGGGAGGCCCCCATTTGTCGCCGCTCGGGAGAGCCCGACCTGGAGCATGAGCCTCTCGGCACCCCCGTCGCGCCAGGGCCATAGTCCCGCCCCGACCGGACCCGCGATCAGGACGGCTCTCGCCCCGGTCTGCCGGCTGCTTGCTGGCCCCCGGACCCCGCCCAGCTGTCGGACAGTCCGCCATGCGAAGCAAAGCTACGGCATGCGATGGCGCACGTTCCGATGCGAGCTCTGCGGTGGATCGGGCCGTCTGGGAATCGGCGGCCGGCTCGAGTGCCCGCGCTGCGGCGGCGCAGGACTGTGTCGCATGGCCGGTTGGGTGGCTGGGTTCTGGGTAGACGCTTTCGTGCCGGCGCGCGAGCCGGCGCAGTGGCGCGTGCGAGTCGTGGGGAGCGAGCGCGTTCCCCTAGCCACCGCGAGCCTCCAATGGCACGTCCTGGATGGGCTGGCGCTTGGCCGCAGCCGAGGGGTCTGGGACACGTTCCCGAGGGCTCGGGACGTTGCCGTGAGCCTTGCCGGTGAACTCCGAGCACGCCGACGGTAGTCGCGCTTACCGGTTGGCCGGCGAGCTTGCGTGGTCTAGCGTCTATCTATGAAAACGGCACCTTTCGACGGGAGTGCTGCTCTCGTTCATCGGGCCTCCTCGATGCGCTCGAGGCCCCCGAGCCGCCGCATGGCGCACGAGTACAAGCCGAGCTCGCACCCCGTGCTCGTCTACCTCGCGTCGTTGTCGCCGTCGTCGCGTCGCACCCAGGCTGCTGCCATTCGCAAGGTCGCCCAGATCCTCGTCGGCGCGTCGGCTGATCCACTTCAGCTCGCGTGGCACGAGGTCCGCTACGCCCATACGCAAGCCGTACGCAGCGTCCTCGCCGACACCCTCGCGCCGGCGACGGCGAACCGTACCTTGAGCGCGTTGCGTGCCGTGCTCCGGGAGTCCTGGCGCCTCGGCTGGATGAGCGGTGAGGAGTTTCACCGCGCGATCGACCTCAAGCCTGTGCGCGGTGAACGCTTGCCCGCGGGTCGGGAGCTCGATCACGGCGAGATCCTCGCGCTCTTTCGGGCGTGCGATGACTCGGCGCGGGGGCGACGGGATGCCTGCCTCCTGGCCGTCTTGTACGGCGGCGGTCTCCGCAGAAGTGAGGCCGTCGAACTCGATCTTCACGACGTTGACCTGGATCGGGGAGGCGTCCGCGTACGCCACGGCAAGGGCAACAAGGAACGGGTGTCCTGGTTGGCCAGCGGCGCCACCGACGTCATCCTCTCGTGGCTGGAGCTACGCGGCACAGAGGAAGGCCCTCTCCTCTTCCCGGTCCTGAAGGGTGGACGGATCGTCCCGCGACGCCTGAGTGCCCAGACAGTGCTCGACACCCTCCAGGTGCTGGCGAAGAGAGCCGGGGTTCGGCCGTTTTCACCTCACGATGCGAGAAGAAGCTGGATCTCTCACTTGCTGGCCCGAGGTGCGGATGCTGGCCTGATCTGCAAGATGTCTGGACATGCGAACGTGCAGACTCTGCTCGCCTACGACCGACGACCGGAGCGCGCACGACGCGAAGCAGGCAGGCTCATCCACATTCCATCTGCATGCCCGTAGAGTCCGGCAACCTAGTCAGATCGGCGTCCCAGGGACGACAGGAGCACCCTGCGCGCCCACGCGGATGCAGTCTCATCGTCGGCCTCCGCAGCCGCCTTGATCGCCTTGTACTCGTCCAAGCGAAGCAATACGTGGACGGAGTACTTGCGCTTCTTCCTCTCCGGAACCCTCGGGCGGCCTTTGCCTCGCTTCGCCATCCCGGGCTTCTAGCCCGGTACGACATCGCATGATTTTAGATATCATGTTTAGTCATGAGCGAGAACTCGAAGGCCAAAGGCTCCCTCTACATCCGCCAGGGGAATAACGTGCAAGGGCCGTTCCCGGTCGAACGAGTTCGCAAGTGGGTCGCGGAAGGCCGCATACGGCCCGACATGGAGTTTTCGGCTGATGGCTCGGTGTGGCGCACCGGCGGTAAGTGGCCGCTGCTGTTTCCCCGCGCGCCGGCGCGTCGTTTGGTGCCCTGGATGACGCACATTGCTGCGGCCGTGGTCGGAGCGGCAGTGGCACTGCTCCTCAGTCCAGCGGAAGTCGGCGAAACCAGAGATCGTTCGACGCCGGCCAAGACGTCCCAGAGCACACAGTCTTCAGTTACCAAGAGGAAGGCGGCCCGAGCAGAGTCCCGAGAACAACTCCGGAAGCGTTTCCTAGAGTGGAACAGGCGGTGGATCCAAGCCGGGGGGCAGGGCATCCCGACAAGGACCACCTTCGAAGCACAGTTCGGCAAGGCTGACCGTACGCGCAGATTTGGCGGAACGGTCTACTGGGACTACGAGTGCTCGGACGGCGTACTTCAGTTCGTACTAATCGCCCATTGGCACGATCAAGGTCTTGTGCGCATCGACGAGATCAACGACTGGTAGGGCTACACGGGACCACGCACGAGGGCGCGCGTGCAGGCCGGCCCCCTGAGCGAGACCGTCCTCAGCCAGATTCCAAGCAGATCGCGCCTGATGTCTACGACCGGGTCACACAAGCGAGGGGTACTAACGCTCGTCTCCCTCGGGCAAACATAGCCTGTGTCCGACTCCTTTACGCCCTCAAGCCGCGAGCGCCCACACACTCAACGTAGAGTTGTCGAATCCGCGCCCCCTACTGCGAGTACCCCAGCGGCGGCGGCCCTCTTGCTGCGGGACGCACTGTGGCTCCACGGACAGTACGAGCTGCGGCGCCTCGGTGCTGAGTCCATCGCCAAGCTGATCGGGCGCTCTCGTAGTACCGTGAGGTACTGGCTGGCACGTCATGGCATCGCGACCAGGAGAAGGAGAGTCAGCCGACACCCCTGTGCATCTCGCGGCTGGCTCGCCTACTACTACGGGCATCGCCAGGAGTACCTTGCATGGTGCGGCGATCAGGGGGTCGAGCCCGATCCGCTCGGTGGGAGAAGGCTGTCGCTGGCCGCCTGTGCAGCCTTTGCGGGCACGTGCCGCCAGACGATCAAGAACTGGGTGGCGCAGTGCCCAGGAGTACAGCTTCGCGGTCGCCGCGAGGCTGCCAGGGCCTCCCCCTCTACGGAGTACTACCCCTAGTGGCAGTGCTCGGCCCCAAGACACGAGCCGCTCTGCGCAAGCTCGAAGAGTGCTCAGGCGTAGAGGAGATCCGGGTGTTCCACGACCGCGTGCGCACGACCTTCGCGGGCGGCCTCACGGAGACCTGGGACCTCGATGGATCCCGCCCGTCGTGCTGGCGGCTACCGCGTTCAAGCTGGTGGCGGCGAGAGCCTGTGCGAGCGACCGAGCACGGGCTGTTGCGCGTGTTCGACGAGGACTACGATCCGCATGCCGACACGGAGTTCTACTACTCGGCCTCGGATCTCGATGGGTGCGGGTTCCTTGACCGACGGGTATTCGTCAATCGTCTCGCCGGCGAACTCGCCAGCGAGGGCTGGCGCCGTCCGACTACGCCCTCCTCGGACCTCGTGGACGACCTCGAGCGAGTTCGGCGCGGCGCAGGTGGGCACGCCCTCAGCACAGGCTTCATCCGCGGACAGCCGGGCAGGCCGCCGAGCGGCGTGCCGGCCGGGTTGCTGCTTTGCAATGACCTCATCGACTGGGGAACGGTCCAGGCGCCCGGACGCCCGACGCTCTCGGAGGGCTGGTCGGACCCCAGGCGACTACGCTCCGCCATCGATGCACTCGTGGACGAGGGCAGGCCGGTGACGAGACCGGGCCTCATCCATCGAATGACGACGGGTGCGTCCAGGGGCCACGCCAACAAGTGCGCTCCCAGGTGGGAACCGGTCGGTTTCTGGGTCTCACTCCTCCGAGACGTTCTCGGCCTTGATCGGCATCCAGTCCTGCTGGACCGTGCTCCCGGTTGCGGCGCGCGGGCCATCGCGACTGCGGCATTGGCCGGCGCCTACCTGCACCCCGCTACGCAGTCCCTTGCGCACCAGAACGCGGTGTGGGATAGCCGCTCGTGGCCGGCGCACCTTGTTGACGACGGACTCGCGTGCGCCGATCTGGTTGTGTCCCCGGCGAGGAGCGCGTTGGAGTACCAGAACGCGATTGATGAACTGGGGCCACGCTGCGCCATGGTCATGTCGATTGTCCCCTCCACCGAGCGGGAGGGGGTCCAGAGACGGGTGCCTTCCGTCCGATTCGTGAGGCTCAGCAGCCGTCCCTTCCGCCGCGAGCACGAGGTGATCGCCGTGTGGACGCAGTAGGACGGTGTGTTCTTCATGTAGCTCGAGGATGGGGTCGTCGTCTTCGTGACCCTGCATGCGTACGGCGGGGAAGTCCCTCGGACCGGTAATGTGGGGCGCGGTAGCGATGACGTAGTGGATCCACTCCTCCAGGGTGGGCTCCGGAGCGGCAACGAATACCCACCGCCCCCCGATGCCCTGCGTGGGCACGTGATGCGGACTCGTGTGCAGCCACGACAAGGCGACCGTGTCACCACGCTCCTCGAGTGCGTCGAGGATCTCGATCTCGTCTACGAGGGACCGGAACTCCAGATAGCCATCCCGGTTCAAGTAGCGCCGTAGGTAGAAGTCCTCCGTGGTCCACCAGGGCCGGCCATCGGCGTCCAGCCATTCTGGCGCTCCCATGTCCTCACAGACTTCATCGAGGCGGGGCCAGACGGACACTCCAGCGCCAAGCTCCTGGGACCGGCGGACGGCTTCCGAAATCCGCTCGAACTGCCCTGCATCCATTCCCTTTCGCTCCCACCACTGCGCGAGCTGGTCCGCATACGCCTGCGCGGACTGCGGGGTCTGGCTGGTGTGGGTTTCCTTGTACTGGGGCTCGGGATCGTCCGGAGAAGTACTGGCCGAACGCACCGCGTAGGGCAGTGGGTCGGTCCAGTCGTAGTCGATCCAGATGATGAGCCCAGGTGCTCCGAAGCTAGCCACCGCTCTAGTAGTCACGCCAATGGACTCCCTTGCGCTCGAAGACAGGGGGTCACTGTGAGCATGCCCACTCCTCGACGGCCAACCAACCCCCCTACCGATGCAGGGGACCGGAGGCGTCCCGCCGCGTAGCGCGGGACGCCGGCTCCCTGCACGGAGCGAAGCGACGGGCAGGGAGCACACCAACCTGACACACGAGGGGGGTCTGCAAAACACCGGAGACTCTTCGAGTCTCCGGGTTCCTTCGTCTTATTGGGGATCTTCGGAACATCCACGCGGTCTTGAATTCCTAGGTCTTCAGGGTGGCTCGGCAGGATCGGGTGATTCCCGGCAGGTTCATCGTCGGTGTGGCAGGTTCTTCGACAGCTCGTCACCTTCGAAAGGCGGTTCGGCAGGATCTTCGAGGTGACTCTCAAAGGCCTGTTCCCACCTTCGGACCCACGGTCGGACCTTCCGAGCCGAGGGCATCAAGGGCATGGGACCGAGACGCTCCTCGAGGTCCTTCGCGAGGACGAACGCGATGCCCCGCCTACCGTCCCTCTCGACCTCCTGGCACCTGATCAGCCCGTCCTCCTGCAAGCTGACAAGGAGCTCGTCGATGGTCCCGGAGTCGCACTGCAACTCGTGGCTTCCGTCCACGTAACGCCGCTTGTAGGCAGAGCACACGCGATTCATCAACAATCGCCGGTTGTGCCATCCACCGGCCATGTACTCGCCGGCCCCGTCCTCCATCCTGAAGGAGTACAGGCAGACCAAGACAGCCTTCTTCTGATCCCGGATGCGCGTGCTGTAGACCATCGGCGCCGGCACGCTGATGAGCTCCCTCGAGCGCTCTCCGCTGCGGCACGCCCGATCGAAGTGCTCCTGGAAGTCCTCGGTCGCGTCACGAAGGAATGCCTGCTGCGCAGGTTCTGCCTCGCGCCGCGCGCGCTTTCCCGGCCGGTAGAAGAACGGATACGGATTCGCCCGGTAGGTGAAGGGCTTTCGCACCTCGCCGGGCGCGATGGCGGTGATGCCGGCGATTCGCCGGCGCGCACTCATGCCCTCCGCCTTGATCCAGCTCAGTGGGACCGTGGTCCACCACCATTGAAACTCATCGTGACGATCTGCGTCTTTCGACATCGGATGCCTCCGACCTCGTCAGATACGCAAATTGACACTCGACGTCCTGCTCGCAGGCGTGAAGCCTCGATCAACTCTCTGGACCGCAAGAAATCGGGCTGGGCGACCGTCGAGGGAAACAACCCGATCCGTGAACCTCCCAACTGGCCCGTTCTTGATCATCAATCACCCTTCGCCCGAGTCGCAGTACATGCAGGTGGCCGGCACCGGGTGTGGAGGAACCACTTCGAGACGAAGGCGATGGGGTGCCGGGCAGGTCACCTTGCGGCCCCCGACTCCGCGGACGAATCCACGCGCGCCGCAGGGGCAGTCCTTTGGCCGGACGAACGCCGGCAGGAGACAGCCCCCACATCCAGGGCACGGAAGCCTCCCCTCCGCGCCGTCGTTGAGCTTGAGGTACCGAAGCTCGCGGGCGTACCGGTCCTCCTCGGCCTCGTACTTCAGGATCTCGACGACGTACTTCGCCCAGTAGTAGTCACCGGCAAGATGGTCGTCGATTCCTCTGGGCCAGTAGGCGTAGCTCGCGTCCTCGTAGTCGTCGTCGTGCATGTTGGTTTCCGTATCCGGCTCCCTGCCGGTTCCCCCCTTGAGATACGTCCACCTAGCGCCCGGTGATGGGACAGCGTCCAACTCGCCCCGCGAGAAGCTGGGGCGGATGAATCCCCCCGCGCGAGTGCGGTGGCACGACGCAGAGGCGACGATGACCAGAGGTCGTTTGCCCGCTCGTGCCCCTCGCCACCTAGCAGCCCAACAACCCGGGCAAACGCGAGCAAACCCCGACAAACGGGCGCGGCCGGGCAAACCGTCTTGCGCCTGGGCCGCATGCATTGGAGGCTGGCGGGCGATGCGCTACACCTACCCTCCGGGATCCGCCATGGAGATCACGCAGCAGATCCGCGACTTCGCCAAGGAGAAGGGCCTCGACACGGAAGAGGCAATCCAGGCCGGTCTCACCAAGATGAGCGACGAATTCCAGGAAGCCGGCGGCGAGATCTACTCGTAGCCACAAGCAAGGCCTCGTCTAGGCGAGAGCCGCGTCGCCATGCGAGTTCGCCAGCGGGTACTGGCTCGGGGTCTGATTCAACAAGCTCTTGAACTCGCGGCTGAACTGGGAGGCGCTCGCGTATTCGACTTGCCTGGCGGCCTCCGCGACAGTCTCTCCGCCGGATAGGAGCATCGCGGCGTTGGTCAGGCGCAACGACTTGATGAATCGCAGCGGTGAGAGCCCGGTGACCGCCTTGAAGCGACGATGAAAGACCGCCCGGCGACGCCCTGCTCCACTTGGATGCGCGCGGCGACAACATGGCGTTTTTGCCCGACCGGGTAGTGCTGGTGGACTGGAACTGGGCATGCGTGGGCAACGCCGCGATCGAGCTGGCGTACACAGCCAACCACATCGAAGCGACCGGCGGGCCGCCGCCGGAGGAGACGATCGACGTCGATCCCCCCTGGGCCGCCGTCGTGGCGGGCTACTTCGCGCAGATGGCGAGGCTTCCGAGCATCCCTACAGCACCCACCGTACGACCCGCGCAGCGCGCTGCGCTCGAGTACGCCCTGCCCTGGGCGATTCGAGCTCTCGACTTGGAGCCGCTCTCCTAAGCGAGACAGCGAATCTGCGCGCGCAGCGCGTCCCCCGCGTCCGTCGGACCGCCGAGCAGCCCTTCGATCCTCTCGGTACGAAAGCGCGGCACAACTTCGTCATCCTCGCGAGGAAGGACTCTCACCTCACTCGCCGATCGGAGGCACTCGACGACGGTCTTCGCAACGTCCTCCCATGGGGTGACCTGGCGGTCGACGCAGAGGTAGGTCGGATGTGGGCCGTCACGCTCGGCAAGGAGGCGGATGGCCCTTGCCACCGTAGACACATCGACGAGCTGGCGTCCCTCGCCTTCGATCACGTCGATGGAGCGCCCCTCCCGGGCCGCATCGACCATCTTCCCAATTTGCCGGTGGAGGCGGTGGGATCCGCCGTCGAAGGCGGGCGCACCGACGACGGGCCCCGGCCGCACCACGACACCCCTCATCTCGCTCTGGGCGCAGGCGGCGCGCAGGAACAGCTCGCCGGCCGCCTTGGTGGCTCCATAGACGCCCGCCGTACGGAGCATGTCGTCCTCCCCCATCTCGGCCGAGAGAGGAAAATGCACAGCGGTCGAAGAGACGTAGATGGACCGCGTCAGTCCCACGCGCGCCGCCGCGTCGAAGAGTTTTGCTGCAACGGCGATGTCCCGGGCTTCCAGCTCGGAGCCCGGTGCACCCCAGAGCAGCGCGGCATGAACGAACACGTCATGTCCCGGCACCGCCTGCGCGACAGTTGCGTCGCGCTCCAGGTCGGTCTCGACGACCCGAACGCGAGTGTCATCTCCGAACGGTCCCAGCTTGTAGCGGGACCGCACGACCGCCGTCACCTCGTGTCCGCGCGCCAGCATCTCGCGAAGGACATGAAGGCCAACGTAGCCGCTCGCGCCGGTGAGGAGAGTCCGCATAGCCGAAGATCCTACGCCCCTCCTTGACAGCGGCGCGCCCATATGTAACTCTTCGGTTACTTATGAGGCCCGACTCCATGGACGCCGTCTTCCGCGCATTGGCCCACGCCGACCGCCGGCGGATGCTGGACATCATCCGGGACACGCCCGGATGCAACGTCGGTGAGGTGTGCGCGCGCTTCGCCATGAGCCGCATCGGCGCGATGAAGCACCTCGGTGTCCTCGAGGCGGCGTGGCTCGTGGTCTCCCGCAAGAAGGGCCGGACCCGGCGGCTCTACGTCAACGGCGCGCCGCTGCAGATGATCCACGACCGCTGGCTCAGCGAGTGGAGCACGCTCTGGGCAGCCGACGTCACGCGCATCAAGTACCGGGTCGAGAGCGGTGGAACCGCCCCGGCGCGACCCGCCAAGCGAAGGCGGCCTCCCGCCGCGCGGAAGAAGACCGGCCGCAGGCCCCGAACACGCACGAAGACGAGCAAGAGGTAGCGAGATGAGCGACGCCGAACGCACCGTGTACTCCGTTCACATCGACGGCACGAAGGAGGCCGTGTGGCACGAGCTCACGCGGACGGACCAACCGCAGGCCGCCCTCTGGAACGCGGTTCTGCACTGCGCGAAACTCGAGCCCGGCTCTCCCTACCAGATGCGCACGCAAGACGGCCGCTTCGTGAACGCCCTCGGCGAGATCCTCGCGTGTGATCCGCCGACCCTTCTGAAGCAGAGCATGCGCTTCACGCAGCTCGATGATCCGTTCTGCACCGTGACCTACGAGATCGCCGACGCTCCGCAGGGCGGCGTCGAGCTCACCCTGACCGTCGA
Source organism: Planctomycetota bacterium (assembly GCA_028281445.1). GTDB lineage: Bacteria > Planctomycetota > PLA2 > PLA2 > JAEUHO01 > JANQJW01. The sequence continues at coordinate 69,694 of JANQJW010000024.1, read as the reverse complement.
CGACCTGCGTCCCGATACGAAGACGGGCAAGAGCTGGCGCGGCAGCGGAGGCGCCGCCTTCGTCTGCAACACGCTCAAGCGCGTGGTCGAGAAGGGCAAGGCCTCCTTCTCCCTACGCGCCATGTACGGGGTCTTCGGCCTGCTCGGTCCCCTCGCGATGCCGAAGCGATCGAGGGTGGAGCATTGGCCGATGGATGGGTAGGCTCTCCGGCTCGCGCCCCCGGAGAACCCCAATGATCAAGGTCAGCTTCCTGATGCGACGCAAGCCCGACATGACGCGGGAAGAGTTCCAGACGTACTGGCGTGAGCAGCACACGCAGGCCGTTCCGGAAGAGGCGATTCCCGCGCTGGGCGTGAAGCGCTACATCCAGGTGCACACGCTCGACACGCCCCTGCGAGACGCAATCGTCGGCCCGCGAGAGGGACTCGTGGACGAGTTCGACGGCATCGCGGAGATGTGGTTCGAGAGTGAAGAGGCGATCCAGCGCGACTGGTCGACTGATCGGGCCGCGGAGTACGCAGAGGCCTTCTTCGAAGACGAGAAGAACTTCATCGACTGGACGCGGTCGACGATTCTCGTCTCCGAAGAGACCGTATTCATGCCCTGACGGGATCGGGCCTACTCGCGCAGGTCGAAGCGGTCCAGGGTCATGACCTTGTGCCAAGCGGCCACGAAGTCGCCCAGGAACTTCTCCTTGCCGTCGTCCGAGGCGTAGACCTCGGCAATCGCACGGAGCTGGGAGTTCGAGCCGAACACGAGGTCGACCGCCGTCGCCGTCCACTTGGGCTGGCCCGAGGCGCGGTCATGCCCCGCGTAGGCGTTGTCCCCCGTCTTCTTCCACTCCGTGCTCATGTCGAGCAGGTTGACGAAGAAGTCGTTGGTGAGCGTTCCAGGTCGCGTCGTAAAGACACCGTGCTTGGACGCGTCGGCGTTGGCGCCGAGCACGCGCAGACCGCCGATCAACGCCGTCATCTCCGGCGCGGTGAGCGTCAGCTTGTGCGCGTGGTCCACGAGCATCTCGGGCGTCGGCCGGTCGCACTCGCCGAGGTAGTTGCGGAACCCGTCCGCCTTGGGCTCGAGCACCGAGAACGACGCCGTGTCGGTCATCGCCTGCGTTGCGTCCGTGCGGCCGGGCCGGAACGGCACCTCGACGTCGTCGCCGGCCGCCTCCGCAGCCGCCTCGACGCCGGCAGCACCGCCCAGCACGATGAGATCGGCGAGCGAGATCTTCTTGCCGCCGGTCTGCGCACCGTTGAAGTCCTGCTGGATCTTCTCGAGTGCGCTCATGACCTTGCCAAGCTCGGCCGGCTGGTTGACGGCCCATTCGTTCTGCGGCGCCAGACGGAGGCGGGCGCCGTTCGCGCCCCCCCGGCGGTCCGTGCCGCGGTACGTAGAGGCGGAAGCCCAGGCCGTGCGAACCAGCTCAGACGTGGACAAGCCGGAAGCGAGAATCTGCTTCTTCAGCGCGGCCGCGTCGTAGCTGTTGATCACCGGGTGATCAACAGCCGGCACCGGATCCTGCCAGAGCTGCGCCGGCGGCACCTCGGGCCCGATGAGTCCGGCATGCGGCCCCATGTCCCGGTGCGTGAGCTTGTACCAAGCCCGCGCGAACGCCTCGTTGAACGCCTTCGGGTTCTCGAGGAAGCGACGCGAGATCTTCTCGTACGCAGGATCGAAGCGTAGCGCCAGGTCGGTGGTGAGCATCATCGGCGCGTGCGTCTTGCCGCGGACATGAGCATCCGGCACGAGGTCGCTACCGGCACCATCCTTCGGGCGCCACTGGTGCGCGCCGGCCGGGCTCTTCGTCAACTCCCAGTCGTACTTGAAGAGGAACGTGAAGTAGTCGTGCGACCACTGATCCGGCGTGCTGGTCCAGGCGCCCTCGAGGCCGCTGGTGATCGTGTCCTCGGCGTTGCCCTTGCCGTGCTTGTTCTTCCAGCCCAGCCCCTGCTCTTCGAGAGGCGCGCCTTCAGGCTCGGGGCCGACGTTGGACGCCGGCGCCGCACCGTGGCACTTGCCCAGCGTGTGGCCACCCGCAATCAGCGCGACAGTCTCTTCGTCGTTCATCGCCATACGACCGAACGTGACCCGGATGTCCTTCGCCGCGGCGACGGGATCCGGGTTGCCGTTCGGGCCTTCGGGGTTCACGTAGATGAGGCCCATCTGGGTGGCGCCGAGGCCGTCCTTGAGCTCGCGTTCGCCGGCGTGGCGCTTGTCGTCCAGCCACGTCGTCTCGGGCCCCCAGTTGATGTCGAGCTCCGGCTCCCAGACGTCCTCGCGACCGCCGGCAAAGCCGAGCGTCTTGAAGCCCATGGACTCGAGCGCGACGTTGCCCGTGAGCACCATGAGGTCGGCCCACGAGATCTTCTTCCCGTACTTCTGCTTGATCGGCCAGAGCAGCCGCCGCGCCTTGTCGAGATTGCCGTTGTCCGGCCAGCTGCCCAACGGCGCGAAGCGGATCGTGCCGGACGTCGCGCCGCCGCGACCGTCGGACGTGCGATAGGTGCCGGCGCTGTGCCAGGCGAGACGGATCATCAGGCCGCCGTAGTGGCCGTAGTCCGCCGGCCACCAATCCTGCGAGGTGGTCAGCGTCTTCTCGATGTCCTTCTTGAGCGCGTCGTAGTCCAGCGACGCGAACGCCTTGGCGTAGTCGAAGTCCGGATCCATCGGATTGCTCTTGCGCGAGTTCTGATGGAGGATCCGGAGGTTGAGCTGATTGGGCCACCAGTCGCCATACCCAGAGGCGCCTGCAGCCGTGTGTCGTTGTTTCGCAGCCATCATCGGACACTTCCCTCCTGACGGATCACTGTCGTTCTCATTGCCGGTCGCGGTATCGGGCCCTGCGGCGCCTGCTGCCAGCAGGAACAGGGTCAGCGCGATGGTGACGGGCATACGCCTGGCTCGGAACATGGCGGAATCTCCTGGGCTTTGATGTGCACGGAGCGTCGCCGAGACTCACTAATAGATCCAATCTCAAGTTTTGATCATAGTAATAACTATGGATACTCAGAAAGCTCGTAGACGCGCTGCACGGGCACGAGCAGCTCGCCTGCCCCTCCTCGCGTCAGGGCACGGGACTGATCGCGCACGAATCCCGTGACATCGATCACCTCCAGCGGCAATTCCGTGACTACAGGCAGGCGCGTGCGCCGGAGGCCCAGCTGGATCGCGCGCCGCTCGAGCGGGTTGCCCTGTGGATCGCGATCCGGGTCCCACTGCACGCGGACGTCGGACGCGTCCACCGCACGCCTCCATGCCTCACGGTCGGAGTACGTATCGGGGTCGAAGTGCGACGCCACCGCGTCGCGAACGAGTGCATCGAACGGCGGGCGCGGAAGGCGAATGGCCAGCACGATCTCCTGATTGGCCTTCTGTGCCCAGCCCGAGCGATACATCATCCAGAGGAAGCTCGGCTTGATTCACGTCATGCGGCTCTGGGAGAAGGCCGGACCCCCGAGACGTTGATGCGCCACGGCCCACGTCGCGATCGGCTTCGCGTACGCCTGGTAGACAACGATCGAGTCGGCATCGAATTGCGCGACGATCGGCCTCCCGTCCGCCGGGAGCCGGTCGGCCTGTTCGTGCAGCGGCTCCACGGGCAGGGGTAGGTCCGAGTCCATTCCGGCCCCACCGTAGACACACATGCCCCCGTCCGGCATGGTCTTGCGGTGGAGCTCTACCGCACGCTGATCCTGCGCGGCTGGTGGGCGATTCTGCTCGTGTTGCTCACGGGTGCGGTCCTGCTCGGCCGCCACGCCCCGCCGGACGTGCATGCCGGCACGGGCGTCCTGCTCGATGAAGACGACCCGGACCTCGCCTACTACGAGAGCACCCGGCCCGGGTGGGGCTACGACGAGTACACGATCGTGTGCTTCACGCGCGACTCGTGGATCACGCCCGAGGGCATCGCCCTTCTCGCCAGCCTCGTTGCCGACATCGGCAAGGCAGAGCACGTCGAGCGCGTGGTCTCGATGCTCGACGTACCGCTGCTCCGCCAGCAACCGGGGCCGAGGATCAGCCCCGCCAATGTGCCGACGCTGCGGAGCGAGGACATCGACTGGGACCGCGCTCGCGACGAGCTCTCCCGACACTTGCAGGTCCGGGGCAACCTGCTCTCCGAAGACGGGCGCTCGGTTTCATTGCTCGCCTACGCGGAGATCCCCGACGAGCTGCGGAAGATCGATCCGCTCTGGGCAGAGTTGAAGGGAAAGGCCCGCGCGAGTGACGAACAGGCCCAGCTCGATCTCGAGGCGCTCGAACCCAGGTACCGCAAGGCCGCCAAGCGACTCCAGGGACGGCGCGCCGCCATGACCGCCTCCATCCGTGAGGTCGTGGCGCGCCGGCAGGGCGAGTTCACCGAGCCGATCCGGCTCTCGGGCACCTCGATGGTCTATGCCGATGTGCTCGACCACCTGCGCCACGACCTGCGCGTCTTCGGCATCGCCTCCCTCGTCCTCTTCACACTCGCTTTTGCGCTCATCTACCGGCGTGCGCGTTTCGTGCTCCTTCCGATCGTGACGTGTCTCCTGCCCGTGGTCTTGATCCTGGGCGCCATGAGCCTCATGGAGATGCGGCTGACCGTCATCACGGCGAACCTGCCGGTGCTGCTGTTCACGCTGATGCTGCCCTACACCGTCTACTTCGTGGAGCGCTACCAGGAGCGGCGCTCCACGCACCCGGACGAAGACGGTGCGGCCTCGACAGCGCGCGCGGCCGAGAAGATCTGGACGCCGTGCTTCTTCTCGTGCACGACCACGATGGCTGGGTTCGCCGCGCTCATGACGAGCGGGACGCTGCCCGTCCATCATTTCGGCCTGATGATGACGATCGGGATGGCCATCGGGCTGGCGATCGTCTTCCTCGCTATCCCCTCGCTCTCGCGCCCCTTCGATCCGCTGCACGTCGAGGAGTCGGGCGTCCACCGCGGCCCTCGCAAGGTCGTGCGCCTGTTCGCGGCCATCGCGTTGCGCCGTCCCGGCTGGGTCGTCGCCTCCGCCGTCGTCGTGCTTGGTGTCGCGATCTGGGGCGCGAGCCGGCTGTCGGCCCAGGCCAAGATCACGGAGTACTTCAAGAAGGACACGGCTATCTATCAGGGCCTGGAGTACATCGATCGCAACATGGGCGGCACGACACCGCTCGAGGTGATCCTCACCGCGAAGGAGAAGAACGCCTTCGTCACGCCCGCGGGTCTGGCGGCGCTACGCACCGTGCAGGCCTACTTCGAAAGCGTGCCGGAGACAGGCAACGTGCAGTCGCTCGCCGCACTCGTCGACGAGCTGAAGAAGAAGAACCCCGCTGCGGAGTCGCTGATGCCGTTGCTCGCGCGCCACCCGATGGTCCGCAACGTCACAAAGGAGTTCGCCAACGAGGACTACAGCGTCTCGCGAGTCGTCGTTCGCCTGCGGGAGACCGCCCCGGACCTCGACCGCAACACGATCCTCGACGGCTTGCGCGACCACATGGCCGGCAACGCGGCCTTGGAGGGGTTCGAAGTCCGCGAGACCGGCTTGTTCCTGCTGTACGCGAACATGCTCAACGCGCTGATGCGCACGCAGCGCGAGACGTTCCTCTACGTCGTGGCCGCGATCTTCGTGATGCTGCTGGTCTTGTTCCGCTCCCCGATCCTGGCTGTGTTGGTGGTCCTGACGCAGGTCCTGCCGGCGGTCGTGATGCTCGGCTTCATGGGCTGGGCCGGCATCACCTTGGACCTCGTCACCGTGATGATCGCCTCGATCGCCATGGGTGTCGGCATCGACGCGTCGATTCAGTACACCGTGCGGTTCCGCGGCGAGCTCGAGAACGGCGCGTCACGCAAGGATGCACTCGTGCGGAGTCACGCAACGATCGGGCGGGCAATCTGGATCGCGACCACCGTGATCATCGCAGGCTTCTGCGTGCTGACGCTCTCGGACTTCCGTCCGTCGATCTACCTCGGTTTGCTCACGGCCGTCGCCATGCTCGTCAGCCAGATCGCCGCGCTGACGATCCTGCCGTCGATCTTCCTGCTGACCGGACAGCCTCGAGCGTCGGCAAATCAGTAGAGGCCGAAGAGCACGCGCACGGTCGGCGTTGCCTGCGGGAAGTTCACGCCCCGCTGGAACGCGGTGACCCAGGCGTGGTCGCTCCGCTGGCCGATGAGCCCGATCGTTCCGATCGCGCGAATTCGGTTCCACTGCCCCGCCTTCTTGTCGCCTGCCACTTCGACGAGCGTCGGCAGCGCGCGGCGGTCGCCGAGCTCACCGACGACACGGGAAAGCGCCGTACGCGCGCCCGCCGAGCCCGTGGTCGTCAGCTCGTCCAGCAACGGATCGAGCATCGCACCGTCGGCTGAGAAGCCGAGTCCGAGCGCCGCGCGGTAGCGCACCTGCCCGTCGCCGTCCTCGCGCAGGCGTTCGAGCAGCCGGTCGCGCTGCGACTTGTCACCAAGCATGCCGAGCGTCTCGGTGAGATAGCCGCGCACCATCTTGTCCTTGCTGCGCTTGTAGAGCTTGTCGAGGTCCGGCAGCACGCTGCGATCGCCGAGCAACCCCAACGCCACGACAGCCGCCGCCTGGCGCTCCTTGGCACCGTCCTTGGTTGCGTGCTTGACGAGCTGCTTCTTCACGAAGGGGGCGTGCTCCGGATACCCGTGCGCAAACAACGACGCCGAGATCACGAGCCACGGGAGGTCCGCCTTCTGAACGCTGCGGCGGTCGAAGGCGCTACGGAAGTAGGTGTGGATCCGCTTTCCGAGCTTCGCCCGCGGTCCCTTCTTGAGGTCTTCTTCGTCCGGCGCCGGCGGCTGGGCTCGCGCCAGCTCCCCGATCCCGAGGATGGCGAAGCGCCGCGCGTTGTTGTCGGGGTCGCGCCGGGCGCCCGCGATGAGCGTGTCGAGTAGATCGTCGTCGGCCTTCGGCCCCAGCATCGCGAGCCCGAGGATGGCGGACTGACGCACCCACGTGGGCTTGCGGAAGCGCTCCATGATCGGCTGGAACGTCGAGACGAACGTCTCTTCCGCGCCGGCATTCGCAATCGCCGTAGGAATCGCGGCGAGGACGGGATCGGACCAGCGGCCCTTCTTCAGCGCCTTCAGCAGATAGGCGACGACCTCGTCGCGCTCTGCCGCCTCGAGGTCGCGGGCAAGGGTGCCCAGCGCCATGACGGCCGAGGCCTTGAGATCGGCCATCTTCTTCTTGCGCACATCGAGCATCTTCTTCAGCGGCTCGATGGCTCCGGCCTGACCGCACTGTCCCAGCGCGATCGCCGCGTACCCACGCATGTGCAGCGTGAGACGCTCCTTCTGGCCGAGCACGGAGCGCCCCTCCTTCTTGTCGAGGAGGATGTCGCAGAGGACCGGCAACGCATCCGGATGCCGGGTGACGCCGAGCGCCAGGATCATGAGCTCGCGGTAGCCGTTGTCCGGATCGCGCAGGTACGTGCGCAGCGCTTCGACGACCTCGGCGCCGTGTTGCTCGCGTGCGACGCGGGCCCAGGCCATGAGGGCGGTCGAGCGGATGTGGTCGTCGCCCTGGCTTGCGAGCTTGCGCAGCAACGGTACGACCTGCTTGTCGATCTGTTCGTCATCCGGGCGGCGTCCGTTCTCGTCGCCCTTGCGGCCCGTGGTCACCACGGCGTCGTGGTAGCGCGCGCGCAAGTTCACGAACGCGTGGCGGTTCAGCCGCCACCACATGTCCCACGTTGCCTCGCCCGCGCCCGTGACGACACGACCGCGGCCGCCGGTCGTCGGCGCCGACGGCGTGGTCACGTCCGGCGGCGATCCGGGATCGACGGGTGTCGGCGTGTTCGTGTCCTGGTCCTGCCAGGCGGGATCGGTGAAGCCGGGGCCCTGGATGTAGGCCGCCTCCTCGATCGTGAGCCCGTGCTCGTCGAGCCAGCCGGAGAGACCCACGTCGCCCTTGAGCTCGGGAACGAAGGCGATGTTGTTACGGCGCGCGAGCCTCTGGAGCAGTTCGCCGTGGCCCGATACGTCGATCAGGTTGGCGAGTGCGCAGCGCGTGCCGTGCCGGTCGATGAGGTGCGGAATCGCTTCGCCCGGGAAATCCTCGTTCTGCGCGAAACGCCCCGCCTTGCCGTACGCCGACAGCTCGTCGAGCAGGCGGGCGCGATGCGCCCGTTGGGAGGGCGTCAGGTGCCCGGTATCCCGGGCCTCGAGCTCTGCCACGACGTTTGCAGCGTGCCGGGCCTTCCAGGCATCCTGGGCGGAGGACGTAGCATCCCCTGCGGTGAGAACGAGTCCGACCACTCCCAGAGTGAGAGCGGCACAAAGCATCACGAGTCCGGTGCGCATATCGCTACCTCCCGACGGCCGGCGTGCGGGGCGCCCCGTCATCCCTCCTAGCCGCGTACCACGGCGGTACGGACGGCGGGTGTCTCCCAGGCGATACCGGCCCTTTGCCCCAGTGTAACGACGAAGAGGCCCGACGTCGTTCAGCCCGGCGGCGCGTGTGAACCAGCGCCGCTTCGATCGATCCGGCTGCCTTCGTGTGGCACTCCGCACCTGGGCAGATGCGGAATCGCGCAGAGGACGCGAACCGAACGGGAAAAATCGAAGAAGGGCTGTCAGCGGCTGCCGGCAGCCGCCCGCGGCCCCGCCTGCTTCACGAGCGCTGCGACGTCGTAGGCGTGGGCCTCGATCTTGCTGATGTGCTTGCCGATGCATCCGAGCTTGACGTGCAACGTCTTCGTCGACGTCTCGGCCACTGCCTGGTGCAGCGTGCCGTGGTGGCGGCTCTTGCCGCGGATCGTCGTCGCGCGCTGCTGCGCCGAGCCGTCGCGCGGGTAGGCCGCCTGGGTCATCCACGCGAACATGCCGGCGACGTCGAAGGGCTTGACGTTCTCGCCGACCTCGCGGCCCGCGAGGAGCTCGTAGCGCCAGCGGGGCCGCACGTCCTTTGCCTTGGGCTCCGGGCGCGCGCGATGGTGGTTCGTGCACGCGAGGCACGCGATCGGAAGCTCGTAGTCGGCCAGCGGGTCGATGAAGCGCATGGAGCAGCCGCCGTCGATGTCGTCGCGGCAGTCGTACTCCAGCACCGCCGCGCACGGCTTGTCCTTCGATGTCGTCGGCGCGACGACCATGAGGTTGTTGCCGTAGAGCGTCGGCCACTGCTTCACGAAATCTTGCGCCTGGCCGCAGGCCGCGGCGCCTTCCGTCTTCTCCAGCAGGCGGCGCACCGCGATCAGACGGGGCACGTTGCCGCGCAGCGCCTTGGCCATCGACGGCTTGACGCGCACGTCATGGATCGCGACGAACACGCCGTCCGTGTTCATGCCGGTGAGGGTCCCGATGCAGCCGGGGTACGTGACCGCAACCTGTCCCCGCGCGCCCTCGCTGGGTGCGCGCACCATCACCACCTGCTGGCCGATGATCAGCTCGAAGGCGGGGAAGTCGAAGTTGCGGCCCACGAGCGGCTGGCCGTCCTTCGTGAGGTCGCCCCACGCGGCGACAGACGAGCAGCCGAGTCCGTACCAGTCGCCGAAGGTGTTCAACGCCTTGAGGTCGTTGAGGTCAACCTCCCGATCGAGAGGCTCGAGCACGAGCTTCTCGGCGGGGAGCTTCGCCTTGATGCCCTCCATCAACCCCTCGAGCTCGGCCGTCTCCTCCGCGCTGAACTTGAAGCGCGGCACGACGACGTTCTTCACGAGGCTCTTGTAGAGCGGGAGCATCGGCTTGAGCGCCGTCCCGAGATCGTGCTCGAGCCCCTTGAGGATGCGCTCGGCCATGAGATAGCCGTGCGCGAAACCGCGCTCGCGCGCCGTGCCCCAGACGGTGAGCACGCGGTGCCCGTCTGCCTCGGTGAACGAGCCGTTGACCTTGACCTCGGGCGCCTTGGTCGGGGCCTCTTTGGCCAGGACCGGTGCGCCCACGAACAGCGCGGCGAAGAGGAACGCTAGGGAGAGGCGCCGCAGGTCCTGAGCGAGCGCGGCCTGATGCGTGAGTCGAATGGGTCGCATGGCGCCCATCGTAGGCGCAAGCGAGGTGTCGGCTAGCGCAAGCTGCCGCTCCCCCACCGGGTGACCCGCGCGACGTCCTGTAGCTCGGCCTTGACCTTCACGCGCAGGCGCGCGAGGTGGGCGTAGCCCGGCGTGCCGGGCGGGCCCATCGGGACCTCGAAGCGCAGGTCGCTGTTGCCGCTGTGCGCGTCGAAGCGCAACGAGACGGTCGAGCGCGCGCGCTCGGGATTGGACGGCGGCGTCCGCTCCCGGACGCTGAAGATGCGCTCGACGAGGCGGCCGCGCGGGTTCGTGTAGAAGACCTGCTGGAAGTCGGGACGCATGAGCACGACGTGATCATGCAGCGTGCCCACGAGCCAGACACCCGGCGGGCAGTCGACGCGCTTGAAGCGTCGCGGTGGCGACAGAGCACCAGGACCGTCCAGCGAGGCCTGCCACGTGGACACGAGCTTGATGCCGTTCTCGAACAGACCGAGGACGAAGGGGCGTCCTGCAGGCGGCGGTTGGATCTGGCCGTGCTGCGTAGTCATGCGCCCGGTGCCCGGCTGCCCCTGAAACGCCGCGGCCTTGAGCGGCCGTGCGGTAAAGGACTTCACGCCGGGTCGGATCTCGGGATCTTCGGGATCGAAGAAGCGGTCGTGGCTCAGGACGAGGATGCCGAACCAACCCTCGAACGTAGGCGCGTCGGGGAATACCGCAGGATCGAGGAGACCGCCGCGCCGTGCGAAGTACTCCATGGCATGGATGCGCGGTCGGCCCGGGTCTTCATAGCGCGCGGTCCGAAAACCCGTCCACGGCCTACGCACGTTGGGTCGCGGTGCGCCCGCGGGGTCTTCGGCGTTGTAGCCACGGAACGCGACACGCACGAGGTTGGGATCCTGGTCGGCTGCCGAGCCGCCACGAACTACCAGCCCGTTGCCTGCGAACGCACCGACCACCGCCTCAGCCCCGGGGTAGGGATCGTCCCACGACGACGTCCACTCCGACACGTTGCCGAGCATGTTCAGGCAACCGACCCACGACGCGCCTTCGGCCAGGTGGTGCGCCGGAACCGTCTCGGGTTCCTGGCCTTCGCGGAGCACGCGGCCGCCATTGACGCGCTGGCGGAAGTTGCCGCGGCGATCGCCCCACGGGTAGGCACGTCCCTTGGGCCCGCGCGCTGCATACTCCCACTGCTGTTCGGTCGGGATGTGCCTGCCCGTCCACATCGCGAACTCGATGGCCTCTTCGAGCGAGATGCCGCGCACGGGATGGTCGGCCTCATGTTCGGCGAACCGATCCCGCGGCCAGTGCTCCGGCGGCGCACGCTCGAAGAACTCGAGCCGTAGACCGCGGGGAACGACGCGCTTGCTGACGCGTTGCCACGTGCGCTCGTCGTTCACGTCGCTGCCCTCGCGGACGACCTCGTCCTTCAACACGGAGAGCAGGACGTCGCGATTCGCTTCGTAGAGCTGGCGCGCGGTGATCTGGATGTCGAGGTTCGCCGGCGCCGGCTGGACGAGCTCGGTGGCGATCTCTACGAGCGTGCGCCCGGGGAACTCCCTCGTGTCGTAAAGCACGCGCGCGGAGTGGTGCAGGTACTCCCAGTAGCGCTGGTTCGTGATCTCCCAACGGTCGATCCAGAACCGATCGAACTCCACCGTGTGACGCGGAACCTCGAACGACAGTCCGGCGTAGCGGCCGCTCGGACCCGATGCACCAACCGCGTCGACCTCCCGCTGGGCGGAGCCGATGATTGCCTTGCCGGCACGCACGCGCGTCGAGCGTGGTGCTAGCGCGCTCTGCCCCGGCCCGGGCAGGAAGCGAAAGCCGAACGTGCCCCACTCGAAGCGGCCCGCAGCCCGGGGCTTGCGCTTGACGATTTCACGTGCAGGCCGGCGCGTGCCGGATGGCGGCGTCAGCGTCCCCGTCTCGACGGCCGCGGGCTCGGAGCGCGGCACGATCTTGTCGGGCACGGTCACGGGCGGCGGCTTGCTCTGAGTGATGGGCGGCGGCGGCACATCGACGAGCGCCGTGGTCGGCTCCTTGTCGGACCGCGGCACGCCCGGCTCCGGAGAGAGCGTCGGAACCAGCGAGTCGCGCCGAGCCTCAGGGGCGTCGTCGCCGCCTACCGTCGCGGCGGCCCACCAGATCACCGCAGCGAGCGCCGCGGCAGACAGTGCGAGAGGGGCGTACTTCTTCATGCCAGCCTGCCCTCCATGATGGCACGTCACGGACCCGCCGGCACGGACCTCTCCCCCGCTTTGACGCCCGGCCGGCCAGGCCCCTTTCAGGACCGCAACTCGAAGTCGTCGAATTCGAAGCCCGGTGCCACCACGCACCCGACGAGCACGTAGCCCAGCTCACCGGGCAGCGCGCGCGCACACTGCCACCAGCCGGGCGGCACGACGGCCTGCAGCGCCCCGTCCGGGCCCAGCCACTCGGTGGCAAACGCCGTCTCGCCGTCGTTGCGCATCTCGAGCTCGAGCACATCGCCTTCCTGGTGGAACCAGATCTCCTCGCCGCGAACGCGGTGCCACTTCGACTCCGTGCCCGTCGGGAGCAGGAAGAGGATGGACGTCACGGCGGATCGGTCCGCCGGATAACCCTCGGGAAGCGCCTTCTGCGCAAGCACCACCTCCGACCGGTGGGTCTCGCGGTAGTAGCCGCCCTCGGGATGCGGCTCGAGCCCGAGCTCCTCGATGCGCCGACGCACGTCGTCCTTCACTTGCGGCGCTTCTTCGACGGCTTCCAGCCGAACTTCTTCGGTACGTACTTGACCTTCTTCTGCGGGAAGTCGGCCAGCAGTGCCTCGGCGCGCAGGATCAGTGTGTCTCTTTCATCAGCCAGATCGTCGGGCTCGTACTCGACGATCTCGTGCGGCACGACCCCGATGCCTTCGATGCCCTTGCCCTTGTTGAAGCGGCCCATGTTGCTGTGTACCGACACGTAGAGCGAGTAGAGGCCCGAAGGCAGCGCGATCGTCGTCTTGGACGACGACATGCCTGCGGTCGGGCTCTCACCGATCATGTACGCGCGGCCGTCTTCCTTGAAGATCCCGCTGCCTGTCTCGCCGGCGCTGCGCGTCGTGCCGTTCACGATCACGACAATCGGCCCGCCGTACGGGTTGTCGCCGGCGCTGGCGTAGCTCTTCGAGAAGCTCATGCTCTTCCCGGTTGGAATGAAGCGTCCCATGAACGCGTCGTGATCGAACCCGCCGCCGCCGTTGCCGCGAAAATCGAGAACCAGGCCGCGCACGTCCCCGAGCGCAGCCAGTGCCTCGTCGGTGTGTTGCGAGATCGTGCCCTTGCAGCGGCGATAGTGGATGTAGCCGTACCCCTTCTCTGTGCGGCCCCAGTGCACGTCCTTGTTGCCGTCGAGCTTCTTCGGCATGAAGGCCGGGCCGCTCGGGACGTAGTTGTCGTCCTTGATGTCGACCTTGCGCTTCTTCTTGAGCTTGCCCTTCTCGGTCTTGACGTCGTAGACGACGCGCGTGCCGACCGGCTCGGCCAGCCCCCACGCGCAGCCGGCCCAGAACGCCTGATGATCCGTGGAGAAGCTCTGGCGCTCGCTGCGTTCGGCGACGCGTTCTTCGAGCCACGCGAGTGCCTTCTTGCCGTTGACGCTGACGATCTCGTAGCCGGGCTTGATGCCGGCCCCGCGCGCCTGGCCCCAACTGTTCTTGACGAAGATCTTGTCCCCGATGCGGCTCCAGAACATCCCAGGTCCCGCCTTCTTCTCGCTCTTCCACGGCCAGTCGAGGTTTTCGGTCTGCGAGGAGAACTTCACGTACGCGTGACCGTCACGCAGCTTCGCGATGAGGCGGATCAGCAGGAGTCCGTAGTCGAGGTCGTTCTTGACGCCCTTCGCCTCCTTCACGAACCCCTTTCCGATCTTCTTCCACTTGAGGCCCTTGCTCTTGATGAGCGCGCGGCACTCCTTGCCGATCGCATCGACGGCGAACTGCATGTCCATGGTGTAGTCGGTCTTCTTCGCGAGTGCCGGCGTAGAGACGGTGCTCACGAGCAGCAGCGAGAGGAGCGTGAGGACGACGCGCATCGGGCCCACCGGATTGTTCGAACCGTGCCGGGCGTGTACCGTACCGCCCCGCCCTGGACCGGGGCAACGAGAGGGCACCCATGGGCAAGCGTCTGGGCGTGGGCATCATCGGGGGCGGCTTCGTCGGCCGCTTCCACATCCGCAGCTGGTTGGGCGTGCGCCACGCGGACATCCTCGGCGTCTGCAGCCGCACGGAGAAGAGCGCGGGCGAGGCGGCGGCGCTGGCGCGCGAGCTCGGCGTGGGTGACGCAACGGCCTGTACGTCGGTCACCGAGCTGGTCGAGGATCCGCGCATCGACGCGGTCTGGATCTGTGTGCCCAACCACGTGCGTCTCGAGGTCATGCAGGAGGTCCACGCCGCCGGCAAGGGCAAGCTGGTCGGGGTTGCCTGCGAGAAGCCGCTCGGCCGCACGGTGCCCGAAGCGCGGCGGATGCTCGAGCTGGCCGAGGACATGGAGGTCTTGCACGGCTACCTCGAGAACCAGCTGTTCATGCCGCCCGTCGTGCGTGGCAAGGAGATCCTGTGGCGCCGCGGAGCCGCCGCGGCCGGACGCCCCTACCTCGCGCGCTCGGCCGAGGAGCACGGCGGTCCGCACGAACCCTGGTTCTGGCGCGGCAAGGAACAAGGCGGCGGCGTGCTCAACGACATGATGTGCCACAGCCTCGAAGCCGCTCGTTTCATGCTGCAGGAGCCGGGCACGCCGCGGTCGAGCCTGGTGCCGAAGACCGTGAGCTGCGACATCGCATCGCTCAAGTGGACGCGGGACGAGTACATCGAGCGCTTGAAGCGCGACATGGGTGTCGACTACGCGGTCGCGCCCAGCGAGGACTTCGCGCGCGCGACGGTCACCTACGAGACCGAGGACGGCAAGCCCGTCATCACCGAGGCAACCACCTCGTGGAGCTACGTCGGGCCGGGCCTGCGCCTCACGGTGGAGGTCATGGGCCCCGAGTACTCGATGCAGGGCAACTCGCTCAACAACCACCTCAACCTCTTCTTCAGCCGTGAGGTGAGCGGCGCGGAGGGCGAGGACCTGATCGAGAAACAGTTCGCCGAGCAGGGGCTCGTTCCGGTCGTAACCGATGAAGAAGCGGAGTACGGCTACACGGGCGAGAACCGCCACTTCGTGGACTGCTTCCGCAACGGCATCACGCCGAGCGAGACGTTCGAAGACGGTCTCGAGGTCACGAAGCTGCTGATGGCCTGCTACATGTCGGCCGAGCGCGGCGAACGACTCTCATGGGAGCCCGAGGGTCTCGAGGATTTCGTCCCCGCCGTCGCGCGCGAGACCTGGAAGCCGTCCGACGCGCTGGAAGGTCGATGAGCGACGCGCCGCCGCTCAGCCGCCACCTGAACGTCAAGCTGTCGCTGATGATGTTCCTGCAGTACGCCATCTGGGGGGCGTGGCTGCCGCTCTTCTGGCCGTTCCTGACCGAGCACCGGGGCATTGCACCGACGGACGCGGGTGACCTGTTTGCCATCGCCGCCGTGGGCGCGCTGGTGGCCCCCTTCATCGCGGGCCAGATCGCCGACCGCTGGTTCAACACCGAGAAGTTCCTCGGCATCTCGCATCTGCTTGGCGCCGTCCTCGTGTGGCAGCTGGCGGACGTGACGGAGTACTCGGGGTTCGTGCTGTTCGGATTGCTCTACTCGCTTCTCTACGCCCCCACCTTGCCGCTCACGAACTCGCTGGCGTTCCACCACATTCCGGACCGCGACCGCGACTTCGGCAAGGTGCGCGTCTGGGGCACGGTCGGGTGGATCGTCGTGGGCATCGGCATTGGGCAATGGCTGCTCCATCACCACACCCCGGCCGATGCCACCGCCGAGGCGGTACGCGCCGCCCACGTCGCGGGGATGGCGAACGCGTTCCGATTGAGCGCGATCCTCGGCGCGGTGCTGAGTGTCTTCTGCTTGCTGCTGCCGAAGACACCCCCGCAGACGGGCAAGGAGAAGTTCGCGCCGAAGGAGGCACTCGGCGAGATCGGCAAGGGCTGGTTCACGAACCCGCTCTTCTGGCTGTTCTTGATCGCCTTCCCCGTCTCCTGCATCCACCAGTTCTACTTCGTCCACACGTCTTCGTTCCTCGGAACGCTGGAGACCGACCTGGGCGACAGCATCAACAAGATCTTCGGCGTCGGCGGCGGCGGCCTCATGACGATCGGCCAGGTCGCAGAGATCTTCGTCCTCGCTGCCATGCCGCTGATCGCCAAGCGCGTGCCGCGGAAGACCCTCCTCCTGATCGGACTGGCCGCGTACGTCGCGCGCTTCGCGATCTTTGCCTATGTGCCCGAGGCGTGGGCCGTGATCCCCGGCCTGGCGCTGCACGGACTGTGCTTCGGTTGCTTCTTCTTCGTGGCGTTCATGATCGTGGACGAGGAGACGACCACGGACGTTCGCGCCAGCGCACAGGGGCTCTTCAACTTCGTCGTTGTCGGCGTCGGCATCATCGTAGGCAACCTGTTTGCGGGCCGCGTTGCCGCGTGGGCCGAAACCGAGTCGGGCATGGACTACGCGCTGCTCTTCGGCGTACCGATGGCCGTGGCCATTGTGTGTTTCGTGGCGCTGTGGGCGCTGTATCCCACGAAGAAGACGAGCTAAATCGTCGTGTCGGCCTGGGGCGCCGGCGGTGCGGCGACCTCGACGCGGTTGCGGCCCGAGCGCTTCGCGCGGTAGAGCGCCGCATCGGCGGCAGCCACGAGATCTTCGGGCAACAGGCCGTCGCGCGGCGGGCTGGAACACACGCCGAAGCTCGCGGTCAGCGGGATCTTGTAGTCTTCGAACTTGACGGGCTCCGCGGCGAGACGCTCGCGGCAACGCTCGATGATCTTCACAGCGAAGTCCTCGTTGCAGCCGGGCAGCACGATCAAGAACTCCTCGCCGCCGTAGCGGGAGATCACATCGTAGGGCCGGATGACCTGTCCCATGCGGCCCGCCGCTTCCCGCAGCACCTCGTCGCCGGCCAGATGGCCGTACTCGTCGTTGATCGCCTTGAACTCATCGAGGTCGGCGAGAACGACGGCGATCGAAGTCTTGTGCCGCGAGGACCGCTGGACCTCGCGGCGTAGCGCGACGAACCCACCGCGGCGATTGAGGGTCCGGGTGACGGGATCGAAGAGGGCCTGGCGCTTCAGCTCCTCGCGCATGCGCAGCAGCTCCGCCTGCACCTCGATGATGCGGCGGCCTGCCTTGAGCCGCCCGTAGAGCTCAGCGGGGTTGATGGGCTTGACGAGGTAGTCGTCCGCACCGGCATTCAGCCCGGCGATGACGTCGTCCTGTCCACCCTTCTGCGTGAGCAGCATGAGGTAGACGTAGGGCCGCAGCTTGGCCTTGCGCACGCGCTTGCAGACCTCGATGCCCTCGAGCCCTGGCATCAGCCAGTCGAGGACCGCAAGGCGCGGACCGCCTTCGCGCTCCAGCTCCTTGAGCGCGTCCTCGCCCGTCGCCGCAACGATGACGGAGTAGCCCCACTCCTCGAGGACCTCCCTCAGCCTCGAGCGCGAGCCACGGTCGTCTTCGGCAAGCAGGATCCGCATCGCCGCAGATCCTACACGCGCGGCTTTACGGACCGATCGCCCACTGGATTCCGCCGACGAGGTGCTTGAGGAACCGCTCGTCCGCCCAGACCTCCTTGCGATGCCCGAGGGACGTGTAGAACACGCGGCCCTTGCCGTAGGGCTTGCACCAGGAGACGGCGAAGTCGCCGTCCCAGCGCTTCACGCCCTTGGCCTTCAGGTCGATGCTCTCGACGTCGATGCTCATCAGGACTTGCAGCTTCGAGCGATCGTAGTTCTTGAACTGGTAGATCTCGTCGGTGATCTCGAAGTGCCAGCCGAGGTGCTTCGTCGCCGGGTGATCCCGGTCCTCGACCCTGACCTTCACCTTCTGGTGCCACGGGTGGCCGTCGAAGTAGGCGCCGATCATCTCGCCGTACTCCGGCCATTTGTAGAACGTGTCCGTCGCCGGGTGGATCCCGATGAAGGCGCCGCCGTCGCGGATGTAGTCGAGCAGTGCCGTGCGGTTCTCTGCGCTGATGGGCAGCTCACCGGTCGTGTAGAAGATGACCGCGTCATACATCGCCAGGTTGGAGGCATGGATGTCCGCGGCTGCGTCCTGCGAGAGATGGACGCCCCAGTGCGCTTCGCACGCCTTCATCATCTGCGCCTCCGCGAACGACAGCCCCCTGGGGCCGTGGCGCTTGACAACCTCGTGCTGGTAGCCGGCCGACTGTGAGACGAAGAGCACCGCAGGCGGGCGGCACGAGGTCGTCTCGCCGCAGCCGCTCAGCACGAGGAGGAGGACGAGGGCGCAGCGCACTAGCTGGGTATGCCGTGCTGGATGGCGTGCTCGATGGCCTCACAGAAGCGGTCGACCTCCTCGTAGGTCGAGTACACGCTGGGCGAAACGCGCAAGCCGTTGAACTCGTCGTGCTTGATCGCGACGGTGAGGATCCGGCGCTTCTTCCACAGCCAGCTCTGCAGTGAACCCGTCTCGATGCCGTCGATCTGGACGTTGGCGATGCCGCACGCGAAGCCGGCCTTGAGACTCGTGTGCAAGCGAACGCGGTCGTGCTCGATGAGTCGCCTGGCCCAACGGTCGCGCAGGTGGACGAGACGGGCCTCCTTGCGCTTGCCCCCCATCGCCTGATGGAAGCTCAGCGCCTCGGCGACGGCGAGCGTATTGGCCGCCGGGTGCGTGCCGATCTCTTCGAACTTGCGGATGTCCTCGTCCTGCTTCTCCGCAGCGGCCATCATCGGCCATAGGCCCTTGATCTTGTCCTTGCGGACGTAGAGCAGGCCGGTCCCGTGCGGCGCGAAGAGCCACTTGTGAAGACTCGTTCCGTAGTAGTCGCAGTCGAGGTCCGAGAGCTTGAACTCGAAGTGGGCGAGCGCATGCGCGCCGTCCACGATGACGGGGATCCCCTTCTCGCGCCCTAGAGCCACGACCCGCTTGACGGGCAGGATCTGGCCCGTGAGGTTGATCATGTGCGACACGAGGATGAGCCGCGTCCTCGACGTGATGTTGTCGGCGAAGCGCTTGACGATCTCGTCGTCGTCCTCGCACGGCGTCGGGATCTGGAACTGCTTGAGCACGATCCCCTCGCGGCGCTCGCGCTGCTTGAAGGTGTTGATCATGCGCGGGTAGTCCTGGGTCGTCGTCAGGACCTCGTCGCCGCGTTTCAGATCGATGCCGAACTGGCAGATCTGCAACGACTCGCTGGCGTTGCGCGTGAGCGCGACCTCTTCGCAGCCGACGCCCCAATGGCGTGCGAGCCGGCGGCGGACGGTCTCCTTCTGCGGCTCGAGGATCTGCCACATCGTGTAGGGCGGCGCCTTGTGGGAGAAGTCGAGGTGGTCCTTCATGGCCTCCTGGACGTGCAGCGGGGCAGGACTTACGCCGCCGTTGTTGAAGTTGACGAGGCTGCGATCGACGGTGAAGGCGCGCTCGATCTCCTTCCAGAAGTTCTCGTCGTTCGCGTCGTCGGGCGCAGCCTCGACGCTGCGCATCGCGCGCTTCGGCTCGAAGAGCACGCTCGCCGCCGCCGCGGCCCCGATCGCCCCGAGCGCTTGCCGCCGTGTGAGCATGGCGCACCTCCGGGTGCATCTTACGTCGCCCAACCTGATGTAGGGGCGACCCTTGTGGTCGTCCCATCCGTGGTTCTACGAATCGGACCTCGTCCTGTTCGGGCGCCCCTTGTGGGCGCCCCGTGACCTTAGGGCTCCTTCCCGCGGTATGAGCACGCGTCCAATCCCCCGAACCGTCTCGATCGACGCGGCTATCGGCTCCGCGGCCGGAGCTATGCTGCACCCGGCAGCTACTTCGTAACCATCTGCGTCCACAAGAAGCGATGCCTCCTGGGACGCGTGATCGAGAAGAGCGAGCGTCCGAACGCGGCAGGCAGGATGGTCTTGCGCGAGTGGCACCGACTACCGCAGCGCTTTCCGGGTATCGAGACCGTCGAGTTCGTGGTCATGCCGAACCACGTACATGGGATCGTGCGGATCACACCCAAGGCGCAGGTTGGGCTGAGCGATGTTGTAGGGGCGTTCAAGTCGCGCACGACCGTCGCCTATGCGGGAGGCGTTCAACGCGATCAGTGGCCCCGCTTCGACCGTCGCCTCTGGCAGCGGAGCTACTTCGACCGAGTCCTCAGGGACGAGGACGAGCTCTTGCGCGCAGAGCGCTACATCCGCATGAACCCGGCTCGCTGGTGGTACGACCCGCTCAACCCCAGGACCGGGCGGCCACAAGGGCCGCCCAGACAGGAATCGCCCTGATTCGCCGAGGGCGTCTCGGGGCGACCACGAGGGTCGCCCCTACAAGCTTCCCGCCATGGCGGTACGATCCCGCCCATGGCACGCGCGAAGAAGTACTGGCTCTTCAAGAGCGAACCCGACGTCTTCAGCATCGACGACCTCCAGAAGGCGCCGAAAAAGACGACGTATTGGGAGGGGGTGCGCAACTACCAGGCGCGCAATCTCCTGCGGGACGACATCAAGAAGGGGGACGAGGTCCTCTACTACCACAGCAACGCCAAGCCGATGGGCGTGGCGGGCGTTGCGCGCGTCAGCAAGTCGGGCTACCCGGACCCCGAGCAGTTCGACAAGAAGAGCAAGTACTACGACGCCAAATCGGACCCCAACGACCCGCGCTGGTACTGCGTCGACGTTACGTTCGTCCGCAAGTTCAAGGACGTCGTGCCGCTGGCGGACCTCAAGGCCGAGAAGGCGCTGTCGAAGATGATGGTCACGCAGCGCGGCGCCCGGCTCTCCGTCCAGCCCGTGACGAAGAAGGAGTTCGAGACGGTCGTGAGGATGGCGTCGCGGATCGCCTGATGCGAGGGAGGGCACAAGGCCCTGCCCTACATGATGCTCCGTGGGCACATGCAGTGACATGTAGGGACGGGCCTTGTGCCCGTCCGCGTCAGCCCGCGTTCTTCAACACCGCCAGCAGCACTAGTGCGAAGACGAGCAGCGCGATGGCGCCCCAGGCCATGACGCGCGAGGCGGTCCAAGCGGACCGCCTCGGCGTATCGGATCGCGAACGTTCCTCGGGATCCCAGTCACCGGACGGCGCGTCCTCGCGCCAGTAGTCCCGGTCTCGGATGCCCATCGAACACCTTTCCCCTGCCGGGGCGGCCACAAGGGCCGCCCGAACAGGGCCCGCCGCGCTCCGTTGAACGCGTCCCGGGGCGACCACAAGGGTCGCCCCTACCGGTCAAGTAGCGGAGCTACTTGACCTCGAAGTCGGCGTCGATGACCTTCTCCTCGGGCTCGGGCGACGCGCCTTCACCCTCCGGAGCCGGACCGCCGGCGGCAGCCGCCGCGGCGGCGGCCGCAGCCGGATCGGCGGCGGCCTGCTCCTCGTAGACCTTCTTGGCGATCTCCTGGCTCGCGACCATGAGCTCCTCGATGGCCTTCTCGATTCGCTCGGGATCGTCGCCGTCCTTGACCTCTTCGAGCGCCTTCTTCTTCTCTTCCATGCCTTCGACGACGGCCTTGTCCACCTTCTCGCCATGCTCCTTGATGAGCTTGTCGATCTCGTAGACGGTGTGGTCGGCCTTGTTCTTGGCCTCGACCAGCTCCTTGTGCTTCTTGTCGTCGTCGGCGTGGGCCTCGGCCTCCTGGCGCATCTTCTCGACCTCGTCCTTCGAGAGACCGGAGGACGACTCGATGCGCACCTTCTGCTCCTTGCCGGTGCCCTTGTCCTTGGCGTGCACGCTCAAGATGCCGTTCGCGTCGATGTCGAACGTCACCTCGATCTGCGGCATGCCGCGCGGCGCCGGGGGAATCCCGTCGAGGATGAAGCGACCAAGCGAGCGGTTGTCCTTGGCCATCGGACGCTCGCCCTGCAGCACATGGATCTCCACCTGCGGCTGGTTGTCAGCGGCTGTCGAGAACGTCTCGTTCTCCTTGGTCGGGATCGTCGAGTTGCGTTCGATGAGCTTGTGCATCATGCCGCCCTGGACCTCGACGCCCAGCGAGAGCGGCGTGACGTCGAGCAGCAGCAGGTCCTGCAGCGTCTCGTCGCCGGATAGCACGCCGGCCTGGATCGCGGCGCCCAGCGCCACGCCCTCATCCGGGTTGACGGACTTGTTGGGCTCCTTATCGAAGATCTCCTGGACGACCGCCTGGACGAGCGGGATGCGCGTCGAGCCACCGATGAGCAGTACCTCGGCGAGATCGCTGGGCGCGATGCCGGCGTCCTCGATGGCCTGCTTGCACGGACCGCGCACGCGGTCGATGACGGGCTCGATGAGCTGTTCGAACTTCGCGCGGGTGATCGACATGGTCAGGTGCTTCGGACCGGCCGCGTCCGCCGTGATGAACGGCAGGTTGAGGTCGGTCTGCATCGAGCTCGAGAGATCGATCTTGGCCTTCTCGCACGCCTCGCGTACGCGATGGAGCGCCATCGGGTCCTGACGCAGGTCGATGCCGTGCTCGCTCTTGAACTCGTCGGACACGTGATCGACGAGCACCTGGTCGATGTCGTCACCACCGAGGTGCGTGTCGCCGTTGGTCGACTGCACCGTGAAGATGCCCTCGGCCAGCTCCAGGATCGAGATGTCGAACGTGCCGCCACCGAGGTCGAAGACGGCGATCTTGCCCGACTTCTGCTTGTCGAGGCCGAACGCGAGCGCGGCGGCCGTCGGCTCGTTGACGATGCGCTTGACCTCGAGGCCGGCGATGACGCCGGCGTCCTTCGTCGCCTGGCGCTGGCTGTCGTTGAAGTAGGCCGGCACGGTGATGACGGCTTCCTTGACGGGCTGCCCGAGGTGGTCCTCGGCGGCCTTCTTGAGGTGCTGAAGGATGATCGCGGAGATCTCGGGCGGCGTGTACGTCTTGCCGCGCACGTCGACCTTCACGAGCTCCTCGGCGCCGCCCACGATCGTGTAGGGGACCAGCTTCTCCTCGGACTCCACCTCGCTGTGACGGCGGCCCATGAAGCGCTTGATGCTGTAGACGGTGTTCTGGGGGTTGGTCACGGCCTGGCGCCGGGCGGCCTGGCCGACGAGACGCTCGCCGCTCTCCGTGAAGGCCACGACGCTCGGGGTCACGCGATGTCCGTCGCTGTTGACGATGACCCTCGGCTCGCCGCCTTCCATGACCGCCACGACGCTGTTCGTCGTGCCCAGGTCGATGCCGATGATTCGTGATGCCATTGCTTTCCTCGATTTCGGGGGTCTTGCCTACGGGCTCCGGAGCGCCTGAAACCATGCCGTTCCGGCACGGCCGTAGGGGCGGCTATGCCGGTTCGGCGCGGTTCTCGCGCCGCGAAAGCCCGTACGCCTTGATTTTCCGGTACAGCGTCCGGGTGCTGATGCCCAGCAACTGCGAAGCGCGTTCCCGATTGCCACCCACGTCGCGCAGAGTGTTCGTAATCAACGCTTTCTCGACGTCGTCCGCGGGCAGACCGGAGAGTGCCTTGAGGATGTCCGGCGTTTCCCCCACGGCCGGGCGCACGTACGCGGGCACCGCGTCGGCCGCCAGGACGTCGCCGCGGCTGAGCAGCACCATCGACTCCATGGCGTTCTTGAGCTCGCGCACGTTGCCCGGCCAACGGTAGCTCATGAGGATGTCCAGCGCTTCGGGCGAGAGCTCGCGCCCCGGCTTGCCGTGGCGGGTCGCGGCCTCCTGAAGGAAATGCTCTGCCAGGTGCGGGAGATCCGCGAGACGCTCGCGCAGCGGCGGCAGTTCGAGCTGAACTACGCGCAACCGGAAGCAGAGGTCCTCGCGGAACCGACCCTCGCGCACCATCTGGTCGAGATCGCGGTGGGTTGCCGCGACGACACGCACGTCGACCTGAATGGGATCGTTGGCGCCGACGCGGACGATCTCGCCGGACTCCAGGGCGCGCAGAAGATGCGCCTGCGTCGCGAGCGGCATGTCGCCGATCTCGTCGAGGAACAGCGTGCCGCCGCTGGCCGCTTCGAAGCGTCCCCGGCGGCGCGCGGTGGCGCCGGTGAACGCGCCTTCCTCGTGCCCGAAGAGCTCGCTCTCGAGCACGCCTTCCGCCAAGGCGGCGCAGTTCAACGGGATGAACGGGCCCTCCCGGCGCGGCCCGGCGCGATGCAGCGCGCGCGCGACCAGCTCCTTGCCCGTGCCGGACTCGCCGCGGATCAGGACCGTCGCGTCCGTGTCCTTGATCTGGTTCATCACGTCGAACACACGCTGCATGCTGTGCGTCTGGCCAAGCAGGCCCTCGAACGCAAAGGACTTGTCGAGCGTCGTCTGGAGCTCGCGATGGCTGCGCTCCAAGGCGATCCGTTCGGCGGCAGCCCGCGTGGTCTCCCGCAAGATGCCGACGTCGAGTGGCTTCTGCAGGTAGTGGAGCGCACCGGCCCGCATCGCCGCGACCGCGCCCTCGACCGTGCCGTAGCCCGTGACCACGACGACCTGCGGCACGGCCCGGTCCTCGCGCAGCTCGCGGCAGCGCGCGACGATCTCCAGTCCGTCGCGGTCCTGGAGCCTCAGGTCCGTGACCACGAGGTCGACGCCGCCGTCGCCCTCCAGCGCTGCAAGGCCGTCGGCGCCCGAGCGTGCGATCGTCACCTGATGCCCCTCGGAACCGAGCACGTCGCCGATCACGTCGGCGTGGGCGTCGTCGTCCTCCACAACGAGGATCCGCAGAGCATGGGTCGATCTGTCAGCCACAGCCTGACAATGTTACATGACATCTCGTCATGTCCAACAGACTGCAGAGCCTGGAAAACGGGGCTCAGTCGGCGGTCGCACCGGCGGGCCCCGCGAGGGGCAGCCGGAGAATGAAGTCGGTGCCCTTGCCCGTCGCCGTCTCGAAGGTGAGGCTGCCTCCGTGTTCCTCCGCGATGCGGCGCGCGGTGGGAAGGCCGAGGCCGCTGCCGGTGCGCTTGCGGCTGTAGTAGACCTCCCAGACCTTCTCCCGGGCGGTCTCGGGGATGCCCGGCCCCGTGTCGATCACGTCGATACGGGCGGCGTCCCCTTCCAACCGCGTGCGCACGATCAGCTCCTTGTCCCGCTGCGGTGCGTCGTCATCGGCCCCCGCGTGCCCGTTTGCTTCCGGTTCCAGGGCCTGCACGGCGTTGAGCATGAGGTTGAGCACAGCCTGTTTCACCAGGCGCTCGTCGAGGCGCATGATCGGCAGCGAGCGATCGGGATAGAACGCGAGCTCGACGCCGGCACGCGCGCATTCCGGCAGCATGAAGGCGGTGACCTCCTCGAGGATGCGGTTGAGGTCCACCTGGGCGAGGTTGAGCCGCCGGATTCCGGCGTAGCGCAGGAAGTCGTCGAGGATCTCCTCGAGACGCCGGACCTCGCCGAGGAGGGACTTCAGCCGCCTCGCGGTGCGCCTGCCCCGATCGTCCTCGGCGTCGGCGGGAAACTCCTCCTGCAGCAGCTGCAGCGTGACGTTCATCGTCGACAGGGGGTTTCGGATCTCGTGCACGAGGCCGCCGGCGACGGCTCCGAGGAACTCGAGACCCTTCGACGTCGGGGCATGCGCAGGATGGCGCTCGGTCATTGCGGCGTAGCGTACCCGACACGTCTTCGACCGCCCGTTCGTGGCCGTGTGAAGCCCACTGAAAGACGTCCGATCCTGGTACGGGAACTTCGAGCAGAGGGGGGATCGAGGGGTATCCTCGCGATGCATGGGAACTGAAGTACTACGCGTCCTCGACCGCAACGCGCTGCGCGAGGAACTGGAACAGGCGGGCGCCATCCTCCGCGCCGGCGGCCTTGTCGCATTTCCGACAGAGACGGTGTACGGCATCGCCGTGTCCGCCAACGATCCGGAAGCGGTCGAGCGGCTCTACGCCCTCAAGGAACGTCCGCGCAGCAAGCCGATGAGCATGATGGTCGCGGGCATCGACGTCGTGCGCGAACACTGCCCCGACATCTCCCCCACCGCGTTGAGCCTGATGCAACGCTTCTGGCCCGGTTCGTTGACGTTGGTTCTGCCTTCGAGCACGCTGGACGGCAGCCCGGGTCCGTTGATCGGCTTCCGCTATCCCTCGCATCCCTTGGCGCAAGGCCTCGTGAAGGCAGCCGGTGTTCCGTTGCTGGTCCCCAGCGCGAACCTCTCCGGTGAGCCGCCGCCCACCACGGCGGAAGAAGTGCTCGCGCAGTTCCCCGACCAGCTCGACCTCGTCATCGACGGCGGTCCCGCGCAAGCGGGTGTTGCCAGCACGGTGGCGGAGATCAAGGGCGACGACATCTCCATCCTGCGCGAAGGCGCGATTCCCGAGCTGCGCCTGCGCCAGCCGGGACACGCCGGCGTGCTGTTCGTCTGCACGGGCAACACCGATCGCAGTCCCCTTGCCGCGTCAATACTCCGGCGCCGGCTTGCGGCGCAACTCGGATGCGACGAGTCGCAGCTCGAGGAGCGCGGCTACCGCGTGACGAGCGCGGGCATGGCGGCGGACGGCGGCGCACGCGCATCGCGGCGCATCCGCCATGTCGGCCGTGAGGAGTTCAACCCGCCGATCGACCTCGAGGCCCACCGCTCGAACAAGCTCACCACCGAGATGATCGATCAGGCGACGCGCATCATCTGCATGGAGCGCAGCCACCGCGAGCAGATCCTCGCATTCTTCCCGCACCGCGTGCGCGACGTCATGATGCTGGATCCGGAAGGCAACGACATCGAGGACCCCTCGGGCCAGAACATGGCGTCCTACCGACGGCTCGCCCGTCGCCTGGACGCTGCCGCCGTTCTCATCGCCGGGAGCCTCGTCCAATGACGCAGATGCCCACGAAAGTCGCCATCGCTTCAGACCACGCGGGCATCCAGGAGC
Source organism: Planctomycetota bacterium (assembly GCA_028281445.1). Taxonomy (GTDB): domain Bacteria; phylum Planctomycetota; class PLA2; order PLA2; family JAEUHO01; genus JANQJW01. The sequence continues at coordinate 42,931 of JANQJW010000024.1, read as the reverse complement.
GTCAGGCCGTCGTGGCTCACCTCGAAGCGGGCGGTCACGAGGTCACGGACTTCGGCTGCGCACCCGGCGAGTCCGTCGACTACCCGGACTACGCCGACAAGGTCGGCCGCGCGGTCGCGGGCGGCGAGGTCGAGCGCGGCATCCTGATCTGCGGCACGGGCATCGGCATCTCGATGGCCGCCAACAAGATCCACGGCATTCGCGCCGGTCTCGTGCACGACGACTTCACGACCGAGATGAGCCGGCGCCACAACGACGCCAACGTGCTCTGCATGGGCGCACGTGTCGGCCATACGATCGAAGCGCTCTGCCGCTTCGCCGACATCTTCCTCGCGACGCCGTTCGACGAAGGCCGCCACACGGGACGCGTGGCGAAGATCATGGCGCTCGAAAACGACTCGTCCACGGTCGCTTCCTGAAACGAAACGCGTGGGCGAGCGCATCCCGATCCCCGTGGAGATGACGGGCTACGCCCGCGTCCACGTTCCCGATGACGTGCCGGACGGCCCCGCGCCCGCGCTCATTGCGGTCCACGGCTACGGCATGCCGCCGGAGGACATGGCCGACTACGCGAAGGCTGTCGCACCGGGCGCGGTGATCGTCGCGCCGGAAGGGCCCTCGGCCTGGTATCGGCGCCCGTCGACGAAGGGCGGCGCGCGCCTGGGCGGCGTGGGATACGGCTGGATCGCGGACCCCGATCGGGACGCAGCCGAAGCGCGCAACTGCGCGTTGATCGGCAAGGCCTTGGATCTCGCAGCCGAGCGGCACGCCATCGATCCCGCACGCACGTTCGCCCTGGGCTTCAGCCAGGGCGCGGCGGTCGCGACGTACTTCGCGGTGGAGAACCCCGAGCTCGTGGCGGGCGTGATCGGCCTCGCCGGCGGCGCGCCCCAGTCCTGGCGTCCGCGTCTCTCGGCACTGGCCGATCACCCGGTTCTCTGGGTGACGGGCACCCACGACGCGAGCTATCCGCCCGCCTACATCGCGGAGCTGCTCGCGGCCTTCGAAGCGGGCGGCGTCGACGCCGAGTCCGTCGTGCTCGACGAAGCACACGGCCTGATGCCGGCCGCGCAGCCCGTCGTCACGGACTGGCTGCGCCGCCGTCTCGCTACTTCGTGAGATCGATCACGCGCTTGATCTCGCCCGTGCCGTCGCCCTCGATCTTCTCGTTGAGCGTCGCGCCGCCGCCGCCTCCCATATGCGACCCGCCGCGCAGCATGAACGTCCCCGGTCCGAGGCCGATCATCTTGATGATGTTGGCGTTGCCGCTGTCGCCGCGGCGGTGATACATCGGCTGCCCTTCGTGGTTGGCGAAGATCCACAGCCGCGGCATCGATGCGCCCCGCTTCAACTTGACCTCGACGAGCACGGTGGTGCCTTCGTCGACCTCGACGGTACCGAGATCCTGGTCGCCTTCCTTGGCGAGTGTCACGTTCTCCATGACCACCGGCCGGAACGGGGACGCGTCGAGCCACAGCGTCCACGTGCCGGGCAGGATGTCGAAGGTCAGCTCCGTGGCGGGGCCGTCGAGCCTGCCGGTGACCATCTTGTGGGGCTCGTCTTCGACCTTGCCCTTGTAGTAGCCGACGTTCATGGCGCGCGGCCGGCCGGGGTTCATGCGCGTCCATAGCTTGCGCGCGAACTTCACCCGCGCGACCGCGCCGCGCACGACCTTGAGTGTGACGCCCTCCTGGGGCTTCGTGACCGACATGCGCCCGCCCTCGGGCGCCGGCGAGAGGCCCAATCCCTCGGCCCAGATCTCGATGGGCATCGTGCCCGGCACCCGCAGCCAGAACTCGCCGTCCTTGTTCACTTGGGCTGAGAGACCGGAGGTGCTGCGCATCTGGAACGGATTCCCGAAGTCGGGGCCGCCCTTCGTCTTGATCGACACGGTCACGGGATCGACGCCATCGGGCACCTGCACCCTGCCGCACACATGGCCCGCCTTGCTGGCATCGAGCATGGCGCGCGGCGGTTCCCCGCCTGCGACGACCTCGACCGGCTCCGACTCGACGAAGTTCGCGACATCCACCACGCGGTAGCGGCCGGTCTCGAGCGGTTGCAGGACGCACTTGCCGTTCGCGTCGAAGCGCGCGTAGCCGCCCATCGCCATCATCTGCAGGTGCTGGGCTGCCCAACGCTTCTTCTCGGGGTCCCAGCGGTGCACGTTGATGCGCTGGCGGCGGTTGTCCTTGGGCGGCTTGCCCTCGACCACGATCGAGCCGGCGGTCTTCAGCTCCACGTCCACGAACCACGGCTCTGCCGAGTCGGGCACGGGGCGCTTCTCGGTGTGTGGCAGGTAGCCCTGCTTCGTGACGTTGATCCAGATCTCCTTGGCACCTGTCGGCGGCCGCCAGTCAAACGCGATCTCGGCCTTGTCCTCGTCTACGTCGAACTTGGCCGGGAAGGCCCCGGACATGCGGACGCCGATGCCGCCCGTGGGCAGCTTCTCTGTGATCTCTGGCAGTTCCGCCTTCCCGTTGATGCGGACGCGCAACGTGATGCGAATGGCCCGGCGCACGGTGCCCTCGACCGCCGCGTCGCCCTTCGTGAGATCGACGGTGGCGATGTTCATCCCGCCCCACGGACGCTCGGAGTCGCTCACGCGCACTTCGAGCCGCGACCACGTGCCGCCGAAGAGATTCTCGATGCGGGCCTTGCCCTGCGCGTCGGTCTTCGCGGGCGTACCGATCGGGTTGTTGCCCTGGTTCGCGACATGCACGTAGAGACCGGAGGCGGGCTTGCCGTCGTCGTAGCGGAGCGTCACGTCGATCGCGCGCGCAGGTACGAACGTGATCTCCTTGCCCTCGGTCTGTCCCGCCAGGCAGTGAAGGCGGGCCATGGAGCCGTCCGGTGCCACGGCCAGGCCGCGCGCATGGCCCGCCGGCCAGTCGGGCACGACCAGACGACCGCCTTCGATAACGCCGCCGCCCTCCGGCATCTTGCCCTTGTCGTAGGCCGTCTCGGCGCGCAGTGAGATCGTCGCGCCGTCAGGCGGTGCTCCGTCGGCGGCAATCGGCCACGTGATCGTGCGCGGCTTGAAGAGCTTGATCGTGACCTCGGTATCGGACCGGCGCAGGTTGCCCTGTGCGGCTGCCTTGAGGCCGTAGCGGTTCGCCACGCTCGGGTAGCCCTCGGCCTCCACGAAGATCGTCAGGCTGCTGAGCTTGTTGAGGCCGCGGAACACGATCTGTCCGTTGGCGTCCGTCGCGATCGGATCCGGCGGCGGGATCAGGCCCGAGGAGAAGTTCCCCGTCGGGGCTTGTACGAACTCGCGCACGAAGACAGTCGCACCCTCGACGGGTGCGTCCGTCGCACCATCGACGACTGCGAGCACGCCGGTGCGCTCGTCGGGCATGTCGACCTCGACGACCTCCCGCTTCTCCTGCGGGATCTTCACGAACACCTGCCCGCGACCTGCGCCCTTGGCCGTGGCCAGCACGCGCCACGTTCCGGGCGGCAAGGCAGGCGAAGACGCGATGCTGCCGGGATCGCACTCGATCGTTGCAAAGAGCGAGCCGCCGCCCCTGCCCTCGGCGGTGATGAACCAGATCGTCGCGGGGCCCTCACCGCCGGTCGGCAGGACGGCACGCACGTCGATGTTCTCGCCGGCCTGGAGGGTGAGGGCGCCCATGTCGATCTCCGGATCGATGGGCTTCTGGTTCGGCCACGCCTCGTTCATGCGCATCGCGAAGGACTTGAGCAGGCCGTGGCCGTCCGTCTGCGCGCGCAGCTGCGCGGTGTAGGCGACGCCCATGGCCTCGCGGGTCACGATCATCTCGAAGCTGCCGTCGTCGCCCGTCGTCGTGCTCGCGATCGAATCGGCGAGCACCATGACGTCGATCTGCGCACCGCGGGCCGGCGACTTGTCCGGGAGTATGGCCTTGCCGAAGACGCGCACGGCCTCGTCGGGCAACGGCGGCTTGGCCTTCGCCTCTACCGTGTCCGGCTCCGTGCGTTCGGTTGTCTTGAGAGCCGGCGAGGCCTCTGTCTTCTCGGGCCCCCCCTCGTCCCCGGGGAGGTGGGGAACCTCACTCACGTCGTCGGCCGGCGGTTCCTGCAGCCACCAGATGACCCCGCCTGCGAGGCCGAGAACCACGAATCCCAGTGCCACCCATCGTGCCATTGCCACGTCTCCTGCCTCCGATCCTAGAACGCTGAGCAGCGCAGCGGGTCACGGCGGCGACACGCGTCCGGCAGACCTTCGAGGCTGCCGCTTTCGCGGGTACAACCCCGGGTTCTTCCGCGGTTTACGGCCCAAGGAGCGAACCACGATGAAGGTCGGTGTCGTCAAGGAGACCTTTCCGGGGGAACGACGCGTCGCGGTCGTCCCGGATCACATTCCGCAGCTCGTGAAGCGCGGCTTCGAGGTCGTCGTCGAGGCGGGTGCCGGCGCCGAAGCCGGCTACGCCGACGCGGTCTACGAAGGAAAGGGCGCCGAGGTCGTCGCAACGCGCAAGGACGTGTTCGACAAGGCCGACATCATCGCGCAGGTGCGCACGTGCGGCGCCAATCCCGACTGCTGCGAAGACGACTTCGCGATGATGCGCGAAGGCCAGATCCTGGTCGGCGCCGCCGAGCCGCTCGGCCGCCCCGACCTCGTCGCCAAGGTCGCGATCAAGAGGGTCAACGCGTTCGGTCTCGAACTCATCCCTCGCACCACGCGTGCGCAGGCGATGGACATCCTCTCTTCGATGGCGACGGTCGCCGGGTACCGCGCCGTGCTCTGGGCCGCCGAGCGTCTACCGAAGTTCTTCCCGATGTTCATGACGGCGGCGGGCACGGTCGCACCGGCCAAGGTTTTCGTCATGGGCGCGGGCGTGGCGGGCCTCCAGGCGATCGCGACCGCCAAGCGCCTGGGTGCCATCGTGAGCGCCTACGACATTCGTCCGGCCGTGAAGGAGGAGATCGAGAGCCTCGGCGCGAAGTTCGTCGAGATGGACCTCGAGAGCGGTGAAGGCGAAGGCGGCTACGCCAAGGAGATGGACGAGGACTTCTACCGCCGCCAGCGCGAACTGATGACAAAGGTGATCGCGGAGAGCGACGTCGTCATCACGACGGCGGCGGTGCCCGGCAAGAAGGCGCCCATCCTGGTCACCGAAGAGATGGTCAAGGGCATGGCGCCCGGCTCGGTCATCGTGGACCTCGCCGCAGAGCGCGGCGGCAACTGCGAGCTGACGAAGGCGGACGAGGTCGTCGAAGCCCACGGCGTGACGATCCTCGGGCCGACGAACGTGCCGGCGACGCTGCCGTTCCACGCATCGCAGATGTACTCGAAGAACGTGTTCAACTTCCTCGTGAACATGCTCTCGAAGGACCGCGAGCGGAAGAACGAGTTCGACATCGAACAAGAGGACGACATCCTCGCCGGCACCTGGATGACGAAGGATGGCGAGGTCGTGCACGAAGCCGTCAAGGAGGCGCTCGGCGCCGTTGAGGGAGCAAACTGATGGAACTCCTCATCATGCTGCTGACGATCTTCGTCCTGGCGATCTTCGTCGGGTTCGAGATCATCACGAAGGTGCCGCCCACGCTGCACACGCCGCTCATGTCCGGCTCCAACGCCATCAGCGGAATCACGATCATCGGTGCGCTGCTCGCCGCCGGGATGCTGGGCGACACCTACCCCCAGCTCGCCCGTGTGCTCGGCATGGTGGCCGTGATCTTCGCGACGATCAACGTGGTCGGCGGCTTCCTCGTCACCGACCGCATGCTCAAGATGTTCCGGAAGAAGTAGAGCGATGCTGAACCAGAACGTCGTCAACGTCGCCTACCTCATCGCGGCGATCCTGTTCGTCTTCGACCTCAAGTGGCTCGCACACCCGCGTACGGCCGTGCGCGGCAACCGCGCCGGCGCACTGGGCATGCTCATCGCCGTCGTGGCCACGCTGCTCAGCCCCGAGTGGGAGAAGTACGGCGGCACGGCCATCGGCTGGGACTTCATCCTGATCGGCATGGGCATCGGCGCCGCCATCGGCACCTTCGCCGCGCTCAAGATCCCGATGACGCGGATGCCCGAGCTCGTCGGCCTCTTCAACGGCTTCGGCGGCGCAGCCTCCGTGCTCGTTGCGGCTGCGGCGATCGTCGAGGCCGCCGGCACCGACTACGCCATGGTCGCCAACCCCGGCCAGATGAAGATCGCCACCGTTGCTTCCGCCCTCATCGGGTCGGTCACGCTGTTCGGCAGCTACGTCGCGTTCGGCAAGCTGGCCGAGTTCCTCGCCGTCAAGTGGAAGCTCTACACGTGGCAGAAGGTCATCAAGCACGGCTGGAACGTGCTCATGATCGTCGGCGCCGGCTACTTCGCTTTCGTGAACGACTTCGCACCGTGGACGCTCGTCTGCGTGGCGTGTGCCGTGCTGATGGCTGTCGTGCTGCTGTCCAAGAAGGACACCTTCCCGGGCCTCAACGCGCTGAAGGCGATCGCCTTCTTCGGCGCGCTCGTCATGGCCGTGCTCGTCGTCATGAACGCCGGCGACAACACGGTGATCAACGAACACAACCAGCAAGTCTTCTGGGCGCTTGTTGCGGTCTCGGGCCTGCTCGGCGTGACGCTCACCTTCTCCATCGGCGGCGCGGACATGCCCGTCGTGATCGCGCTGCTGAACAGCTACTCCGGCCTGGCCGCGGCGGCCACCGGCTTCGTGATCAACAACAACGCGCTGATCATCTCGGGCGCACTGGTCGGCGCCTCGGGCATCATCCTCACGAAGATCATGTGCAAGGCGATGAACCGTTCGCTGGCCAATGTGATGTTCGCCACGATGGGCCCCACGGCCGACACGCCGGATGCCGACGAGGTCTACAAGACGGTCAAGAGCACGAGCGCGGACGAAATCGCGATGATGCTCGAAACCGCGCAACGCGTCAGCATCGTGCCCGGGTACGGCATGGCCGTTGCTCAGGCGCAGCACACGGTCCGCGATCTCGCGAACCTGCTGGAAGAGAAGTTCGGTGCAGAGGTCGAGTACGCCGTGCACCCGGTTGCGGGCCGCATGCCCGGTCACATGAACGTCTTGCTGGCCGAAGCCAACGTGCCCTACGAAGAGCTCAAGGAGATGGACGAGGCCAACTCGACGATGAACACTGTCGATGTGTGCATCGTCGTCGGCGCCAACGACGTGGTGAACCCGGTCGCGCGTACCGATCCGACCAGCCCCATCGCGGGGATGCCGATCATCGACGTCGACAAGGCGCGCACGGTGATCGTGATCAAGCGCTCGCTGAGCCCCGGGTTCGCCGGCATCCCCAACCCGCTCTTCGCGATGGAGAACGCATTGATGTTCTTCAACGACGGCAAGAAGGCCTTTGTCGAGATCATCGAGGCGGTGAAGGAGGTTTGACGGCTTCGCCGTCAAACCTGTAGGGGCGACCCTTGTGGTCGCCCCATCAGCGATTCCGCGCCGTCGGTAAACCCCTGTAGGGGCGGTCCTTGTGCCCGCCCCCCGACGGCGTTGACGGGCGCAGGAACGTATCGATCGCCTGTCGCGGACGGAAGCGGAGGGAGCGAGGGAACTCGCCGCCGCGATGCAGATCGCCAGACGAGTTGCCGGCGACGTGCGGGAGGGGGGGGAGGCGCGTGCGCCAGGACAAGGCCGCCACAAGGGCCGCCCGGACAGGGACCGATGTGATGCGCCGAACGCGTCGCGGGGCGACCACAAAGGTCGCCCCTACGCCAGCGCCTTCGATTCGTTGCCCTCGGTCGCATCCTCGTCGTCGCGGCGGAAGTGTGCGTGCATGCGCTTCGAGCGCAGCAGGAACACGGACATGAGCACGTAGTAGGTCACTTCGCGTGCGTACGCGCCATAGCGATCGGGCCTCGTCATGAAGTCAAAGGTCTCCACGGCGCACAGCGTCGTCAGCATCGCGAACATGACGACCATGGCGAAGGGCGTGTGCTTCCATCTCGTGATGTAGCCGATCAGGTACACGCTGCCCGAGGCGAGAATCACGATCCAGTGGATCAACTGCGTACCGGGAGGGAAGTTCGGGTTCTGCAGCGGCATCAGCGGCGCGAACCCGAACAAGTACTCCAACAGCCCCAGGAGCCCCCAGCCGAACATCACGCCGGATGCGAGAAGAATGAGATACGAGACCAACATGGAGACATGCTTCACAGTCCCTCCTGTACGCCTGACGGGGCCGTTTCTGTTGCAGCGACGATAGAGCAGATCGGCGTGCCGGCATTAGCAACGTGCGCCAACCTGCTGTCCGATCGCGCCAGCAAGCAGGCTGGGTGGTTCGTCCCTACGGCAGCGCCTTCTTCAGCGCCTCGTAGACCGGCTTGCGCTGGTCCGCCGACGCCTTCGGGTCGTAGCCCTGGATCGCATCCGGGCGGTGCGTCAGGAAGACGCTCCATGCCTCACTGCGCACGTCCTCGTCGACATCCATGAGGAGATCGACGACGTAGCGCAGCACGCCCGGCGCGCCGTACTTTGAAGCCGCTGTGGCGAGCGCAGCACGAACACGAGCGAGCTTGTGCCCGTGCGCCGTCTTCACCACGTCGGGGAAGTGCCTCTCCAGCAGCCCCCACCACCCGACCTCGATCAAGGCCGCGGCGAACACAGCGGGATCGTCGCTGCCGAAGAGCGCCCGAAGCTCTCCGTCGCTCTCGTCGAGCGCGAACCGCACGCAGGCGAGCAGCGCCTTCACGTCATGCAGATCTTGCGCCGACGTCTTCGGCAGCTCCGCCACGACCGCATCGGCGACATCTTCGCGCTGCGACGCGTCGACGAGCCGCTTGCCCGTCATGCGTTCGATCCGATGCGCCTTCACCCCCAGCGCCTCAAGGAACGCCTTGAGCTCGTCGGCCACAGGCGCCGTGCCCTCCGCGCGACATGGCGCACGATCGTCGAACACCCACGCGTCGTCTTCGCGCGGCTCCACCGGCGTCCCGTCGATGTGCGCCTTGACGTCGTCGATCAGTGCGTTGAGGCGGCCCTCGCGGCGGATGTCCTGGAGGTCTACGCGCGAGGTCTCCAGCACCTTGAGCGCCGAGTTGCATCGTCCGAGACGTAGCAGGATCGCCGCACGCAACGCCGCCATGTCCGTGCGGCGCGTCGTCACGGGATCCGGGTCGAAGAGCGCCGGCGGCATCGTCGCGCGTGTGATCTGCTCGGCCAGCTGCAGGAACTCGATGCGTTCCGAGGTCTTGCCGGCCTCGCCTGCTGCCTTGGCCTGCGCGAGCATCTCGCGGGCGCGGGTTGTCGCGATCTTTCGTAGCGCGCGGACGCGCCGCCACTGCAGCACGCGCTCGCCCGGGAGATCTCGCAGCGCCCGCTGGTAGGCCAACACCGCGTCTTCCAGCGCCCGGAGGCGCTCCTCGCTCATCTGCGTGAACGTCTCCCCGGACGGTTTCATGCCGCTGAGCGACACCGCGAGGAAGTCGGCCTGCGCCTCTCGCGCACGGCCCGCGAGTGCGAAGCGCGTCGCCGTGCGATCCGTCCCGCCGAACCACCACGGGGCGTCTGGCACGGTCTCCGGCTCGACCAGGCGCCCGAGGTACTCGACCGTCTGATGCAGGTACGGCGTGTTGAGCGGCGCGCGTGGCGTGGGCTCGAACTCGGGGAACGGATCCATGTCGACCATGGGCCGGTCGATGAAGCGCTTGAAGTCCGCGGGCTTCTTGCCGTCGAGCACCTCCCGACCGCTCGCGACGTAGCCCGAATGCAGCAGTGCGGGCGTCTCGAAGCCGGCGTCGTCGAGGTCGTCGGCCACGGCCTCCATTCGTCGCATCACCGTCTCGAGGTTCGGCGCGCGATCGCCCTTGCGACCGATGAGCGCCGTCGACTGCTCGAAGAACCACAGCGAGCCATCCGGGAACACCTCGAAGAACGCGTGGATGAACGCGGTATAGAGGCCGACGGGCATGGCGTGGACGGGCACCCACTGACACAGCACGCCGCCGTCTGTGAGCCGGTCGCGGGCCAGCTCGTAGAACTCGCGCGTGTAGAAGGGATAGCCCTGCGGGCTGTAGGGCATCAAGGGTTCGAGCGTGATCACGTCGAGGTTCGGCTCGTGGAGCAGCAGCGCGTTGCGCCCGTCGTCGCGCACCTGGACGACGCGTGGGTCTTCGAGCACGTTGCGATTCGCTTCGATGAAGTAGCTGGCGAGATCGAGCACCGCGCCGCTGACCTCGACGACCTCGATCTGCTCGACCTCGTCGTGCCGGGCGACCGCACCGGCCGTGGTGCCGGTTCCGAACGCGATCACCATGGCCTTGCGCGGCTTGTCAGCAAGCAGACAGGGAAGGTGTCCGAGCATGCGCATGTAGCGGTAGTGGCGTCCGGTGGCGGCGGCGGCGAAGTCATCGGTGTAGAGGTAGCGCTCGCCCTCGACCGTCTCGACGACGCTGGCGGTCGTGACGGCGTCGCTGGAGACGCGCAGCAGGCGGCGTCCCTTCTGCCCGCGGAGCACGACGCTGGACTCGACGAGGTCCGCCGGTCGCGTGCCGGGCAAATCGAGCCAGAGCACACCGACGGCGAGAATGAGACCGATCGACGCCGCCAGGTGGAGGCTGGCCACGCGCGCCGTTCGCCAGCGAGGCAGCAGCCACAGGTTGATGCCGCTCGCCACCGTGAGGAGCGTCACCGCCACCCACGCGCCGGGCACGTGGAACAGCGGCACGAAGAGGAAGGTGATCAGGAAAGGCGCGAGCAGGCTGCCGAGGCTGTTCCACAGGTAGATGCGCCCGACCGCGCGGCCTGGGGTGTCGCCGCCGAGCTCGGCCCAGCGCACGCAGAGCGCGAAGGTGGGTCCCATGAGGAGCGCGGGCACGATCAAGAGCAGCCCCGCGCCGATCAGCGAGCTCGTGCGCAGGCCCGCCGCGATGTCGGTGCTGGAGCGCGCGCCCTCGTAGGCCGCGTCGCGGATGGCGTGCATCCAGGTCTCGAGCGAGGGCATCACGACGTAAAGGCCGAAGAGGAGCGTCGCGGCCTGGAGCAACAGGAGCGCGCTCAACGTGCGTGCGGGCTTCTTGGTGCGTGCCAGCGCCGGGCCGAGAAGCAGGCTGCCGAGACCGAGACCGGCGATGAAGACGCCGAGCATGGCCGCGAACGTGACGGTGAAGCCCTCGAGGAAGAACACGAGGATCCGGAAGCCCAGCACCTCGGTCGCCAGACCGATGAAGCCGCAGAGCAGCGCCGTGCGCGCAGCGAGGGTGAGGGCCTCCGGGGCCCACCCCCCCAATTGTGACTTCGCGGGCGCCTCGTCCGCGGTCACGGGATTTCCGCGCCACGCCGCGAGAATCGCGACGAGGCCGACCGCTGCGCCGACCGCCGCCGCCACCAGCACCATGCCGTTGACGCCGAGCGCCGCCACGCCGTAGAAGCCGGCGCCCAGACACCCAACGACGGCGCCGACCGTGTTGACGCCGTAGAGCCACGCGGTCTGCCTGCCGGTCTCGCCCGTCCGCCGGACCCACTGGCGCACCATGGCCGGCAAGGTCGCACCGAGCAGGAACGCAGGCGGCGCCACCACGAGGACGGCCACGAAGACACGCAACACCATCTGCAGCCACCCGGGCATCCCGGGCGCGACCGCGAGGTAGGGCGCGTGCAGGAGGCCGACCAGCGGTGCGGCCAGCAACGCCCACGCGGCGGCGCCGATCTCGAAGACGCCGTAGAGGAGCAGCGGGCGGGTGCTGCGATCCGCCAGCCGCCCGCCCCAGCGGGCACCCAACCCCAAGGCGCCGACGAATACGCCGAGTACGACAGCAGACGCCGCGGCCGTCGAGCCCAGCAGGAGCAGCAGCGCGCGGCTCCAGGCAACCTCGTAGGCGAGCGCCGCAGCGCCCGAAAGGAAGAACGCCAAAACGAGAAGAGCCCGGGCTGTTTTCGACAGCTCGGGCCCTTCGGTCTCAGCGCGCATCGCGCGAGTCTACTGTGCTACTTGCCGAGGAGTTCCATCGCCTTTTGGGCAAGGCGGATGGTCTTGAGGCGTTCGCGCTTCTTCCGACGGCGGCGCTCGCTCGGCTTCTCGTAGTAGGCGTGCCGCTTCAGCTCGCGCGTGATGCCCTCGTTGTTGCAGAGCTTGCGCAGGCGCCGGAGTGTCTTCTCCAGCGGCTCGTTCGCCTTCGACTGAACCCGTACGGCCATGAATCCTCCGTCTGAAAACGGTTGGCCCCAAACCGAGGCCACAAGCGGATCAGGTTACGTCGCTGTCCGGCTCGGTCAAGGACCGCACGGCACCCGACCGAGCCCGCGCGGGCCCCGAATCGCGCGCTTCACGAGATGTGACAGAGCCATGAAGAACGGGGCCGGTTTCGGCCCTGTTTCGGGTCTTCCGGGTCGGTATCGCGGAAGGAGCCGAAAGAGGCCCGTCAAACAGGGCGTCCAAGCGATTGACGAAGGCGGTCGAGGGCCTCTGAGAGACCGATTGAAGGGCCTTTGCCGGGTGCGGGTGTTCGATCCGTTACCGATCCGATCCGACAATCCCCTGTAGAGGGACAGGTAGGCGTGGACGGCCGCCAGGCGCCGCCGCGCAGGAGACTGACAATGCGTAACGATGTGAAGCGCCGGGCCCGGATCAAGGCACTCGTCGGCATGGCACTGGTGGCGGCGTTCGTCGCCTCCCTGGTGTTCACTCCGGGGTCGATCGAGAACCCGACCGGCATCGTGGAGGCCGACGACGAGCTTGTCCGCCTGACGATCGGCGAAGACGACGTCGAGATCGAGAACTTCCTCCGCGCCGTCGGCAAGGTCACGGGCGTCCCGCTGGTCTGGAACCCGTCCGACAAGAACATCCGCGGCAAGAAGATCATCGGCAGCGTCGACCTCAAGGCCCCCAAGGGCGAGCTGTTCAACCTCGTCCGCGCGCTCCTCACCTTCTACGAGCTCGTCATGATCCCCGTCGGCCCGGCGGAGTACCAGGTCCAGCTCGTCATGGACGCCCGCCAGACGTCCTCGATCCTGAAGCTCAAGCCCGACTACGTGAAGCTCACGGACGAGAACCTCACGCTCTACGAGAACCAGGACGGCAAGTTCATCACCACCACCATCAAGGTGGAGAACATGACCGACCTGCGCAACGCACGGAACGCGCTGACGCGCATCGTGACGGGCCAGAACATCGGCAACGTGACCGAGGTGCCGGCCGCGCGCGCCTTCGTCGTGACCGACTTCGCTCCCAACGTGGTGGCCATCTACCGCCTGCTGCGTGAGATGGACGTCAAGCCCGAGGGCAAGGAGGTGGTGTCCGAGTACATCACCCTCGAGCACGCTGTTGCCGAAGAGCTCGAGCCGATCCTGACCGACCTCTTCACCGGCCGTGAGGCCGTCTCGCGCCCGGGCCAGCCGCGCCGTCCCGGCAACCAGGCCGCCGGCGGCGAGCCCGAGGATCCGGAGCCGCGCATCATCAGCGACCCGCGGACGAACAAGATCATCCTCTACGGCATCCGGGCCGACATCGACGAGATCAAGACGGTCATCAGCAACCTGGACGTCCCGATCTACCTCCAGAACGACCGCGTCAACGTGGTCCGGTTGAAGAACCTCGAAGCCGAGCCCACCGCCGAGGTGCTCTCGACGCTCATCGAGGCCGCCAGCGTCTTCGGTACCTCCGCCGGCCAGACGGGCACGGGCACCGGCCGTCCGGGCCGCCCCGGCACCACCGGCGCGCCGCGCACCGCGCGTGAGGAAGAGAAGCCGGCCGTCGTCGCCGACGTGAAGAGCAACAGCCTCATCATTGCCGCCACGCGCCGCCAGTACGAAGAGCTGCTCCGCGTGATCGAGGCGATCGACATCAAGAAGGACCAGGTCTTGATCGAAGCGGCGCTCGTCGAGCTGACGCTGGACGACGCGTTCCGCCTCGCGGTCGAGCTCGGCGCCGCGGACGACAACGGTCTGGACGGCACCGGTGTGGGCGGCTTTGGCTTCACCAACTTCGGCCGGACGGTCTTCGCGGACACGGACGGCGACTCGTTCTTCACCGACCGCATTCCGACCTTCGTCAACAGCGACGAGACCCCGGCGCCTCGCGGCCTGGTGGGCGGCATCTTCGCTCTCGGCCAGATCCCGCTGATCTTCGACGTGTTCGGCGAGGTCGTGCAGAGCCGCATCCTGCAGCTCCCCAGCATCGTGACAGCCGACAACGAGGAAGCCGTCATCGAGGTCAAGGACGAGCAGGCCTACTCGACGAGCACCACGACGACCGGCGGCGTGACCAACGGCGGTCTCGGAGGCTTCGAGGAGGCGGGTACCACGCTCGCGATCTCGCCGCACATCGCCGATGCGCGCCACCTGCTGCTCAACATCAACCTCGAGGTCTCGGCGTTCGTCGGCGAGCCGCGGACGCTTGCCGACGGCGGCGTGATTCCCGCCGACAAGATCGCCCGCCGCATCATCACGGCCGTGACCGTGCCGGACCGCCACACGGTGGTCCTGGGCGGCCTGATGGGTCGCCAGCAACGCAGCACGGTGGAGCGGACGCCCTACCTGGCGGACATCCCGGGCCTCGGCGAGCTGTTCAAGGCCACGAGCAAGAGCGACCGCGAGACCAGCCTCTTCCTGTTCGTCACCCCCACGATCATGGCGGGTGACCCGGAGGGCTTCTCGACCTTCGACATCGAGTCCTGCAAGCGCAAGCAGCGGGCCGACGAGCTGATCGGCTACACCGAGATCTACAACAGCAACTTCGTCGACTGCGACGTCCAGGATCCGGCCACGGGCGCCTACCGGGCGCGTCAGCCGGGCGCCGTTCGGGGCTCCGGCAGCTGCTCGGACCGCTTCGAGCGGATCGGGCTCATGGAGGCCACGCGGTTCTCCGGCGTCAGCGAGGAGCGTCTCGAGGCCGAGAAGGCCGCCCGGCGCGCGGCGCTGGTACGCGGCAACGCCCCGCGCGCCTGCAGCAACGGGACATGCCTCACAACCGTCCGCAAGCGGTAGTCTGAGGGGGCGGGCTCCGGGCTGTCTCCGGGGCCCCTCCGGCTTCGTCCCCGCATCGCGCTCCCGGACGCTGGGACACGACTCCCTGGTACCACCGTGCAGAATCCGCTGATCCAGACCCTCCGCGAGCAGAAGCTCCTCACCGAAGAGCAGATCGACCAGGCCCTCGAGACCGAGCGGGAAACCGGCTGGGCGCTCGACAAGGTCCTGCTGTCCAAGGGCTTCCTCTCCGAGCACGACCTGCTCAAGGCCATGTCCACCGGCCTGTCGATGCCCTACGAGCAGACGCTGGCCAACGTCGCGGTGCCCGAGGCCTTCGTGAACAAGGTGCCGGTGCAGTTCGCGCGCAACTACTACCTCGTCGGGCTCGAGCAGGTGAACGGCACGATGCGCGTGGCGACGTCCTCGCCGTTCGATGCCTACCCGATGGACGACCTCGCTTCGCTGCTCCAGCTCGAGCTCGAGCCGGTGCTTGCCCCGCGAACCGAGATCACGAGCCTGATCAACAAGGCCTACAAGAACAAGGCCGACATCGTCGAAGAGTCGGTCGGCGACTTCGACGACCAGGACATCGAGAGCCTGGCCGAGGCGCTGGACGACTCCGAGGACATCCTCGACGTCGCCAACAAGGCGCCGATCATCAAACTGGTCAACATGCTCTTCTTCCAGGCGCTGAAGATGCGCGCCTCGGATATCCACCTGCAGCCCTTCGAGGACCGGATGCAGGTCCGCTACCGCATCGACGGCATCCTCTACGACATGGAGGCGGTGCCGAAGAAGCTGCAGGACGCCGTCACGAGCCGCATGAAGGTCATGGGCAAGCTCGACATCGCCGAGCGCCGCCTCCCCCAGGACGGCCGCGCCTCGCTACGCCTGGGCGACGCCGAGGTGGACGTGCGTATCTCGAGCGTGCCGACCAACTACGGCGAGCGCATGGTCATGCGTCTGCTCGACAAGACGGCCCGCCTCTACGAGCTCGAGGAGATCGGCCTCATCGAGGGCAACCTGGAGACCCTCGAAGAGTTCATCCACTACAACCACGGCATCATCTTCGTCTCGGGCCCCACGGGCTCCGGCAAGACGACGACGCTCTACTCGAGCCTGACGCGCATCAACTCGAGCAAGCTGAACGTGATGACGATCGAGGATCCGATCGAGTACCACCTCGGCGGCATCAGCCAGATCCAGGTCAACGAGAAGAAGGGGCTGACCTTCGCCTCCGGACTGCGCTCCCTGTTGCGTCAGGACCCGGACATCATGATGGTCGGCGAGGTGCGCGATACCGAAACGGCGCGTATCGCCATCCAGGCCGCCCAGACCGGTCACCTCGTGTTCAGCACGATCCACACGAACGACGCCCCCACCGTGACCACGCGTCTGCTCGACATCGGCATCGAGCCCTATCTCGTAGCCTCCTCGGTGATCGTCTGCGTGGCCCAGCGCCTGGTCCGCCGGATCTGCAGGGACTGCGAGGAGCTCGTCGATCCGGACAAGGAAGACCTGTTCCAGCTCAAGCAGCTCCTGATCGATCCGGATGAGCTCCCGGACGGCAAGCTGAAGCGCGGCAAGGGCTGCGGCAACTGCTACGGCTCCGGCTACATGGAGCGCCTCGGCATCTACGAGATCCTGCCCATCGACGACAAGGTGCGCGAGATGATCGTGGACCGCGCGAGCGCCAGCAAGATCAAGCGCATGGCGGTGGCCGAGGGCTTCCGCACGCTGCGCATGGACGGCTCGCTCAAGGTCAAGCTCGGCATGACGACGCCCGAAGAAGTGCTGCGCGTGACGCAGCTGGATGTGGTCTGATGCCGGTCTATGACTACAAGGGCCTGACGGCCGCCGGTGGCGCCAAGACCGGCATCATCGACGCTGACTCCCCGCGCGAGGCACGCCTCAAGCTGCGCTCGCAGAACGTGCTGGTCACCAACATCGTCGAGCGTGCCGGCTCGGTGAAGCGCGACAAGGCGAAGACGAAGGTGCTCGACTTCAGCCGCGGGCTGAAGGGCAAGAACGAGGTGCCGATGTACACGCGGCAGCTCGCCACGCTGCTGCAGGCCGGCATCCCGCTGGCGCAGGCCATGTCGGCCCTGATCGAGCAGTGTGCCATCCCCGATCTCGAGGCAGCGTTTCGCGACGTGCGCGAGAAGCTGACGCAGGGTCACTCCTTCGCCGAGTCGCTGTCGTATCACCCCGCGTACTTCCCGGACCTCTACGTCAACATGGTCAAGGCCGGCGAGGCGTCGGGAAGCCTGGACCGCGTGCTGCACCGCCTGGCCGACTACCTCCAGCGCCAGGCACAGATCCGCAACCGCATCACGGCCGCGCTCGCCTACCCGATCGTCATGATCATGGTCGGCGTCGTCATCGTGATCATCTTGATGGCCGCGGTCGTACCGAAGGTTCTGCAGGTCGTCGAGCGCACGGGCCAGTCGATCCCGCTGCCCACGCAGATCCTCAAGAGCGCGGCGGACTTCCTGGGCGCCTACTGGTTCGTGCCGGCGTTCGGGATCCTCGGTCTGATGCTGCTCCACCGCTTCGGAATGCGCAACGAGGAGTACCGCTACCGCAAGGACCAGTTCATGCTGAAGCTGCCGGTCCTGGGCGATCTGTTCCGCAAGACGGCGGTCAGCCGCTTCGCGGTCTCGATGAGCACGCTGCTCAAGTCGGGCGTGCCGGTGCTCGAGGCGCTGCGCATCGTCAAGGACATCGTCAACAACCAGGTGCTGGCGCGCGTGCTGGACACCGTCCAGAAGCGCATCGTCGAGGGCACGGACATCTCCACCCCCATCAAGCGCTCCGGCGTGTTCCCGCCCGTGGTGGGCTACATGATCGCGGTCGGCGAGCAGAGCGGTCAGCTCGAGGACATGCTCGACCAGGTCGCCCAGGCCTACGACGAGGAGATCGAGGTCCAGACGCAGAAGGTCACGAGCCTAATGGAGCCGCTCATCATCGTGGGCATGGCCGTAGTCGTGGGCTTCATCGTGATCAGCGTCATGCTGCCGATCCTCAAGATCTCGGACATCGACAACATCCGCAGGAAATAGGCGGCAGAGCCGGTGACGATGTAGGTGCTACCTGAGGCCCCGGAGGGGCCGGATGGTCGCCCGCGCCTGTCCACTGGCCCACCCACCATCAGGGGCGGGCGGCCATCCGCGGCTCCCGCCGCTTGGGCCGCCCCTACATCGAGGCACCGCGGCCGAGAGGCCCCAGCAGCCCGACGGCCTCGTATCATTCGGGACGGAAGTCGACGCCCCCTCGGGGCGTCCAAGCCGGGCCAGAGGCCCCCTCGGAGAACGTGATGAACAACCGGCGCCAACGCGGTTTCACCCTTGTCGAGCTGATGGTCGTGGTCGTGATCCTGGGCACGCTGATCGCCCTGGTCGGCCCGAACATCTGGCGCATGCTGTTCCAGTCGAACGTCGGCGCAGCCAAGGCACAGATGGCGGCCTTCGGCACGGCGATCGACCAGTACCGCATGGAGAACAAGAAGCTCCCGGCCTCGCTCGACGACCTCACACAGGCCGACGGCAAGAACCCGAACCCCTACATCGACCGGATCCCGATGGATCCCTGGGGGAACGCGTACGAGTACCGTCCGCAGGACCGCAAGACCTACATCATCAAGAGCTACGGTGAAGACGGGCAGGCGGACACCGAAGACGACATCTTCTATCCGGACCAGGAAGACAGTTGACGCCCCACCGCCCCCGTACCAGCCGCGGTCACGAGGGCGGCTTCACGCTGCTCGAGCTCATGGTCGTCGTGTTGATCATGGGCACGGTACTTCTGCTCGTTCCGCCGAACCTCAGCAACTTCGGTTCGCGCGGGAAGCTCAACTCTTCGGCCAACTCGCTCGTGTCGGCCGTCAACGGCGCGCGGGAACGCGCAATCCTCGACAGCTACGAAGTCTCGCTCGAGATCGGGTCGTTCAAGGACGGGGAAGGCGACTGGCAGCAGGGCTGGCGCTTCCAGTTCACCAACATCCCGGCGCCGAAGGAAGGCGACCCGAACGACCCCAGCCAACAGGAAGACCTGCGCCAGGCGCGCACGCAGGAACGTGAGTGGCTCTACTCGACGTGGCACCCGCTGCCCGACGGCATCAAGATCGTGGGCGTCAGCGACCGCAAGGGCCAATGGGCGAAGCTCTCCGACGGCGGGAAGCCCTACCAGGTCCGCTTCTATGCCGACGGCAACATCGAGAAGGGCATCGCCGTACGCCTCGAGAGCGAGGACATGGAGGACGCGCGCCGCGAGTACCGGACCGTCACGGTCCTCGTCAACCCGCTCACGTCCGAACCCGCCTGGCGCGAAGGACTCCACGAGCTGAAGGAGGCGCGTCCGGCCTCCGATTTCGGAAACTGAGATGCAAGGCGCACCCACAAAGCAGCGTGGCTTCACCCTGCTCGAGGTGATGTGCGCCTTCACGATCCTTGGGCTCGTCATCAGCACCATGGTCGTGATCTGGGCCCGCAACATCGACAAGGCAATCTGGGCGATCGACCAGCGCGAGATGCGCGAAGTCGCGGACACGATCTTCGGCAAGATCCTCTTCGAGCAGCAGGAGCACCGCAACGGCGACGAGGGCTCGCTCGCGGTGATCTACGGCCAGTGGGCCGGTCTTCCGCCCCACCGCGCCGACCGCTACCGCGACTACTACTACTCGCTCACGAAGCAGGACTACGTTGCCGCCGGCACGGCCGACCCGGAGAGCGATGCCGAGAACCTCTTCGAAGGCGACGAGGACGACGAAGAGACGAGCACGATCACCGACGACGAAGACGAAGAGAAGACGGGCAACGTGCGCCTCGTGAAGTTCACGCTCAAGGTCTTCCGGTCCGACGAGCGCGAGAGCCCGCTGATCACGCTCACCCGCTACCTCACGCCGCCCAACATCGGGGAGGACGAATGATGCGCCGCGCACCCTCCCGTCAGGCATTGGCCCACCAGGGCGGCTTCACGCTCATCGAGCTCACCATCTCCATCGCCATGCTGGGCGTCGTGATGGGCCTGATGTACCAGGTCATCGGCGGCACCATCGACGGACGCAACATGGTCTACGAGGAGCTGCGCAAGCCCAAGGTGGCCAACGCGGTGCTCGGGCAGATCTTCAAGGACTTCCGCTACATCTACTACGGCGGCCTCGTGGGCGACGCGGGCTTCCGCGGCAAGGCTCGCACCATGTCCGGCATGGACGCCGATCGCGTCTCCTTCATCACCGCGCGGCGCACGCGAACCGTCGGCGCCGAGGATAGCGGCGAGCGCAGCAAGGACACGCGCGAGAGTCCGCTTACCGAGGTCGGCTACGCCTGCCGGCCCAATGACGAGAACGCCGACTGGCTCGAGCTGTGGCGGCGCGAGGACTACTTCGTGGACAGCAAGCCCACCGAGGGCGGCTTCTACACGATGGTCTACGACCGCGTCCGCAGCTTCCGCCTGCGCTACTTCCCCATTCCCGAAGAGCACTACGAGAACAAGGAAGGCCTGGAGGACTGGGACTCCGCGCAGAAGAAGGGGATCCCCTACGCGATCCTGCTCAAGATCGAGTTCGACATCGAGGAACCTGACGAGAGCAACCCCGACGAGCGCGAAGAGATCGACCCCATCCACCGGATCATCCTGCTCCGCGGCGGCTATAACGTGCCCTGGGAGAGCAATCAGGACGGTTCCGGTGCTGCGATGAACCCCCGGTAGCGCGGCTTCCCGGATGCTCGGCGGCGCTGTGCGGGCCGCTTCGCTCTCCTCCTCGCGTAGACATGCTACGCGTCGTCGTCGCCCGCTTTGCGGCGCCTTCGCCCCGGAAAACCGCTACTCCGGTCTCAGGACCTCTCGACCGTTCATGTACGGCTGAAGGGCTTCGGGAATCCGGATGCTGCCGTCCGCCTGCTGGTGCACCTCGAGCAACGCGACCAGGGTGCGCGGCGTTGCGATCACGGTGTTGTTGAGCGTGTGGCAGACGCGAACCTTGCCGTCTTCGTCGCGGTAGCGCAGGTTCAAGCGACGCGCCTGGTACTCGTGGAAGCGCGTGGCGCTGTGCGTTTCTCCGTAGGCCTCGCGGCCCGGCATCCAGGCCTCGATGTCGTACTTGCAGCGCGCGCCGCGGCCCATGTCCCCTGTCGAACAGACGACGACTCGGTAGGGCAGCTCCAGGCGCTGCATCATCGTCTCGGCGTTCTCCAGGATCGCCTTGTGGTGCTCGAGGCTGCGCGCCTTGTCCGCGACGTCCACGACGACCTGCTCGACCTTGTTGAACTGGTGGACGCGGTAGACGCCGCGCGTGTCCTTGCCGTACGTCCCGGCCTCGCGCCGGAAGCACGGGCTCAGGCCCGCATACCGGAGCGGCAGGTCGGCGACCTCGAGGATCTCGCCGCCGTGCAGCGCGGTCACGCTGACTTCGCTCGTGCCGACGAGCCACGAATCCTCGTCGTCCGCCGTCGGGTTGGCGATCTTGTACGTCTGCTCCTCGGCCCCCGGGAAGTAAGCCGTACCCCGAAGCGCCCACTCCTTCACCACCACCGGCACGGCGAGCATCGTGTAGCCGCGCTCGGTGATGAGGTCCATCGCCATGCGCAGGACAGCTTGTTCGAGCAACACGCCGTCGCCCTTGAGCACGTAGCTGCGGCTTCCGGCGAGCTTGCCCGCGCGCTCGATGTCGAGGATGCCGAGGCCGGTCATCAGCTCGACGTGGTCCTTGACCTCGAAGTCGTAGGTCTTGGGCTCCCCCACCTTGCGCAGCTCGACGTTGGCGCCGTCGTCGTCCCCGTCCGGCACCTCCTCGGCAGGCGGATTGGGCACGGCCCAGAGCATCTCGTCGATCCGGCTCTGGATGGGCGCCAGGGCCTCCGTGTGCTCCTTGACGCTCGCCTTCATCTGCTTGAGGCGTGTGAGAGCGGCTTGCTTCGCGTCGCCCTGGAGGGTCGCCACTTGCTTGCCCAGTGCGTTCTGCTCGGCCTTGGCCTGTTCCTGCAGACGGATCAGCGAACGGCGCTCTTCATCGAGGCGCAGCAGCTCGTCGACGTCAAAGTCGATGCGCTTGCGTTCGGCGCCGCGGCGCACGGCGTCGGGGTTCTCGCGGATCCAGGCAAGGTCCAACATGGGATTCGTCTCCGCGCTCAGTCTGCCTTCGTTGCGGAGTAGGCACAAAAAAGGCCCGGCGCCCGCACATCCCTATGGGGATGCATGGGCGCCGGGCCTGTCAGACACCGCCGGTCCCGCGTACGCCGTGCCCGTCCCTCCCTCAAGGGGGCGCGGCGCGAGGACCCTGCCGGACCCGCTCCCCTCCCAAGGAGCCGGAACCGGCGGTGCCGCCGCGCCTAGTACCCTACGAGGGCGTCGCCGCGGTACGGATCGTTGATGTCGTAGTTCAGGAAGTACTGATCGACGAAGCGCTCGTTCTTCCGCGTATCGCGTCCCCACTGACGCAGGATCATCTGCGTCTTCGTGGGACCGATGTTGCCGCCACCAGTCTCTGCACCACCGAGACTCTCGAGCCCCGGTGCCACCACACGGCAGCCACCGACACTGATCGTCGCGACGAACAGGAGCACTGCGAGCGAGATGACCTTGAACATGATCCGGACTCCTATGCCTTTTTCCCAGAGTTGGGAAACCTCCCTGTGGCCCGTTCCCGGGCTCTGCCACCGGGGAGTGTATGTACCGATACGTCATGGGACGGTCAATACTTTCTTGCGCACAAGTCCTGATTCTGCACGCGGTTACGAAAGCATGACATTCGAGAACGCACACCCGCGCGAGCGCGTTTCGCGCAGGTGTGCACGAAGTGAGTTAGCGGCAACCGCGCGAAGGCATGCAGCCGGGCGGGCTCGTGCCGGGGGCCCGCGTGTGCGGATGAAGCGGATCCCGGAAGTTCATGCCTGTGCAGCCTGCGAGGAAGACAGCTCCCATCGCAACGGCCAGTAGCAATGCAATACGACGCATACCCGTGCCTCTCCCTACTGCGCCCGCGACGCGACCGCAGTGATACCTCGTAGCGGACGCGATGTATCCGCTTGCCTCCCTTGTGCGCCGTAATGGTAAGGGAGTCCCTCTCCAGAACGGTCACCCGACGGTCACACCTCTTCTTCTTCCCGAACAGGTAGATAGAGGCCGTGGTCGCGGATGTAGCCCTGGATCGCGGGTGAAAGCTCGGAGCCCGGCGCGTCGCCGCGGCTGAGCGCCGCGCGGATCTCGGTGCCCGATACGTCCACCAGCGGGGCCTCGAGCCCCAGCACGGCGGCGCCGCGCTCTTCGAGCTCGGGCGGCGTCTCCAACTCGGTCCCCGGACGCCGCGCCACGAGCAGCGTCGCGCACTCGAGGATGTGATCCCAGTCCTTCCAGGTCGCGAAGTCGCTGAACATGTCCGCGCCGAGCAGCAGGCGGAAGCGCGTGCCGGCCGGATGGCTGCGCACCAACACGTCCAGCGTGTCGACCGTGTAGGACGGTCCGCTGCGGCGGCCTTCGAGCTCGAGCACCTCGGTACGCGGCAGGCCCTCGACGCCCAGCCGCGTCATCGCGACGCGATGGTGGAACGGGGTCTGGTCCGGAACGCCGCCCTCTTCGTCGAGGAACTTGTGCGGTGCCGAGCCGGCAACGACGACCAGCAGCCGGTCGTTGACCCGCAGCGCGGCTTCGGCGAGCGCTCGGTGGCCGCGGTGGAAGGGATCGAACGTGCCGCCGTAGACGCACACACGGGGGCCGGGCGGCGGCGGCTTCTCAGGCCGGGGGCGCGAGTTCCAGACCTGGGCCGCCATGAAGAATGCGCCGGCGATGAACAGCCACGTTGTGGGCTTCGGCAGCACGCCAAGCGCGGCCAGCGCGGCGCCGATGGCGAGCACCCCCGCGCCCGCAAGCATGACGCCGCGGGTCTGGACCGGCGCCGTGCGGATGGGTGCGATCAGCGCGAGCCCCGCGACGAACCAGGGCAGCAGCGAGAGCACGGGCCCGCCGGACTGACCGGGCACGAACGCAGCCATGATGAGCGCCCAGCCGGCGCCGAACGTGAGCACGCGCCCCTGCCCGTGGCGGATGCGCAACGGCAGACAGAAGAGCGCACCGACCAGTCCGCAGACGGCCCCGACGACGCCCGCGACGAGGTTGCCCTCCTCTCCAAGGAGGATGTGCCAGACGAGCAGGCCGGCGCCGCCCAGGAAGAGCACGGCCGGCACCCAGAGGTCTCGTTTCTCGCTCAATGCCGGTTCCCGGTTTCGACCCCGGCGAAGGTACCAGGGGCTTCCCCCTTCGCAGGGGCCCGTAGGATTCCCGGATGAGCGAGGCTGTGCGCTGTCTGGTGGGTTCGACGGGGTCTGGAAAGACCGACGTCGGCATCGAGCTGGCCCGCCGCACCAACGGAGAGGTGATCTGCTGCGACGCCTACACGGTCTACCGCGGGATGCCCATCCTCACGGCCGCGCCGACGCCGCCGAGCGACGTCCCCCACCACCTGCTCGGGATTCTGAACACCTACGACACCTACGACGCCGCCCGCTTCCTCACCGACTGCGATCACGAAATCGAGCAGATCCGAGGTCGCGATCGTGAGCCGTGGATCGTGGGCGGCACGGCGCTCTACCTGCGCTGCTGGCTCAAGGGCTTTGGCTCCCCCGTCCCGCGCGACGACGCGTTTCGCGAGAGCCTGAAGCAGCGAGTGGAAGCCGGGGGACGCCAGGTGCTCCACGAGGACCTGGCGAAGGTGGATCCCAAGCGCGCCACGGAGCTCCATCCCAACGACCTGCGTCGCATCGTCCGGGCGCTGGAGATCGTGCGGGGCACGGGCAAGCCCGCCAGCGAGCAGCGGCTCGAGTGGGACGGCCCGGACCGCGTGACGGCCAGAGTCTTCGGCCTGCGCCGCGACTACGAGGATCTCGACGCGCGCATCGAGAAGCGCACCGCGCAGATGTTCGAGGCCGGCCTCATCGAAGAGGCGCGCGAGCTCTTCACGCAGGTCTTGAGTCCGCAGGCCGCACAAGCCTTGGGGCTAACCGAGCTACGGGCCTTGCTCGACGGCGAGATCGACGAGGCGGAAGCCCGAGAGCGGATCAGCCGTCGAACGCGTCGCTTCGCGCGCAAGCAGATGACGTTCTTCTCGTCGTTCCCGAGCCTCGCGTGGATCAACGTGTCGGCGGACGACGACGCGGCGGCGGTGGCGGACCGGATCCTGATGTAGGGGCGACCCTTGTGGTCGCCCCGCGACGCGTTCAACGAATCACGGCGGTCCCTGTGCGGGTGGCCCCTGTGGCCGCCCCGATCACGGGCCGCCGCGGGCGGGCACAAGGCCCGCCCCTACAGGGATTCCCCACACTGCGGAATCGCCGATTGGGCGACCACAAGGGTCGCCCCTACGAGGTCACATCCGCGTACAACGCCCGCGTCTTCTGCATGCGCTCCTTGAACGCAACGGCAAGACGCTTCGGCGTGGCGATCCGGGCATGCTGGCCGAACTCGGCGAGCCAACGGAAGAAGCCCTCTTCGTTGCGGATCGCGAGACGGAGCTGCCCGCGGCCGTCCTTGAGGATCTTGAGCTCGCCCGCGCCACGACGACGCCGGGCCATGAGCCAGGTCGCGACCTCGTCGAGCTCGACCATGACCTTGACCTCGGCACCCTCGCCCATCTCGAACTCTTCCTGTTCGACGTAGCGCGAGATGTCGAAGTCCTGCGGCAGCTCGTAGGCGTCTTCCTGCTTGTCCGCAAACGCGACCTTGCCGCGGATGCGGTCGAGGCGAAAGCGGCGCACCGCGCCCTTGGGTTTGCGCGTCTCGTCGAAGGCGACGAGGTGCCAGTTGCCCTCGACGAGGCCGAGACCGTAGGGGTGGACCGTGCGCTTCTCGGTGCGGTTGGCGTCCACCGTGTGGTAGTCGAACACCACCTTGCGGCGGCGGCCGACGGCCTCGCCGAACAACGCAACGTGCTGCCTGCCCGGATCGTGCTCCGGGCGACCCAGCGTCAGGAGATGCTGCTCGGCAACCGACGTACGCAGCGGCTCGGGCAGCTGGCTGTCGATCGTCAGCTTGGCGAGTGCGGACTTGAGGTTGCGGCCGAGGTTGTCATCCACCACGCCCAGCGTGCGCTGGAGCACGGCCAGCAGCATGGCGTCCTCGGGCTCGAGCTTGGTCTCGCGCAGGAAGTAGCCGCGCGGATCGATCACATAGCCGGCCCGGCCGAAGAGGTCGCTCGCGACGTACTCGATCTTGACGCCGATGGCGCGCAGGTCGGCCTTGTCGCGGTCGAAGCGCTTCTCGACGGCGTCCGGGCTCGCGTCGTCGTCGTAGCCGACCACCCGGCCGCGGATGTCGGAGAACGGAACGGGGGCGCGCGCGGAGAGCAGGTACGAAACGAGGTTGAGCTGTCGTTCGAGCTTCAGGACCTTCGGATCGCCTGCCCTCATTGGATCTCCCTCCGTGCCCAGGGGCCGAATCGGAACCATAGCACGTACGCAATCGCAACGGCGAGGTGGAGCGCAACGGCTGCGAGCCACAAACCGCGCAATCCCCAGATGTCCGAGCGCTCGGCGACCCACTTCACGAACGGGTAGCCGACGAAGCCGTAGGCCACGAGCTCGATGAGCAACGGGAACTTCGTCGCGCCGGCCCCCGCCAGCGCCTGTGACAAAACGACCGCAACGGCCAGGAAGACGAACCCGGACGACGTGACGTAGAGATACGTGCGCCCGATCTCGCGCACCTGCTGCGCGTCCGTGCCAACCGCGAGATCGAAGCCCATGATGCCGACCAATGGCTCGGCGAAGAGCACGTAACAGGCCGCGAAGATGAGCATCATCGCGATGTTGAGCCCCAGCGCGATCCATGAGGCGCGCACGGCGCGATCGGGGCGTCCACGCCCCAGGTTCTGCCCGACCAGCGTGGCGGCGGCGGCGCCCCACCCGAAGCCGCTGAAGAGCGCAAGGGTGTCGAGACGCAGTCCCACGCCGAAGGCCGCCTGGGCCTCGGTGATGCCCTTGCCCGCGAGCGGGGCGGCGCGCGCCACGAAGCCCAGGATGTAGAGATAGGACACCATCCGGACGAGCCATTGCGCGCAGGAGGGCACGCCGATCCTGAGCACCTGCCACATCATCTGCCAGCGCACGACCAGGCTGCGGAGCTTCAGCCCCGCCAGGCCGCGGTAGAGGATCAGCAGGCCTGCGATGGCGAAGAGCCCGCGCGCGACGACGGTGGCCCAGGCCGCGCCGGCCACCCCCATCGGCTCGAGTCCCAGGCCGCCGAAGATGAACCACCAATCGAGCACGACATTGAGCAGGTTGGCCCCGCCCATCAGGACCAGCGGCACGAGGCTGTTGCCGACGGCGCGCATTGCGCCGGTGATGTGCATCAGCAGGAACATCGTGAACGTGCCGAGGCTGACAATCGCCAGGTAGTCCGTGGCCGGCTCGACGACGTCGCCCTTGGCACCCAGCGCGATGCAGATCTCCTCGGCGTAGAGCCAGGGGAGGAAGCCGAAGATCGCGCTGAGGATCAGCGTCAGCACGAGCCCCTGACTTGCGGCGATGTTGGCCCGCGGCAGGTTGCCCAGCCCGTAGAAGCGCGCGACGAGCGCGATGATGGCGTTGACGATCCCGTTGAAGATGATCATCGGAATCGAGTTGACGAGCGAGCCGATCGTCACGGCCGCGATCGCGACCTCGGGCCGGTCCATGCGACCGACGATGTAGAGGTCTACGAGGTTGAAGAGGGCGCCGAGCGCCATCGCGATGACGAGCGGTGTCCCGAAGGACACGGTCGCCCGCAGCAGCGAGGTCTCGGTCTTCGGGCCCTCTTGAGTCGGCAGCACGGTGTCCCCCGTCCGGGTTGAAGACGGAGGCTACCCTGCGGTCGCGGCCTCGTACCGGAGGTCGAACGCCTCGGCGACACCGGGGTGGGTCACCTGGCCCTTCCAGATGTTGAGCGCGCTGCGCAGGTGGTGATCGGACGCGACGGCGCCCTCGGCGCCGAGCTTCGCCAGGCGCAGCACCCACGGCGACGTGGCGTTCGTCAGCGCAAACGTGGACGTGCGCGGCACGGCGCCGGGCATGTTGGCGACGCCGTAGTGGACGACGCCGTCGATGACGTAGGTCGGATCGGCGTGCGTGGTGGGCTCGATCGTCTCGACGCAGCCGCCCTGGTCGACGGCGACGTCGACGATGACCGACCCATCCTTCATGTCCTTGAGGTACTCACGCGGAACGAGCGTGGGCGCGCGCGCACCCTCGATGAGAACCGCACCGACGACGAGGTCGGCGAACGCAACGCGATGGCGGATCGACTGCGGCGTAGAGAAGACGGTGCCGACGTTCTTGGGCATGACGTCGTCGAGGTAGCGCAGGCGATCGAGGTCGATGTCCATGATCGTGACGTCGGCGCCCATGCCGGCCGCCATCTTGGCAGCATTGATGCCGACGACGCCGCCGCCGAGGATGAGGACGCTAGCGGGCGAGACGCCGGGCACGCCCCCCATGAGCAGGCCGCGGCCGCCCATGAACTTCTCGAGGCAGCGCGCGCCGCACTGAATGGCGAGGCGGCCGGCAACTTCGCTCATGGGAACGAGCAAGGGCAGGCTCTCGTCGACCTCGAGCGTTTCGTAGGTGAAGCAGGCCGAGCCGGCGTTGATCATCGCGTCGGTCAGCTCGCGCGAGGCGGCAAAGTGGAAGTAGGTGAACAGGACGTGGTCAGGGCGGCAGCGGCCGTACTCTTCGGGCAGCGGCTCCTTGACCTTGACGATCATCTCGGCGCGTTCCCAGAGCTCGTCGACGTCTGCGATGATCGTGGCACCGGCTTCGACGTACTCGTTGTCGGCGATGCCGCTGCCGACGCCGCCGCCTTGCTGGATGAAGACTTCGTGGCCGTCGGCGACGAGCGCCTGGACGCCGCCGGGCACCATGGCGATGCGGTTCTCGTTGGCCTTGATCTCAGTCGGAACGCCAATGCGCATGGGTTGCCTCCCGGGGCGTCAAGTCACGCCGCGGAAGTATAGGTCTGCCCGGCGCTACGGGCACGGATGGGCAGCCCCCTGGGATGTATGGGCTCGTGAACCTCGTCGCGAGCCCGGGGAGACCGAAGCGAGCCGGAGGCATGACGAGCGGTTCCGGCCGCAGGCGTGCTGGTAGCACGTCGAGGACCGGGTTCCGAGTCGGGGCCCGGCGCAGCGAGGGGATCGCCGGGCGCAGCCGAGGTTCTAGCGGTTGCGGCCGCGCCGCATCCCCCCCCGGTTGTTGCCACCGCCGCCGAAGTTGCCGAAGAAGCCCATCCCGCGGCCGAGACGGCTGTCGAGGATCTGGTCGGCCTGCTGCTCGGGGACGAGGCTCTTGATGACGGAGGCGTACTCGTCCTGGAGGCCCTGGAAGGCCTGACGACGTTCTTCACGGCCGGCCTCGTCGCGGGAGAACTGCTTGCGGAGCAGGTCTCGGGCCTTGGCCTGGTAGGCCAGGGTCTCTTTCACGACGCTTTCCTTCTGGGACTCGCTGAGGTCGATGTCCTTGCGCTCGAGCTCCGTCTCGATGCGCCGCATCTGCCGTTCCTCGTTCTTGCGGCGGTTGATCTCATCGAGGTAGGCGGAGATCGTGCTGAGCGTGCCGTCGTCGAAGACGGGGTTCTCTTCGTCGACGAGGTCGGAAGACGCCATGGAGGGCATGACCCCGTTGCCGGAGGTCGTGGTGCCGCCCCCATTCGAGCCCTTGAGACTGCGAAGCTCTTCGCGCAGGTCGGCGATGGTGCGTTCGAGGGAGTTGATCCGCCGGGTGTTGTCGCGGTTGGTGACGTCGTTGGCACCCCCGTCGAGCTCCATGGGCTCGGGGGCGGGCGTGGGCTCGTCGCGGGACGGCGCCTCGGCGGTGAGCGGGTCGTAGACGGGGGCATCGGAGCCGCTGCCGGTGTCGCTCTTGAGGTTGTCGTAGATGAAGATGCCGCCGCCCACCATGAGCAGGTTGATCAGCAGATAGGGTCCGAGCTTCATGGCGCCATCCTTCGGTGTGGGTGCACAGCCCGAGTCTACCCGCCTCGGGACCGTCACTTGCGGACTGGAACCCCGCCGGCGGCCTGTGGTCGCGGTCTGGGACGACAAGTCCCGAGGGCGCCCACAACGCCCGGCCTCCTCCGGGAGAGGCGTCAAATTGCTATTCTCTGCGGTTGGAGGTTGCGATGGCGAAGTGAATTACGGTCGTTGTCGGTGTGGCGGGTCTGGGCGTGATCCTGATGGGCACGGCGGCCGGGTGCGGAGGCGGTGGCACGCCGGGCGGCCCCACGTTCCTGGCCAACTTCCTCCCAGCGGAGGTCCGCATCGACCAGTCGATGCCTGCGAGCTTCGGCCGGGCTCAGTTGCCCGCCGCGTGCTGCAACGGCACGACGATCTACGCCGTGTGGGAGGACTACCGCAACGGCCGGAGCGACCTGTTCTTCAACCGCTCGACGAACGGCGGCTCGACCTGGCAGGCCAGCAATACGCATCGACACGGGTACGCAGGCAGGCACCGTGCGTGCCGTACGCCCCGCGATCTGCTGCCAGGGCACGAACATCTACGTGGTCTGGGTCGAGACGCAGGGACTGAGTGGCAACTACTACTTCAACCGCTCCACGGACGGCGGGACCACGTGGCTCGCCAACCAGGTGCGCGTCGATAGCGGCGCGGCCGGCGACGTCTCGAGCTCGCCCTTCATCTGCTGCAACGGCAACATCCTCAACTGCGTCTTCATTGACGATCGATCGGGCACATTCGACGTGTGGGCCAGCCGCTCGATCAACGGCGGCGCAAACTGGGGTGCGGATGTGCGACTCGACATCGCCGGCGGCGCGGTGAGCGTGCAGAACACGGCAGTCTGCTGCGACGCGGCGGAGATCTACGCGCTATACACGGACGAGCGGGACGGGCCCAACCGAGCCCAGGTCCAGATCAACGCCAGCGGCAACGGCGGCGCGAACTGGTTCGCCAACGACGTTCGCGTCTCCCAGCCCAACCCGCCGGGCCTCAACGCGGCCACGAGGGATGTCTGCTTCGTGGCCAAGGGCACCACGGTCCACGTCGTGTACTCCGACGACCGTCTGGGCGAGAGCCGCGTCTTCTACAACCGGTCGACGGACGGCGGCACAACGTGGATGCCTGCCGACGTGCTTCTGGACGCGGGTCCGCAGACGCTGGAGGACCGCAACCCCGTTGTCTGTTGCAGCGGCAACAACGTCTACGTCGCCTGGGAGCGCGACTACGACGCAACCAGCAACGAAGACGTTTACTTCAATCGTTCCACGGACGGAGGCCTTACCTGGCAGGTAGCCGCCACACGGGTCAACACGGGGGTGGCAGCCAACAGCACGAACACCGGCCTCCCGGTCCTCTGCTGCCACGGCGACAATGTCGTGGTCGCGTGGTTCGACACCCGCGCCGGCGACAACGACATCTTCATCAATCGATCGGCGAACGCCGGCGGATCGTGGCTGGCCGCGGCCCAACGCGTGGACAACGCGCCGGCTGGCTTGAACGCGGAGAATGTCTCGATCTGCTGCGTGGGATCCCGGTTCCACCTCGCCTGGGAGGACGCCCGCAACGGAAACAAGGACATCTACACGAACCGCTCGCTGGACAACGGAGTCACGTGGCAGGGGATCGACACCCGTCTGGACGTCACGGACCCGGCGGGCGCCAACTGGTCGTATGACCCGGTCCTCTGCTGCCGCGGCAACCGCGTGCACTGTGCATTCCGCGACGAGCGTAGCGGCGACGATGACGTCTATGTCGCCTCCTCGAGCGACGCCGGTCAGAACTTCGCTCCGGATCAGCGCATCAACCTCGGCACGCCACCGGGTGTCGGCGAGGCGAGCGACGTTGCTATCTGCTGCGAGGATGCGCGTGTGTTCGTGGCCTACGCGGACGATCGGAACGGCGACGATGACGTCTACTTCAACCGCTCGCTCGACGGCGGGGCGACCTGGCTCCCGGTCGACACCCGGATCGACATCGGCGACGCGCCGGGCGCGGACGAGTCCGACGATGTCGCCATCTGCTGTCGCGGCGACCGGGTCTACATCTCCTGGGACGAGGACAACCCCGTCATCGAGGGTCCGAACTTCACGGCGTCCCTTGATGCGGGGGCGACGTGGATGCCGGCCCCGATCCTCCTCAGTGCGGGCCTCCAGCCCTCGGGTGGGAGCCAGAAGATCGCGTGCACGCCGAACTACGTCTACGTGGTCTGGGATCACTCCACGAACGGGCCGCAGGACGCGGTGATCAACCGCACGCCGCCCTAGTTTCTGGGCCCTGCAAACGGATTGGGCGCCTCCGGCGGCCCTGGTATACCGTTCGTTCCTCTACGGGGGCGTTTAGCTCAGTTGGCTAGAGCACCAGCTCGACAAGCTGGGGGTCACTGGTTCGAGTCCAGTAACGCCCACCACCGTTCATTGCCGTTCGTTGCGCTTTCTTGCTGGGTTTGCGGCCGCTTGCCTCTTCGCCGACTTGGGGTTCGTTAGTGCGACCAGATGCACTCGAATGCTCCCCGACCGTCACAGTGGGCGTCACAGTGGGGAGCGCGAGCTGCTCGACGGCGCCCTGTAGATCGAGGAGCCGAAGGTCTGTGTACGTCTCCATCGTGGTCTCGATCTTGGCGTGACGCGCAAGGGCCTGAGCCGTCCGAGGGTGGACGCCGGCCTGAGCAAGCGCCGTCACAAACGTGTAGCGCAAGCTGTGAAAGTCGATCACGCGGCCGTCTTCGTCCGCCGTATCGAACACCTCACGCGGCTGCTTGTACTTCCTGCCATTCTCGTCGCGCTTCTTGCGCTCCACGGTCGCCAAACCGGCCGCCACGAGGTCGCGCTTGAAAGCCCGAAGTGACGGGAAGCTGCGCTTCGCGAAGACAGTCTCCGAGGACTTGGCCTCCGAAGGCCTGTAAGCCTGGAGAGCCCCCACCAGATCGGCGCGCAGCGGGACTGACTGGTCCCTGCGACTCTTGGCGGAAGCAGCGGGCACCGTGACTTGAGCGGTGTCGACGTCCACGTCGCGCCACCGCAGTCGCTTCAGTTCGCCACGCCGCAGCCCCGTTCCGGCAGCCAGGGCGTACGCAAGGGCTCGTGTCCGGCCGACCGCCGTTAGCCGGACCGCCTCGGCATCGGTGACGCCCTTCGTCTTGCGCTGCGCTCTTGCGGCCTCAAGCGGCCTCTGAGCGGCAGCCTGGATCAAACGGCCCAGGTCCTTCGCAGTGAGAGCCCTACGAACGTGACGGCGGTCTGCCTTCTCGTTCAGAGGCTTCAGGGTCTCAAAGGGATCCGTACCAAGCCGCCGCGTGTCTACGAGCCACTTGGCGAACTGCCGGATGGACTGATAGCGACGGTTGATCGTCCTAGCAGAGAGCCCCCGCGCGGCACGGACCTCCTTCAGCCACTTGCTCGCAGCAGCGGCGTCGAGCCGGCAAATATCCAACGGCTTGGTCGCCTCGATGAACTCCTGAAGGCAGGCCATGCGATCTCGGACGTACTGCTCAACGCAGCCACGAGCACGGAGGGTCGTCTCGAACTCCTCAAGGTGGATATCCAAGGGGCGAGACACTTGATCCTCGTAGGGATCGCTGACTCCCGCGGCCCGCAGTTCGGCCTTGCGCTGCAACTCCGCCGCCTTCAGTTCCGCGGCTCGGTGGTCGCGAGTCTTGAGCGAGTGTCTGTGTCTCGTGCCATCGACGAAGAACTCACATGACCAGGTCTTGCAGGTTCGCTGGCCGCCGCGAGGCCCCCGGTATGTGCGTCGATACAGCTTCACTTGTTTCTCCTTGCACTCCTACGCTGCAACTTGCGCTCGATTGCTTCGAGACCCCTGGCCACGGCAAGCCGCAGCACTTTGTGCCGTGTGACGCGACCCAATGCCTCGTAGTCGGCGAGCTTGTTCAGCTTCGGAACTAGTGCCTCTGCCCTCTCCAGAAAGGACGCAGGCAGTCGGATACTGGTCGGGACCTCTTGCATTCGGCTCTCCCTCATAAGTAGCAAGATAGTAGCACGAATGTCGTACTCCGAGAGCCATGGTTGCCACGAATGGCGCCTTCCTGCATCTCGGTGCCAGCTACGTCTCATGCGTCAGGTCCAGAGGCGGTCGTGTTGCATCGCGCGCGCACGCGCCCGCGCGAAGATGAGGCGAAACTCACCTGGGATTGGGTGCCAAGGGGTCTCACCTAGCGTCCTCGGTACCGCTCGGCAACCGCGGTCGCGCAGGTCCCTTCAGCGTCAGGTTCTCCTCCGGAGGCTCTGCATCGGGGAGGATCGACGCGGCATCCAATACGATCTCTCCGGGGGTAAGCTCGATCTCCTGGCGCGGACCGTACACCCTCGGGTTCATGACGCTCAGCAGGTACTTCCTTGCATCCACGCGCAACTTCGACCGCTGCACGCTTTCGTGATCGACCGAACGATATGCATTGCCCTTCTTACTCCTTCGCTCGATCCAGTCGTTCCTGCCGTCGTCGGCAATTTCCAGGATCTCGTCTTCGAGAGCAGTCGCGCGCATCTCCCGGGCGATCTGATAGCTACGCGCCAGCCCGTCCCGATCATCTCGGACCCAAGCGTGCCACGTCCGCACCTTGATCCCCTGCGCTTCGGTCGCCTCGGCCAGGGTGAACTTGGCACTGGCGTAGGCCGCTAGGACCAGCTCGGCGCCTGCGCGGTCGTATGTCGAGGGCCGGCTCACTGCATACCTGCCCTAAGACTGCCAAGTTCGTCAGACTGCCAGCCACGCCTTCTCTGCCCTACATACATGTCTTCGTGGCATCCTTAGATGAAACGTCCATTACTTGGCCTCTCCTCTGATTGGCTTGTTGGCATCCTTAGGCAGTGCCTCGCTAAGGCTGCCATCTGCCATGTCCATATGGCGAGGTGGCTCGAAGTCTGGCAAACGGAGCTGCCAACTGCCCTCTTGGCCGACGGATCCCACCCGCTCGGAGACGACTTCCAACTCTCTCTGCGCGCGTTTCAGGGTGCGTTCGCTGATCCCAAGGCCTTCGGCGATGTCGAGAACGACTGATGTGGGGCGCGGACCGCTTGCAAGCCCCTGGGTCAACAGAGCCTTCGCGCGATCGAGCTTGGGGGTGGCGCGCGTACGCCTCTCGGGTCCCAGCAGGTCGGCCGCGCGGAGTGGGGTCGTGCCCTCCCACCGAAGGCGCACTCTCCGACGGCCGAGGTCCTCCATGGTGAAGAGGCGGGATTGTCCGAATGCCGCGAGGCTACTCTTGACGTGAGCCATGACGCGCGCAGTCTCATCAGCTGGGTCGGCGCCGAACAGGACCACAGAGCGAGCGGCCGCACTGAAGTCGATGGACCCCATGCCGCGGTGGATTGCTTTGTCCTTCGCGCTCTTCGTGATGTGCCGGATCAGCACGAAGACGCAACCGAACTCCTGCGCCAGCTTCGCACATTCCGCGAGGACAGGCCGCACCTCATTCGCCCGGTAGTAGTCCATGTCGGATCCCAGGTACGCCTGCAGCGGATCCACGACAACCATGGCGGGTCGAACTCGCCGCATGGCTTCGCGCAGCTCAGCGACGTTCTGGAGCGTGATAGGAACTTCTCTCTGGCGGCCCGTCTTTGGATCCGTGGTCTTAAGCCCCTCCAGTGCGTATACCCGGGCTGGGTCAGCCCCTGCGTCATCAAGGCGCCCTCGAATGGTGTCAGCGAGTCCGTCTTCGGCGGTCATGTAGATCACATTCGCGGGCTCGGCACCGTGGTCCGCCCCCGGCATGGCTCGGCCCGTAGTGATGCGAGCGGCCACATCGAGCGCACCGAACGTCTTGAAGCAACCTGGATCGCCCTCGAAGAGAACCAGCTTCCCCTTGGGCAGGTAAGGCTCCCAGAGGAACTCGACATCCTCGCGCTCGACATCGCTCATGCGAGTGAGGATTACGCTAGAGCTGCCGGCACTTGTCGGTGTGCCTGCCGGGCATTGTCGCGGCGATTGCTGCCCCGCCTCGAACCCGCTTAGAGCTGTCTTCGTGGCCTCTCGCTCCGACAGACCGGTATCCATCCCAGCACCGATCAAAGCCTGCATTGTCGTCTCAGGCTCTAGCGGCGGCGAAAGCTGGCCCAAGCTGAAGGCCGCCTTGTTGAGTGTGGTGTTTCTCGAGCCGGGTTCCGCAGTGCGGACCATGGCCAGTTCCCCGTCGCGTGCGACGTGTGCATACGGGAGTGATGCAGGCTCAAGTGGAGCGCCGTTCTTCTCTGGGCGGTCCTTGCGACTCAAGAGCGCAACGAGATTCTCCGGCGGCTCACAGATGGACTCGAAGTCCGCTAGCCACTCGTACCCGGGCGTAGGCGGGGCGACGACGTATCCGCCCCAACCCTTCGTATCGCAGCCGGGAATGCGTCGAGCGGTGCACTTGACGTCTGAGCCCAGGAAGTAGAAATGCCGGCCCCCGGAAGGAGTCCGGGCGGCTAGCGTCTCAGGCAGCTCAAGACCGTCCGTTGCTCCAGGCTCGTCTTCGTCTAAGACCCAGAAGCCGTGCCCTGTGGCGATTCCGATTCCGTAGTCGGGGTTGTAGGTCCACCAGCGCCTTATCTGCTCGGGATCGAGCGTCGCATCCTTGAAGCCATGTGAAGTAGCCGGACGCTTTGTCCCAGGGCGCAACGGATGCACGGGAAAACGGCGCTGCACGAGACCGAGGGCAGCGCTTCCGACCGCGGATAGGTCCGTCGCGTGGATCACGAAGGCTAGCTGGCGCTCTTCCGCTGCCGCTCGATGTATGAGCGGATGTCGCGCGGATCGATGGCCACTCTTCGCGAACTGACCCTCACGACTGAGATCCGACCCAACGAGATCAACGTACGCAGCGTTCTCACCGACACTGAGAGTTCGTTCGCCGCCTCAGGTACCGTTAGCAGCGTCTCGCTGCCGATTGCTCTTCCTACGCCTGACATGCCTAGCTCCTTGCAGCACGAGGCCCATCCACGTGCATGCAGGAGTCAGCATGACTTGGCCACTTTGGTCAGATTCGCGCCAAAAGTGTGGCCAAATGACCAAGGGCGCTAGGTGGCTTCTCGGAACACATCTCGAAGTTCAACGCCGACCTTAGGCTTCGGCGCCAGTTTCAACTCGTCGCCCTTCCCCTTCCACCGCTCATCGACATTGAATCCCGCACCTTCGAGGGCCTGCTTGAGATGCGTTGCGACCTCCGGGCGAGTTGGACGTCGCCCCCTTCCAGGGAGGACCAGAGACATGAGAAGACGGCCCTCCGCGTTGGTGGTTGAAACGTACCGCGGGACTTCGCCCCGTCCGCTCTCCAGCTTTCTCCAACCAAGCTCTTTCTCACCCAGCAGTATGCGCTTGCCGTTCGGTCCGAGGTAGAGAGTATCCGGCTCTCCTTGGACCGGCGGTTCGGATGGCTCGACTCTGGCTGCAAGGAGCTTGCGCACCCCCAGCACGAAATCACGCTCGTCGGGTTCCTCCACGCGCAACAAGACGTTGCGAACAAGCACCGCGATGTCCGCGCGAGGCTCATCATCCTTGACTCGCTCAAGTTCACCGCGAGGACCTGGCTGGAACTTCGGTTCGGGGAAGTCGCGATGAGGGGGCGGCCGGTGCGGCCCAACGGAGAGTATGTGCTCGGGCTCCTTGGGCCGCTGGGGAGGCTCCGCGTCGCGGTCCTGAATACGCGTCAAGAGCGCGAGCGCAACGAAGGAGTGCTGCCGTGTCTCACTGCTCGGCTCTTCCTGCTCAATGACGAGTCGAAGCATCTCTGCGATGTCAGTGCGGGCCAAGCTAGCAGGCCCGATATGCGCGTTGATTCGGAAGAAGTCAGCAGGGTCGAACTCGCGCGTCCACGAGTAGCAGTTGAACGGGTGCTTCTCCTCTACGACTAGACGCACTACTTCGGCAGCTTCGCTAGGCCTGAGCGGTGGCTCCAGCGGCCTGCTGAAACTGTCTACATACCTCAGTTGAAAATCGCGGAGCGCGGACCGGACAGCCTCTGCCGTTACACGCTCAAGGGCGGGGACGCCCGGCATGGCGGGGCCGAACTCCAAGTTCGCGGCCCAGAGCGCCGCGTCGATCCAGTGAAGCGGGGGCGGCGGCTCGTCGCTGCGCCGGATGCGTTCGGATTGCCAGTTATGGGCGTAGGGACTATCGGGGAGTTCACTGAGTTCGGTGCGGCGCATGTGTAGCCTCAATCAGCCCGCCCCAACGACGGCGGCACACCGAGAGGCACGGACGGGCTCGGATGCCCCGACCGCAGCTCCCTCCCAGCCGCGGCGGTGAACCGCCGGAGGGATTGTACCTGCAGCGGGATGCGGCGAAGGGCGAGTTGAGGCAGGCGGTACGGCGAGGCGGTCTGGCGCGACTACGCCTCAACTCCATAGTAGGCCAGCAGATCCTGCTCGTCGCATCCGAGGCCCGATGCCTCCATGCACCTGGAGAAG
The DNA here is from genome assembly GCA_028281445.1 of Planctomycetota bacterium. GTDB lineage: Bacteria > Planctomycetota > PLA2 > PLA2 > JAEUHO01 > JANQJW01. The sequence goes on along the minus strand of JANQJW010000024.1, from coordinate 4,699 downwards.
GACACCTTGCGCACGGCTTCGTAGGTTCGCAAAAGGTCTTTCAACACTCGTTGTGCCTCCGCGAAGTCAGCCCTATGCAGCCTCATGTGGCACGCTGGACAGAGGGCAACCATGTTGCTCAGGCAGTCGAGATTGAAGGACGTCCCGGACTGTTCAGACATGGGAATGACGTGGTGGACCTCTATGTAGGGATTCCCGTCTCTCCCTTGGAACAAGAGGCATGACTTCCCGCGCGCTGTGCACTTGTACTCACTTGTTTGCCGAACGTACTCAGCGAGCGCAGGGGATCTTGTGTAGCTCCGCCCTCCCGCGGTTTCAACAAGCGCTGGGGCACGAGTGCTTGCGGCGTCCGCAACGGCCTGGTCGATGCGGCGACGCTTGCGTCCTGCAGGCTGAGGAACAGCCGTGTCACTTGGCGTGAGTGGGAAGAGTCGAACCTGCCGCGTTCCTGATGTGACGACTAGTACCCGGTCCATTGGGACTTGGTTGGAGATGAGGTTGTTCGCCCACTGCTCTGAGCGAACGGCTCCCGTTGGATTCCTGCCGACTATGCTCCCATCGAACGGGTCAAATCCGTGTTCTGCGAGGACACGAGTTCTCACCTTGCTCTTAATGTCGCGCGTCCTGATTCCCTCGGGATGCTCACGGACAATGGACTCGTAGTACGGCAGAAAGAACGCCTGCTTGTCGCGTTTGAGGCGTCGAATCGCTGCTTCGTCCAATGAGCACCCCCGAACTCGTCAGGAGCAACTACCGCTCCGTGCGACTTGATTCCAGTGGCAACATTTGCTGCTCCCTGACGCCGCTTCGACAGGCTGCGCAAACCCGCTCAACAAGCGGCCGCCGCCCGGCAACGACGACGTATTCGAGGTTGCGCAGGTGGGAAATCTCCCCGACCCTCTCGCCACTCGGATTGTAGATGCCGATCTGTGCGCCGACGTAGCGCTTTGAGTCGAAAGCCATGACTTCGACATGCCCGTGTACGCTTGCGGCCTCAATCAGTTCGTCGCGAGAGACCCACGCCTCGTTGTTGTACGAGAGGACTACGAGATCCGATTGTACGTCGCGAACAACTTGGAAGAAGGCCGGGGGCATCTTCCGTCTCATGTTGAACACGCTCTTCGTTTCGTCCGACCGGCTATCAATCCGTTTGCACGCTACCCCGTAGTGCTCCGGTGCGTCCCATCGGATGAGAGTCTCCCAAATGTGGTAGTTCGTGAAGTACCGATGCTGATTGTAGGGGGGGTCTAGGTATGCGACGTCGAAGTGGCCAAGAGACTTCACCGCCTCTTGCGCATCCTGCCGCACTGCGAGGCCTGGCTCTCCTGGCACCAACTCCGGCACGCGAAGAACGAGCGGATTGTACGAACGCTTCGCCCACTTCTTAACGTAGGCCATTTGGACGCCTGTCGTGCTGTCAACGCGGTCCGCAGCCTCCATCAGGCTGGTCAGCAGGATGGGGTAGAGATGACTCCCCTTGTACTCAGTTTCGATGCGATTCCGGATGGCGTCGACGCGTTCACCATTCTGTGGCTGGAAGAAGCGCGAGGCGACGCAGAAGGTCTCTGTGAAGTAGCCCGGCTGACCCGTGGTGTTGTTGAGGTCCTCGATCACCTGGCCCAGGGCATCCATGTCGACTGTGCTCGCGTCCGTGGCGATGTAGCACTGTGACAGCACCTCCGAGTAGCTTGCCACATCGACAGTTGTCACGACGCCGCCCCTGCGCTTGAACTCCTGGGCCACTCTCGTTGTTCCGGTGAAGAGATCCAGCGCGGTCTGAGCCCCACTTGACTCGAACATCGCTCCTAGCGCGCCGACGAGGCGGCGTTTGGATCCGATGTACTTGATCATGTGGCTCCTCCACTTCGTAGGCAGCGGGAATGGACTTGTGTCGCGCAGGGGACCGGACCAATGGAGCACAGAGCAGGGACAGGCCACAGCACGCCAGCGCTGTTAGCTGTCCCACGGGGCGGGGGGGCATCAAACTACAGTGGGCGGTCGGGGAGGAACCCGCACGATGCGTGAATGGGCTTCGGCTGTACTGTGGGTCTGTACGCGCCGAGTCTTGGTCATCCTTGGGCTGGTCAGCACAGCCGCGACCTTCCTAGAGTGGAGTCCAAAACCGTTCCGCGACGGCGGAGTAAACTGGCTGCTGGGCGGGGCGACCTTCGTTCTTCTGGCGACCTCGGTCGTGCGCCGCGTGCGGTGCAGGCGTTTGTTCCTCACGCTGCTTCGAGACGCCTACCACTTGAAGGACGGCCGGGCAGACCTGTCGAACTGGACGGGGACCTTCCTGCTTGAGCGGGCCTATACTGCGATCTTGATCCACTACAGTCGCCGCCGAGCTGAGGCCTTCATTGCTAGGTTTCGTCCACCGTTGCACCGCGGAGAGACGTGGGTCCCTGTTCATGAGTGCGGTGCGGCCGTCAACCACACGATCAACTGGATTGAGCGTCACTTCAGGACCTGACTGTGGACTGGGCTGCGAGTGACCAGCTCAGGCCGGACTACAACCTCCCCTCCGGCAACGGCTCCCTCCCACACTCATCCAGCCTCAGCGCGGCGATGACCTTCTCCAGAGGGCACTGCGCCCCAGTTCCCTGGGCATGGAGGCCGTTTTGCACCTGTGTTGCATCGAGCGCCGCATACCGATCTACAATCCTACCGGTCCCTATGGAGGACGACTTCAGTGCGCGCTCTCGTGGTTGCAACGTTGATTGGTGTGTTTGCGGGCTTGCAGCAGACCCCGGTGCTTGAAGGAGATCCGGGCGGCGGTCAGAAGTGGCGAGCCCTTGCGGTTGAAGGAGACCAGGGCGGTGGCCAGAAACAGGGGGCGTCTCAGGGCATCTCTGGAGACCCGGGCGGAGGTCAGAGGTGGGCGCCCTCGCTCGCGACCGAAGGGGACCTCGGGGGCGGTCAGTAGGCGCTTGCGAAGGCGAGCAGGGCACGACCGGCTTTACTCCTGGTTCGGCCCCTTGCGGAACATCGCGGAGGGAGGCGGCGGTCTTAGGTCGTTCGTTGGGTGGCTAGACTCCAGCGCGGGCGGGATCCTCATGCGCCACTCCTCGTACTCAGGGTAGTCCCTCCAGTCCAGCCACTTCTCTTCGGCCTGCGGCGTGAGCATCCATGCGTAGGCGCCGGTCATTGACGGCAGCATGCGTTGCTCGCCGATCCCGATCTCTGCGTCCGGAGGCCTGCGTGTCCAGGGCTGATGTCCACCATGACCTTCTTCGTCCTCAAGTGGCCGAAGCCACCGTTTGACCCCCACTTCAGCAGCTTCTGCACGTGCGGATGGCTCGAACCACAGGCACTCATCAGCACCAATCTCCGCACTCTCGATAGCATCCCAGACGTGGTGCTCTTTTCTGCTAAGTCGGAGATGGAATCCTCGCTCGGTCTTCCCGACGTAGAGGCAAGAAAGATCAAGCTCCATCTTTCTACAGCCTCCCCTCCGGCACCGGCTCCCGCCCACCCTCATCCAGCCTCAGCGCGGCGATGACCCTCTCCAACGAGGCGTTGAACTTGGCTTCGTCGTCTTGCCAGCCGCGGAAGTCGGCGGCCTTGCGCGACAGCAGCGTCGTCTTGAGTGCGTGATCCCAGTCGTGGACGCTGCCGTCCAGGTCGAGGGGCACGAGCGCAAGAAGATGCCGCCTCTCCTTTCGCGCAAGTCGCTCCTTCTCCAGCGCCTTCTCGATCTCCTCCTCGACCCAGGTGCTCTCGTTGAGCGAGGTTTCCGAACAGCAAACGAGGATCTTGTCTGACAGGCGGATCCCCTCGTCCACGGCGTGACGAATCCGGTCCCCGACCTTGATGCTCTTCTCGTCTAGCCAGCAGCGAATGCCGCGCTCTTGTAGAGCATCGTGAAGCTTGGTCGCGAAGGCACTGTTGACATGGCTGTAGGAGATGAAGACTGAGTAGAAACGAATTGCGTTCCCACGCTGGAGTTCTGAGATCGCATAGAGGACGTCTGTGCGCTCGTTCTCACCAAGATCTGTGCGATACAACTTCGCCCCTTCGATCTCCCAGTCCCTCAGGCCGCAGCCTTGAAGAAAGCGAGTAGAAACTCGGCCGCGGGACTTGGCCAGCGTGTCTGTGCCGACAGTCGACGGGCCCCAATGCCTGACGCCCTCCAGTCCTACAACACTCGACAGGTCAGTGGCGGCAAAGAGCGCCCCCCCTACTCGGGCGCCGCTCATGTCCGCCCGCCTCAGCCGTACGTTTCTCAACTTCGTGTGCACCAACCGGGACTGACCGAGCTTGGCTCCAGAGAGATCAGCGCCCGTGAAATCCGCTCCGGACAGATCTGCGTTCCTGAGGTCTGCCTGCCTGAGATCTGCCTCAGCAAGGCTTGCATTTGCGAACCTCGCCGAGATGAGATCTGTGTGGCTCAGATCGGCATGCGCCAACCTGCACTGAGCCACCACTGCCGCTGTCAGGCTCGATTCTCTCAGACTAGCCGTGCTGAGGTCAGCTCCCGTGAGATTCGCTCCGACTAGCATCGCGCCCTCCAGATCGGCACCGATGAGGTCGGCGTCCATGAGGTACGCCCCGCTGAGGTCGGCCTGGGCCAAGCGGGCTCTCCCCAGCTTTGCTCCTTGACCTTCCCCCGGTCTGGTGGACACCTCCGATAGGTGCGAAGATGCCTACGGAGGAGTCGAATGGCTCAGAGGAAGAAGCGCGTGTTCACGGCCGAGGAGAA
>JANQJW010000017.1 GCA_028281445.1 Planctomycetota bacterium | reverse complement strand
CTACCCACACGTAGTCACGCACGTCCAATTTGGCTGGGGCCGGCGTGTACTGCGAGTCGTCGTGGTATCCGAGTAGCGGCTCGCTGACATCGTCGGTGGCCGTGGCAAGTGTCTCGCCCTCGATCTCGATGGATGCTTCCTCACCGAGTGCCGTAGGGAGCGCTTCGCCCTCGATCTGGACTCCCTCGTCCTCCTCCCCCAACACGGTGGACAATGCGGGGCCTTCGATCTCGATCTCGGCCGGCACGGGCTCCGCCGTTCGTGGGAACTTGGCTCGCTCTAGGGCTGCTCCGACGAAGTGGTCTTTCAAATCCCCAATGATCGCGTACGGACTTGCGACGTCGGGATAGTCCGTCGTCACGCGCACCCACCGGAAGCGCCACGCGTCCGGAGCTCGGGGCTCCACGTAGGGCTGCACGAAGATGCCCTGACTCTCCAAGCGCTTCAGTTCGTCGTAGAGGAAGCGCTGCGGCGACCCGTAGGGCGGAGCCGCTCCTCCTCGCACCTCGTAGATCAACCGGCTGCGATTCCAGTTCAGAAGACCGCCCTGGACCGTCTCTGGCGGCGTCCCCCAGTCGGGGTCGAAGCCGGTAACCGACTGGGTGATCGACATCGACCCTGCGGGTCCTGAATCTCCGGTTGGGGCTCGGACTCCTGGAGCAATGCCGCCTCCTGGCGTGAGCATGCCCGTGTCCACCGTCGCCGGCTCCGCGGGACTCTCGGCGAACGCAGCCAGCTTCGCCTCGAGCACACCGACGCCCCGCGGAGGGGTGATCCGCGCTGCCTTCGTGATGCCGCCGGCCATGGCTTTCTCGCCGATGATCGCTCCCGCCGGAGGGGGGGCGGGTCGCGTCGTCGATTCATCGACCAGCAACTGAGGGGGCGCCACGTACTCCTGTCCATGCGTGATCGCCTCACGGTAAACGTCAGCCGGACCGGGAGCTTCATGGCTGGTGGGACCGCCAGCGAATTGGCCGGGCGTCACCATGATCGAACCGCCGAGGGACTCTCTGCGCGCGGTCTTCTCGGCAAGGGTCTCACCACCAGGACGGGGTCGCAGGTCAGGGACGAGACCGCCGGAGGGAATCGCAGCGCCCTGCTCGGGAACAACCGCACCTTGGTGTGGGAGTTCGTAGGCGATTGTGGGAGACGTAACTGGAGACGGAGCCGAGCTCGGATGAGTCGGCACATTGCCACCGCGCTCTACGGTCCCGGCGTCTCCGGGTCGGAGGACCTGGACATCTGTGGCCTCGAATGAGTGCCCGCTAGGTACGCCTGAGTCGGGCCCATACGTCGAGTCGGTCTCACTTCGACGTGGAGGAACGCCGGGAGGGGCAAAGCTGCCGTGCTGGGAGAAATCCGCCGCACCGCCCGTAGGGGATACAGCGCCCATTGTCGTGCTGGGCACAACGCGCGCGGTCGTGCCCATGCCACCCGGCTGAAACGTGCTGGGCTCCTGTGTTGCTCGACCCGCCGACGCTTGGTCGCCGAACTTGTCCCCCGAATGCACCACAGGCGGAGCAGAAGGCGGCGCATGACCAACGTCGGGTGTAGTGGGCGGTTGAACGGGTCCATAGCCCATCGCTGAGGCATCCGGCGTCATGGCGCCCTGACCAAGCGACTCGCGACGAGCCTGTTTCTCCCAGAGCGTATCTCCAGGACCACGACGGAGCTTGTGCACATGTGCACCTGTCTCGGGTCGGCTAACCTCGATGCCGGGCGCGAATGCGCCAGTCCCCGCAGGAGGACCACACGGACACTGCGGCTTGCTGGGCGCGCACTC
>JANQJW010000110.1 GCA_028281445.1 Planctomycetota bacterium | reverse complement strand
CGGCCGGGACGGCCACCGCCTCGACCGGCTCGGGGCGTTGTACGAGCCCGCCCCGGGGCGGAGGAACGCCGCGCTCCGGGGCCTTGGTCGCCCGGCGCCCGACCATGAGGCCGAGCAGGGTGCCGTCGCGGTCCAGCACCGGCGAGCCCGCGTCCGTGTCGACCGCCGCCATCGCGGCCGCGAACAGGCCCGTGGTGCGAACGCGCCGCCGGGACGTCGGGTCGAGCACCGTGCCGTGATGGCCCCAGCTGCGCACGGCCCCCAGCGCCACGGCGCCGTCCCCCGTGACCATCACAGCCCGGGTTCCCAGGCGCGGCATGGCGAGCGGCCGCGGCGCGAAGCCTGCGTTCGTCGCGACGGGGTGCGCGTGCGTCGCGGACGGCGGCGGCGGCACCTTGACGGGCACCAGGCCGGTTGTCGGTACGCGCAGGATCGACAACGCGGTCTGGGCATCGCCGGCAACCAGGCGTGCGCGCATCTCGCGCCCGTCGTAGAGCGTCACGGCAATCGTTCCGTGTCGACTCGGCGGCGGGCCTGCCATGAGGAGCAGGCCGTCCTTGCGCACGATCACGGCGTTGCGCGCGGCGGTGATGGTCGGGAGGTGCATGTCGCGCCAGCGCACGCGCACCACGGACGGGCGTGCCGCTTCCGCCACCTTGAGCTCGTGCTCGTCCGCCCCGGTGCTGCGCGCGCATAGCAGCGTTGCACCGACACCCAAGGCGGTGACCAGGAGACGGAGAGACAGCGTGGAACGACTCATGCGTGTTGGACGCACAGCGTACGGGAGAAAGGGCTAATTCCGTTCGACAGGCAGCAGCTCGCGCACGGGCATGATGCGGATGCCGTCGAGAATGCGGCGCGCATCGACAGGGCGACCGGGCTGGCCTCCGACGCGGAACAGCCGGTTGGCCGGAACGTCGGGCACGGCGTCGCTCACGGGCGTGAGGCGTCGCAACAAGTCATCGCGCGGATCCCCGCTCTCCGCGGCGGCCGTTCCGGGCTCGCCGTCCGTCGCCGGCGCCCTCATCCAGAGGCCTGCACCCAGCGCTAGCAGCGCGATGGCGGCTACCGCCGTGCGCCGCCAGATCGCCAACGAGCGCGGGGCATCGAGGAAGCTGCGCGAGATACCGGCCTGCACGAGTCCCTCGTCACTACCGGCCATGCGCGCGCGTACAGCCTCGTACACGCCGTCGAGCGCGCCGTCGGGGACGCGACGCAGGCGCAACGTCGCCAGGGAGCGGGCCGCGTCGATGCGGTCCGCCAGGGCGGCGGCATCGGCGGCGTCGCTGCGGACCGCGGCGTCCAGATCGGCGAGCGCCGTGGCCACGGCATCGAGCGAGCGGTCGTCGTCGTCGATGTAGGCCGCGAGTGCGGCAAGCTGGGCCTCGAGCAGCTCGAGGCGCTCGCGCAGGAGGGAATCGGGTGTCGGGGATTGCGTGGTGTCGGACGTCATGCGGGTTTCTGCCCGGCCTCGGCACCGCCGAAGCGGTCTTCCCAGGCCTTCTTGAATAAGGAGCGCGCGCGGTGCAAGCGCCAGCGCGCGGTCGGATAGCTGCAGTCGGTGACCTCGGCGATCTCGCGCGGCGAGAGCCCATGGAACTCGCGCAACGTGAGAGCCAGGCGGTACTCCACGGGCAGGGCACCGAGGACCAGCGTCACCTGGCCGGAGAGATCCGGATCCTGGCTGCCGCTGCGCACGGGCCGGCCGTGGAGCTCCGGCCCTTCCTCACCCATCGCGGCGACGTCTTCGACCGGCGTCGCGCGACGGCGGCGGCGGCGGAACGCGTCGATGGCGAGGTTGCGTGCGATGCGGAAGATCCAGTTGACGAGGTCGCGCTGCGGGTCGTACCGATCGATGGCGGCATGGATGCGGATGAAGGCCTCCTGCACTACGTCACGCGCCTCTTCGGCGTCCAGGAGGATGTCGTGGGCCACCCAGAACAGCGGGCGCTCGTAGCGCTCGACGAGCCGGCGGAAGGCGTCCTCGTCGCCACCGAGGATCCCCGCCACGAGCGCGCGGTCCTCGGCACGGCGGCGGGCCCGGGCCTCGAGGTCGCGGGGGCGGCTGCGTTTCCCGCTCTTCGCAGCGCGGGCAGGCATCGTGGCGCTGATCGACGTCATGGCCCCTCGCAAGTGGTGAGCACGTTTCCTGCAGGTCCCCACACAGGCCGACCGACCTGGAAACGTGGGAACCCCTGCACCAGCCTACGCAGCGTGCCGGCGCCTGTTTGCAGGCTTCCGGGCGAATCGCACGACGTTTGCGGGGGGTAGAATCGCCCGGCCCCCCTAGGAGACAGCCATGAACAGCCGCCGCCCCGCCATTCTCCAGGCTCTGGCCGTCGCGATGCTCGCAATCGGGGTGTCAGCGGCGCCCGCCGCGGGGAAGGACAAGCCCAAGGGCAAGCCGGGAGTACCTGACAAGACCCTGCAGAAACGCATCGACCTGGCGATCAAACGCGGGGCCGAGTACCTGCGCGCCGTCCAGAAGCAGAGCGGCAAGATCGGCGGCATCGTGAGCCGCGCCGGGGGCACTCACAGCGACTACGGCATCGGCACGACGGCCCTGGCCGGCCTGGCCCTGATCGCCGCCGGCGACAAGAAGGGCGACGAGTGCCTCGACAAGGCGATGGCGTTCTGCATGCGCCGCGACAAGGAACTTGCGGCCGGCGGCAGCCGGACGACCTACGAGACGGGCACGCTGCTCATGTTCATTGCTGCCTACCACCACGGCAAAGGCAAGGTGAAGAAGGGCCGCCGTCGCAAGACGGTCACGGCAAAGGACAAGGGCAACCCCTGCAAGCTGCCCGACGACGCCAAGGCCTGGATGCGCGACCTTGCGCTGTGGCTCGTCAGCAAGCAGAAGGACGGCGGCGGCTGGGGCTACCCCAAGACGCGCCAGGATCTGAGCAACACGCAGTACGCCTTGCTGGGTCTGCGCGCAGCGCGCGACTGCGGCATGACCGTGCCGGGTCGCGTCTTCAAGCGCGTAGCCGAGCACATGCTGGAGACGCAGGAGCAGGACGGTCCGAAGGTGCTGCGCACGGTCGGCGGCACGAAAAAGAACGATCCCGTCTACAAGGTCAGCGCGGGCGACCGCGCGCGCGGCTGGAGCTACCTGCCCAATCCCTATCTTGCGACCGGCAGCATGACGACGGCGGGCATCGCTTGCCTCGCCATCTGCCACGATGCCCTCACCCGCCCGCGCAAGCTCCCGATCTATTCCGCGCAGATGTCGGTCAAGGTGCGGCGCGCCGTACAGGACGGCTTCGCGTGGCTCGACGTGAACTTCACGGTCCAGCGCAACCCGCCTGGGAACGCACCCGCATGGCACTTCTACTACCTCTATGGCCTGGAGCGCGCGGCGATCCTGGCGGGCCGCGTGCTGATCGGCCAGCACGACTGGTACGTGACGGGCGCGCGCTATCTCGTGGGCAAGCAGCTCGACAACGGCCGCTGGTCGACGGGTTCGCTGGGCGGCGGCGCTCACTTCGAGGCGAGTGACATGCTCGACACCGCCTGGGCCATCCTCTTCCTCAAGAAGGCCACGAAGCCGATGCCGCCGATCCAGGCACCCGTCGTGACGCCGGAGCAGGGTGCCAAGCCCGTCAAGTGACGTGAAGCGTGACGATCTCCGTCCCGAAGCCGAGCTTGTCGCCGCCTGTGCCGCGGGCGAGCGCGGTGCGTGGGAGGAGTTCGTCGATCGCTTCGGGCCGTTGCTCACGGCACTCGCCCGTCGCATGCTCGCGCGCCGCACGGGACGCGCGAAGGACAGCGACGTCGATGACGTGGTGGCGGACGTCTTCCTCGCGCTGTTGCGTCGCGATCGGATCCTGCTGAAGCGTTACGACTCCAAGTACCGCGTCTCCACGTATCTCGGGGTCATCTGCCGCACCGAGGTGCTACGACTGCTTCGGCGCGGCAACCGCTTGCCGCACGACCTCGAGGACGCCGGCCGCGTCCCCCAGCGGCCGGGTGCGCAGACGCCCGCAGACAACCTCCTCGAGGAAGAACGCGTGGCGGCCGTGCAGAGCCTGCGCACCGCGCTGGCGCAGCTGGCGGAGCGTGACCGGCTGTTGCTCACGCTCCGCTACCTGGACGGTCTCGACTACAGGGCGATCGGGGCGACACTCGGTGTGAACCCCGAGAGCGTCGGGCAGTTTCTCCACCGCGCGAAGGCGCGCCTGGCGAAGCAGGTCCCCCACCTCGAGCGCTACCTGCAGGAAGTGGCCGACGGCGACTCGTAGCCTCCACAGAGGCGCAGAGCGGTGTCTGAGAACAGAAGCAAGCTTCCCCACACTGCCCGCCACAGATCAGAAAGGGCAGAGGATCTACGCGCGCGACGCAGCGATCGCTAGCGACGCTCCTGAACTCTGCGCCTCTGCGGAGGTTCTTAGCGCAAGAGTGCTTCGTCGATCGCGCGTTCGAGGTCGGCTGCCTTGATGCGGCTGTACCACGACTTCACCGGCGCGCGGTTGGCCGCGAGCACGACGGTCGTCGGGACGTAGAAGTTGTAGTACGTCCGCACCACGGTCTTCTGCGCCTTGTTCCAGTTCGCGCCGGCGTTCACGTCGACGAAGACGAGATCGACCTCGCTCTTCCGGCGGATGAGCACCGGCAGGAAGTCGGCCGCCTGAAGGTCCGAAGCCTTCGACGTGTTGTCGTAGAAGATGAGCACGACCGGTCGATGCCCACTCGAGAGCACGGTCTCGGCCTTCGCGGAGGGCACGATGTCGGACGGATACCCCGGCACCCGAGCATCGCCCGGGTTCGAGCGCAACCGGTCCACGTGCTGCTTCGCCGTGTAGCCGAGCGGCGGCGTGAAGGACATCCCGGGGCGCGGCGCGTCGCCGCCCGGATCGGCGGGCGGTGTCGGATCGCTGGGCGGTGTCGGGTCGGTGGGCCGCGTGTCTGCGGGCGGCGGGTCAACGGGCAGCGGATCGACCGGCGGCGAGGGCACGGGGTCGACCGGAGCGCGCGTGACTTCGTTGAGCGCCGCGTCGAGGCGACGCGCGGTCAGGTCGCCCGTCTTGTTGTAGAGCCGCGTCTTGCGATTGCGGTCGAGCACGACGAGCGTCGGCACGCCGCCGAGATACGTCTCGATGAGCGGCGTGACACCGGCCTGCGGGGTTGCACCCGCGCTGCGATCGACGGCAACGAAGTCGATCTTGTCGCGGTAGCGCGCGAGGACCGGCAACACCTCGGCAGCGAGGAGGTCGGACTCGCGGCGGCTGTCGTCATAGAACACGACGACGGCGGGTTTGCGCCCGGGTGTGAGCGCCATGCCGGGCTCCGCGGACGGCATCAGGTGGGCCGGGTAGCCCGTGACCTCGGCATTGCCGGGTGCGTCGCGCAGCAGCGTGACCTGCTCCATCACGGTCGCTGCATGCGTGGGCACCGGGGCCGGGTCGGCGAGGGGGTCTGCCGGCTCCGCGGGCGGTCGCGTGCTGGGATCGCCGGCGGGAAGCCACGGATCGTCGGGTCGCGGTGCAGGCGGGGTGTCGGCGACGGGCGGCGGCGCAGTCGTCGTCCCACCACCGGGCAGCCACGGGTCGCCCGCGGGCTGCTCCGGCACCGGCGGCGTGTCGGGCGCGGTCGGCGCCGGATCCGGGACTGCCGGCGGCTGCGTCGAACCTCCACCGGGCAACCACGGATCGCCGGCGGGCGAGGCCGGATCTGCGGGCGGCGGCCCGTCAACGGCCGGGGGCGGATCAACGGGAGGCGGTTGGGTCGAGCCGCCACCAGGCAACCAGGGATCGCCGGCCGGCGGTGCAGGTCGCGGCGGCGTGGACCGCGGCACGGGGTCGACGGAGGGTGCCGTGGGCGTGGGGCCGGCAGGTGGCGGCCCGAGAGGCGTGGGCAACACACCGCCGGGCGGTAGCCCCGGGTCGTCGGGCTGCTCAGCCGGTGCCGGCGTCGCGGGGACCGGCGCGCGCGGCCTGCTTGCGCCCGTCGTGTCGGAGAGCCAGGGGCTGGAGGGCGGTACGCCAGCGGGCGGCGCGTCGGGGTCCGCAACCGGCGGTGCGTGATTGCCCGGTAGCCACGGGTCGCCGGCGGGCGGTGCAACGGGATCGCCGGCCGGGGGGGGCAACACATCGCCGGGCGTCGGTGCCGGGTCGGTCGTCGCCGGGCTGCCGCCGACGGGTCGCCCGTCGGGGCCCAGACGCCGGACGAGATCGCGCGCCGGATCCCACTGCGGGGGCGGCGGGCGCGGCGGCACGCCTTGGACCGGCGGGCACTCCGCTACGACGGGCCCTCGCGGGGTCGGCATGGGCGTAGCCGGCACCGGTGTGGGCCTGGGCAGCGGCTGCACGGGCTGGCGCGGCACCAATCCGCTGGGCGGTCCGCGCGGCTGCGGCGGGTCCATGTCGAACGGCGCGGGCTCGGTCGGTGCGGTCGGCTCGGGGGTGGGCGGGAGATCGAGCGGCTCCAGCCCGGCCGGAGCCGGGTCCGTCGGCGGCGGGTCGGTCGGTACCGGGTCCGTGGGTACCGGATCGGCCGGCATCGGATCCGGTGTCGGCTCCATGCCGCCGGCGTCGGCCAGGGGATCCGGCAGGGGCGCCGGGGCATCACCGGGTACCGCCGGGTCATCGGGTACCGACGGCACATCGAGTGCGGGTGTCGTCGCCACGCCGGCGCCGCCGGGCAGCTCGGGATCGAGGATGGTCGTTTCGGCCAACGGCTCGAAGCCGGCGACGGCTGCGATGGACTCGCGATCGCCGACGGGCAAGACGATGTGCTCCGGCTCGATCGGCCACGCGACGCGCGGGGCGCGCAAGTCCAGCGAGGTCTTGCAGCCCAGCAGCGCGCCGGTGCACGAGAGCATGAGCAAGGCGGCAAAGGTCGTGCGACACCAGGTCATGGGCACCTCAATCGGAACGCGGACGCTGATTGTCATGCGCCGGTTCGCCCTCCCAAAAAGGTTCTCGAACGCGGTCATCACACCGTAACCGTGCTGGCGCGGCAGGGTGCGGAACGACGCCAGAAACGCTCGTATTTCCGCAGATAGTGACGCCTGGCGGCCCGTTTCGGTAACCGGTTCGTCGCGGCCCTAGCGCGGCTTGCGAATGGTGGCCCGGACCGGTACGCGCAGCTCGGGCTGCTCCGTGTCGCTCAAGTGGACGAGCAGAACCGCTTCCAGCAGACCGGCCTTGCGGGCCTTGCCGTCGTACTTCACGTCCACCCACCAACCGCGCTCGTCCGACCCGAACGTTGCGGTGAATCCGGGGCCCGCCGGGGTGGTCTGTTCGCCGTCCTTGGGTACCACCTCCACGGCCTTGATCTCGAACTCCACGCCCGGCGCACCGGCCTGGATGCGCGCACGCGTGGGCGGACGGGCGTGTCCGGAGCGCACGTAGCCCAGGCTGATGACGCGCGAGCGCGAGAGGATGCGCGGCACGATGTTGATCCGTGCGCCGAGACGGATCGCGCGGCGCTCCGGGTGGGTCGTCTTGATGACGATGCTGTCCTGGATCGAGCCGGTCTGCCTGAACCCGGGGTGCGTGATCGACAGCTTCACGCGACGGAAGCGCGGGTCCTTGATCGGCTCGGTCTTGAAGGTGTACTCGATCGGGTCCTGCCCGGGCACGCGCCGGGTGCTCTCGAGGCCCGTGACCTTCCATTCCGGCTCGTCGTTGGGGCTCTTCAGGAGCAGCGCACGGGTTACGGGCTGTCCCGGCGCGGCGCTGCCGAAGTCCAGAAACGAGCGGTCGGCCATCAGGCCCGCGTTGACCTCGAGCGTGGCGCGGAACGAGCGCCGCGGGTTCTTGGGATCGTTCGAGAGGATCGTCACGTCCTTTGCGACGGTGCCTTGCACGCGCGCCGTATCGACGTGGAGCACGACGGTGCCCTTCTCACCGGGTTCGTAGCGCTCCTTCTCCTTGTCCTGGAACTCTGCCTTCATGCAGCCGCAGCCCGTCTTCACGTTGTAGACGCAGAGGGGACCGCTGCCCCCGTTGCGGAACTCGACGAGGCGCTGGAACTTCACGCCCTGCTTGAGCTTTCCGAAGTCGAGCTTCCCGCCGTCGACGAGGAACTCCACGACCGGCGGCTCGTCGAGGTCGACCGTGCCGCACGCCGAGTTGCGATCGCGCTCCGCCTGCTGGATGCCGCCGAAGGTCTGGGCGTCGCCGATTCGCGGGCGGACCGTGCTCGTGCGCTTGCCCCTTTCTCGGCCGGCGTCGTCCTGGCGCGCGAGGACGATGACCGCGAGCATGAGGGCGATCGCCGCGACGCTGGAGATCGCCACGGCCCAGCGCGTCCGCACGGCGAGCTTGCTCTCGGCCGGGGCCTCGCTCGGGGCAGGGGGCGGGTCGTCGCTCACGGGGTCATCGTATCCACGGGCCGACAGCCCGAGAAAAAGGGGCACGTCGGCGTCTTCATTCTCTCAACGAACGAACCCGCCTGCGGGTCACTTCCCCTGGCGCTTCTCGGGCGGCACGACCGTACGGCGGTCGAGCGGCACGCCCTCGTGGTTGACGAGCGGCAGGACGTCCTTGTAGCGCGCCTGGAAGCGATGGCTGTTCTCCTCGTCGTGACAGCGCATGCAGACGTCGAGGCCCGGCTTGGTGACGTTCGGCCCGCCCTTGTCGAAGAGTGACTTGTTGTACGGGTCGGCTACGTGGGTCGAGCCCGGGCCGTGACACCCTTCGCAGCCGACGCCGCCGAGATAGGGCGTGGTATCCGGATCGCGGAAGCCCGTCTCCGTGACGATCCAGTCGGTGCCCTGGCCGCGCTCCCAACCGTCGGTGTGGCAGCGCACGCACTCCGGATCCCAGTGGTAGTCGATCTTCTCCAGCGTATCGAGAGCGCCCGCGTGGACGCTCTTGCGCCAGTCGCGATAGATCGCGCCGTGGCACTCCGCGCACTTGCTGGACCCCACGTACGACGCACCGTCGTCCGCGTGGTGGATGAGACGCTTCAGGTAGCCGCGCTGGCGCACGGAGGTGCGGTAGAGCGCTTCGAGTGCGCGCACGTCACGCGCGAGCTTGCGGTCGTACTTTTCCCACTGCGGGACGAGCGCGATGCGCCGGTAGTTCACCGACCAGCTCGCACCGTCTTCCGCGGGCGTGACGTCCAGTACGCCGACCGCCTTGCCGAAGCGATCCAGCCGAACCACCAAGGGCTCGGTGTCGGCGGCCACGCGGCGGTCGTCCACCTTGATCTCGCCCAGCCCGCTCTTGCCGGAGACGTCGATGATGATGCCGCCGCCGAGACGCTTCAGGCTGCCCTTCAAGGTCTGCAAAGTCGATGCGTACTGCAGCCGGATGGCGATGACCCACAGCGTGTCCGGCCGCGGCTGCAGGCCCTCGAGCGCGCGCGAGATGGACATCGCCGCATCGGCGAAGAACCCGCTCTGGAGTGCGTCCGCCTCGTCGGGCTCGACCACGCTCAGGGCGCGCACCTTGAGTGTGCGGAGATTCAGGTCGACGAGCGGCAGGCTGTCCACGGCAGGGTTGACCGGTGCAAGCCGCACGTTGATCGGCGGGTGCGGCACGGCGGCCCCCGTGTCGCCTTGGGGCTGCGTCATCGCATTGACGCGTACGTCGGTGGATCCAAGCAGCACCGCCGCGTATCCCATCGCGTCCTGCGCGGCCCGCAGGTACGCGGCCTTGGCTTCCTCCTGCTCTTCGCCCGTCGCCTTCGCGGAGGATCCGAGGGACATGGCGGCGACGACGCCGTCCGCCTTGCGCTGCCGTTCCTGGAGCATGTCGAGCACGATGGCGGCGCGCTCGAGCCCCCCCATGGGCGGCGTGTCGCAGCCGCACGGCCGCAGCATCCCCATCTCGCCGCCCGTCAGGAACAGGCTGATCGGGACCTTGCGGCGCCACCACTCCATCTCGAGCCGGTGCTCGGGCAGGGGCGCCTTCTCCGTGGGCGTCTTCCCCCCCTTGCGCGTAACGGGCGTACGTGCCCCCCCTCCGGAATCGTCCTCCCCGCACGCCGCGAGGAGGCCCAGCCCGAGGAACACGACGAAGAGAAGCAGGTACCGGCTGCCTCGCATCGCGGGAGCATACCAACGGGTACGGGCAAGGCCCGTGTCGTCACGTGACCCGGACGACCAAGCAGGTCACGTCGTCGTCGAGGTCCCGTTCGGCCGCGAAGGTGGAGAGGTCTTCGAGAAGGCCCTCCAGGATCTGCGACGCGGTTCCTGCGCCCCCGGCCGCGTGCCGCGTGAGACTCTCGCGCAGCCGCTCCTCGCCGTACATCTCCCCCGAGGGCCCCTGGGCCTCGAAGATGCCGTCGGTGTAGAGCATCAGGACGTCGCCGGGCGCCAGCGTCCGGGCGTCGCTCTCCGTGTACACGGCGTCGCTCATGATCCCGAGCACCGGCCCGGTGCGCTCGAACTCCTCGATCGACCCGTCGGCGCGGAGCAGCAGCGGCGGGTTGTGGCCGGCGCTCACGTAGTGGATCTGCCCCACGGACGGGTCGAGCGAGCCGATGAACAGCGACATGAACGCGTTGTCGGGCGTGTCGCGCACGAGGAAGGCGTTGACGCTCTGTAGCACCTGGACGGGGCCGGGGTGGGTGTGGAGCGACGAGTGCAGCAGCGCGCGGGTCGAGGCCATGAGGAGCGCGGGCCCCAGCCCGTGTCCGCTGACATCGCCGACGACCAGCGCGTACCGGCCCGCTCCGTAGGGAATCACGTCGTAGTAGTCGCCGCTGGTCTCATCGCACGGGATGCCACGACCCGCGAGCTCGAAGCCCTCGAGCCGGGGCAGGTCGCTCGGCAGCAGGCGCTGCTGGATCTGCTGCGCGGCGAGCAGGTCCCGCTTGATGCGTTCCTGCTCGGCCTTCTCCGCCATCAACCGCGCGTTCTCGACGGCCAGGGCGATGAGTCCGCCCAACGCCTGGAACACCGAGAACTCCGACTGCGTGAACTCCTTCACCTTGGCCGTGCTGTCGACGTAGAGCACACCGATGGTGCGCCCCTTGATGGGCAGCGGAACCGCCATGACGGAGAGCAGGCGCAGCGAGAGGATCGATGCGCTGAGGTCGGCCTGGTGCTGGTCGGCCGTATCCATCGTGAGCGACGGCTCCCCGCTCTGCCAGACGCGATCGACCACGGTCTGGCTGTAGCGCAGGTCGAGCTCGAGATCGTGCACTTCCTTCGTGCGCGCAACGCGGGGCTCGAGTGTTCCCTCCTCATCGGCCAGCAACAGGATGCCGCGCTCGGCGCCGGTCACGCGGATGGCGCGATCGACGGCACGACGCATGAGCTTCTCGAGGCCGAGCTGCCCGTACAGCTCTTCGACGGAATCGAGCAGGATGCCGACGTTGCGCCGGTCCTTCTCGGGGTCGCCCGTGAGGAAGTCCCACTGGCCCTTCATGAGGCGCTGATCTCCTTGCGCGCGCGGATGCACAGGCCGCCCGCTTCGCCGAGCGTGCGCTGCATGTCGCCCGCCAGCCGGTAGATCAAGAAGAGACCGCGGCCGCGCGACTCCTCCAAGGGCACGGGGGTCTCGACGTCGCGCTCCAGCGCGGTCCGCGGATCTTCACCGCTGCCCGGGTCTTCGACCTCCATCTCAACCGCGTCCGTGCGCGCATCGATGACGATGCGGACCGACTCGGTGCCGTCGCCGCGCGAGCCGTGCTCGACGGCGTTCTGCACGATCTCCGTGATGATCAATGCCGCGTCGTCGACGTCGTCCTCCGTCCACCCCTGCGCGTAGAGCAACCCCTCGAGCATCTTGCGGACCGGTCGCACGAACGCGAGGTGCGTCGGAACCTGCAACTGAAGAGGAGCCGGAAGGCTTTCGGGCATGCGGACGAGACCCCAATTCCGCCACGTACGAGGTCGGCGGCGTACGATACCGGCGCATTGTCGCACTGTGAAGGCACCGGACCGTCGGGAGACACGCCGGAAGTGATCGTTCTCGGCCTCAATGCCTTCGGTCATGACGCGGCCGCCGTTCTGCTTGTCGACGGCGAGGCGGTGTTCGCATCTTCGCAGGAGCGCTACGACCGTAGGCGCCACAGTCCGGCCTTTCCGGCCGATGCGATCGACGCTGCGTTGTCTCGCGCAGGCGTCTCGAAGAGCGAGGTCGACGCCATCGCCTTTCCCTGGACGCGCGACATGGGACGCCGCCAGAAGCTGTGGCACGTTCTGCGACACCTGCCGCGCTCCATGGCGTTCTTCCGGGATCCGCCCGACACCCTGCTCCCGAGCCGGCGCGGGTACCTCGAGGCCATGCGCGGCCTCGAGATGGACCTCCAGGATGCGGGCTTCACCGCACCGCTGCACCGCATCCCGCATCACCTCGCCCACGCGGCCTCGGCTGCGCTTGCGTTGCCCGGCGGCACGGGTGCGATCGTCACCGCCGACGGCATGGGCGAGTGGACCACGGCGGCAACTTGGAGCGCGAAGGCGCACGCCTTGCGACGCATCCGACGCGCGGTCTACCCGCACAGTCCCGGCAAGGCCTACGCGGCCGTCACGCAGTGGCTCGGTTTCGTCCCCGAGATGGACGAAGGCAAGACGATGGGCCTTGCCGCCTATGGCGACGCGGAAGCCGATCGCATGATGCAGGCGTTCGATCTGCTCGTGTACGGCGAGAAGGATCTCTGTTGGATCCCGAAGCGCTTCTACGGCTTTCCC
The DNA here is from genome assembly GCA_028281445.1 of Planctomycetota bacterium. Lineage (GTDB taxonomy): Bacteria > Planctomycetota > PLA2 > PLA2 > JAEUHO01 > JANQJW01. The sequence goes on along the minus strand of JANQJW010000110.1, from coordinate 15,484 downwards.
TGGGGTGAGAGCCGGCTCTACAGCGACCACTTCGTCAAGACATTCGGACCGGCTCGCGATCCCGACGAACCGTTGCGCGATGGAGATGCCACCATCGCGCTGGGCATCCAGAAATCGACGATGCTCTGGGGGATCTTCGCGACCATCGAAGCGTGCGACGCCGAAAGCGCACGAGATGCGTCCATGGCAGGCGGCCTGTTCCTCAATTGCGCGATGAACGGAAAGGTCCGAGAGGCCATGGTGGAACAGGGCGTCGCGGTTCGCCCGTTCCCCGTAGCGGGTGATGCGGGCGCGGCGTGGGGCGCGGCGGCGGAGGTTCACCGCCGATTGACGGGCAATCCGGCCGCCCCGCTCGGCACGCTCTACCTCGGGTACGACATCACGGACGAGGAGGCGCGCATCCTGGTCGAGCGCGAAGGCATGGCACCCGCGAGCGCGGCTGCCGTGGCAGAGCGCATCGCGGACGGGAAGATCGTCGCGGTCGCGCGCGGAAGGGCGGAGTTTGGCCCGCGCGCGTTGGGCAACCGCAGCATCCTCGCCTCCCCCACGACGACGACCTCACGCGATCGCGTGAACGCACTCAAGGGACGCGAGGATTGGCGGCCGTTGGCACCCCTCGTGCGAGAAGAAGACAACCGCTGGTTCAAAGGCCAGGTGGCGAGCCCGTACATGATCCTCACCTTCGACGCCACGGAGCACGCGAAGAACGAGATCCCGGGTGTTGTTCACGTGGACGGGACGGCGCGCGTACAGACCGTCGCGCCGGGCGAAAGCGACTTCATCCGCGGCATCCTCGACGCCCTCGAGGCGCGCGGACATCCGCCGGTCGTCATCAACACGAGCCTCAACCGCCGCGGCGAGCCGATCGTCAACACGGCGGAGCAGGCGCTGACATCCGTGAAGGCGATGCAGCTCGATGCGCTCGTGCTGGGCGACTACCTCTGGGACCGCACGCCGCTCGAGTGACTCCGCAGAGGCGCAGAGCGGAGCACGCCGTCGATGCGATGCCTGCCCTGAGTCCCATTTTGGGACCGCAAGCGGCTCTCGCTCGAAACTGGCGATTCGGCGCAGTCGTGTAGCGCTCCGCGACTCTGTGCCTCTGCGGAGAAGCTACTTCTTCGGTCGCTTCGTGAGACTTTCCGGAGCGCTCGCCACGATCGTCGGGTGCGCCTCGCATGGTGACCAACAGCCGGGACAGTCGTCCGCAGCGATCATCTCGCGCGTCTTCTCCGCCTCGGCCGTGTCGAGAATGTCGTAGAGCGACTGCTCCTTCACGTTGCCCAGCTTGCGGTCCCAGACGGTGCAGGGATAGACGTCGCCCGCCGAGTCGATGAACACGACCGCACGCAGGCTCTTGCACGGCAAGGGACTCCGGCCCGTCTTCAGAAACTCGGGAAGCAAGCGGATGTAAGCGGCCTCGATCTGGTCCGCCGGGTTCCACGACCCCTCGCGGCTGCGCAGCGCGCGCTCCATCACGGCTTGCACGTCGTCGGGCGCGCGCGCATCTGCGTCCAGGTTCTCGTAGTAGTGGCCGCTCTCCGTGTAGACGTTGAAGTGGACGTCCGACCAATCGACTCCCGGCACGCGCTCGCGCACCGATTCGAACATCGCGTCGACACTGCCGGCATTGCGCTCCGTCAGGGTCATGCCGAGATAGACATCCACACCCTTCATCGCACGCAGGGCCACGTAGGTCCGGATCATGTTGTCGAAGGCGCCCGGCCGCCCGCGCAGCTCGTCGTGGATGTCCGGCGGTCCCTCGATGCTGCATGTCACGAAGAGCTTCGGGATGCCGAGCTTCGTCATCGCCTCGACGTCGCGCACGATCACGTCCGTGCGCTGGCCCGTCGTCGGGAAGTCCAGCACCGCGAGGTTGGGCAGCGCAGCGCGGACCGCCTCGGCGATGGCGACCATGTCGTCGCGCAGGAACGGCTCCCCGCCCGTAAGGTTGACCCACCGCAGGCTCGGCGCGCCGGCGAGCACTGCGCCGATCTCCGCCGCGCTCATCTCCTTGCGCTTGTCGCGCTGCCAGATGAGGCAGCCCGTGCAGCGGCAGTCGCAGCGGTCCGTGAGCATCCACGTGACCTTGAACGGACGCGTGGAGCCGAAGCGCGTGCCGAGGATCCGCGCCCCGAGACCCGCGTAGGCCTTCAACGTCTGGACCGGCCCCGCCGCCATCAGCGCGGCCTCCGAGGCGGCGCCCGGCGCGGCTGCGTGAGCTGTTGGAGCATCCTGGTCATGTCGGGCTGGCCCGGATGCGCGCGCAGTCCCAGGCGCAGCGTGGCCTGCACGTCCTGGGGCCGCCGGGCGAGAACCAGGATGTCGGCACGATCCAGGAACAGCCCGGGATCGGTTGCCAGCACGTCGCTGGCCTGCGCCTCGTCGATCAGGGCCTGGTAGAGATCAGCGAGCGGCAGCAGGAGGGCCTGGTCGCGTTGCGCGGGATCCAAGCCGACGTCCTCCAACAAGGCCGCGCGGTCCGCCTCGATGCGCGGCCGGTGCTCCGCGGGAATCGGCCGACCCATCACGGACTCCACGGCGCGCCAGGCGAGGAACACGCGCGCCCGGCGGCGCACCCACGAGGCGTTCTCGAGCACAGCCTGTGCGTCGCTGTGGTGATACGCGCCGTCCGCATCGAGATCGATGGCGTAGTCGTTGGCGAACTTGGCCGCCCGCAGGTCGCCGAGCTCGACCGCGGCGCGCATCCAGCGCACGAGCATCTCGCGCCGCATCGTCTCCGAGCCGCGGCCGAAGACGAGCCCGCCGGGTGGATCCCAGACCGACAGCGCGCGTCGATAGAGCTGCAGCTGTGCAACCCGCGCCTGCTTGCGGCGCAGCGGGAGGCTCGTGGTCGCCTCGAAGTCGCGGTCGGTCATGCGCAGACTGTCTGCGAGCTCACCGAACAGATCGCCGAGCGTGCGAAGGGACTTGCCGTCGAGCGGGTTGGCTTCGAGGTAGGGCGCATACGCGCGCTCGGCCAGCTTCACCTCCTTCTGCTTCGCGTACTCGAACGCCAGACCTTGATAGGCCTCGATGTTCGTAGACCGGTCGCGGCGCACGGCGCTCCACAGCGCGAAATCGTCCACCCACGACGCGTTGCGCTGAACGGTGAGGAAGCCGAGCACACCGAAGACGCAGACGAGCACGGTCATCGCAGCATGAAACGCGGTGCCGCGCAGCGTGCGAACGAGGAGCGCCAGGCCGATCGCAACGCACACGAGCCCCGGATAGAGGAAGCGGTCCGCCACGAACGTCTTGAGCGGAACGACCACGTTGCTCACCGGCCCGAGCATGGCCAGGAACCCGAGCAAGGCGAGTGCGAGCACGTAGCGCTTCGTCCGTAGCGCCCAGATGCCGGAGAGGAGGACCGTCAGGAACAGGCCCAGCCCCGCAACGACCTCGGGGTCGGTCCAGCGCACGGGCACGTCGATGCGCGTGGAGAAGGAGAACCCCGAAGGCCAGAGGACAGCGCCTGCGTACCACAAGGCGCTGGCGAGCATGGCGCGCACCGTGGCCAACAGGCTGCCGCCCGGGTGGTCGACCTGCGCGAGGCCCTGGATGACGCTCATCCGCATCGCGAAGTAGAGCACCACGACCCCGAAGCCGAGGCCGACGCGCGCGAGGGTCGCACGGCGCCAAGGCGAGGGCGCGTCCTCCACGTCGCGAGGCAAGGCGAGGTCGCGCAGAAGCAGAATCACCGGCAGCGCCAGCGCCGACTCCTTGGCAAGGCACGCGAGCCCAAAGCAGACCGTGCCCGCGATCGTGCGCCCGGTCCCGCGACGTTCGAGCAGGATGAGCGCCGTCAAGCCGAGCGTCATGGCGAGCAGGTCGCCCTGCGACGAGAGCCAGGCCACGCTCTCGCTGGTCACGGGATGCAGCGCGAACAGCAGGGCCCCGGCCGCCGAGGGCAGCAACGCACCGCGCATCAAGGGCCGCAGGAGGCGCAGGACGAGCACGGCGTTGGCGGCGTGGAGCAACACGCTGATGAGGTGCCACCACGTCGCGTCGAGTCCGAAGAGCTGGTACTCGAACGCGAAGAGGATGGTGCGCAACGGGCGGTAGATATCGTGCTGGATGCCCTCGCCATGGGACGCGGTCGCGGGATCCGTGAACGCACTGATGAAGGGGATGCCGTCCTGGATGGAGGCGTTGGCGCCGATGAAACGATGGTCGTCATAGACGAAGCCGCCGTCCATCGTCCCGCGGTGCACGGCAAGCGCGGCGAGGAACACGACGGCTCCGGCCCAGACCCACGGCCTGCGGATCACGGCCGCATCGCCCACGGCTGCGTCGTTCACGCCGCCGTCGCTCACTGTTGGGCCGACTCCGCGAACGTGCGGTCCTTCGCGCGCAGGAGGCGCGTCATGGCGCCCGTCGCCTCACCCGTGGGAATGGCCGCCATGCACGTGTGGATGCGGCAGCGGCTCGAGCGGTAGTTCGCCACGGTGATGCACGGGCTGCACGGAAGCTCGCGGTAGAACGCGCGCGAGCCCGCCGACAGCGGCCCATAGAGCACCGGTGTGTTCGGTCCGAAGAATGCCAGCACGGGCGTGCCCACCTGGGAGGCGATGTGCACGGGCCCGGTGTCGTTGCTCGCCACCGCATCGGCGCGCTCGAGCAGCGCTACGAGCCCGCGCAGGGAGAGTCGATCCGCGATCGAGCGCGCGCCATCGCCGACCGACGCGGCGACGCGCGTTGCGAGCTCGCGCTCGGCGCGGCCCCCGGTGACGAGCACACGCCGGCCGCATGCGCGGGCGGCCCGGCCGACCGCGGCGAAGCCGGCCGCCGACCAGCGGCGCCCCGTGAAGTTGTCGCCGCTGCCGGGGTGGAGCACGACGTAGGGTGCTGCCCCCACCAGGGCCTCGACCTCGCGTCGGCCGGCCTCGTTGCTCTCGAGCCCCCCGGGCACGTACGGCGCCGGAGCGAGCCCGCCCGCTTCGGCGAGGTCGCGGAAGGAGCGCGAGGCGTGCGCGTTGTCCCGGAACGGCACCGTGACGGTGTAAAGGCCGTCGCGGCCGCCCTCTCCGGTGCGGAAGCCGATGCGCTGGCGCGCACCGCCGAGGCGCGCGAGCAGCGCGCCGGCGCGGGCGAACTGCTCGAAGTCGAGTGCCAGGTCCGGCGGACGACGCCGCAGGCGCGCGACCGCGCGCGTCAGGTCCTGCACCGTCTGCACGCTGCGGCGTGCGCGCACGAGAACGAGCTCGTCGGCCAGATCGCGTACGAGCGCTTCGTTGCCCGCGAGCGTCGCAATCGTGAGGTGCGCGTCCGGATAGCGATCCCGCAGGTCGCGCACGATCGGACGCAGCAGCGCCCAGTTTCCGAGTCCCCAGAACTTCACGATGAGGACGCGGTGCACTGCGGTGACGGCAGGCGGCGGGCGCACGGTCTCGGCAAGACGGTCCCCCCACCCGATGAGTCGCGCGATGAGCCCACCGCCGACGCGATCGACCACCTTGGCGAAGCCCAGGTTCATGCGCGTACCTCGTGCGCGGGGGCCAACGCACCCTGGGGCAGTGCCAGGTTCATCTCGGTGTGGCAGTTCCACAGGCACGCCGTGCAGCTGCGCAGCCGCTCGCGCTCCTCGGCATAGCGCTGGGAACGCCAGAGCGGTGCCAAGGGGATCTGACCGACCGGCTCGTCGCGTTCCATCAGGGGGAAGCACGGATACACCGAGCCATAGCAGTCGACAACCACGCTGGCGAACGGCGCGTAGCAGAACAGCGGCGAGGGTTCCCCGCGGAACGCGCGCGGCAGGAGCTCCAGATACCCGGTGCTGTTGTCGACGAGGCCCTCGGCGTGCAACGCGCGCAGCTCCTCGAGACCCGCATGGACTGCCGCCTCGTCGACGCCCTCCTCGCCGTGTCCGAAATCGTGCACCGGAATCACGCCGACGCGATCGGCACCCGCCTCCACGGCGGTGCGAACGACGGCGCCGGCCTGGTGCAGGTTGCGCGCGCTCAAAACCGTGACGGCCGTGAGCTGCGGCGTGCGCCGTGGGCCACGAGCGGCGCGCAATGCGCGGAATCCAGCGAGGACGATGTCGAACGATCCACGTCGACGGCGTGCGGTGTCGTGAACGTCCGCCGTCGCTCCATCCAGCGAGAGGTTGATGGAGCGGACGCCGGTGGCCAGCAACGCGTCGGCGTTCTCGGCCACGCGGAACCCGTCGCTGTTGAGGTGTGCATGCAGGCCCAGCCGGGTCGCGTAGCGTAGCAGCTCGAACAGGTCGTCGCGCAGCATCGGCTCTCCGCCCGTGAACCCCACACCAGCGACGCGAATGGCCTTCATGTCGCGCAGCACCGCGCGGAACGCGTCGGTGTCGAGCTCTCGATCGCCGGCTCGGCGCCGGGCCGCAGCACGTGCAGGCAAGTCGCAGACCGCGCAACGCAGGTCGCAGCGGTACGTGACGAGCAAGGTGCCCAGCGCGGGCCCCGCCAGCGGACGGCGGGCGCGCGGACTCAGGGCCGTGCCGACCCAGCGCAGCCCGTGATTCACGAGAGCGGCAACGTCCCCGCTCAGCGCGCGATCGCGCAGGATGTCGGTGTACTGGCGTCGCAGCTTCCTCATCTCGACGGACTCTCGCGGCGCGCCTCGTCCCGGCGCCGGATCCGGCGTCCCTGGTTGGGCAGCTCGAGGTGCGGCGCGTCGGGCGATGCCTCGTCGCGGACGGAGAAGCGCGGTGCCGCGGCGTCGGTGGGATACTCCGTGCACTGCGCGCAGATCGGCGGCAGGTCGCCCGTCACATGCCGGCGCCGGAACGCCTGCATGGCTTTGCCGTTCCAGAGATCCCGCAGGCGGTCCGTCGCGATGTCCCCGACGGCGAGGTCTCCGTCGTGATCGACGCAGCACACCGTGACGCGCCCATCCTGCAGCACGACCAGACCGCCGCGCCAAGGCTCGCGACAACGCGTTCGCCGGCTGCCCTGCGTCAGCAGAGGAATCTGCTGCACGCGGTCCGCACGTCCCTCGTAGCGCGCGGCGAACGCGCCGGCCGCCTCTTCCGTCTCCGGGGAGACGACCATCGACACGTCGACAGCCGTGGACGCACCGCGCGCATCGCGGGCGCGGAGCAGGCGGTCGAGCCCCTCCTCACAGCGCGCCAACGGCACCCCGCGGACGGCTTCGTGCGTCGCAGCGTCTCCGTCGATGGAGACAGTGACGCGATCGAGTCCGGCGTCGAGCAAGGCGTTCACGCGCCGGTCGTCCAGCAACGTGCCGTTCGTCGTGATCAGCGTGCGGGCCCGGCGCCCTCGCGCCGCCTTGGCCAGCGCCTCGACATGCGGGTGGAGCAGGGACTCGCCCCACTGGAAAAGCAGCACGAACTCCAGCGGACCGGCGCCTTCGAGCGCGCGCCGGAACGTCGTCTCGTCCATGAAGCCGCGCGGCCGTTTCATGAGGTCGTTGCCCGTCGGGCAGAAGCTGCAGTGGAGGTTGCAGTAGTTGGTGAGCTCGAGGTTGGCCGAGATCAGGCCTGCCGCACGCCGCAATCCCAGGCGGTAGCTCAACTCGTTGCCGAGTCCCAGGACGAACGCGCGCAGGCTGCGATAGCGGATCGCGATCACCTCGGCCATCTCGGGCCGACGCAGGTAGACGCGCGCCACGAACTGGGCCGCCAAGCGGACCAGAAGCGGCGGCCGGCGGGTCTCGCGTCGATGCATCACTCCATGGTCCTATGAGGCCTACGGTCTCGAGAGGTCCTGGTCCCTCGAGGTTGGGGTCCCTCGAGTTGTGCGTCCCATACGAACGAAGCCCCGAGGCCGGGCCCCGGGGCTTCGCGGTGCTGTCTCGAACCGGAGCTTCGCTACTTAACGAAGGGGAGCTCCATGTCGAAGATCGTGGCCAGCGGCAGGTCCGCGGGATCGCCCGGATCCTGACCCCAGCCGTCCTTGTGGAAGAAGCGCCAACGCCAGCGGAAGAAGCGCTTCATGTTGATGGCGGTGACGTTCGTGACGTCGAACCACGCCGTCAGACCGTCCGCGGACGTGGGCGGAGGCATGCCCTCTTCCGGCGCCGGCGCGAGGTCGTCCGCGCCCTGGAACTCCAGGCGCGCGTCGAAGTCGACGCCGATGGTCTTGCCACCACCGAGCGGCGGGGCCAGCTGCAGGAAGCCCTCGTCCGGAGCGAAGGCGAAGTTGCCGTTGAAGGTCGGGAACTGCGGCTGGCCGTTCACGACCGGCGCCCACTCGGTGCTCGCCGTGAAGAGGTCCACCCAGTTGCTCTGCGCAGTCGACTGGAGGTCGACAGCCGGGAAGAACGAGTTGTTGTTCTCGAGCGCAGCCGGGCTGGTCGTCGCGCCCGCACCGTTGGCAATGTTGCCGCCACCGTCGAACGTCTCGTAGGTGATGCGCCCGGGCGCGCCGTTGCCGCCGGTGCGGTTGGCCTCACCCGACGTGCCGCCCACGCCGCCCAGCGCCGTGATCGTGGCGCCGGCCGACACGACGATCCCGTCGCGCGAGATGAAGTACAGGCCACCGCCTGCACCACCGCCGCCCGGACCGCCGTCACCGCTGCCTGCGGCGTTCGGATCGAGGGGACCCGTCAGGAAGTCATCGCCACCGCCCGGATCACCGTCCTCACCAGGCGAGAAGTTCTGGTTGCCTCGGGCGTAGGTGTTGCCACCGTCGCCACCGTCGACGCTGATCACGGCCGTGGACGCGATGTTGATCGTGCCCTTGGCGATGATCCAGATGCCGCCGGCGGCGCCGCCGCCGCCGCCGCCGCCGTCGTCGCCGCCGTTGGTGCCGTCGCCGTTGCCGTCCTCGCTGGCGCCGTTGTCGTCATCGGCCGTGCCGCCGCTGCCGCCGCCGCCGCCGGAGATGTTGCTGTTGCTCTGGTAGCCGCGATCGGGCATGAACAGCGCGATCGGCCGCATGAAGCGCGGGTCGCCGAACGCCCCGCCGGCCGCGCCGGCCGCGACACCACCAAGGTTGCCTCCGGTCGTCGCGCCTGCATCGAAGCCGCCGCCGTTGCCGCCCGTGCTGCCGTCGTTGGCGCCGGCCACGGACTCACCCGGAGGCGATGCGGGCGCCGTTCCCTCGCCGGCACCGACGAGGTCCAGGAACATCGTGTTGCCCTGCTCACCGTTCGAGCCGTTGGCGTTGCCGGACGCGGCCAAGCTGTCCGTGTTCCACGTCGGGTTCGCGCCGCTGCCACCAGCGCCACCGCCAGGACCGCCCTCGCCACCCGGGCCGCCGGAGGAGATCGCGCCCAGGTGCGGGCTGTAGTCGCTCGTGCCGTCGGTGTTGAAGCCCGGGCCGCCGTTTGCGCCGTCGCCGCGGAGCGTACCGGCGATGTTCACGTCGCCGCTGCACAGGATCACGAGCGGCTTGCTGCCGCCCACGAGCACGGTATCTCCGGCCTGGATCGTGAACGACGAGCACTCGAGGATGCCGTCACCGTTCGCGGAGAAGGAGTCCGTGCTGATACCCGTCGCGCCGCCGTTGCCGGCCGTCGTGAACGCACCGTCCTGGTTGTTGCCGCACCAGGGCTGGTACACAGCCTGGAGCGTGCCGGGCTTCGGGTTGCCCGGGTTCAGGTTGGGCTCGAGCGTCGGGATGTTGAGGAAGCGGTAGCCGTCGACGTCCGTGATGGGCCCGTCGACCAGGGCGATGCCGCCACTGTTCCACGAAGCGGTCGTCGTCTGACCGCCGAACGCCCCAACCGGGTCGGTCGCGACATCGAAGGTCTTGGTTCCCTCCGGCAGCGGGCCGAGGCCCAGCGTGAGCAGGGGGTTGCCGTCGAGGACGAAATTCTGCGCGTCCAGGAGCGACTGGTCGTAGAGACCCGGCTCGAGACCCGCGCTGTCGTTGTCGCCCCACTCGGACTGGTTGTTGTTGAAGTCCTCGATGATGGAGAGCGGGGTCTCCGGGATCTCGTCCGTCTTGAAGTAGATGCGGTAGCCGGGCGGGATGTTCGCGCCGAACTGCGGCTCCGCCTCGTACACGTCGAATCCGCCGGGCTGGGGATCCGGGCGGTCGTCGAAGCGCAGCGAGTTGCCCGGAAGGTCCCTGATGGACGGCGTGACGTTGATGCAGTAGACGCCCTGCGGGATCGGCCCCGAAGGCACGAGGATGATCTCGGTCAGCTCGAGGTCCTGCACCACGACCGGCTGGTTGGTCTTGATGCGGTCGGGCCCGGTGGGGACGAACGTGTTGTCCTTGAGCGCGACACGCCAGAGCTGGACGTTGACACCGAGCTGGGTCGTCGGGATGTAGGGCGCGACGGTCAGCGGGTCGAGGTTCTCGTTCACCCGAAGGCGGATGGCCGGGATCTGGATGAGACCCGGCGAGACCGGCGAGGCCGAGCCGAAGGCGAGCTGGTTGTGACGCGGAATGCATGCCGGCTCGATGATGCGCGGCGGGCCCTCGTTCTGCAGGCACAGGAGCGACGCGCCGACACCCGATCCGGTCTGGATCGCTGCGGGGTCCGTGAACGGCGTCACGTAGAGCTCGTTGTCCGAGTTCTGCAGGCAGCCCGCGTCGTCACTGCGACCACCCTGGGTCCAGGGCGTGCCGTGGTTGATGGGACGCCGCGGCTCGATGAAGACGGGGAAGGGCTGCGTCTTGAACGTGAAGGACTCGGCGTCGAGAAGCGGCTTCCCGGAGACGGATTCGATCGTCGTCACGGCCGGGAACGTCGTCAGGCTGACGGTGTACTCGATGTCCGGCGCCATGCCGCTGTCCGAGTAGTCCTCGAAGTTCGGCGAGCGGGGCAGCAGGGCAACGAGGTTCCCGTCGACGACGGTCGTCTCGAAGAACGGGCCGGTCGTACCCACGACACGCAGGCTGTCCGGCGTGATGGTGCCGGGTGCCACGTTCGCGCTGAAGGTGAAGATCAGCGGGTTGTTGAGCGGGATCCCGGCGAGATTCGGCAGGTTGAAACCCAACAGAACGAGGTCGCCGTCGCCCTCGCCGCCGGTTCCGCACGAGGTCATCGACAGCGAAAGAGTCAGCGTCATCACGAGGATCACGACGCAGGTGAATCGAGAACGGTGCATGGTCCTATGCTCTCCTGGCAGTCCGTAGCCAGACGGCCCCCGCCGCCTGTGCATGCCCGGCCCGCAACCAACGCGCGCCCAGGCGTGCAGCCTGTCGTCCGCCCGACCCCCCGGGACCGCGCGACGGCGCAGGGGGCGGCCCGCGCCGGGCGTTGATCTCGAGGCGCCGGCCGGTCCCATCGCCGGCGCCTCGCGTAACTGACAGTTAGGGGTTGTCGATCAGCGGCACGAGGATGCTGCTGAGCTTCGCGACCTCGAGGCTGATCAGGTTCGAGATCATCGAGGCGCGCCAGCGCAGGTTCTGCATGCCGTCACACTCGTTGACGTCCTGCACCCACTCCGTGAACGGAGCCGCCTGGTTGATCGTGATCTGATCGGCTTCGACCGCATCTGCGCCCTGGTACTCGATCAGGACGGAGGCGCCGCCCTGCTGCTGTGCCGGGTTCAGGATCGCGGGCAGGTAGTCCGAGCCGTCGCCGAACGTCGAGCCGTTGCTGAACAGGTAGAACTTCGACTGCCCGACGCTCACGCGCTTCGTGATCGTGAAGCAGGTGTCCGAGCTGCTCTGCTCGGGGTTCTGGATACCGGCCACGAAGTTCGACTCCGGGTTGGGCGCGTCCTCTTCGTACGCGGCGTACATGCGCGTCAGCGGGAGACCGCCGATCAGCACGCCCGAGCACGGGAACGTCACGCCGAACCAGCCGCGCACCTGCTGGAAGGTGCTGCCCTCCGGCATGCTCACGTCGAAGATCAGGACGCGGTCGTTCTCGACACCGGGGTCGCCCGGGTTCCACTCGAAGAACGTCGTCAGCTCCGGGAAGGCGAAGAAGCCCGTCGCGTCGAACAGCGGGCCGTTCCACGGCGTGATCGCCGTGCACCCGAAGTTCTGCTGGTAGCCGCCGACGTGCGACGTGGTGGGCTCACCCGGCGTGTTGCCGATGTTGGCCGCCTGCGTCACGGAGTAGTCGCCGGTGTAGATGAGCGTCTCGCCGCCTTCGTAGTTGCCGCTGAAGGTCGGGGCGACCGTGAGCGAGTTGGTCGCCTGGTAGCCCATGCGCATCTTCACGTCCTCGTAGAAGGCCGCGAAGGTCGCGTTGCTGTCCGGACCCCACGAGGTGAGCGTCACGGAGCCGGCCTGACCGATCTGGGTGTCGCTGAAGGCCCACATCACGCGGCGGCCGAGCGAGCTGGCCGGGTTGGGCGTGATGAACATGTTGATGTCGTCGCCGATCATCGGCGCGGCGATCGGAGCGTACTGGCCGCGGCCGTTGTCGTTGCCGTTCCAGGTCTCCGGATACATGAAGATGTAGGCCTGACGGCTGCTGACGGGCTGGCCCTGCAGCACGCCCTCTTCCGTCTGACCCCAGTCGGCGTCGGACACACCCGAGTCGTCCCGGTTGGCCGTCGTCAGGAAGTTCTCGGAGAGGACCTTGCCCGTCGCGATGCCGTTGCCGTCGCACTCGAAGGGGCCGAAGGCGCTCGGGTTGACGAGCAAGTTGCCGGAGAGGTCCGTGAGCAGCTGGAACAGCTGGCACGTGAAGATGAGCTTCGCGCTGCCGAACGAGAACATCGGCTTGAAGAAGAAGGTCTTGTAGTCCGCGCTGGGCGACACCGAGCCGGGGATCGGCGACCCGTCGACAAGGTTCGTCACGTTGATGGGGTCGGCCGTGTACCGAACATCGACGGCGTCGGTGACCTGCGGGCCGGACGGGTCGATGCCGAGAACGAAGGAGGCCGGGTCCATGGCCTCGCTGAACTCGATGGCCATCAGGCCGTTGCCCGGGACCTGCTTGGTGAGCGCGTCAGCGGCCGGGACGAAGTAGACGTCGACCACTTCCGGGGGCGTCAGCTCGCGCAGCCACCCGTCTGACGTGGTGAACTGCGTGAAGAACGTCACCAGGTTCGGGTCGTTGTCGAGGTTTTCGACGACCTGCTCCTGCTCCTCGAAGCCGGGGATGTCGAGCAGGTACTGCGTGATCGGCTCGAAGCCCAGCGGGTTCGGCTGTCCCTGCTGCGTGATCGTCGGGTCGAAGATGACCTGGTTGCCGTTCACGCTGAACGAACCGGACGGCACGCTCTGGAACGTCGCTCCGAAGCGCAGCTGGATGGTCTGGTTCGTCACGCTCCCCGGATCGACCAGCTCGGAGAAGATCATCCCGATGAGGGCGTTCCGCGGCAGGCTCTGCGTGCCGGTGGGCGCCGTCGGCGAGAGATCACGGGCCAGGAACTGCAACTCGAGCAGGATCATTTCCTTGGCCGCGATGCCGCCGGTGCCACACGACGTGGCGAAGCAGGAGACCGCGAGAACCGCCAGCACCGTTGCGATGAGGCGTGTGCGAAAGAAGAACTTGCGAAGCATGTGCGCTCCTCGTTGCCGTTCGGCCAAACCCATTCCGGGCTGCCCGCAACGGCGACTTCAAATCTGTCGGGGCCAGGTTGTCGGACTGTGGTGCACCACCATCCCCGGTGGCTGCCCTGACGTTCGATGCCTGAACCTGAAACTTCGGGTGTCGGACGTTACTCCAAAAACCGCAGTGGTTTCCGCCGCCCCGCCGCTACCCCCCGGTGGCGACGGAACCTGCGCCCCGCGGCACGAGTGCCGCGGAAAACCGCTTTCCCTGACCCTGGCCCAGCCGTCACTCTACGGACCCCAGAATCCCCGGTAAAGGGATTTGGGACACGCCCGCAGCGCGAAGGCTGGACCGGAACCATGCCCGTGCAGTGGCAAACCCCATTCCACAGGGACAGCCCTGTGCCACATACCGTAAGTGCTTTGAATGACAGAGGCTTAGGTGCGGTTTGGGGGGGCTCAGGGAACCGTCTGAATCGTCGTCCGGGGTCAGGTGGTGCGATTTCGCACGTCAGAGCCCACGAAATGGGCCTGGAAGCGCGTTCCAACGAGGCTTCCCAGCGGCCATCCGCGTAGGGCGTGGCCGTGGAACGGGCAGTTGTGGCTACGGCTCGCCAGCCCCTCGCGATCGACCACCCGCGGGGTCTCGAGATCGATCAGGTTGATGCGCGCCGGCGCACCGGCTGAGAGCCGGGGCGGCTCGCGCGACACGACCGCGGCCGGACCGCTGGTAAGTGAGTCGACGAGGCGCTCGAGCGGCAGCGGCCCTTCGCGGACGCAACCGGTGTAGACCGCCGCGAAGGCAGTCTCCAGGCCGATCGCGCCAAACGGCGCCCCTTCGAAGCCCACGGCCTTCGCGTCGTCGCTGTGCGGCGCGTGGTCGGTGGCGAGCGCCTGGATCGTGCCGTCGGCCAGCGCCTCGCGAAGCGCGGTGACGTCCTCGGCCTCCCGTAGCGGCGGCTTCATCTTGAAGTCCGGCCCCCCTGCCACGGCATCCTCGGCCGTGAGGGTCAGGTGGTGCGGCGTGACCTCGGCGGTGACCGGTACGCCCCGTTCGCGCGCCGCGCGGATGGCGTCGACGGCGCCGGCCGTCGAGACGTGGCACACGTGCAGACGCGCGCTCTCGTCTTCCGCGAGCTGGATATCGCGGCGCACGGCCTTGTCCTCGGCATCCCGCGGGATCCCGGGCAGACCGGTTCCGTGCGTACAGGAGCACTCGTGGATCACGCCGGGCCCGGTGACGGCGAAGTCCTCGCAATGCTGCATCACGATGCCGCCGCTCTTCGCGGTCCAGCGCAGTGCCTCGCGCGCGAGCTTCTCATCGGCGAGCCAGGCGCCGTCGTCGCTGAAGGCCGTGGCGCCGGCGGCGGCCATCGCATCCATGTCGACCAGGTCGCGCCCGCGCAGTCCGTGGCTCAGCGCCGACACCGGTACCACTTCGACGTCACCGGCCTCGCGCGCCGCTACCTGGACGAACTCCGCGTGCTCGGGCGCATCGCACGTCGGCGCGGTGTTGGCCATCGCGTACACGACGGCGTACCCACCGCGCAGCGCAGACGCGCTGCCGGTACGGATCGTCTCTGCAGCCTCCTGGCCCGGCTGGCGGAAGTGCACGTGGATGTCGATGAACATCGGCGTGACCAGGGCGCCGTTGGCGTCGATCGCCTCGACCGTGTCGTCGTCGCGAACGGCTTCCGGCCGCGGCGCCCCGACGTCGGTGAGCGCGTGGATGACACCGTCCTTGACCCAGATCTCACCGGCGCGATCGACGCCGGAGCCTGGGTCGAGCAGGCGCGAGGCGTTGAAGATGTGGTGCCAGTGGGGCATGGGTGCGGAGGGTACCGGGGTCCACCCAGGACCCAGAACCCGTTCCCGAACCCGTTCTCGTTCTCAGCACTCAGCACTCAGCACTCAGTACCCGGGTACTGGGTTCTGGGCACGGGATCGGGAACGAGAACGGGTGCTGGGTTCTGGGCCGCCGCTACCGCGGCGGTTTTGCCCGTACCGCCAACGCCACGCCAAGAACCCCAAGCCCCGGGTGCGGGCGCACCGCGCGCGAGAGATGCGGCTCGAGGTGCTTGGCGTCCTGGCCGGTGAGGTAGACGGGCACGTCAGAGCCCACCCCCGCCTCGTCGAGC
>JANQJW010000086.1 GCA_028281445.1 Planctomycetota bacterium | reverse complement strand
CGCGCTCGCCGCTGACCCTCGTCCGCGTGTTCGGGGGACCGTTCTACGAAGCGCTGCGCACGAAGCTGGGCTGGCGCGGGCGGCCGGATTACCGCGTCGGGCCTGAGGACGGAACGACACCCTGACGCGTCGAACGCATCCCCCCGGCAGCCGTTGAGACGGAGCATGAGCAAGGCGCCCACCGCCATCGATCCCGAGCTGTTTCCCGGCTCGTTCCTGCGCCTGCTCTCCATCGTGCCTGCTGCCGTGCGGCGCCTCCACGCGGGCGTTGCCGACGGCCGCCGGGCCGTGCGCGGCGAAGGCGGCCGGTTCTACTTCCGCGGGCATCGCGAGTACCGCCCCGGGGACGACCTGCGGCGCGTGGACTGGAACGTCGAGGCGCGCCTCGGCCGTCTCCAGGTGCGTCAGTTCGACGCGCAGAAGGATCTGCTCACCGAGGTCTGGGTGGACGGAAGCGCTTCGATGGGGCCGTGCGGCGGACGTGCTGCGAGCGCGCGCGCCGCCGCGCTCTGTTGCGCTACAGGCCTCGGCGTCGGCGGGCGCGTGCGCATGGGACTGCTGCGCGAGGGGCGGGCCACCACGCTGTTCGAGGGCTCCGAACCCGGCCACATGCGGGCCGCACTGGAGGCGCTCTCGCGCGAGCATCCCGAAGGCCTCACCGATCTGGCCGAGGCGCTGCCGCGGCTGCGCACGCAACTGCCGCGCGGCGCGCGCTTCCTCCTGCTCTCCGACTGCCTCAGCCGTGCCGATCCCGGCGTGCTGCATGCCTTCGCCGGCCGGGGCCTGCGCGGCGCGTTGTTGCATCTGCGCGTGCCCGAGATCCACGCGCCGAGCCCGGGCCGCACCATCGTGGCTCGTGACGCGGAGTCCGCGGCGCAGCGCACCGTGATGCTCGATGCGCGCGCGGCAGCCAGGATCGCGGCGCGCGCCAAGGCGCACGCGGACCTCTGGGCGCACCACGCCCGCCAGGTCGGGTTGCTCTATCTGCCGTTTGCGCCGTCGCTCTCGCCGGAGCGCCTGCTGCGCCGCCTCGTTCTGGAGGTGGCATGAGCTTCGTGTCGCCCTGGGCACTGATCGGGCTTCTTGCCGTGCCGGTGCTCTGGTGGCTGCACCGGAGGCTGCGCCGTCCGCCCGTCCGCGAGCTGCCGTCGTTGATGTTCCTGCTCGACGAGGACGAGACGAAGGCGCTGCCACGTGGCCGCCGCTTCGACGTGGAGCTGGTCGTGGCGCTTGCGGCCACAATACTGCTTGCGCTCGGCGCGGCGAACCCGCAGATCGAAGGCGACGATGCAGGACGCGTCGTACGTGTCGTCGTCGCCGGCGGACCGGATCGTCAGCGTGCGTTCCGCGTGCAGCGCGCGCTCGAGGGTCTCCGGGCAGCACTCGGACCGCGCGACGAGCTGATCGTGGTGAACGAGCCGGTAGGAGACCCGGACACGCGGCCCCAGGAAGCCGGCCTTCTGTCCGCGGCCCGTGCGGGCAGCGCATCGGCGCGCTTCGTGATTGACGACCGCCTTCCGCGGGACGAACCACCGGACGTGCGCTGGATCGCCATCGGCGATCTATCCGCGAGGAACCAAGGCATCGTCGCCGTCTCGCTGCGGCCGGTGGAACAGCACGCCGAGCTGTTCGTCAACGTGCTCAATGATAGCGATCGCAAGGAGACCGTCTACGTCTTCGCGGACGCGCGCGGCGAACAGGATGTCGTGGTCGAGATCCCGCCGTTTTCGATGCGACCGGTGCGCATGGGGTCGGACCCGGAAGCCGAGCGCATCGATGTCTGGCTGAGCCCCGAAGGCAAGGACCGCGTGCCCTCCGACGACCGCGTCGTGCTGACGCGGGCGCCCGTGCCGGTGTACGTCGATCCTGCACTGCACGCGCGCGTCGTCGAACGCACCCAGGCGGCGCTGGTCGCCGCCGTGTCCGCCGCCGGCGTGCGCTACGTACGTGCAGCGGATGCGAAGCTCGCGGTCGTGCCGCGGGGGTGGCGCGGACGTACGGACGCAACGCGCCTCGAGATCGAGGCCGCGCCGGAGGGCGCCGCCGTCGAGCCGATTGGGACAGGCACGGACGAGATCGGACGCGGTCCCGTCGTGCGCGATCTCGCTACGGCGGGCACCGGGTGGGTCTACCCGGTGGGGGCACGCGTGCTCCAACCCGACGAAGACGTGCTGCTGGCGCGACGCGGTGCGACGACCTGGCCCGTCGTCACGAGAACCGGTTCGCGCGTCCGCCTGGTGCCGGATCCGCTGCGTGGAGAGCCGGCGCCCGTGGACAGCCCGTTCTGGCCGCTGCTGATCGACAATCTGCTCGCAGGCGCGGGTGCGCAGCGCGTGGTCGGCGCAGGCTTTCGCGCCGAGGGCCTGTTGGACGTCGAGAGCTCGCGGCTGGGTCGTGACGCGCGTCCGTTCGACCCGGCGACGCTGGCCGCGGCCGAACCGCTCGACGCGGCATCGCCGCGCTCGCTGCGGACCCCGCTCGTGTGTCTCGGCGTGGCGTGCCTGCTGCTCCTGTGGGCCCTGCCCCAGCTCCGGCGCCGGCTCGCACGAAGCGCGAAAACGCACGCGGCTGCAGGACTTGCAGCGACGCCGCACGCCTGAGCCTTCGCGCTACGAAGCGGGCCGTCCGTCCCAGGAGCCCATTTCCTGGGGGCCCGGGCGATTCGGGGCCCGGGGGCCCCACAGGGCGCTCACGGATGACTGGCTGGCGCGCCGCTTGCGGCTAGCGTCATACGCCACTCTCGGCCCCAGGGGTCCCGGACCATGAAGAAGCTGACCGTCCTTCTGCTCGCAGCCTGCCTCCTCATCGCCCCCGCATGCGGGGGCGGCGGCACGACAACGCCCGGCGACAACAACGACAACGGCGACGACAACCCGACGCCGCCGGACCCGACCGCACGGCAGCGCACGCAGCAGATGCTCGAGGACTGTGAGATCGAGCAGGCGATCGCGTTCGCGCGCGACATCATCGGCTTCCTGCGCGACCTGACGGACGGGTCCGCAACGGCCGCCGGCTTCTCGGCCAACTCCGCCAACTTCTCCATCACGGATCAGGCGGTGATGCTGCCGTGGGATCTCGACATCGACGGCGGCGGCACCGACGCGACCGGCATCATCCAGTTCTTCGACAACCAGCAGATGCCCGTCAACCCCGCGTTGCCGCTCACCCGGTGGAACCCCCTGGCCGGCGGCGACCTCGACACGCTGCAGGGCATTCTCGCAGGCCCGCCCCCTCCCGCCGACGGCACGTCGCTGTTCACGTCCTTCGACGGGACGGCGGTCATCGTCGCCTCCGGCCAGCTGGGAGCGTTCTACAACGGCGGCACGGCCACGACGACGACCGGCAGCTCGACGGCGACGCTGAACAACTGCAACGTGCAGATCCAGTGGACCGCGCAGTTGATGAACGGCTTCCCGGCCGCGCCGGCGTTCCCGACTGGAACCGTGAACGGGACGATCACCGCGGGTGGCGACACGATCGTGGGCGACATCACGATGAACGGCACGGCCACCGCCACCACGATGATGACCATCAACGGCGGCGAGACGAACACGTTCCAGATCAACCTGACGACGGGCGCCATCACGCTCGTTCCGTAGCGCGGCGCCGACGACCACCGGCGCGGATGGCGCCAGCCCCAGGGCCCCCCCGTAGGCTCTCCGCGTGCGACTTTCCTCCGCTCTCGCCCTGGCGCTCCGCCGCCTCCGCAAGCGCCCTATTCGTAGCGTCCTGCTGTTGCAGGGGACGATCTGGGGTGTCGCCGTCGCGATCTTCCCGAGCGCCGTCATCCAGGGAACGCGTGAGGCGGCGCTGACGCGCGGTAGCCAGCTCGGTGCAGATCGCATCGCCGTCGCCGCCGATCCGACGTCCGCGAACCGCAGCACGGTGCAGCGCAGCGACCTCAACGATGTGCGTCGCGCGCTCTCCGGCGACGGCTTCGAGGTGAGCGCGATCGGCGGCGTGAGCGTCGTGCACACCGTCGCCGTTCCGGGCGACGCGGCCACAGAACCGGTGACCGTGCTCAAGAGCACGGTCGGCGCGGAGAGCGCACGTGGGTTGACGCTGGCCCAGGGCCGCTGGCTCGCACCCGAGGACGGCGTCACGGCGTGCGTTGTCGAGGCCGGCGTGGGCGCCGCGCTTGGCCGGCCCGGCCTTGCGCCGGGCGACGCGCTGACGCTGCCGGGGTGGACCGATGAGCTCCAGGTCGTCGGGATCGCCGAACCGCGCTCGGCGCGTATCCGGCGCACCAACGACCTCGGCTTCGACCTCGATCACGCGATGTACAAGAACATGGCGCAGGCGTTCCTGCTCGCGATGGGAATCCCGCTCGTCCGGGACGACTGGAAGCGCTCCGACCGCTGCGTGTTCACGCCGATCGCCGGCGCGTCGCAGACGGACGAGGTCGATTGGATGTTCGTGCGCGTCGGCTCCGGCGAGGTGTCGCGTGCCGCGGAGGTCACGCGCGACACCCTGGCGCGCAAGGACAAGGCCGTCGTGACGCTCTACCCGCTGGTCCTGCCGATGATGCTCGGCGAGGACATCGACCGCTTTGCGGCCCTCAACCTCGCGATGTTCCTCGCCTGCCTGCTCATGGGTGCCGTCGTGATGATGAACCTCGGCCTGCTGAGCGTGCTCACGCGTTCGCGCGAGATCGCGATCCGGCGCAGCGAGGGCGCCACGCGGGAGGACATCTCGCGCCAGTTCCTGGGTGAGGGGTTGCTGCTCTCGATCGTGGGGGCGGGGCTCGGGTGTCTGCTCGGAATCGGCCTCGCGCAACTGCGCGTTGCGCTCGAGCCGGTCACGGGGTTCACGTGGGCGTTCCCGACGCGCGAGGCAACCATGGCCGTTGGCGTCGCGCTGTTCATCGGTGTCCTGGCGTCGCTGCTGCCGGCCGTCCGCGCCAGCCGCCAGGACCCCGTGCGGGGTTTGGCCGATGAATAGGCGGTTTCGGGACATCGCCTACGAGGGCGTCCTGCACGTCGTGCGGCGGCCGCTGCGCAGCCTCCTGACGGCGCTCACCAGCGCCATCGCGATCGCGGTCACCGTAAACGTGATCTCGCTGAGCTTCGGCTTCGAAGAGGACATCCGCAGCGACGTCGACCTCTTCGGCCGCCTGACGGTCGACGTCGGTCGGCTGCCCGTGCTGATCCCGGGGGCGCGGCGTCCTTCGTTGGGTCCTCCGGAAGCACGGCTCATCGAGAAGAAGCTCGACGGCCTCGATGCGGTGATCGTGCCGCGGCGCCAGGTTGCGGCCAACGCCCGTGCCGACGGCGGTGACGGCGAGCAGCGTGTGTCGTTCGTCGCCGCGCCGCCCGCGTATCTGAAGACGCTCAACATCCCGATGGCCGCCGGGCGCTGGCTCCAGGACGACGATCCTGATGGCGTCGAGGGCGAGGGTGTGTGTGTGCTCGACGCGGCCGCTGTGGGCCTGCTGTTTCCCGATACCGACGCGGAGAGTGACATCGGGCGCGTCATCGAGGTCGACGTCGCGGGCACGAAGCGACGCCACCGCGTGATCGGCGTCCTCGAGGATCCGCTGCGCTACCGTGAGCTGTTCGACGCCTTCGACGAGGGCCGCGGCTCGCGCACCCTCACGAGCTCGCTGCTCTCGTTCCGCAACGTCTACGTTCCGGAGACCGCGCTGGGCGACGGCCAATTCACGGGGATCTCGATCGCGATGCCCAGCGAGGACGCGCTCGAGGAAGCGCGTCGGCGTCTGCTCACGGTCTGGTCCGTCGACGCCGGCGATCCCAAGTCTCTTCTCACGGGCGGTGTGGGGGTCTTCGTTCGAAAGGACTGGATGGACGCGCTTGCCGTGTCGACCCGCCAAGGCACGCTGCTCGGAAACCTCGTATGGGTCATCATCGTCATCGTTGCCGTGATCATGATCAGCACGCTCAACCTCATCACCGTGCGCGAGCGCTATGACGAGGTCGCTCTGCGCCGTTGCGAAGGAGCGAGGCGCCGCGATGTCGCCCTGCAGATCACGACCGAGGGCGTCTTGATGTCATTGGTCGGCGGACTTGCAGGTCTGCCGATCGGATACGCCGGTGCCGCCTTGCTGCGTCACATCGTCGACTTCCCCTTCCGCTTCGAGTTCAAGTACGCGGCGGCAGCCACGGGGGTTGCCATCCTGCTTGGGCTCTTCGCTTCCGTTCTTCCCGCGAGGCACGCGGCTCGTTTGCAGCCTGCCCGCGTACTCGGACGTAGGTTGCGCTGATGGCCGAGACCGTCCAGACCCCCTCCGGTTCCGACGTGGAGACCGCGATCGCGGTCCTCGACGAGGCCGGTCGTACGTACGGCGGCAGCAGCGTTGCCGTCGAGGCGCTTAAGCCCACGAACCTGACCGTCGCACGCGGGGACCTCGTCGCCGTCATGGGACCGTCCGGCTCGGGCAAGTCGACGTTGCTCCACGTCCTCGGCTGCCTCGACCGTCCGACGACGGGCCGGTACCTGCTGGACGGGCGCGACGTGTCCCACTTCGCCGATCGCGAGCTGGCAGCAGTCCGCAACAACACGATCGGCTTCGTCTTCCAGCGGTTCCACCTGCTGCGCGACGAGACCGCGCAGCGCAACGTCGAGCTCCCTCTGCTCTACGCGGGTATCGCGCGTCCGGAGCGCCGCAAGCGCGCAGCCGAGGCGCTGGCCAGTGTCGGGTTGGCCGAGCGCGTGACCCACTACCCGGGCAAACTATCGGGCGGCGAGCAGCAGCGTGTCGCGCTCGCGCGTGCGCTCGTGAAGCGTCCGGCGTTGCTCCTGGCGGACGAACCCACGGGCAACCTCGACACCGCGGCCGGCCACCGCGTGCTCGAGATCATCGAAGAGGAGAACCGCGGCGGGACCACGGTGATCCTGATCACGCACGATCCCGAGGTCTCCGCTCGCGCCCGACGCCGCCTCACGATGCGCGACGGGGTCCTGACGGAAGAGACGTAGACGCCCATTTCCCGGGCTCATGAAGCCCGGACTCCAACCCCGAGGGGGATCTGGTCGATGAGAGGTGCGAGCCTCCCATGCGCCTCCTCCTGTCGATTCTCCTGCTTGCTCTTGGCCTCGGCCTCTTCGCGTCCGCGGCGCAAGCCGAGGAGGTCTTCATCCTGCGCAACGGTGCCGTCGTGCGCGGCTTCGTGGTGCGCGAGACAGAGGAGAAGCTGGTCGTACGGCTGGCGGGCTTCACGGAGGTCAACCAGGTCACCGTGCGCAAGTCGGAGATCGCGCGGCGCTACGAGACGAAGAAGTCCGAGCCCGCGGTGCACATCCCTCCGGTAGGCGACGACGCCATGGACGCTGTCACGATCCCGCACGTGCCGGGGATGTCGACGGGACCGGAGCCCACGAAGGGCCCGAAGCCCAGGACCGGCTCGTCCACCACCGCGCCGAAGGCGGACGGCCCGGCGTCCGTTCGCGAGCCGACGCTCGAGGACGAGGGCTTCTTCGCTCGTCTCCAGCGCGTTACGGGGATGGCGTTGCCGCGTTCGTTGGAAGGCCTGCTGCTCGTCGGCTTCCTCTTCTTCGTCGTGCTCACCGTGATGGTGGCGGGCGGCGCGCGGGTCATCGGACTCAAGGTGCCGTCGCTGCACGCGTCCTCGTCCCTGGGCATGCTGCTCGGGGTGTTCCTTGCCGCCGACATCGGCCTGCACCACGAGCTGCTGCGTGCGGACCGGGCAATCTGGATCCTCCCGCTCCAGGCTGCGATTTGGCTGTTCGTCGCGCGGACGGCGCTCGATGCCCCGGTGGGGCGCGTGGTGCCGCTGTTCGCCTTCGCGCTCTTCGGATCGGCCTGCTTCATCTTCTTCACGGGCTCGGTCCTCGTCAGCCTGTAGAACGCAGAGAAGGCGGAGGCGCAGGGGGTGCCCCCGTGAAGCGCAAAGACGCAGAGAAGGCAAGGCGTGCTCTGCGGCGCGCGACTCCCCGTAGAATGTGCGGCCGTGACACTCGCACTGGCCATCGCCGCGCTCCTCGTTGCAATCGTTGCGTGCGTGATCGGTGTCCGGGGCTGGCGAACGTCCCAACGGCTTGCGCTGGAGATGGTGCAGCTCCGTGACCGCCTCTCCCGCGCCGAAAAGGGCTACCGCGACGCGGCGGAGAAGGCTGCCGCGTATGCCGGCCAACGCCCGGAGCCGGACGAGGCGTGGATGCCGCGTATGGCCGCGCTCGAAGACCGCCTCCGGACCGCGCTTCAGCGTGAGGTACCCGGCGGGAACGACGAGCCCGAGCCGGACACGCGCCGGTCGATCCGCCAGCACCTCAAGCGCGAGGGCTACGAGCGCATCGCGATCCTCGACGAGAACGCAGACGGCACCGTCGAGCTGGAGGCGGAGCGCGGCGGCGTGATGACGAAGGGCCGTGCAGAGATCCTCTCCGACGGGACGGTTCGGCTCCAGGCGATCTCATCGGTGCGAGCGTTCCCGTAGACGACATGGACCCGCTCCTCGCGATCGGCGCCTTGCGCGTCACTGACGGTGTCGTCTTGGTGCTGCTGCTTCTGTTCGGCGTGTGGGGCGCGATGCGTGGCGCCTTGCGCCAGTCGCTGTCCATCCTGATCCTCGTCGGTGCGCTGTACGCGGCGAGCCCGCTCGCACCCCATCTGGCGCCGACCGTTGGCAAGGTCAGCGGTCTGGTCGGCGAGGAACAGACCGCTGTGGCATGGCTCGCAGCCTTCGTTGGCGCCTTGATCGTCGGCGCGATCCTGCTTGCCTTCCTGACACCGCGCATGCCCGAGCGTCGCGGGCCTGCCTGGTGGGGGGGGCTGCTCGGGATCGTGAAGGGCTCGGTGGTGCTCGTGATCCTGGCCTACTTCGTCCTCGGCGGCGTCGGCGGCGACCTGCCGGGCCTGCGCCGCGACGGGGCCCCGCGCGGGCCGGGTCTGGTCGAACGCCTGCGCGGCTCCGTATCGGCCTCCCTGCTGACGCGTGGCTCGGAAGCGATTACACGGCTCGTGAACGTCCCGCCTTGGATCCAGAGCCGCGTTGCGACGGTCAATGCCGAGCTGGCGGCGGATGCGCCGCCGACGCGTCGTCCAAAGGGTCCGTGAGCCGCCTTTGCGGGGAAGGCTCGTTCCACGCATAGGATGACGCACTATGGGCCGTGAAGGGTGGATCTATGCGATCGCGTTCCTCGCCATCCTCGGCGTAGGGGGGCTGATCATCGTGCCGCGGCTCCAGGGCACGACGGACGAGGAGCCCCCTGCCTGGGAGGAGCCGCGGCGCCGTCCGGTCGAGCCGCGCCGGGATCCGTCCGTGGAGTCGTTCGAGGGCGCGGTCGTGGACTGGGTCACGGTCACCGTGTCGGGCGAGCGCGGCGGGTTGCGCGGTCCGTTCCGGCCCGTGGAGGGCGCCCAGGTCGAGGCCGAGACGAAGCCCGAAGCACGCCACCAGACGCTGCGCCTCCGGCCGGATGCGGACACCGTGTACTTCGGTGCCCTCGGGCATCGGTGGGTGGGCGTGCCGGCCGCGACTCTCCAGGACGGCATGCGCATCGCCTTGCCGGCCGCCGCGAAGCCTCTCGTGGTCCGCGTCCGCGAGCTTGACGGGCGCCCGGCAGCGGACGTGCCGGTGCGCGTTCTCCCGCCGGCGCCGGGCGACCAGCCCCGCACCGACGACGGCGGCACCCTGATCCTCGACTGGTTGCCGCCTGGGCTGGTCACGGTCGACCTCTCCACGACGGAGCGCGCCGGTCCGCGCCTGCGCCTTCGGGCGGGCGTCGATCGCGACGTGCGCGTCACCCTGGATCCGGTGTGGACCGTCACCGGACGCGTGCTCACACCGGCGGGCAGTCCCATCGCCGGCGCGCGCATCGAGGCGTTCGGACCACGCGGCGGACTCGGCCGCGTCGTCAACAGCCTGCGTGACGGCCGCTTCACGTGGCGCGGACCGGCAACGACGCGACTCGGCGTCCGCGTGCACGCGACCGGGTGGAGCGAGATGGCCGTCGAGGTGTCTCCGCCGGCGACGGCGCCGCTGGCCACGAATGCCGGCGACATCCGGTTGCAGCGCGGCGGCGTGACGCTCGACGGCGTGGTGGAGTCGGAGTTCCGCGAACCCGATGCGCACGTCGTTGTGGAGCCCGCCGTCGCCGCGATCGTGCGCGAGATCTTCGGCACGGGGCTCGTGCTCGACAAGCCACGGCGTGTTCCCCTGCAGGACGACGGTCGTTTCCGGTTCTACGACCTGCCGTCCAACCTGCCGCTGCGCATCTCCGTGCGCGGCGCCGGCGTGCCTGTCGACGTCATCGCCGACGGCACGGCGGGCGAGGACGTGCCCGTGCGCTTGGAGCCGCCGCGCGGCGAGACGCTGGCCGGCGTGCTCCGCGGCCCCGATGGCGAGCCCGCCGTGGGCGTGCGGCTCCTGGTGAGCGCGGAACCCCGCGACGGCAATGCGGAGGTCCAGGGCGATCTCGTCGTGCACGCGGGGCCCGACGGGTCGTTTCGCCTGCGCGGCCTGGCCGGACGCACGTGGTACGTGCGTGGGTACGCGCCCGGGCGGCGCAGTTTGCTCAAGCAGGTCGTGCTGCCCCTGTCGGCGCCGCTGGAGCTCGCGTTCGAGGCGGCGCTCACCGGCGCGGAGCGGCGTGTTGCCGGGCGCGTGCTCGACGCACAGAAGCGCGGTCTCGTGGGCGTGACCGTGCGTGCGGCGGGCGTGATGAGCACGACCGACGAGACGGGCGCGTTCACCCTCGACGGTGTCGAGAGCGTCGCACCGACCGTGACCCTCTCGTATGCCTTCGAGCCCGGCCCGCTTCCCGAGACCGCGGTGGACCCGCGGCCGTTCGTCGCGTTCGCAAGCACGACAACGGAGCCCGGAGCGCGCGACCTCGAGCTCATCCTGCCGGTCACGTCACAACTGCGCTTTCGTGCGCTCGACGGCATCGACGACCGACCGCTGGCGTTCGTGCACGTGCTGCTGCGCAGCGACGAGGGCGAGGTGCTCGTCGACCGCGGCATCGCGCCGCGCGACGGCGTGGTGGAGCTCGACGGCCTGCCGCCGCGCGGCTTCGAGCTGGCGGTCATGTCCCATGACCGGCGGTTCCTGCGCAAGGCCATCCAACTGCGCCCGCTGAAGACGACCGATCTCGGCGACGTGCTCCTCACGCACGGCATGCGCATCGAAGGCCGCATCACGACGAAGACGGGGGATGGCGTGCCCGGAGCGCTCGTCGGCGCCTACGGCCGCGGATGGCAGCACGTGGGCCGCAACCCCGCAGAGGAAGTCGAGCTGCTCTTCCGCACGGCCCGTGCGGACGAGCGCGGGTTCTTCATGATCGAGGGCTTCGACCGGCGGGCATCGGCGAACCTCGCCGTGTGGGCTCCCGGGTTCGCGCCGACGACGGCCCAGGTGGCCCTGCCGAAGGGCACGGCCGAGGTCGTGGCCGAGGTGACGGTGAAGGTGGAGCCGGGAGGCTATCTCGGCCTGGACCTGCACGAGACCGGTGACGCGCGCGGTCCCGGCCCGGCAATCCACGGCGCGCTCATCGACCTCGAGTACGCCCGCGACGGCAGCGACTTCCTCGACCTCGTGCTGCGCGGAATGCTGGGCGGCCTGCTGGGCTCTTCCGAGGAGTGGACGATCGCGTCGGAACAGCTTCTGCCCGAGCAGCGTGGTGCGGACGGCTACATCCTCGGGCCCCTGCGTCCGGGACCGTACGAGCTTTGGGTCGTGCGGCCGGGCTACGCGCGGTTGCGCCGGCGCCTCACGATCATCGATCCGACGCAGAGCGTGATGGTCGACATTATGAGCGGGCAGACGAGCGAGCGCTTTGCCGGGCGCGTCACGCGGCTGCGCTTTGAGATGGATCCGGATCGTTAGGCGGTTCCGTTTCCGCTGACGATGCGACCCGCTTCGAGGTGAATGCGTGCCGTGCCGACCTCGGCCGCCCTGGGACTGTGCGTGACCATCAGGATCGCCGTGCCGTCCTCCTCGTTGAGCTTCTTGAGCAGGGCGAGCACGTCGTCAGCCAGCGCGGGATCCAGGTTGCCCGTCGGCTCGTCCGCGAGGATCAGCGCCGGGTTGTTGGCGAGCGCGCGCGCGATCGCGACGCGCTGCTGCTGACCCGCCGAGAGCTCGCGCGGGAGGTGCTCCATGCGATCCCCGAGCTCCACGCGGTCCAAGAGCACGCGCGCGCGGGGCTCCCGTTCCGCACTCGGCGTGCCCGCGAGCGTCATCGGCAGCATGACGTTCTCGAGTGCCGTCAGGTAGGGCACGAGACTGAAGTTCTGCATCACGAAGCCGAGGTGCTTGCGCCGGAACGCAGCCCATGCCGCGTCGCTGAGTTCCTGTACGGGCTCACCGCGGAAGTGGATCTCGCCTGCCGAGGGACGCAGCAGGCCCGCGAGCGTGAGGAGCAGCGTCGTCTTGCCGGAGCCCGAAGGGCCCGTCACCGTGACGAAGGCACCTTCTTCGATGTCGACGCCGACGTCCTGGAGCGCATCGACGGCGACGCGGCCGCGCGCGTAGCGCTTACCGAGCCCCCGCGTTGCAAGCAGCACGTCAGACCTCCTGCATGTTCGCGCTGGGATCGAAGCGCGAGGCGAGCCAGGCAGGCAGGAGCGAGCCCAGCACGGCCACGACCGTTGCGAGCAGCACGGAGAGACCGAGCCAGACGGGGAGCGCCTCGACCTCGATGCCGAGGATGTCCGGGCCGAAGCCGACGACGACGATCGTGCCGAGCCCGTAGCCGATGAGTCCGCCCACGACGCCAAGCACAAGCGCCTTGGCGAGGAGAACACCCAGGATGCTCGAACGCTTCGCGCCGAGCATGCGCATGATGCCGATCTCGCGGCGGCGCTGGTTGACGTTCGCCCACATGTAGTTGCCGATCGAGAGGCCGCCGACGAGCAGCACGATGAACAGCACGCCCCAGGACAGCCGGTCCATCAGGCGGTTCGTCTCGATCTGCGTGGAGACGATCTGCGAAATGCTCGTGACGCGTGTGTCCGGGAGGATGTTGCGCAGCTTCGAGAGCAAGCCGTCCGAGATGGCGCTGCAGCAGCCCATCACCTCGATGACGCTCAACTGCTTGCCGATGCCGAGCAGGTCCTGCATGGCGTGGAGGTGCATGAACAGGCGGTCGTCGTCGACCGTACCCGTCGGATCGTTGATGGCGATCACCTCGAGCTCGGCGGTCTTGACGGTGACGACGCTGCCAACTTCGAGGCCCAGACGCTTGGCGGCGGCGGAGCCGACCAGGCACTCCCCGGGGTCGAGCTCCTCGATGATGTTGCGCTTCAGGCGCGGATCGGCGGCGGCGCCGTGGCGCCCCTTGCAGACGTGACCGCCGCCATCGCCATCGACCAGGCCCTCCATGAGCCAGACCGGCTTCTTCGCGACCTCGCTGTCGGGCAGGACGCCGGTCAGCACGATCGAGGTGCCATTCACCTCCGTGCGGCGCGTGAGCTTGGGCGAGATGTTCTCCACGCCCAGCAAGCCCGAGGTGACCATCGTCTCGACGTACTCCTCGGGAAAGGTCGGCGCGTCGATGTCGGCCGTGTGGTACTCGTCCACCGACGCCCCCTGGGGGAGCACCAGGACGTTGGCGCCGAGGCTGTCGAGCTGCACGGTGACGGCGTACTCCGACGCCCGGGTGACGGCGCGAATGCCGACGATCACGGCGATGCCCAGCGTGATCGCGATCAGGCCCGAGACGAGACTCGCTCGGCGGTGCTTCAGTTCTTTCCAGGTGACGTGTGCAAGCTTCATGATATGCGTTCTCTGACTCTGGGAATAGCGAGCGTGGCGGCTACTTGTGGCCCCTGCAGTTGGGGTTGCCGCAGCCGCAGCCCTTCACCTTCTTGCGTGACGTCTTGAGCATCTCATCGGCCGTGGGGGCGCCTTCGAGACGGGCGATGATCCGCCCCTGCGGATTGACGAAGATCAGGAGCGGCCGCGTGACCTTCGCCGGATCGAGCTTCCACTGTGCGATCCAGGCGCGTTCCTTCGGATCGTCGAGGTCCACGAGCACCGATCTCACCTTGCGGTTGGGCGTACGGTTCACCGCGCTGATCTGCTCGAACAGCGGGCTCTGCTCCTTCATCGTGCGCCGGCTGAACACCACCATGGCGACCTGGCGCTCGTGGAGGATGCGGAGGTAGTCGCTCTTGGCCGGAGTCGGAACGAGGCCGACGAGCCGGTCGACCGCTCCGTTCGCGTGCGGGCGTGCAGCGCCGACCGCGAGACCGCTGCGCGCGATGACGAGGACGAGCGGAACCGGTGCGCCGGCAACGCGGTACTTGGCAACCGCCGGTCGCTGCGCCGGCTCCGAGCGGTTGAGAACGACGACCGCACTGCCCGGGACACGTTGCTGGGCGGTCGCGGCGACCTTGCGGGCGCCATCCAGACCCTTCGCGGCGGCATCCGTCAACACGAGGAAGACCGTACGGCCCTGGCTCGTGTGCCCGTGGATGTCCTCCAAACCGGCGGCGTGCGCCGGCGCCGCGCTCGATGCGACGAAGACGATCAACGAGAGGACGGTGAGGCGACGCGACATGGAGACTCCCCCCGCCGAGGCGCGGGACCGGGCCCGTCGGCGGCTGGGGGAATCCTCCCCGCGGACGGGGGGAAGGCAACGAAATCAGTCAGGAAAGCGTGAACGCGAGGGCGCTCGTCCCGACGTGGCGGCTAGTCGTCGCCGTCGCCGCGGCCCTTGCCCCGACCCTTGCCCTTGCCGCGACCCTTGCCCTTGCCGCGACCCTTGCCCTTGCCGCGGCCCTCGCCATCGTCGTCGCCGTCGCCGCGGCCCTTGCCACGACCCTTGCCTTTGCCCTTGCAGTCGCCCTTGCCCTTGCCCTTGCCGCGACCCTTGCCCTTGCCGCGGCCCTCGCCATCGTCGTCGGGGCCTTCGGCGGCGGCGAGACTCGAGTTCGCGAGTGTGACGGCCGGGACGGCCAGCGCCAGGGCGGCGAAGCGCTTGAGAAGCCCGCGGCGGTCGATCTCGCGGGGGTCACTGGATTCGGGCTGGATGCGGTCGGCCATGGCATTCTCCGGGTGCTGGTGGGATCCCACGTCGCAGGCACTATCGAGGAAGGGTCTTGCGAGTTCCTGAAGCCGCAGAGGAAAGCTACCCCATGTCCGACAGAGCGGCAGCGACGCCCGTTGTTCGCCTCCTGGCGTGGCTGGCGGAGCGCGGCATGCGCATGCCGGGCGCGCGCGCAGAGACGGTTCCCGGCATGGGGACGGGCCTGCTCGCCGCCCACGACCTCATGCCCGAGGACGAGATCCTGTTCGTACCGCGCGACCTCTGGGTCACCCGCAAGACAGCACACACGGTCCACCGCGACGCGGTGGAGGAGACGCATGCCGACGGGCTGTTCGCCCACGGCATGGGCCGGCTCGCCTTGCTCGTCGCTCTCGAACGCGAAACGCCGGAGTCCTTCTTCCGCACCTACCTCGACGCGCTGGACGAGCCGACCGTGCCCTACGACCTGACGCCCGAGGAACGCGCGGCGATCCAGGGACTGCCGCTGGCGGCGTGGATCGACGAGCAGCGTGCGGAGCTGGACGAGGAATGCGCGCGGCTGCAGGCACGCGTTCCAGTCCTCGACGTCGCGGCCTGGCGCTGGGCCTTCGGGCACGTCATGCAGCGCACGTTCACGGTGGACGTCGAAGACGAAGAGGTCTGGGTGCTCGTGCCGGGGATGGATCTCTGCAATCACGACCAGGAGCCGAATGCGCGCTTCTTCGCCGAGGAAGACGGCTGGTACCTGGAGGCGGCACGCCCCGTCGCCGAAGGCGAGCAGATCACGATCCGTTACGGCCGCGCGAAGACCAGCACCGACCTGTTGCTCTACTACGGCTTCGTCACACCGGACAACGCGTTCGACCGCGTGCACCTCGAGCTTCGGTTGCGGCCCGACGATCCCGATGAGGCGGAGAAACTGGCAGCCGTGCAGTTGCTGGGCCTGGAGACGGACACGCTCGTTGGTCCCGACGGGCGCGTGCCGTCCACGTTCCTGCATACCGCGATCGTGTGGGGCATGGACAGCGAGGCGTTTCGTGCGGCCGAACCCGACGTTCGCAGTCCGGATCGCGCGGCACGGGCACTCGGGCGCATGGCATCGGCCATCGAACACGCGCTCGACGCGTTCCCGACCACGATCGAGCAGGACGAGGCAGCGTTGGCGAACGCGCCCGCCTCGGGATGGCTGCGGACGTTCATCGCGTACCGTCTCAATGCCAAGTGCGTGCACCGCACCGCCGCGAAGGCGATTCGCGAACGCGTGATGTACATCCAGTCGCAGGGCTGGCGCCCCGAGGAAATCGTGGCGGACGATCCGGACGGGCGCTACGGCCTCGCGACGGTGCGCATCGAAGCGTAACGACTAGGAGCTCTTGGCGAGCTCGGCCGCGTCGCGCGCGGCCCGGTTGCGCTCCGACTCGATCGTCTTGAGCACCTTGGGCGTCACGTCGCCGGTGGGATACGTGCCGTCCATGCACGCGTGGCAGAAGCGCGTCACGCGATCCGTTGGACCCTTGACGGCCTTCACCAGCTCGTCGATGGCCATGTAGACGATGGCGTCGGCACCGATGCGCTGGGCGATTGCCTCGTCGCTCCGGTTGTTGCGCGCGACGAACTCGCTGCGGCGCTGCATGTCGATGCCGTAGACACAGGGGAACTTGATCTTGGGCGAGGCCACGCCGATGTAGACGGCCTCCGCACCGGCGTCGCGCACCATCTGGACGACGGACTTCATCGTCGTGCCGCGGACGACGGAGTCGTCTACCAGCAGGACTTTCTTGCCCTCGAGCTCCATCGGCAGCGTCGTGAGCTTGTGCTTCACGTTGCGCGCGCGGTTCTCTTGGTCGGGCATGATGAAGGTGCGGCCCACGTAGCGGTTCTTGAGCAGCCCCTCGCGATAGCGGACCTCGAGCACGCGGGCGCACTCGAGCGCCGCGGGCCGCGAGGAGTCCGGCACCGGCACGACGACATCGGGCTTGATGCGGCGCGAGCGGATGCGGTGGGCCAGCGCCTCGCCGAGGCGGATGCGCGACTTGTAGACGGAGATGTCGTCCATCACGCTGTCGGGTCGCGCGAAGTAGACGAACTCGAAGATGCAGGGGCGATGCTGCTTCGTGCCGCGGCCGTGAACGACCCGGCGGTGGACCTTGCCTTGCGGGTCGATGATCAGGACCTCGCCGGGGTCCATGTCGCCGACGACGTCGAATCCGAGCACGTTGAGCGTCGCGCTCTCGCTGCAGATGCAGTAGTCCCACTTGCGGCCGTTGCGACGGCGTCCGAGGACCGCGGGCTTGATGCCGAACGGATCGCGGAAGGCAACGAGGCCCTTGCCGCCGATCAGCGCGACGCCGCTGTACGAACCGCGCACCCGCTCGAAGACGACCTTCATCGACGCGAAGACGGCCTCCGGCCAGTCGGGCCACTTGGCCCCGCGGCGATCGGCGAGCGCTGCCGCGAAGACGTTGAGGATCGCTTCGACGTCGCAGTCGGTTCCGAGCCGGCGGTCGTCCTTCTCGGAGAGCTCCTTCTTGAGGTCGAGGTAGTTCGTCACGTTCCCGTTGTGGGCCATCGCGATGCCGTACGGGTGGTTCGTGTAGAGCGGCTGCGCGTCGTCTTCCGTGCCGCCGCCGACCGTCGGATAGCGCGTGTGGCCGATTGCCACCTTGCCGGGCAGCGCCGCGAGGCGCTCCGGTGTGAAGACCTGCTGGACGAGGCCGGCGCCCCGGTGGGTGCGGAACGAGTCCGCCGCGAAGGTCGTGATGCCGCAGGCATCCTGGCCGCGGTGCTGCAGGACGAGCATGCCGTCTGCTGCTTCGAAGGCCGCGCCGGGGCCCGTGTAGAGACCGATGAAGCCGCACATATCTGGTCGCACGCTCCGAGGGTGGGCCGTGAGTGTACGCGGGGGGGCTCCCGGTGCTGCGGCCGGACGCACCGGGCGCGAGGACGAAATCGCCCGACCCCGCAGGGGCCGGACGCGCACCCTCGGAATCCCGGAGCCGAAGACCTACCATCGACGGTGGAGGTGATCGTGCGCAAAGCGGCATTCGCGTGGTTGGCGTTCCTGGTGGGCAGCGCTCTCGTCTTCACCACAGGGGGTTGTGGCAACGGCGACGGCACCACCATGACGGGCGACCTCTTCTCCGGCACCTACTGCTGGCAGGCCTGGAGCGGCAACGTCACGGGGCCCCAGGCTACGGCGCAGTGGGGGACCGTCTCACCGAACGGCATGGGCATGGTCACCGCGGCCGCGATCCGGCAGAACCGGAGCGGTGTCGTGTCGAGCCCGGCCTTCACGCCATACACCTACGGGGTGGGGCCTGGCAACACGCTCGGACTCAACACCGTGGGGACGCCTCAGGGCGGCATCTCTGCAGACGGCGCGGTCGCGGTGCTTGCCGCCAGCGCGGGCGGCAACCTTCCGACCTTCGCCGTCCTGCTCAAGAAGGCGACGGGCTTCAGCCTGGCAAGCCTGAACGGCGGCTACCACGCGGTCGGCTTCCTCTGGAATGGCACGAACGAGATCGCGTACTACGGCGGCACGGCGACGTTCGACGGCGGCGGCAACACGACGGGGCTCTCGCTGGGTGCCAACCAGAACGGCGCCATCACGCCCCCCGGGCCGCCGGTGCCCGGAGAGCCCTACACCGTCGAACCCGACGGCGCCGCGACATGGATGTTCGCGGGCCGCCTCTTCCGCGGAGGGATCAGCCCCGACGGCGAGATCGCTGTGTTCTCCGGCGTCGACGAGGCCTTTAACGGCCAGGGCATCTTCGTGTTCATCAGAGCGACCCTTGGCGGATCCGCCGCCCTGCTCTCCGGCGCGTATCACACGCTGGCCCTACTCGCGAGCAACACGCCGCCGCCGCGCTACATCACGGTCCAGGGCATGGAGACGGCCGACGGCGTCGGCATGCTGATGCGCGGCGCGCGCACGACGAACTCGGATGGCGTCGTCGTGCCCTCCGCCCCGAACACGACCACCTACGGGGTTGCCGCGAACGGCGCGTTGGCTATCGGGGCCGGCGTGCTCCTGGGCGGCGTATCGCCCAGCGGCCGGTACGCGGCTGTTGCCGGTACGACTACGGGCGGAGCGGCCGGCCTGCCGACGATCCAGATCCTGATCCGCTAAGCGGACGGCAGCTCGGCGGCGTCGAGCTGCACGTCGCCCTTCTCCAGCGCGCTGTCCGGCGCGACGTCGAGCAGCTCCATGCGACCGGCCGCGCGGACGTCGTCCTGGACCCGCGGCAGGCGGTCGGCGATGTCTGGTGCGATGCGCACCGCCACGCGCGAGAGCGGCTTGCCGGGCGAGAGCTTCTCTTCCGAGCGCCAGCGGCGCACGGTCGTGAGCACGGCGATGGCCGCGTCCCAGTCGTGCTGCGCTTCCTCCGAGCCGGGCGGCGGCTCGGCGGCAGGCCAGGCCGCGAGGCCGATGGCGTCGGCGTCGTCGGCGGCGGCGAACAGATCCTGAAAGACCACCTCGGTGACGTGCGGCACGAAGGGCGCGAGCAGGCGCACCACGCCGTTCAGCACGTCGTACAGACCGGCACGTGCCGCTTCTCGTGCGTCCGCGCCATCAGGCGAATCGTCATACAGACGGTTCTTGATCATCTCGAGGTAGTTGTCGCAGAGGTCGTTCCAGAAGAACCGTTCGATCGCCTGCTTGGCGTGTCCGAACTCGAAGCGGTCGAGGTCGGTGCCCGCGATGCGCACGGTGTCGGCCAGCCGCGCACGGATCGCGGTGTCGATCGGACGCGGATCGGCGGTCACCGCGCTGCGGTCGAAGTCGGCGAGATGGCCGCGCGCGAGCCGCGCTGCGTTCCAGAGCTTCACGCACAGCCGGCGGCCCTGCTTGAAGTCCTCTTCGTTGTAGAGGTAGTCGTTGCCCAGCGTCGCGGACAGCGCCCAGTAGCGCGTGGCGTCCGCGCCGTGCTCCGTGATCATGTCGCGCGGGTCGGCGGGCGCGTTGCCCTTCGACTTGCTGATCTTCACCTTGCCGGGCGCCTGGACGTGGCCCGAGACCATCGCCTCGCGCCACGGCACGTCCTGGAAGTGGATCCAGGACTTCACGATCGTGTAGAAGGCCCACGTCCGGATGATGTCGTGCGCCTGCGGGCGCATGGACATCGGCAGCGGGCAGCGGCGGTGCTCTTCCGCGTCCGCCTCGCCCCAGCGGTGGTTGATCTCGGGCGTCTCGCTCGACGTCGCCCACGTGTCCATCACGTCGGTCTCGGGCCGCCACTCGGTGCCGCCGCACTCGGAGCACGTCTCCTTGACTTCGTGGTTGCTGTGCTCGAGCACCGGCAGCCACTCTTCGGGCGCGGTGAAGACGTGGTCGCAGCCTTCGCAGAACCAAACCGGGAAGGGCACGCCGAAGAAGCGCTGGCGCGAGATGCACCAGTCCCAGTCGAGGCCTTCGACCCAGTTGCGGTAGCGCTTGCCCATGTGGTCCGGGTACCAGCGGATCTTCTCGCCCAGCTCGACGAGCTTCTCCTTCTTGTCGAGCACCTTGATGAACCACTGGCGTGTCGGCAGGAACTCGATCTCGCGGCCCGTCTTCTCGAAGACGTTGACCACGTTCTCGATGTCCTCCTGCTTGAGCAGGTGACCGGACTCATGCAGGCGCTCGAGGATCGCGCGGCGTGCCTGGTTCGCGTAGAGCCCCGCCTCGGGCCCGGCGATGTCGGCCATCTTGCCCTCGCGGCCGATCGCCTGGCGGAGGTCGAGCTTGTGCTTCTGGTACCACTCCACGTCCGTCTTGTCGCCGAACGTGCAGCACATCACGATGCCGGTGCCCTTCTCGGGATCCACCTTGTCGTCGGCCAGGATCTCGACGTCGTGATCCTGCAGCGGCACCTTGGCGCGCTTGCCGAGGAGCTCGCCGGCCTGCGGGTGATCCGGGTGGATGAAGATCGCTACGCAGGCGGGCAGCAGCTCCGGCCGCGTGGTTGCGATCGTGATGTCGCCGCCGTCGACCAGGTCGAAGCGCAGGTCGTTCATCTTCGTGCGCTTGTCCTTGGACTCGAGCTCGGCCTGCGCCACGGCGGTCTGGGTTTCCGTGTCCCAGAGCGTCGGGCTGGTGTGCAGGTAGACCTCGTCCTTGGCGAGTGCGTCGAGGAAGCCGCGCTGCGAAATCCGGATCGCGCGTTCGTCGATGGTGGAGTAGAGCAGGGTCCAGTCGGCGGAGATGCCGATGCTGCGCCAGAGCGCTTCGAACTCCTGCTTGTACTTGGCGCTGGTCTCGCGGCAGAGCTTCACGAACTCGTCCCGCGGCATCTCGCGGCCGAGCACGCCGTGGTCCTTCTCGGTGAGCCGCTCGGTGGGCAGGCCGTTGTCGTCGAAGCCGAAGGGGTAGAAGACGTTCATCCCGCGCATGCGCTGGTAGCGCGCGATGCACTCGGCCTGGGTGTAGCTGAAGACGTGCCCGATGTGGAGCGAGCCCGACACGGTGGGGGGCGGCGTGTCGATCGAGTAGACCGGCTTGTCCGAGTCTCCGTCGAAGCGGTGGGTCCCCTGGCGCTCCCACAGATCCTGGGCCCATGTGTCGATGGCCTTGAAGTCGTATTTCCCGTCCAGCATGGGCCGGAGCATACGCCCGGCGCACCGGTCCGGCGATTCGGTGCCCGGCGTTGAACGAAACATCCAGCCCGGGCTGAACGAAACGTGCGATCCCGCCCCGGCGGCCGGTGCTCGTCCTGTCTGCGGCTGCGGCCCGCGGTTTGCGCCACGACATCCATGCGGTGCGCGGCGTGGCTACGGGCGGCGATGCTCTCGGTCCTCTGCGCGCTTGCGGGGTGCGGCGTCTCTGCCCCGGCTGCCGTGGCCCCCAGCGGCTCGGCGGTCAAGACCACTTCGTCCTTCGCATCGCAGGACGCCGAGGCCACTTGGATAGACAGCATCCGGTACGGCGATAGCGCCGCGTTCTACGCAGCGTGCAAAGCGGCCGCGCGCGCAGACGGCGCTCAACTCGCGGCGCTGATCGACCTGCTCGACTCGGAGGATTCGACTGACCGGCGCAACGCCATGTTTGCGCTCCAGCACGCCGGCGCGCGGGGCATCGCCGCTCTCTCAAGACTCGTGGCCCTCCTGCACGATCAGTCTCTCTCCGTGCGGATCGGTGCCACGCATGCATTGGCGTCCATGGGGCCGGTGGCGGAGTCAGCGTTGCCCGCGTTGGAGGCGCTGGCGGAGCGACTGGCGCTGCGGATTCAGGAGACGGGCTCGGGACGTCACGCATGGGACGAGGGGATGGCTCTGGCCGCGATCGAGCACGCGTTGGCGGCGGTTCGCAGGGAGCCGTCATGGCTGTGGTCGGCCGGCGAGGCTACGGGCGGCGCGCAGTTGTGGCTGTACGACGCCTGTTCACGCGAAGCAGACCATCGAGCACGCGCCCGAGCCGCGCTGTGCAAGTTGCCGTCGAGCGTGCGCATGCAATACGTGCTGCGCGGTCATGTCTACCTGCGGCGCCTCGAGGGCCTTCTGGGCGAACCCGCGTATCAGTCGGAGCGCGTACTCTCGCTCTCTTCGGCCCTTGACACGGGCGGGCTCTCCATTCTCGAGAGAGCCCTGAAGCCCGACGCGCCTGAGGCGATCCGGCGCACCGCACTCATCCTGGCAGCCTCCCTTGATTTCGACCGCGAATCGCTGCGCGGGAACCTCACGTGCCTTGCACGCTCAGGTTCTCCTGAGGACGTGTCGCGCGCGCTCGGCGTGCTCGCCCAGCTCGAGCCGGATCCCGCGGTGCTAGACCTCGTGCTCGCGCGCCTCGAAGAGCCCGGCGGCCTGGACACCGTCGAGCACGCACTCTGGAAGCTCGGCCCGCGCGCGCGTGCGGCCCTGCCGGCCCTCGCCCGCTGCGCCCACGAACTCCAACCCATGGAACGGCGGAGTGTCGACGTACTTCAGTACTGGGTACGCGGCGGCATGGCCGGTTTGCATCGAGCGCTCGACGATCCGCGCCTCAACTGGGCCGCATACAACCATGCTCGCCGGCTCGCGACGTCGCGGCGCGAGCGGCTGGACCTTGCCCGTGCGGCGACGGTCGCTCGCGATGACCACATCCGTGGCAGGGGCATCGATGACCTGCTGGAGTCGGGGCCCGAGGGCGTCGCGGCTGCGCAGGAGGCCATGCGCGCCGATCCGACGCTGGTCCCGGTCGTCCTTCGCGAAGCCGCCGAGCACGTAACGACCTACGAGATCCCCATGAACCAGGTCGAGCCCGTCAACATGAAGCTGGCTGACCTGAGCCTGCTGCAGGGTCTCTTCGAAGCGCACTTGCACGGTGACGACCCGACCGTGAGGTTGCGCGCCTGCACTGCGCTGCGTGCGTGCGGTGCGGAGGCCGTAGTGCGAAACCTCGATCGGTTGCTCTGGTTGATTCGGACGAATACGGAGTCCGCGGGCCGGGCGGTGCTGCTCCTCGGGTTCCTCGAGCGTCCGTCGCCCGAGGTGGTGCACGTCTTGGTGAAGGTCGCATGCGGGCGCGACTACCCGCAGCGCGACTGTCTGCCCACCGCTCTCGAAGCCCTCGTTCGACTCGGCAGGCCGGGCTGGGCGGCCGCGCCTTCCCTGATCGCAGAGATGAAGGCCCGCTGCGTGCGCCTCGAGAAGGCCTTCTACTACGACAAGTCGATTGACCCGCTTGTGGAGGCTCTGGCGCAGATGGTCGAGCAAGGCGGATCGGTGGCCCGTCAGGTCCTCGCCGCATTGCCGGGGACTCCGCCGGACGCTCGCGGGCGACTCCTGTCGGTGCTTGCTCGCGCACCCAAGAAGACGCAGGAGATCCAGATGGTCCTCCTCGATGGCCTTGCGCACGGCGCCAAGGACGTGCGCGAGAGCGTCGCGTGGGCGTTGGGGCGCCGCGTGATGCAGGAAGCGTGGCTGCACGGCCCGCTCCGGGCCCGCGCGAGTCGTCCCGGGCCTGCGCGCGCGGCCGCCGCTCTGACCATGCAGGCTCCCGTGTTCGTGCCCGCGCTGCGAGCGTGCCTTCGCGATGGCGACGTGCAGACGCGCATCGCGGCCTTGAAGTCGTTGGATGACATCGACGGCTTCCCCATCCGGCGCGCAGTGCCGGAGATTCGCGCTTTGCGAGACGATCCCGACGAAGACGTCCGTCGCCTGGCCACCAGTCTCCTCGAGCAGATCGTCCGCTGACCCTCCCGTGCCCGGGTACCCTGCCCGCCTGCGCCTAGCCCCGGAGGAGTCCATGTTCACTTCGCGCCTGTTTGCCTCTCTCACTCTCGTGCTCTGCGTCGGGTTGCTCGCCGGCTGCGGCGGGGACGCCAAGGCCGGTCCCGAGGACGACGCCAAGGCCATCGCCGCGATGGAAGGCGGGAAGCCGCTGCCCAACGACAAGTGCTCGATCGGGTTCCCGTGGATCGGCAAGCAGTCGGTCATGTGCATCGGCGACTCGGTCGAACGCCAGATCGCCTTCGTCGACTTCACCGACGGCACGCCCGGCAAGATCGGCTCCGTTCAGGTCACGGACAAGGACACCGCGACCGGCAGCTTCACCGTGCCGATCGCCACGCTGCGCACGGGCCACGAGGGCCGCGATAAGAAGCTCAAGAACCACAACTGGCTCGAGGTCGAGAAGCAGGCCGACCTCGTGCTCACGTGCAAGACCATGACGCGCGTGAAGCCGACCGTCTGGCGCGTCGAGGGTACGTGGTCCATGAAGGGTGTCACGAGGGCCGTCACCTTCTACGCGAACGTGCGCTACATCGGCGAGATGGCACGCGTCGGCGACCAGGTCGTGCGCGTCAAGGCCAGCTTCCCGATCGCGCTCAAGGACTTCGAGATCGTCAACCCCGCGGTCGGCACACCGGCCGTGGCCGCGAGCTGGGACGTCGACGTCGTCCTGCTGGGCGTGATCACGAAGTAGTTCCATGCGGCGCTACGCGATCGCAGCGGGCCTGCTGCCGCTTGCGGTCGCCGGCGTCGTGGACCTCCTGTTCGGCGTCGAGGTCACGATCCTCGCGCGCATGCGCAGCCCGGCGGAGCGGGCGGAGTGGCGCAGCGCCGGGTGGGACTCGCGCGACGGCGTCGCAGAGCTCTACGGCATCGTCGAGCCCCCGCCCGGGCTGCGCGCGGTCGTCTTCGATTCCGACCGGCTCGTGCGTCCGCCCGAGGACGAAGCGCTCGTGCTGCTGCCCGTCGACCGCCTCGCCGGCGAAAACGTCTTGCTCGCCCGCGCGTGGTGGTTTCGAGCGGCCCTGGTGGGCGCGGTGCTGGCGTGCGTCGTAGCCCTCGCTGCGTGGCCGCGGCGGCGCAGGGCAAGCTCGTAGGCGGACCCGCCCGAAACGTCGCACAAACCCTTGTCGATTGGCAGTAGTCGAGTCGGCAAGCCCACGGCATGATTGCCCCGGCTCCGCACGGTGCGGCGTAAGGAGAACGATGCCGATTCCCAGGTCGCTTTGCTGCGTATTGCTCACGCTGGCGCTTTCCGCCTGCGGCGACCGGGCTCCGTCCGCGCCGGCGCCGCCTGTGACGCCGGCTCCGACCCAGCTCGGTGATCCCATCGAGGGACTCACCCAGGCCGAGCTCGATGCGTTCGAGCGCGGACGCGCCATCTTCGAGAAGCGCTTCAAGCCCAGCGAGGGCCTGGGGCCCTTCTACAACGCGACGTCGTGCGTCTCGTGCCACAGCACCCCGGTAACGGGCGGCTCGGCGCGGCTCTATCGCAACTTCTACATCGCTCGGTTCGGTGATCCGACGCGACTCGGCGCACAATTCGATCTCGGTGGGCTTCCAAGCGCCGTCATCCCCGCCTTCGGCCCCCGCGGCCCGCATGCGACCGCGACGTTCTCCTTGCAGGGCGGGCGCACGGTCATCCCGCACGGTGGCATCGGCGCCACGCCGGTCCAGGTTGCGCAGCGCAACGCGATTCCGATCTTCGGCGTCGGACTGTTCCAGTTCGTCGACGACCTCACATTGCTCGGTCTGGCCGATCCCGACGACGCGGACGGTGACGGCATCAGTGGCCGGGTCAACACGGACATCGGCACGATCGGGCGCTTCGGCGTCAAGTCCCAGTCCAACAACATCGAGCAGTTCACTCGTCCCCCGTTGATGAACCAGATGGGCATCACCAGCGATCCATTCGAGGGCGCAGGCGCCACGGTTGGCCGCAACAGCCGGCAGGTGTCCGGTAATCCGGTCGACCGCTTGCTCGACGGCGACGGTGTTCCGGATCCCGAGATCTCGCGACAGGACCTCGGTGACCTGATCGCCTTCACGACCTTCCTTGCTGCGCCGCAGCCCAAGCCGTTCAACGACGCCGCGCGCCGCGGTGAGGCGCTCTTCACGTCGCTCGGGTGCGTCAAGTGCCACGTGCCGTCGCTGCCGTCATCGCGCGGCCCTGTGCGCGCGTTCTCGGACCTGCTGCTCCACGACATGGGCGACGACCTCGCCGATGACCTGAGCTTCGGCGTCCCGCAGCCTTCGTCCATCGCGCCCGAGACCTCGCACCGCGAGTTCCGGACCCAGCCGCTCTGGGGCGTGTCGATGCACGCGCCGTTCCTCCACGACGGACGCGCGGAGACCTTGCTCGACGCGATCCTCATGCACGGTGGCGAAGCCCAGGCGATTCGTGACGCGTTCGCTGCGTTGTCGCCGGCCCAGCAAGCCGACGTCATCGCCTTCCTGGAGCATCTCTAATGGGCGCGCACAAGAGACTGCTGCTCGCGGCCCTCGCGGTGCTGCTCTTCGGCACCGTGATCTCTGCCGCGCCCGGGCTGTTCGTCACGGCGTCGACGGTCACGTTCGCGCGCGACGGCGACGGCGCCCTCGATGCGCCCGTGCCCGCCGTAGGAGAGCCGGGCGGGCCGTCGCGTGTTCTCACGCCGGCTGAGCTCGATCAGTGGAAGCGCGGGCGCGAGCTCTTCGACCGGAGCTTCCACCGCAGCGAGGGCTGCGGGACGCCGGAGATGAACGCGGACAGTTGCCGCGCGTGCCATCAGGACCCGGCAATCGGCGGTGCCGGTGGGCTCGAGCTGAACGTCTCGCGTCACGGCGGCGGCGGGATGTTCCCCGACCCGGCGTCCGGCCAGGCACTCAGCAAGCTGCGGCCGCCGTTCGCGGCAGCTCGTGAGGAGTACGACACGAGCGTCACCTACGTCTTCGAGCAGCGCCAGACGCCGTCGATCTTCGGCGGCGGCGAAATCGACGGCATCCCCGAGTCGGCGATCCTCGCCAACGAGGATCCGACGGACGCCGACAACGACGGCGTCAGCGGCGTGGCCCGGCGCATCGACGTCGGCGGCGGCACGATCGAGATCGGCCGCTTCGGCTGGAAGGCGCAAGTGCCGCGCATGGTCGACTTCGCGCGCGACGCGATGGGCGGCGAGATCGGCATGACCACGCCCGACGACGGACGCGGCTTTGCGCTCGTGACCGACGGCGATCCGATCATGGACCCGGAGCTCTCCCAGCAGCAGCTCGACGATCTGTTGTTCTTCCTCACGCACCTTGCGCGACCCAAGCCCGGCGGCAGCACGAGTCCGCTGCGCGCGCAGGGCGAGTTGCTCTTCGACACCGTGGGCTGCGCGAAGTGTCACGTGCCCAGCCTGGCCGGCGTGCCGCTCTTCTCCGACCTCCTGCTGCACGACGTTTCGGCGCCGGGCTTCCAGGGGATGGACGAGCCCGGCGCGCCTTCGGGCGAGTACCGCACGCCGCCGCTCTGGGGCAACTGCAGCACCGCGCCCTACATGCACGACGGCGCGGCCGAGACGGTGCAGCACGCGATCCTGCTGCACTTCGGCGAAGCGGAGTTCGCGCGGCTGAACTACCTGGCACTCACGCAGGCCGAGAAGGACGCCTTGCTCCACTTCCTAGGGGACATCTAGATCCTCCGGCTCGTGTGTCTCGCTTGGGTGCTCGGACTGGCGGCGTGCGGAGGAAGCGACACGCTGTCCGCGCCGATGGGTGCGGACTTGAGCAGCTTCCGCACGGCCCGCATCGAGGTGAACGGCGTACCGATCGAGGTGTGGATGGCCGAGACGCCGGCTCAGCAGATGCATGGACTGATGAACGTGACGGCAGATCAGCTCGCGCCGTTACCCGACGGGACGCCGCGCGGCATGCTGTTCGTCTTCCCGAGCGAGCAGGTCGTGAGCTTCTTCATGCGCGACACGATCGTTGCTCTCGACCTCGCGCACTTTCGCAATGACGGGATGCTGGTCGAGACCCATGCGCTCGTGCCCTTGGACGAGACACCGGTGCTCTCCGGACAGCCTGTGCGTTACTCGCTCGAAGTCCCGGCGGGGACGCTCGCGCTGCAGGGCATCGCCCTCGGAGCAAGCCTCGCACTGCCGCTGCCATAGCGCCTTCGCATCTACGGGCCGGGGAGTGCCTCGAAGTCGTCCTGCAGGGCTACGCGAATCCGCTCGGCGACCTTGTGCAGCCGCCTCAGCTCGAGCTCGTAGGCCGCGAGGCTCTTGGGCGGCTGGTAGTTGAGGACCTCGAGCTCCCGCACGGCATTGCGGAACGCAACGAGGCGTGTACGCAGGCCCTCATCCAGTGCGGCGTTGCGCGAGAGCGGCTTGAGCCGTTCGTCGACCGCCTTCATGTCGAGGCCGGCCTCGAGCACGCCGTCTTGCGCCGTCCGGCGGATGATTGCCAGCACCTCGGCTGCGCTGCGGTCCGATGCCGCGGCCTCCTCTCCGGCTCGCACGCAGGCGCTGGCGATCTGCAGGTGGACGGCGCCGGCACCGGCCAGGCGCCAGAAGGCCGCGCGCGCGTCGTGGATCACCTCGAGGTCGTCGCCGCCGCTTCGTCCGCGCTCGACGGCCTCGAGCGCGTCGCGAACGACAGACACCGGTACGCCGAAGGCGACGCCTTCGAGATCTCGAT
Source organism: Planctomycetota bacterium (assembly GCA_028281445.1). GTDB lineage: Bacteria > Planctomycetota > PLA2 > PLA2 > JAEUHO01 > JANQJW01. The sequence goes on along the minus strand of JANQJW010000086.1, from coordinate 20,985 downwards.
GCTTCATGGCGATCACCGCTACGACCTCGCCGTTGGCGTTCAAGACGGGCCCGCCGCTGTTGCCCGGATTCACCGATGCGCTGATCTGGAGGTACTCCGCGCCTTCGATCTCGATGACAGGCCCGGACAGGCCGCGCGTCACGACCTTCTCGAGGATCTCGTTGCCGATGCCCGGATTGCCGATGACCAGCAGGTCTGAACCGCGGGACACGCTGGACGCTTCATGCAGCGGCAAGGGCTTGCCGGGCCAGTCCACGTGGAGGAGGGCCAGATCGCGCACGCGATCCTCGTAGAGCAGCGCGAGGACGGTCGCGTCTTCCTCGGACTTGGTGTCGAAGTAGACACGGATGCCGTGCACGAACATCCGTTCCGTTACGTGCGCGCTCGTGGCAAGGATGCCCGGCGCAACCAGGAACCCGGTACCGGTCCCGAACCCGTCGCCGAGGACGGCGACCGCATGTTCGCTCCGTGCGTAGACCCCGACGGGCTCTTGCGCTTGCTGTTCGCCGTCTGGCGCGGAGCCGTCCCGCGCCAGGAAAATCACCGCCGCGATGACGGCGAGGCCGCTGAAGGCGGCAATCGAGAACACGAGCTGGCTGCGCTTGCGCTTCACGCGCATCTGCTCGACGCGTCGATGGGTCTCCCGCCGGCCCGGGCGCGTGCGTTCGGACTTCGTCACCGGGAAGAGCTCCGCGAAAGACGCCGCACGACGCCAGGTCTCGCCGTCCGTCGAGAGCCACATCTCCGGACGCAGCCTGCCCTGTGCGACGTAGCGCCGGATCTTCTCCTCGGGGAACGGCCCCTGGACGTCGAACTCGCGCTGGCGGATCCAGTACTGCATCGGCTCCGCGACTGTACCCGATCCCGCTGTGTGGCTTCCTACGCGGGAATCGCTTTGACACGCCGTAGCGCGATCTCCATGCTTCCGCGATGCGGATGCCGGACCTGCTCTCGACCCGCTGGGGTCGCCTCGTCACCTTCTTCTTCCTGTACCTGACCGAAGGCATCCCTCTCGGGTTCGTTGCGGTCTCCGTTGCGGCAGAACTGCGCAGCCAGGGCGTCGGACCAGCCGACATCGGCGGGTTCATCGCGCTCTTCTACATCCCGTGGTCCTTCAAGTTCGCGGTGGGGCCGGTCGTTGATGTGTTCTACTCCGACCGGTTCGGGCGGCGGCGCACGTGGATCCTTGCGATGCAGGGATTCATGGTTGTCACCCTGCTGATGACCATGGGCGCGCAGCTGCCGGGTGAGCTCAAGCTCTTCTCGGTCATCCTCTTCGTCCACAACATCTTTGCCGCGACGCAGGATGTCGCGATCGATGCGCTCGCCGTCAACGTGCTCTCGGAGAACGAGCGCGGCGTGGCGAACGGCGTGATGTTCGGCGGGGCCTACCTCGGTCAGGCTGTGGGTGGGTCGGCCGTCCTCTTCATGATGGACGGCGGCCTCTCACTGGGCGGCGCCACCGTGTTCGTCGCTGCCGTGATTGCCTCGGTCACGATTCTGATCGTCCTTCCGATGCGCGAACGTGCCGAGCCTCGGGCCGACGAGGGGGTCGAGACCCGCACGCGCTGGGAACGGGTGGGCGGCGACGTCAAGCGCTTCCTCCTCGAGACGTGGCGCTCCATCGCCCTCACGCGCGATGGCCGCTTGGGGCTCTTGCTCGCCTTGTTGCCGGCCGGTGCGCTGGGGCTCGGTCTGGCGCTGTCGACGAATCTCGCGGTCGAGCTGGGCTTCGACAAGGGCCAACTGGGCACGCTGAACCTCTGGAGCACGGTCCTCTCTGCAGTGGGCTGTGTCGTCGGCGGGCTTCTATCGGACAAGTTCGGGCGCAAGCGATCGCTCGCCATCTACGTGATCCTGATGGCGATCCCCACGCTCTTCTTCGCGTGGCGAATGCAGACCGAGGGCTGGATCATGCCCATCGACACGACCGCGGAGGACCGGCCGATGCCGGCTGCCATCCTCGTGACGTCTTTCTGGATCGCGGCCCTCGTCTACGCGCTCTTCAACGGGCTCATGTACGGCACTCGATCGGCGTTGTTCATGGACATCACGAACCCGGCTGTCGCGGCGACGCAGTTCACCGCATATATGGCGCTATGCAATCTCACGATTGCCTACAGCGCGAAGTGGCAGGGTTGGGCCGCGGAGGCATACGGCTATCCCGCGACGCTCACCGCCGACGCGATCTTCGGCTGCGCGTGCCTCTTCGTTCTCTACCTCATCCGTCCTGTGCACCGCGAACCGCGGCCCGGGCCGATGGATGCCTAGTCCTCGTCCTCGTCAGGTGGCAGGGGATCGGCCGGCAGCTTGCCCTTGGCCAGCAGGCGCGCGCGGATCTCGTCGAGCTTGAGGCTCTGTTCGATGCGGGCGGCGTAGGTCTCCACGGTGTCGTTCTCGCTACGCTCGACGCCGAGCATCTCGCCGACCTGCACCATGAGCTGCGGGTCGTCGCCGATGCGGTAGCCCATGCGCACGATGTAGTAGCCCATGATCTCGAGGAAGGTGCGGCGGGCGGAGTACGAGCACACCCAGTGCATGGCTGCCGTGATGGCAAGCATGCACACGACGCCGATCGCCAGGTAGGTGCTGATCTCGCCCAGGGCTTCGCGGGGGTTGTTGCCGCCCTCGAACTTCTGCGCCTGGCGGACCACCACGTAGAGCTGGAGTCCGACGCCTGCGAGGATGAAGAGGAAGCCGACGACCCGCTCGAGGCGCTGCATCAGGAAGTTGCGGAAGCGCTTGACCTTGTCGGTGGGGAGGCCCAGCAGCTCGCGCATCTGGCCCTTCTCCCGGCGGCGCGCCACCGATTTGGCCAGGAAGAAGGCGCCCACGAGGATCGCCAGCCACCCGATGATCTGCCGCTGGTAGTAGTCCATCCCGCCGGGAACGTAGCCCCGTCGGGTCACGGGAGCAACGCGGGCGCCGGTGTCCCAGCCGGCCGTCCCGCGCGCACATGCCGCTCGCTGGATGCTCGACGGCGCTGCGCCGACCGCTTCGCTCTCGTCCTTGCGTGGCCGGCCACGCCCCGCTCTCGGCCCTCGGATCGCGCAAGCGCGATCACCGCGGCGAAGGTCCTCGTAGGCCTTGCGGCGCCATTGCCCCAGCGACCGGTCCCGCCGCGCGGGGCCTTGCCCTCCGTCCGGCCGATCTCGGACCCTGCAGGCGCCTGGTGCTGGTGTGCGATGCTGCTTGGGCCCGCTCCGCCCGTCTATCCTTGCCCCTCGGATGGAGGCCCTGCGATTCGAGCTCCGAAGGCTGGCCCACGGCTTCGCCGCGGCGGCCGCCCGTCCGCGCGCGGCGCGGGTGCATGTGCTCCTGCTCGTCGCGGCTGTACTGCTCGCCTTCACCCACCGGGCCATCCTCGACCTGCCGGGCTTCGGGTGGCTTGCGGCACGCTGGTACGTCGTCGTAGTCGTCGCGGCAGCCCTCTATGCGCTCGGGCCGCTCCTGGCCCGACTGCTTGCACGCACCCTGCGCCAGCCGCCGCTGGCCATGGCCCGGCGCCTCGACGATCGCTACGCCTGGCGCGACGAAACCAGCACTGCGGCCTCCATGCCGGCCGACGTCGCAGACCGGCCGATGAACGCCTTCCTCGTCGCCCAGGCGACGGGCCGGCTCCGCGAAGTGGCGCCGCAGGGCGAGACGAAGCCGCCCAGGGCCTGGTTCCGGGTCCTGCTCGCTGCGGCGTTCGCGTTCGTGCTGCTGGCGCCCGGCGTCGACGGGCTGCTCGGCGAAGCCGGTGCCGGCCGCGGTCCCGACGGCGTGATCGGGAGCAAGGACGAGCTGGAACCGGTCGGCCCCCCGACGCCAATGCGTGCCGACTTCTGGCTGCAGAGCTTCATCGAGAGTCCTCTTCCGGTCGAGCCGTTACCGCCGGAGCCCGCGCCGGCGGGCGAAGGCCCTGAGCGACCGAAGGGAGTCGAAGGGCCGAACAAGGAGGAGCCGAAGTGATCCGCCGCTTCGCCGTCGGCCTGCTGCTCTTCGCCTTCGCGATCCCCGCGGTCGCCGACGACGAGAAGGTCGCGTGGTTCGGCAGCGTGCGAGACGCGCGCAAGGCGGCCGACGAAACCGGGCGGCCGTTGCTCGTAGCGATTCACCGCCGTCCGATCGCAGCGTCGCCGGAGTTCGAGAAGCGTCTCGGCGCATGGGTCGACCGGTATCACGACCCGGTCGTCGTCGAGCAGACCCGCGCGTTCTCCTGCGTGCTACGCCTCTTGCCGGCCGCCGTGGAAGCGAGGCCCGACTCCGACACGCCGCTCGTCACGCACCTCGTGCTCGACGCGAAGAACCGCGTGCTTCTACGCATCGACGGCGAAACCAACACCGATGCGTTCGTCCGCTTCCTGCAACGCGGGCTGCGCGCGTTCGGGCCGATCGCCGCGGACGCGCCGCGCATCGATGCCGCACGCGTGAAGAAGCGTCCCGTTCAAGGCAGCAGCGCGCTGCGTCCCGTCGGGATTCCGAAAGGCGCACCCGGCGTGCGCGTGCGCTTGCGTTGGGAGCTGCCGGCTCCCGACCTCTCCGGCGCCGAGACCGAGGACGTCATGGCCCGCGTGCTCATGCGTTGGGACGGCGCCGGTCCGTGGGATCTCGGGCCTGTCTCGTTCGGCCCCGGCGACGACCTCGACCTGCCCGTGGAGGTCCACTTCGGCAAGCTCGAGGGGCTTGCCGAGCTGGCAACGGAGGGCAAGCACCGTTTGGATCTCTACCTCGATCCCGAGTCGGGCTCCTATCCCTTCAGCAAGGGGCCGCTGCACGTCGGGCGGGTCTGGATCGAGATCGGTGAAGGTGGCGGCGGGGGCGGTGGGGGGGGCGGCGACGAGCCGGACGATCCCGAGCAACCGGAGGACGCGCCTCCGGACCAGCCCGCGCCGATGCCCGAGGGCGAGGACCCGGATCCCCTGCCCCCGCCCAAGGAGGAGCGCACCGAGGTCGTCGACCCCTTCGTGCGTGATGGCGACGACACCGTCAAGAAGGAGGACGCCGTCGTAGCGGTCGAGGACCCGGACGCCGGAGTCAAGCCGCCCAAGCGCGTTCCGATCGAAGAAGCGCTGCGCGACTTCGACAAGATGAAGGAGCGCGCCGTCGGCGAGGAGCGGCTCTCGCCGCGCGAGCGCACGTTCCTCCAGCGCTACTTCGAGGCGCTGCGTCGCATCGTCGTGGGGCGGGCAGCCGAAGGCCCTGAGCGAGCGAAGCGAGTCGAAGGGGGCGACGGCAAGTGAACGGAGCGGCCGCCCTCTTCACGCCCGAGGAGCTCAAGCGCCTCGATCGCCTCCGCATTCGTCGGCGCCGGCGCGCTGTGTCCGAGCAGATGGGGGATCGCCGCAGTGCGCGGGCAGGCAGCGGTGTCCTCTTCCAGGATCACCGGGACTACGTTCCAGGCGACGACCTGCGATACGTCGACTGGAACGTCTACGCGCGCCTCGGCGACATGGTCGTCAAGCGCTTCGAGGCCGAGGAGAACCTCGACCTCTTGCTGTGCGTCGACCGCAGCCTGAGCATGACGGGGGCCAAGTCCCTCAAGGCGCGCCGCATCGCTGCCGCGCTGGGCTATATCGCGCTGGCGCATCTCGATCGCGTGCGCCTGGCCTGGCTGCCTGTTTCTCCGTCCTTGCCGGTGACGATCCATCGGGGACGCGCGCGTGCCGGCGCGTTGGTGGAAGCCCTCGCCCGCGAGCCCGATGAAGGCACGACGGCTCACGGCAACGACATCACCAAGGTGCTCAGCGTCGTCAAGCGCCGCGGTACGGCCGTGGTGCTCTCGGACTTCTACGATCCCGAGAACGCCGTCGCCGCGCTCGCGGCGCTGCGCTCGCAGGGCATGGAGGTGCTGGCAATTCACGTTCTCGACGTGGCGGACGTCGAGCTGACCGAGGGTGATTCGCTGCTCGCCGTCGACCGTGAGACGGGCGCCGAGGTCAAGGTCGACGTAACGCCGGCGTTCCTGCAGAGCCTGCGCCAGACCTGGCATCGCCGCGCGGAGTCGCTTGAGCGTTGGTGCGTCACGCGCGAAGTGATGTATCAGCGCGTCGAAGTCTCGACGTCGCTGTGGGACGCGCTCTCGGCCATGCTCGGAACCGCGATCGCGGTGGGCGCCCGATGACGATGGTCGGGCTTCAGTTCGAGCTCGGTGCGCCGCTGGCTCTGTGGGGCCTGGCGGCGGCGCTGCCGATCACGCTCTTGCACCTCTACTTCCGCCGCCGCAAGCGAGTGCTCGTTCCCTTTGTGCCGCTTCTTGCGGAGAGCCGCGGGCCCGTGCGGCGCGAGGCGCGCTTCAAGCGGCTCCGCGACGCCACGGCGCTGTTCGCACGCCTGCTCGGGCTCGCTGCCGCCGTGTTTGCCCTTGGCGGCCTGCGCCCCGTCGAAGCCCACCGCGTGCACGCGGATGTGTTCCTCGTCATCGACGCGGATGTAACCACCGCCGCCCGCGAAGAGGCCGGTGTGCTACGTCTGGGACGCGGCCTCGCGCTGGCGCAGGACTGGGTGCGGTCGATCGACCGCACGGGCGAGCGCGGCGAGCGTCTCGAGGTGCCTGTCAGCGTGTTCCTCGCCGAGGCCACGCCGCGCCTGCTCCTCGCACCGACCAAGGACCGTGCGCTCGCCCTGCGGACCCTGGGGCAACTCCCCGCGCCCGCGCCGTCTTCGACCGACCTCGGCGCCGCGCTCGGCATGGCGCTCGACGCCGCGGCGCGCAGCGAGAAGGCGGAGATCGTCCTGCTGACGTCGCGCGCGTTCGCGGCGCCGCGGGAGCTGCCGGCCGGCGTTCGACTCACCGTCCAGGGCATGGGGACGACGCGCGAGAACCAGGGCATCGTCGGCTTCGTCGTCGAACGCCTGCGAGACGAACCGGCGTACCGGGTTCGCCTCGCGGTGCGCAACGACGCCGCCACGAAGCGCGAACGCACGCTGCGCATCCAGATCGGTGACGAGGTCGTCGACGAGAAAACCGCGCAGCTCGAGCCGGGACCCGCCATCGATGTCGAGCTCCAGGTACCCGCACCGCGGGAGGGCACCTGGCTGACCTGCTCGTTGCCGGGCAACGACCGCTTCCCCGCGGACGATCGCGTCGATGCCTGGCTCTCCCCGCTGCCGCGCCCGTCGGTCCTCGTCGTGCACGGCGGCGCGGTGCGTCCGTACACGAGTGCAGTCCTCGCCGCGCTCGCGGCCGAGGGATCGCTCGACGAGGAGCGCAGTGGGTTCGTTTCCGCCAGGAACTTCGCGAAAGCCGCGGCGCGCGATGTCACCATCGTCGACGGCGTTGCGGTGCCGGCCGGAACGCTGCGTCCGGGCGCCTATGTCTTCATCGGACCGCTCGCCGGACGCCTGCCGTTCGAGACGAGTCGCGCGGTCAAGTCGCCCCTCATCTGGCGCACCGAAGCCAACCACCCGCTGATGCGGGATCTCGACTTCCGTCGCGCGTTCGTCGTGCAAGGCCAGGCCGTGCGGGGGCCCGGCATGCGGTCGCTCGCCTTCGCCGAGGGGCTGCCGGTCATTGCGGAAGGGGAGCGCGACGGCGTGCGCTATGTCGTGATGGGCCTCGACCCGCAGGGCTCCGCGTTGCCCGCGCAGGCGGCGTGGCCACGCTTCCTGCGCAACGCGATCCTGCGGCTTGCCGTCGCGCCGGTCGCGCCACTCAAACCCTTCTATCACTCCGGTGACGTGTTGCGGCCGCTGACGTCCCTGCCCGGAGGACCCGACGCGAACGTTGCGTGGGAGGGCCCGGTAGCCGATGCGGTCTTGCGGCCGCAGTGGCGCGGACAGCGTTCCGCGCGCATCGATCCCGGTGTGGTGGCGTGGCACGTGCCGCCGGGCGCGTCGGGTCGCTGCGCGATCACGACCGGCGAAGGCGACAACGGCTGGACCGGACACACCGGCCTGTTCGACGGGGATGCCGAACGCACGATCGTTCCCGCGCGCCCCGCCGGACAGGCGCCCGGCGACGGTGTCGTGCACACCGAGACCGGCACCGCATGGCGTCGCGGTCTGATCGCGGCGGCGTTGCTGCTCTTGCTCCTCGACCTCGCACTGACGTTTCATCGCCGTAAGCCAAAGCGCTGAAAACGGCCGCCACTTGACGCCACGGCGCGTTTGCATGGACAAGAAGTGGGGGCAGGGCAAGCGAAGGTGGTGGTCGTCGGGGGGAGCACCACATGCATCGACTTCACGCACTTCTACTGATCGCAATCTCCGCCCTCGTGCCTTGGACCTTCGGCTGCGGCTCCGGCGACGGCACACCGGGCGCTACCGGCACCCCGCCGACGATCAGCACCACGCTCTCCCCGAGTGCGATCTTCGAGCGTCTCTTCGAGATGGCGTTCCAGGTCACGGCGACGGATCCCGACGGGGATCCGGTCACGCTATCGCTCGTCAACGCACCGCCGGGCGCCATCTTCGCGCGCGTCGCCGGCGTCGGGACAGCGACCGGCACGTTTCGCTGGACGCCGATCGTGCTGGACTCCTTCGACCCGCGGCTGATCTTCCGCGCGTCGGACACGAACGGGAACGTCACGTTCTTTTCCGTGTACCCGCAGATCAACACGGGTTTCCGCGGCGGCCGTCCGTTCGTTTGCTGCGACGTGACCGGGGACGGCGTGATGGACGTCGTCGCGCGCGCATCCGCGGCTGACATCGGCGTCGCCGACGCGGGTGCGCTGTACGTGTTCGCCGGCGCCACGACACCGTCCGGGAGCCCGATCGCTACCCTGCGCGTGCCGGCGCCCGCCGTCGGAGCCATGCTCGCCGGGCCGCCCTTCCAGGACACGTTCGAGTGCTGTGACGTGAACGGCGATGGGATCGACGACGTCGTCGCATCCGCGCCGCGCGCCGACACTGCGGCCACAGACGCAGGCGCGGTTTACGTGTTCTTCGGCGGGAGCGGGATCGCAGGCCTGGTTTCGCCCGGCGCGACCCTCACCGTGCCCGGCGCCTCTGCCGATGATGAGCTCGGGTCCGGCGGGCTGCGCTGTTGTGACGTGACGGGCGACGGGACGCGCGACGTCGTCGTGTGGTCCGATGTCGTGGACCTGGGCGTCACCGACGCCGGTGCGGTGTACGTGTGGACCGGCGGGCCCGGCCTCACAGGGGCGCAGCCGCCGACCGCGACCCTGCGACGCGCTGCCCCGGTTGCCAACGATCGGCTCACGTCGAGCGGCCTCTTCTGCTGCGACGTCACCGGCGACGGGCGGCGCGACATTCTCGCGGTCTCGTCGTCCATCGATCAGCCGGGCCTCATCGACGCGGGTGCCGTTCTCGTGTGGGCAGGCGGCGCAGGCCTCACCGGAACGCCCGCACCGGTCGCGACGTTGGCCGGGACGTCGGCGAACGATCAGATCGGCAATCAGAGCATCCGCTGCTGCGACGTGACGGCGAGCGGCGTCCTGGACATCGTGGCCGGCTCGCAGAGCATCGACTTCCCCGGTGCAATCGACGCGGGGGGCGTCCTGGTCTGGGCCGGCGGGCCGGGCCTCGGCGGCACGCCGCCCCCGACGGCGACGCTTCGACGAGCGACGCCGGCGGCCAATGACGTGATGGGGCTCTTCCGCTGCTGCGAGGTCACGGGCGACAGCCGCCTCGACATCCTCGTCTACAACGAGTTCTGCGACACCACGGTGGCGGACGCCGGCGAGCTGAACGTGTGGGCCGGTGGCACGCTCTCGGGCACGCCGGCGCCGACGGCCACGCTGCGCATCCCGACGCCGACGGCAGGGGATCGGCTGTCCGAGACCATCGCGTGCTGCGACGTCACCGGCGACAGCATCAACGACCTGATCCTCACGGCGCGCCTGTACGACGGGACCGTAGTCGACGAAGGGGCGGTATTCGTCTGGGCCGGCGGGCCGGGGCTCACCGGGATTGCAACACCGCGCGCGCGCCTCACGCGCGCCGGTGCCCTGACGGGAGATCACCTCGGAGGGTTCGACCGGCTCATCTGCTGTGACGTCACCGGCGATACGGTTCCCGACGTCGTCGTCGGCACGAAGGATGTGGACGCGGGCTCCACCCAGAACACCGGTGGCGCATACGTCTACGCCGGAGGCGCAGGTCTGACGGGCAACATCGACACGCCCACGGCCAGCCTCACGCGTCCCGCCGCGATCGCGAACGACGAGCTGACCGGAGATGGCGTCCTGATGTGCTGCGACGTCACCGGAGACGGGATCGCCGACGTGCTTGCCTCGAGCGAGGACATCGACATCAGCGGCACGGCCCAGGCCGGTGCGATCCTGCTCTGGCACGGCGGCGTCGGTCTTACCGGAGCGCCGACGCCGACCGCCACGCTGCAGGCGCCGACGCTGGTGCTTGATGACCGCGTCGGGCAGTTCGTGTACTGCTGCGACGTGGACGCAGACGGTGTCCTCGACGTGCTCACACCGGCGCCGCTGAAGGACCTTGCGGCCGTCGGCAACGCCGGTGCGATGTACTGGTGGCGCGGCACGGCGGCGCTTACGGGCACGCCGCTTCCTGTGCAGCTCCGCCGGGCGATTCCCGTCGCGAACGACTTCTTCTCCGACTTCGGCACCGCACCCGTCTGCTGCGACATCACCGGCGACGGCATTGCCGACCTGCTCACGTCGACCGCCCAGGGTGACGTCGGCGGCGTGACCGATACGGGCCTGCTCGCGTGGTGGCGCGGCGGCAGTGCACCGACCGCCGAGGCGAACGAACTCGTGGTTCCGGGCGCTGTCGCTGGAGACGGACTGGGCAACTAACGGAACACGCGCAGTCGCACATGCGTCTACCCACGCATGGAGCGCACGACCTTCACTGTCCGCCGTCGCAAGACCCGCGTCCCGCTGCCGGGCGAGGTCTATCTGCGCTCATCGAGTCCCTGCCGCTAACGCACTCGGCGGGTGACCCTCGTGATGGACGGGGACCGGTCTCGAAAACCGCGTGGGCCGCAAGGTCAGGGGTTCGACTCCTCCTCCCGCCGCTCCATGGAGGGTGAACGTGGGATGGCCCGCGGCTCGGCTGCTACCCGATGCGTGCCGCTCGGCGGCATGAGGATCGTTACCTCCGCCCTCCGCCACACTTCCGGCAGCGTAGACCCGTAGGGGCCGGGAACGGACTGTAGATCCGTTGCGTACGTACGTCGCCGCGGGGGTTCGACTCCCTCCGCTGCCACCACTCGCCAAAGTTGGGTTGTGGCTCAGTTTGACTAGGGCCGTTAGCTCTCCTAGCCTCGGCGCGTCACCCCATGGGTGTGACTGGAGCGGGCTTCGGCCGCACTCGTCATGCAGCGTGACACCAGCCTCATCGTCTTAGTCATCGTAAGAGGGCGGCCTTCCTAGGAGGCCGCCCTTTTTTTGGCCTCGTACGGCGGTCTACAGCAGCCGCGGCACTGAACGGCGTGCACGCAGCTTCCTCAGTTCCAACTCGTACCGCTCTTCGGTGGCCTTCATGCGCTTGGCTAGCTGAAGAAGCCCCAGGTTCGGGTCGCTCTTGCAGTTCTCCAGGATCGTGTCCCAGGTCTCTGTTACCCACATCTGGGTTACGGCCGGTTCGGCGGATGCGGATTCCGGGGTGTCGGGAGTGTCGGGGTTCTGGGACATCGGACGGCTCCTTGAGGGACAGCTAGCTACGCCCTCTATGGTCCCCGCACGGGGGGACATGCCGCCGTCCCGGAGCCCGCGCGTCTCCTAGACCCGCTCAAGCATCCGTGCTACGCTCGTCACCATGGCTGACGACGAGCAGGACGAGAACCAAGCTGCGCACGACATCATCACGCAGTTCCTTCGGAAACAGGGTCAGAAGGGCGGGGAGAAGGGCGGACCTGCCCGTGCGAAGGCTCTGTCGGCTGCTCGGCGCTCGCAGATCGCCCGCAAGGCCGCCCAGGCGCGCTGGAAGAAGGCCAAGGCGAAGAAGAAGACCGCTGCCAAGAAGAAGGCCAAGGCGAAGAAGAAGGCCGCTAAGACGAGGACCAGGACGCGGTGAGGGCCCAGAGGGCTGATCGGGCAACTAATGGGGCCTTGCGGGCCGCTCACTGCCAGCTCAGAAGCGCGACGGCCTCCACCTGTGGTATCGTTCGATGGGCATGACACTCCGGAAGACTAGCAGCCCCGAGACGCCTGACTCGGCCGCAGATGGTGCATCGGCCCGCAAGAAGTCTGCGGCCAAGAAGTCTGCGGCCAAGAGGGCTACGACCAAAAGGAAGACGGCGAAAAAGGAGCCCTCTGTTCCCACGGTGTATGCGGCGTCCCTCCACCCCAAGAAGAGGGTTCTCCCAGAGGAGTTGTCGAACGCGGTACGGGACCTCGAAGAGGCGCTTAACCAGCCGGTGATCCTCCTCGTACAGGCCGACCGCGACAGTTCGCTCCTCGGCGGTATCTACAGTTCGGTCGTGAAGCTGGTTCGCAAGAACCGCCGCGACCTCGCCTGCAAGCGCGAACCTGCCCTGGTGATCCACTCATCCGGTGGCGTAGCCAACGCCGCGTACCGCCTGTCGCTGTGGGCGCGAGCCATGTTCGGCAAGTACACCGCTGTGGTCCCGGCTCGCGCCATGAGCGCGGCAACTCTCCTGACCATCGGCGCGCACCGCATCATCATGGGTGCTCACGCTGAACTCGGGCCGCTAGACGTGCAGCGGTGGGATCCGGGTACGCACACGTTCGAGGCGGCTCTGGACGAGGTGCATAGCCTCCAGCACTTGCGCGACTTCTCACTCGACACGGTGAACCTCACCGACAACTTCTTCAAGGCGCTGGAGATCGGCTACGACACACGCACGATGCTTCCGCAGGTCATGGATTTCGTCGCGCGCAGCCTGGAGCCCATCTACCAGAAGATTGACGCCGTGCATTGGAGTGGCGCCACCCGGTCGATGAAGGAAGCGCAGGAGTACGCGAAGCGCCTGTTGGAGCCCATCTACGGGGTGCCCCTGGCGACTCGCATCTCTCGCAACCTCGTTGAGGAGTACCCGACGCATGGGGTCGTCATCTCCCCCGACGAAGCACGCAGTCTCGGGCTCAACGTGGAGGAAGGCGACGGTGCCGTCGGCGCAGCCGTGGACCGGCTCTTCGACTGCATCGACTCTTCTCGCTCCGCTATCGGCAAGCTGGTTCCCTTGGAGACTCAATCATGACGACGAAGTCAGCCAAGACCAAGCGCCCCGTGCGCATCGTTGCTAGTGATGTTGCCAAGAAGGCTCGTACCACGAGCGCCAAGGCGAGACAGGTGATTCGCAAGACGACGAAGCGCTCGGAGCCCAAGGAGTAGCGGCTCCCTAGTTGGACCCTAGGGTCAGTAGCACGATCCGGCGGATCCAGACGCCGGGTGAGAGCCCTTCAGCGTCAGCCTGCTTCGCAATCCGGTCACGTTCCGCGGGCGTGAATCTGACCATCACCGCCGCAGTTCGCTTCTGAGCGGCGGGCTTCTTCGGCTTTCTCGCCTTCTTCTTGGCTGCCATGCGGGCCCCTCCTTCGCAAGAGCGGCGGAATGCTGGCGACTGGCTTCTGTCGTGCACGGTATTGCAACTATTTGTTACTATTCGCCCGTGCGATTGTGTGTGCTCGTCTTGGCCTTCGTCCTGGCAGCCTGTGGCGACGATCCGTTGGCCGCTCTTCGGCTGCAACAGGTCGAGTTAGCGCAGGAGATCGAAGAGAAGACCGCCATCATCCGTGCGTTGGCCTCTTCACCGTCTGACATCGAGTTCTTCAAGAAGATGGCCAGGACGGATCCGCGACATGACGAGCAGATGTTCGAGTCCATGCTCGTCTACAAGCAGAAGCACAAGGACGGGAGCTTCGTGCTACCAGCGCAGAACGAGCAAGACCGGCGCGAACAAGATGCGTGGGCACGGAGCAGGATGAGGGCCATCCACGCGATGCGCAGATTGTGGGAAGTGCAGGAGTCGCTCAAGACCGTCGAGCGAGAGATCGCAGCGCTGGGTGAGAAGCCGTAGCGACAAGCCGGTCAATTGGATGGCTTTTGCGGGTGCGAGTTCGTAGCATGCGCGCCAGAGCGCCGAGAGCCCAAGAGGGCCTTGTGACTGGCGACGATTCAACCCGCTCGACCAACAGGTGTGCCCCTGGTTGGCCGAGCGACGGAGACCGCTTCTTCTAAGAGCCGGTACGCGCCCCCGTAGTGCTGCGGACTGAGTGCGCGGTTGCTCGGCTACTTGCACAACCCACAATTCTTCAGGGGGTGAAGAGCGCGCCATGTAGGCACGAAAAAAGCCGGGCTGCGACCCGGCTCTCTTCGGCTCCCAAAGGAGCATCTTCAATGTCTGAACGCGATAACTCGCGTAAGGGTGGAAGGTACGCCCCTTCCGAGAATCAGTCAACCGTCTACGGCGTACATCCCGACAGCCTGTCAAGTCCTCACTACGTGCAGAACCCGCCCCGGGACGAGTTCTGCTGGGATGGCGTCGACCACCCGCGCAGCGAGTCAGAGATGCGGGCTCTTGCTGAGATCCAGGCACGCGACCTGAGACGCGCCCGGCGGAGGCTGGCCCAGGACCGCGAGGATCCGCCTCCAGAGGAGGATGTCCCTCCCCTTGGCTATGCTTGAGCAGGTAAAGCATGAACCGCCTATCGGAGGAAAAGCGCGCTCTCGTAATTCGCTGCCTGCTGGACGGGAACAGCATGCGGGGCACTGCCAGAATCGCTCAGGTCAGCCGCCAGACCGTAACGAAGCTGTTGATCGACTTGGGGCCGCTTCTGGCTGACTTCCACGACCGGCACATGCAACACCTTGAAATCCAACGTCTCGAACTTGACGAGTTGTGGTCCTTCATCGGAAAGAAGGACCGGAATCTGGCTCCCGAGGCCCGTGGGTTCAACAACGGGGAGGGCAGCGTGTGGACGTGGTTGGCCCTCGATCCGACGACCAAACTCGTACCGGTCTTCATGCTGGGGGATCGCGATACCGAATCCGCGATTCGCTTTGCGGAAGAGATCGCATGGCGTGTGACCAGCAACGTCGAGATCTGCTCAGACGCTCACGAGCCCTACGTGGAGGCGATCTGGCAGGCCTTCGAGGGGAGGTCCCACTACGCGCAGGTGAAGAAGATCTACGGCACCACGCCGGACGACCGCCGCCACCGCTACCTCAAGAGCGAACGCAGGACGGTCTACGGCAAGCCCATCAAGGACATCAGCACGTCGCTGGTGGAGCGAGTGAACCTGAACTGCCGCATGAACATGCGGCGCTACACGCGAAAGACGAGCGGCTTCAGCCGGAAGAAGCACAACCACTGGTGCGCGCTGCAACTGCACTTCTTCGCCTACAACTTCGTCAACATCCACCGGTCGATCCGCATGACCCCGGCCATGAAGGCAGGCATCTGCTCTGACCTCCTCGACATCGAGGACTTGGTTCAGATGCTCAAGGAGTGGGAGAACATGACAGCCGAGACGAACCCCGAGTTCTCGGGCTCATCAGTCACCATGGGGCGACTGTAGTCGCGCTAGGACTGCATTTGCAGGGTGCCCAAGATGTCTCTCAGGACGGAGTAGATGTCATTCAAGGCTGCGAGAATCTCTCTCTGGGTTCTCTCACTGGCTTCCATTGCGGCCCTCCTTTCGGGTCGCATGCCAGTCTAGGACAGCCATTCGCAAACGCTGTTCCCCGCGATTTCAAACTGAGCCACTACCCAAAGTTGACCGTGTGGGTGGGCGGGTGTATCAGACATCATGGAAGATCGCATTCTTGCTACAGCACTGACGTTCGACGACGTCCTCCTCGTGCCTCGGCGCAGTTCGGTCGTACCCAGCGAGGTATCCCTGCGCTCCCGGTTCTCCCGCCGCGTCCCCTTGAACATCCCGGTGATCTCCGCCGCGATGGACACCGTGACGGAGAGCGAAATGGCCATCGGCCTTGCACGGCTCGGGGGCATCGGCGTCATCCACAAGAACCTCGCGCCGGCGGACCAGGCCCGCCAGGTCACGCTCGTGAAGCGCAGCGTCAACGGCGTCATCAACGATCCCGTGACCCTGACGCCCGAAGCGCCCATCCAGCAGGCGCGCGAGCTGATGACGATGCACAAGATCTCGGGCATCCCGATCGTGCAGGCCGGCAGCGGCAACGGCGCCCAGCAGCCCGTCGTCGTCGGCATTCTCACCTCGCGCGACCTCAAGTTCGTCGAGGAAGACGCCGTCGTGGGCGACGTGATGACGAAGGAAGACCTCGTTACCGCCTCGCCGGATACCGATCTCACGAAGGCCCGCGAGCTCCTGCACAACGCCAAGGTCGAGAAGCTCCTGCTCGTCGATGAAGGCGGCCGCCTCAACGGCCTGATCACGATTCGCGACCTCGACAACCTCTCGCGCTTTCCCGATGCCAACCTCGATGCCAAGGGCCGGCTCCACGTGGCCGCCGCCGTGGGCGTCAACGACGACGAGCGCGTCAATCTGCTCGCACAGGCCCACGTCGACGTCATCGTCGTCGACACGGCCCACGGACACTCCGACAACGTGATCAATGCGGTGAAGCGCTACAAGGAAGCGCATCCCAACGTCGACGTCGTCGCGGGCAATATCGCCACCTCGGAGGCAGCCAAGGAGTTGCTCGACAGCGGCGCCGACGCCATCAAGGTCGGCATCGGCCCCGGGTCCATCTGCACGACGCGCGTCGTTGCCGGCTGCGGCGTGCCGCAGCTCAGCGCGGTGGCGGCGGTCGCAGGCGTGTGCAATCCCGAGGGCGTGCCGGTCATTGCCGACGGCGGCATCCGCTTCAGCGGCGACGCCGTCAAGGCGCTCGCCGCCGGCGCATCCAGCGTGATGCTCGGCGGCATGCTCGCCGGTGTCGACGAGAGTCCCGGCGAGGTCATCTACTACGAAGGCCGCACCTACAAAGCCGTGCGCGGCATGGGAAGCATCGGCGCGATGATGGCCGGCAGCGGTGACCGCTACCAGCAAGGCACCGTCAGCAACCGGGACAAGTTCGTGCCCGAGGGTGTCGAAGGACGTGTTCCGTACAAGGGCGCGCTCGCTACCTTCGCGTTCCAGTTCACCGGCGGCATCCGTAGCGGTATGGGGTACTCGGGGTGCGACCAGGTCGAAGACCTCTGGACCAACGCGCGTTTCGTCCGCGTCACCTCCGCCGGCGTGCAGGAGAGCCACCCGCACGACATCCGAATCACTCGCGAAGCCCCGAACTACCTCGTTCAGCAGTTCTAGCCCGAAGGATCCATGAGCCAGACCGCGACACCCGTGACTCACGAACGCTTCTTTGTCGTCGATTTCGGCAGCCAGTACTGCCAGCTGATTGCGCGCCGCGTGCGCGAACTGGGCTGCTACGCCGAGATCGTCATGCCGCGCGATCTCGCCGACCGCATCGACGAAGCGAAGGGCGTGATCTTCTCCGGTAGCCCGTGGAGCGCCTACGATGACAACGCGCCCCGCATCGACGCCGCGGTCTACGAGCGCGGCAAGCCGATCCTCGGCATCTGCTACGGCATGCAGCTCACCACGCACCTGCTCGGCGGCGAGGTCGAGCACGCCGAGGCGCGGGAGTACGGTCCAGCGCGCATCGAGGTCGTGGACAGCGAATCCCGGCTCTTCGAGGGGCTGGACAGCGAGCTCGACGTCTGGATGAGCCACGGGGACCGCGTCGAGAAGCTGCCCGACGGCTTCCTGCCGATCGCGAAGACGCACAACGCTCCGTTCGCGGCAGCGCGTCATGAGAGCAAGCCCATCTTCGGCGTGCAGTTCCACCCCGAGGTGACGCACACGCCCCAGGGCACGCAGATCCTCAAGAACTTCCTCTTCGGCGTCTGCCAGGCCTCCGGCGACTGGACGATGGCGTCGTTCATCGACGAGGCCGTCGAGAAGATCCGCTCGCAGGTCGGTGAACACGATCAAGTGATCTGCGGCTTGAGCGGCGGCGTCGACTCCACCGTCGCGGGCATCCTGATCCACAAGGCGATCGGCGATCGCCTGACGTGCATCTTCGTGGACAACGGTCTGCTTCGGAAGGGCGAGGCGCAACAGGTGCTCAGCAACTTCCGCGACCGCTACCAGATCGAGCTGCGCTTCGCCGACGCCGGCGAGCGCTTCCTGGCATCGCTTGCCGGCGTCGTCGACCCGGAGGAGAAGCGCAAGCGCATCGGCCACGACTTCGTCGAGGTCTTCAAGGCCGAGGCCCGCTCCGTCGAGAACGCGAAGTTCCTGGCGCAGGGCACGCTCTACCCCGACGTCATCGAGAGCCAGTCGGCCTTCGGTGGCGCGTCCGTCACGATCAAGACGCACCACAACGTCGGCGGTCTGCCCGAGGAGCTCGGCTTCGAGCTGCTCGAGCCCTTCCGCGACCTGTTCAAGGACGAGGTCCGCGCCATCGGCCGCGAGCTCGGTGTGCCGGACACTTTCGTGGAGCGCCAGCCGTTCCCCGGTCCCGGCCTCGGTGTTCGGATCGCGGGCGAGGTGACGGCCGAGGGCCTGGCGGTCCTGCGTGAGTCGGATGCCATCGTGCGCGAGGAGATCGAGCGCGACGGCCACCACAAGGGCTTGTGGCAGTACTTCGCCGTGCTCGCGCCGGTCAAGACCGTCGGCGTGATGGGGGACGAGCGTACGTACGAGAACGTGATCGCCGTGCGCGCCGTGGAGAGCACGGACGCCATGACCGCCGACTGGGCGGACTTGCCGCGCGACGTGCTCTCGCGGATCAGCAACCGGATCATCAACGAAGTGCGCGGCGTCAACCGCGTCGTCTACGACATCAGCACGAAGCCGCCTTCCACGATCGAGTGGGAATAGGCGAGTGGGAATCGGCTCTGCGGGGATGGGCCCGACGTTCGACGACATCCTCGACGCTGCCCGACGGATCGAGGGCGAAGCGCATCGCACACCCGTGATGACGTGCGCGTCGATCGACGCCATCGTCGGCATGACGCTCTTCTTCAAGTGCGAGAACTTCCAGAAGGTCGGCGCCTTCAAGTTCCGCGGCGCGACCAATGCCGTACGCCTACTCTCCGAGGAGGAAGCCGCCAAGGGCGTGGCCACGCATTCCTCGGGCAACCACGCACAGGCCCTGGCCTTGGCCGCGAAGCGTCGCGGCATCCCTGCATGGATCGTGATGCCCATGAACGCGCCCGGCGTGAAGCGCCGCGCCGTCGAGGGGTACGGCGCGACGATCGTGGACTGCGAGCCGACGCTGGAAGCGCGCGAGACGACCGCGGCGAAGGTGCTCGAGGACACGCACGCGACCTTCATCCATCCGTATGACGACGCGCGCATCATTGCGGGCGCGGGCACCGCGGCCTTGGAGCTCATGAACCAGGTCGAGGACCTCGACGCCGTCATCGCACCTGTCGGCGGCGGGGGGCTGTGCTCCGGCACGGCGATCGCGGTCAAGGGCCTGAACCCGGCCGTCGAGGTCTATGGCGCGGAGCCGCGGCTGGCTGACGACGCGCACCGTTCACTCGAAGCCGGGCAGCTCATTCCGCTCGAGCACACGGACACCATCGCCGACGGCCTGCGTACGTCGCTGAGTGATCTCACGTTCTCCATCCTGCACGCGCATCTCGCCGGCATCCCGACGGTGGCGGAAGAGGAGATCGTGAACGCGATGCGCCTCGTCTGGGAGCGGATGAAGATCATCATCGAGCCCTCGTGCGCCGTGCCGCTGGCAGCCTGCGCGCGCCTGCATCCCCACCTCGCCGACAAGCGCGTCGGCATCATCCTCTCCGGCGGCAACGTCGACCTCGAGGCGCTGCCGTTCTAGGCTCTGTCTCGAAAGTCCCGCTGCTGCGCCCGACGATCCTCCTGCTGCGCCGGGCCCCGACTCGGAACCCGGTCCTCAACGCGAATCAATCGCGCACTGCGGCCAGAACCGCTCGTCGTGCCACCGGCTCGCTGCGGTCTCCTCGGGCTCGCGACGCGGCATTTCGAAACAGAGCCTAGAGCTCCACTTCAGGCCTTCCGGGCAGACCCTCGCCTGGGTGATATATAAGTGATATCATATTGATATGTAGGCCTAGGATGGCAACGCAAGAGAAGATCATGAAGGTCGCGAGCGGCTGGCCGGCGCTGTTTCGCAACATCGGGCTCCTGGTGCTCGGCATCGCCCTGCTGATCACCGCGGGGGTCCAGACCGAGAACACGAACAACGAGGCCTGGCTGTGGCTACTGCTGCCGGGCTTCCTCTCGATCGGGCTCGGTGTCCTGTTCCTCGCCGGCCACTTCACGCTGCAGCCCAACGAGGCGCGCGTGCTGATCCTGTTCGGCGAGTACCGCGGTACGGTGGTGGAGAGCGGTTTCTGGTGGACGAATCCGTTCTACACGAAGCGCCGCGTCTCCCTACGCACGCGCAACTTCGACGGCGAGCAACTCAAGGTGAACGACCAGCGCGGCAACCCGATCGAGATCTCATCCGTCGTGGTCTGGCGTGTCGCCGACACCGCCAAGGCCGTCTTCGACGTCGATGACTACGAGCACTTCGTGCGGGTGCAGAGCGAGTCCGCGCTGCGCCACGTTGCAAACGACTACCCGTACGATCACGGCGAGGACGAGGACAAGGACCAGCTCACGCTGCGCAGCGGTGTCGACGAGATCAGCACAGCGCTCCAATCGCAGATCCAGGAGCGCCTGGACAAGGCGGGCGTCGAAGTCGAAGAAGCACGCCTGAACCACCTGGCCTATGCGCCGGAGATCGCCGGCGCGATGCTGCGGCGCCAGCAGGCCGAGGCGATCATCGCGGCACGCAAGAAGATCGTGCACGGCGCCGTGAGCATGGTCGACATGGCGCTTGAAGATCTCGAGAAGGGCGATGTCGTCAAGCTCGACGAGGAGCGCAAGGCGTCCATGGTCAGCAACCTGCTCGTCGTGCTCTGCGGCGAGACGGAGGCACACCCCGTGATCAACACGGGCACCCTCTACAACTAGGAGTCCCGTGGCGCGCAAGGCCTTCCTTCTCCGGATGGACCCACGACTGTGGGAGGAGCTCGACCGCTGGGCGAAGGAAGACCTGCGCAGCGTCAACGGCCAGATCGAGTTCCTCCTGCGCCAAGCCGTCCAGCGGAGAACGGGGCGCGACCCCGCGGCCGCGCCC
>JANQJW010000062.1 GCA_028281445.1 Planctomycetota bacterium | reverse complement strand
CGACGCGGTAATCCGGCCGCCCGCGCCAGCCCAGCTTCGTGCGCAGCGCTTCGTAGAACGGTCCCCCGAACACGCGGACGAGGGTCAGCGGCGAGCGCGCATCGATGACCTCGATGCGGTCGCCGTCGGCGAGCGCCACCGGCGGTGCTCCGTCCACGGTGACGCGACCCGGCGAGCGGCTGCCGCGTGTGGACAGAGCGACGCGATGCGAGCCCGTCAGCACGAGCGGGCGCGTCGCCATGGAGTGCGCGGCGATGGGCACCATGACGATGGCCTCGATGGTGGGATCGAGCAGCGGACCGCCGGCGGCGAGCGCATGCGCCGTCGAACCGGTCGGCGTCGCGACGATCAAGCCGTCGCCGGAGTAGCTGACCGCAGGTTGGTCGTCGATGGCCACGTCGATGTCGACCATGCGACCGATGTCTTCGCGGCCCACGACGACGTCGTTCAGCGCCAGCCACTCGGTGGTCTCGCCGTCCTCGGTCTGGTGGCGCACGCGCAGTCGGGCGCGCTGGCTGGTCGTGTACGCCCCGCCGAGCCAACGGCGAACGCCGTCCTCGAGATCCGAGGGCGCCACGTCGGCCAGGAAGCCGAAGCGGCCGTAGTTCACGCCCAGGACAGGAATGGGGTTGGTGCCGAGGCGACGCGCCACGTGCAGGATCGAGCCATCGCCGCCGAAGACGAGGACGAGGTCCGCGGTGGCCTCGGAGAGGTCGACGGATTCGTCGAGGTCGACCGACTCGACCTCGACCTGTGTCTCGAGGAAGGGCAGGTGGCCCTCGACGCCTTCCCGGACGCCCGGGCGGCGGTCGTCTCCGACGATCAAGATGCGCGGCCGGGACTTCGACATGCGCGCAGCGTAGCCGGGAGAGACGTGGGGCGGGAGAATCGGGGTGGCGGGGTCCTTCTCGGATACAAATTGGGGTTCGCAAAGGCCGCACGCGCCGCGGCCAACACCCCCACGAGGAACGCATTCATGGAAGCCGTCGCGAAGGCTCAGGACTACAAGGTCAAGGACATCGGTCTGGCCGAAGAAGGCCGCAAGGACATCGAGATCAGCGAACCCGAGATGCCGGGGCTGATGGCGCTGCGCGAGCGCTACGGCGACAGCAAGCCCCTGGCGGGCGCGCGGATCGCGGGCTGCCTGCACATGACGGTCGAGACGGCGATCCTGATGGAGACGCTCATCGAGCTCGGCGCCACGGTGCGCTGGTCGTCGTGCAACATCTTCTCGACCGAGGATCACGCGGCCGCGGCGATGGCCGCCGCCGGGATCCCCGTCTTCGCCTGGAAGGGCATGACCGAGGAAGAGTACGACTGGTGCATCGAGCAGACGCTCACGTGGCCCGACGGCAGCGGTCCGAACATGCTCCTAGACGACGGCGGCGACCTCACGTGGATGGTGCATGAGAAGCACCCCCACCTCCTGAAGGACATCAAGGGCCTGACGGAGGAGACGACCACAGGCGTCAGCCGACTCTATCGCGCGATGGAGACGGGTGACCTCAAGGTGCCCGCGATCAACGTGAACGACTCCGTCACAAAGTCCAAGTTCGACAACCTCTATGGCTGCCGCGAGTCGCTGGCTGACGGCCTCAAGCGCGCCACGGGCGTGATGGTGGCCGGCAAGGTCGTGGTCGTTGCGGGCTACGGCGATGTCGGTAAGGGCTGCGCGCAGTCGATGCGCGGACTCGGCGCACGCGTGCTCGTCACCGAGATCGATCCGATCTGCGCGCTGCAGGCGGCGATGGAGGGCTTCGAGGTCACGACGATGGAAGAGGCCGCCCCGATCGGCGACATCTTCGTCACGGCCACGGGCTGCAAGGACGTCGTCGCGGGCGACCACATGCTCGCGATGAAAGACAACGTCATCGTGTGCAACATCGGCCACTTCGATCACGAGATCGCGGTCGCCTGGATGGAGAACACCGAGGGTGTCAGCGAGGAAGAGATCAAGCCGCAAGTGGACCGGTTCACGCTGCCCAACGGCCGCCGGATCATCCTGCTGGCCCGCGGTCGCCTCGTGAACCTCGGGTGCGCGACGGGCCACCCCTCGTTCGTCATGTCGAACAGCTTCACGAACCAGGTGCTCGCGCAGATGGCGCTGTGGGAGGCCGACCCGGCCTTCTCGCTGGACGTGCACACGCTGCCCAAGAAGCTCGACGAAGAGGTGGCGCGACTGCACCTCGGCAAGCTCGGCGTCAAGCTCACGACCCTCTCGCAGGATCAGAGCGAGTACCTGGGCATTCCTGTCGAGGGGCCGTACAAGCCGGAGTGGTATCGCTACTAGACGCGCGCAGCGCGTCTGTAGCGAGACCACCGGATCGGTCGCGCGAGCGACCGATCCGTGTGTAGGGGCGGGCCTTGTGCCCGTCCGCCTAGAAGAACGGATACAGGAACGGCGCGATGCCGGTACCGGCCAGGAATACAAGCAGGCCGAAGAGGCCGATCACGATCAAGATCGGCAGCAGCCACCACTTCTTGTTGTGCTTGAGGAACGCCCAGAACTCGCCCAGGAGGCCGGTGGACTTCTCGGCGGCGGCCTGCTCGAACTGGGTCTTCTTCTCGCTCATGTCGTCACTCTAGAAAGGTCGGAAATACCGCCTCGCATCTTTCGGAGAGGCGTGCGGAATCCAGTAACTGGCCGCCTCCTCGTTCATGCTGCGCCGCAGCGCGTCGCGCCCGATGAGGCGGAAGACCAGGCTCACGGGTGTCAGGATCCCGTAGAAGAGCACGCCGAGCACCACGTAGCTGACGACGATCCCGATGGGATAGAAGACGACGTTGAGCAGCAGGTAGAGCGGCTTGTTTCCGCGCGGGTAGCGCAGCGCGAAAACGGCGCAGATCGTGCCGAGGACCCCGAGGGCGGCCGCGACCTCGGCCGGGAAACTCCAGAAGGCGCTGCCCACCCAGGCCAGAGCCCAGAACACGACCCACGACGCAATGCCGAAGTTGCGCAGCGTCTTGCGGTCGGGGTTCAGGTCGAGGTCGAGGACGGCCAAGGCAGTCAGTCCAAGGCAAATTGCGCGAGGTGTGCCTCGCGCTGCTCCTGGCTTGCCGCGGGTTGGTCCTCCTTCTTGAGCACGAAGTTCTCGATCACGAGCACATCCATGTTCGTTGCCATGAAGCAGCGGTGGGCATCCTCGGGCGTGCAGACGATCGGCTCGCCGCGCACGTTGAAGCTCGTGTTGATGAGCACGGGACAGTCCGTCTGCCTCTTGAAGCGTTCCATGATCGCGTGCAGCCGCGGATGGCGCTCCGTGTCCACCGTCTGTACGCGCGCCGAGCCGTCGACGTGCGTGATGGCAGGCACCGTCGAGCGGATCTGCTTGAGCTTGTCGAGACCTACCGCGTCGCCGTTGACGTCGCGGCGCTGGCTGTCCGCCACGGGCGCGACGAGGAGCATGTACGGACTCTCGTCTTCCGGCTTCATGCCGAAGTAGTCCGCCGCGTGCTCGCGCAAGACAACGGGCGCGAACGGGCGGAAGGACTCGCGGAACTTGATCTTGACGTTCATCACCGTCTGCATGTCGGGCGAGCGCGCGTCGCCGAGGATCGAGCGGTTTCCCAGTGCCCGCGGGCCGAACTCCATGCGTCCCGCCATGTGGCCAACGACTTTCTCGTTGGCCAGCTCGTCTGCGACCGCGGCGACGAGATCTTCGTCGCCCGCGTGCTCGGTGTAGACGGCGCCCGCGTCATCGAGCACGCGCCGGATCCGATCGGCCTCGTACGCCGGTCCAAGGAACGACCCGCTCTGGCTGTCGCTCGCTCCGACGCTGCGCTCGTTCTCGAGCAGCTGGTGCCAGACGAAGAGCGCCGCGCCGAGCGCGCCGCCCGCATCCCCGGCGGCGGGCTGGATCCAGAGGTTGTCGAACGGTCCCTCGCGCAGGATGCGACCGTTGCCGACGCAGTTGAGCGCCACGCCGCCGGCCATCACGAGGTTGTCGCAGCCGGTGAGCTCCTTGGCATGCGCTGCCGTGCGCAGCATGACGTCCTCGGTCACCTTCTGGATCGAGGCGGCGATGTCCATCTCGCGCTGCGTGAGCGGCGACTCCGGCTTGCGCGCCGGGCCGCCGAAGAGGCCGTCGAACTTCTTCGTCGTCATGAACGGCGTGTCCAGGAATCCAAAGAAGGGCAACTTCAGGCGGAACGAGCCGTCGTCCTTGAGATCCATCAGCTCGTCGTAGATGCGATCGACGTACTTCGGCTCGCCGTAGGGCGCCAGCCCCATGAGCTTGTACTCACCGCTGTTCACGCGGAAGCCGCAGTACCACGTGAAGGCGGAGTAGAGCAGGCCCAGGGAGTGCGGGAACTGCAGCTCCTGCAGCAGCTCGATCCGGTTGCCCTCGCCGACTCCGATGCTGCCGCTGGCCCACTCCCCCACGCCGTCCAGGGTGAGAATCGCTGCCTTCTCGAAGGGCGAAGGGAAGAACGCACTCGCGGCGTGGGACTCGTGGTGCTCGGTGTAGACGAAGCGCCCGCCGTAGCGGCCTTCGAGGCCCTTGTGCAGCGCGCGCGTCATGTGCAGCTTGCGCTTGAGCCACACCGGCAAGCCCCGCAGGAACATGCGAAAGCCGCGCGGTGCGGCGCCGATCCATGTCTCGAGCAACCGCTCGAACTTCAAAAGCGGCTTGTCGTAGAAGACGACGTGGTCGAGCGACTCGGGTGTCGTGCCCGCCTCCTCGAGGCAGTACTCGACAGCGTGCTTGGGGAAGTCGGCGTCGTGCTTCTTGCGCGTGAATCGCTCCTCCTGGGCCGCCGCGACGATGGCGCCGTCCTGTACGAGGCAGGCCGCGCTGTCGTGGTAGTAGGCGCTGATTCCCAGGATCTGCATGCGTGAGCGGAAGCGTACCCGCCGGGCCGCAAGCGGGTACCTTCTCGCCCATGCCGCCTTCCCGGAACCGGAGACTCGAGCTGGCGTCCTACGCCGTGCTGATCGCAGGCGCCGTGCCGTGGTTCTTCACGAGCGACATCCCGCGTCTCATCGTCCTGGAGCGTCACGTCCTGCTCGGCCGCTATGCGGTCGGTTGGTTCGCGGCGCTCGCGTTCCTGATCACGCCGGGCGCCCTGCTGCTCTTCTGGGCGCTGCGCAAGCTGCGCACGCGCAGTCACGCCTGGGTGCTGGCGCGCGTGCTCGCACTCGGCATGGCTGTGAGCCTGGGACTGCTCGTCGTGGACACCGGCGCACGCATGCTGCGCGGCAACGCCTACACCAAGGAGCCCATCGAAGGGGCGACGCTGCAGCCGGGTCAGGACGCCGAGAGCTTCGAGATCCTGCGGCGCAAGCCGAACGCACGCTACGAGATCCGCTACGTGGACGAGCCCAAGCCCGCGCGCTCGTATCCAGGTCGCCCGAAGGGCTACCCCCCGGTCGATGTCGTGCTCACGACCGACGCGCGCGGGTTTCGAAACAAGGAGGCCGTCGAGCGCGCCGAGATCATCGCACTGGGCGACTCGTTCACGGAGGGCTTCTTCGTCTCGGACGACCAGTCCTGGCCGGCGCGCGTCGCCGCGTTGACCGGCAAGACGGTCTACAACCTCGGCGTCGCCGGCGGCGACCCGAAGATGTACGCGCGAACCCTGCGTGCGGTCGGCCTACCGCTGAAGCCGAAGATCGCCCTGGTGATGTTGTACGAGTCGAACGACTTCCTGGGTCCGGAGGCCTTCGGCGGCGCGGGCGCGCAGCGGGTCTACACGGGGATCTCGGGCTGGGCACGTACCTCCCCCGTGGCGTACGCACTCGAGCACGGGCTGATCGCGCTGCTCGGTCCGATCAACGCCGATGCGCCGGTCGACGACTTCGAACGCATCGACTCGTGGATGCCCATCGACATCAAGGGACGCAACTATGCGCTCAAGCCCAAGCGCCTGCAGGCGCTGACGCTGTCGCGCGAGGCGTTCGAGGCGTCCCACGGATGGACCTCGACCGTGCCGTTTCTCGAGGACATGCACGGGGCGTGTCAGGAAGCCGGCGTCGAGCTGATTTTCGCCTGGGCACCGACGAAGGCATACGTGGCGATGACGCTGAGCGTCATCGATGCCAACCCCCTGCACGCGTTCCTCTCGCTGCGCCGCAAGGGCCCCCTGCCGTCGCCCCAGGCGTTGCACAGTGCGCTTCTCGCGAACTACAACGCGCGCGTGGAGACCGTCAACGCCTTCTGTCGCGACCGGGGCATCCTGTTTCTCGACCCACGCCGTCAGCTCCGCAGCGCCATGGTCGACGGCAAACAGACGTACTACACGTATGACGAGCACTGGACGCCGCGCGGTCAAGAGGTCGTCGCGCATCTGGTCGCGGATGCCCTGCGGTGAGGTAAGGTCCACCCGGATGAGCCCGTCACCCGACACGTTCCTGCGCGAAGCCAAGCACCTCGTCGACGAGGCGCTCGACCGCTACCTGCCGGCTGAAGGGACGGGCGCGCCGCAGCTGGCCGACGCCATGCGCTACTCCGTAATGGCGGGCGGCAAGCGCATCAGGCCCGCGCTGGCGCTCGCCGCGTGCATCGCGGTCGGCGGCGAGGACGAGGCGGTCCTGCCCTACGCGTGCGCGCTGGAGCTCATCCACACCTACAGCCTGATCCACGACGACCTGCCGGCGATGGACGACGACGACCTGCGCCGCGGACGCCCGACCAGCCACAAGGCCTTCGGAGAGGCGATGGCGATTCTCGCGGGTGACGCCCTCCACACGCTGGCCTTCGAACTGGTGCTCGCTCGCACCGCAGACGGCAACGTCGCGCGCCGGCTGGGTGCCACCCTGGCCGAGGCCGCCGGATTCGCGGGCATGGTCGGCGGCCAGGTCGAGGACATCGATGCGGGCGGCGTCGTCCCGGATGTCGAACGCCTTCAGGGCATCCACGAACGCAAGACCGCCGCGCTCATACGCGCCGCGGCTGTCGGCGGCGGCATCGCGGGCGGCGCCGAGGACGAACAGGTCGTCGCCCTGTCCGAGTTCGGCATGGCGCTCGGGCTCGCGTTCCAGATCACCGACGACGTGCTCGACGAGACTGGCACAGCCGAGGCGCTTGGCAAGACGCCCGGCAAGGATCGCGAGGCCGACAAGATGACCTACGTCGCGCTCGAGGGCATCGACGCGGCCCGCGCGCGCGCAACACGCGAGCGCGACCGTGCGTTGGCGGCGCTGGAGCGCCTGCCGTCACCCGAGCTGCTGGTCGGGCTGGCGAAGTTCGTCACCGACCGCGATCGCTAGCGCGCGGCCGGCCGTTGCGAAGAGCACCAACGACAACACGAGCGCACTGGCAGCGCCGACCGTGATGGCCCAGGGGGAGCCGGCCCACTCCGCGCCCCACCCCATGGCGAGCGTCCCGAGCGGATACGCCGCGCCGAACATGAGCGCCCAGATGCCCATCACGCGCCCGCGGAGGTGATCCGGCACCGCCTCTTGCACGGTCGTGTTGGCGCTCGCCATGAAGCCGACGTGCGAGAACCCGGCCGTCAGCACCGCGACCGCACTCAACCACACCGCCGGCGTCCACGCGACGGTAAGAACGGCGGCAGACCCGATCCACACCAGCACGAACATGTTGCGCACGCGCACGTGCGCCCCGCCGGCACCCGACGCCACCCAGAGCGCGCCCAGGAAGGAGCCCGCTCCGGCCAGCGACATGAGCAGCCCGTAGCCGAGAGGGCCGAGCAGCAGCCGGTCCTTCGCGATGGCGGGCATCAACGCCCGGAACGACAGGAGCAGGCCGACCATCGCCGCCGCGCTGAGCACGAGCGTGCGCGTCAGGCGGTGATCCCAAACGTACCGAAAGCCGACCGCGAGATCGCGTAGCGGATGTAGATCCGACGGCGGGGCCTGCGGCGGCAGCTCGAGCCGGTGCAACTGCACCGCCATGATCCCGTTGAAGAAGGCGACGCTGTAGAAGCAGGCAGCGGGGCCGGCGAGGTCATACACGATGCCGGCAAGCCCGAACCCGACGGCCTGCATGACGTGGAATCCGGCCGCGTTGAGCCCGATGGCATTTCCGAGCGAGTCGACATCGATCATGCGACGGATGATTGCCTGGCGCGCAGGCATCAACGCGCCCTGGATGCACGCCAGCACGATGGTTGTGATGAGGAGCTCGTGCCAGCCGACCTTCCCGAGGTGGATGCCCACCCCCAGGAGACCGTTGCCGAGTGCGATCAGCGTGAACAGATGGGCCATCAACCTGCGCTGGTCCATGCGATCCGCAAGGACGCCGGCAGGCGGCGAGACCAGCACCCACGGCAGCAAGGATGCCGCCGTGATGATGCCGAGGTCTTCGTACGAGCCGGTCAAGTCGTAGACGAACCAGCCGCTCGCAGCGATGCGCATCCAGAAGCCGGCATGGCTGAAGCACAGCGCGATGAAGTAGCGGCGGAAGAGAGGGAGGCGCAGCGAGGCGAAGGTGCGCTCGCGCCACGTGGGCTGGGTCACGCGTCGTCGTCGCCAGGCTCGAGGCCCTCGTCGCCGACGGCCAGCGGCCGCTCCTCGGGCGCACCGCCATCGCCGTTCGCCACGAGCTCGGCCAGCCGGGCCTCGGCATCGTCCAGCAGCGACCTGCACGCGCGGAGGTGCTCGACCCCCTCGCGATAGCGGTTCAGAGAGTCTTCGAGCGGCAGGTCCTCGCCCTCGAGGTCGCGCACCACGGCCTCCAGCGCCGCCAGGCGTTCCTCGAAGCTCGGCGTTTGGGGCTCGTTCGCCATGGCGCGCGAGCCTACCGCCCCCCTCAGTACGTGCATAGCTCCCCACGACCTGCACTTGCCGGGACGATATCCGGCGTGGGCATCTCCATCCTGGTCCTGACCGTCGCCTTCTACGCGGCCGTGGCGACCGCGTACCTCGAGGCGCGACGCCGGCGCGAAGCACCGCCGCGCTGGGCCCGGATCGCGGGCCCCCTGACGGTCGGCATCCATCTGCTGGGTCTCATCCTGCTCAGCGCAGAGACCCAACGCAGCCCGTTCGCCAACGGCAGCCAGGCGCTCTCGTTCCTGGCGTTCTCGCTCGTCGCGCTCTACCTCGTCCTCGAAGCCACCAGCCGCGTTGCGACGCACGGGGGCGGCTTCTACGTACTCGCGGCGCTGTTCGCCGCCATCGGCGTGCCGGGCCTCGTCGAGGGCGGCGCAGCGGCCGGCGGGACGCCGCCGGACGCGGGACGCAGCCTGCACGTAGGCTTCGCCTTGATGAGCTCCGCCGCGGTACTCGCAAGCGGGTTGCTGGCCGCGGGCTATCTGGGCGCGTACCGCCGGGTCAAGAAGCACCGCCTCGGCCCGGGTGCGCAAGGCCCGTCGCTGACCGGCTTCGAACGTCTCGCGCGACGCGCATCGCTGCTCGGCGTCTTGCTCCTCGGGCCTGCGCTCTTCCTTGGATCGCGCATCGCTACACGCAGCGAGGACCCGGGCTCGGTGTGGTTCCTCGTACTCACCATGGGTGTCCCCCTGGTCCTGCTCGCTGCCGCGTTCCTCATCTGGTGGCGCCGTCCCTTACGCGGCGTCACGGCGGCCTGGCTGAACCTCGCGGGCACGGCGACATTGTTTGTCGCCTTCGGGCTCATGCATCCCGTCATGATGCGAGTCGGCCTATGAGCCTCGAGCTGTACCAGGTCGGCGTGGACCACCACCTCGCGCCCTTGTCGGTGCGCGAACGGATGGCGCTGAGCACCGACGACGCGGGCGCGGTCGCGCGCGCGATCCATGCCGAGCGATGGCCCGCCGAGGTCGTGCTGCTCTCGACGTGCAACCGCACCGAGCTCTACGCGGTGAGCGCCGATCCCACCGGCGGGGAGCTTGCGCTCGGCGCCCTGCTCCGCCACATGCCGGCCGCCCCCGATCCCGCAAGCGGCTGCTACAGACGGCAGAGCGGCGAAGCCGCTGCGCAGCACCTGCTGCGCGTCGCGTGCGGCCTCGAGTCCGCGATCATCGGCGAGACCGAAATCCAAGGGCAGGTGCGAGACGCCTACGGACGCGGGCAGGAGTCCGGCACCGTCGGCCCCGTGCTCGATCGCCTTTGCCACGCGGCGATTCGCGCAGGGAAGCGCGCGCGCAACGAGACGCACATCAGCGACGGCGGCATCTCCCACGGCCACGCGGCAGCGCGCGTCGTGCGGCTCGTCTTCGACTCGCTCGTCGATCGGACCGTCCTGATCCTCGGTGCCGGCACGGTGGCAACGACGGCCGCCCGTGCGCTCGCGGAGTCCAAGGGCGGGCGCTACGTCGTCGCCAACCGTACCGAGGCCAATGCGCGTGCCTTGGCAGACCTCCTGCCGGACGCGCGCGTCACGGGGCTCGACGCACTCGCAGAAGAGCTGACCACAGCACACGTCGCGATCCTCGCGAGCGGGGCCGAACCGCTCGCCGTCGGCGACATCGAAGCCGTGTGCGCAAAGCGTCGCGAGCCGCTGCTGCTCGTCGACCTCGGTGTTCCGCGCTGCGTAGACGCCGGCGCAGCCGAGCTACCGGGCGTGTTCCTCTACGACATCGAAGACCTCGAGGACATCGTGGCCAATGCACTGGCGGCACGGCGTGAAGCGGTGCCGGCCGTGGAGTCCATGATCGGCGAGGAGCTGGAGGCGTTTCGCACGTGGCATCGCGGCCACGCGGCGGCGCCCACGATTCGTTCGCTCAATGAGTGGGCCGACGCGATCCGTCGCGCCGAGCTCGCTCACCTCCCCGATGACCTGCCGCCTGAGATGAAGGCCGCTGTCGAGCGCATGACCGAGCGCCTCGTGCAGCGCCTGCTCGGGCGCGCCGCCTCGCGCGTCGTCAAGGGCACGGGCGGCGCCGACCCGACCCTGCCGACCGCCGAGCACCTGCGCAGCGTGTTCGGACTCGAAGAAGGAGACCCCTCGTGACCTCGCTCCTCGTACGCGCGCTCAAGCGCGAACCCATCGAACGCTACCCGGTATGGATGATGCGGCAGGCTGGACGCTACCTGCCCGGGTACCGCGCCGTCCGCGCCAAGACGCCGTTCCTCGACCTCTGCGGGACCCCGTCCCTGGCCGCGGAGGTCTCGCTCGAGCCCATCGAGCGCTTTGACGTCGACGCCGCGATCGTGTTCGCGGACATCCTGCTCACGGCGGACGCGATGGGTGTGCCCGTCGCCTTCCCCGCCAAGGGCGGCCCGAAGCTCACGAATCCGATCCGTACGCCGGAGGACGTCGAGCGGATCCACGAGCCGACGGACGAGCGCACGCGCTGCGTCTCCGAGACCATCGCCATCCTGCGAAAGACCCTGCCGGCGTCGAAGGCGGTGATCGGCTTCTCCGCGGCGCCGTTCACGCTCTGCGCCTACATGATCGAGGGCGGCAGCAGCCGCGACTTCCAGCTCACGCGCAAGTTCGCCCACGCACATCCCCATGCGTTCCGCGACCTGATGGCGCGCGCCGCCGACGCGCTCGTACCGTACCTCAAGGAGCAGATCGCAGCAGGTGCCGACGCAGTACAGCTCTTCGACACCTGGGGCGGCATCGGCACGCTGCCCCTCGCGCGCGAGGTCGTCCTGCCGATGGCACGCCGCGTCGTCGAGGGACTCGGGAGCGACCGCCCGCCGGTCATCTACTTCCCGGGCATCGGCACGGCGGCACGGTTGGAAGACGCACTCGAGACGCGCGCCAACGCGCTCTCATTGGATTGGCAGACGGATCTCGCGGACGCGCACGCGCGCGTCGGCGGGCGTGTGTGCCTGCAAGGCAACCTCGATCCGACGCTGTTGCTCACGACACCCGACCAGATCCGGGCCGCGACCGACGACATGCTCGCGCGCATCCCGGCCGGCCACGCGCACGTGGCCAACCTCGGACACGGCATCATCAAGGAGACGGCGCCGGACAATGCCCGAGCGTTCGTCGAGACCGTGAAGGCGTTTCGTCCCGCGGCACCCGAGCCCGCCTAGTGCCGATCGCCGGCGCTCCGGATCCGCACGACCGCATCGTCGTCGGTGCCGGCATGTCCGGTCTCGCCTACGCATGGTGGTGTGCCGCGCGTGGCGAAGACGTACTGCTGCTCGACGCCGCGCCGCGTGCCGGAGGCGTGATCGAAACAGAGCACCGCGATGGCTACCGGATCGAACGCGCCGCGACGACGCTCCCCTCGTCGGCGACCCACGCCATGGCCCTGTGCGCGGACGTGTCGGCGCAGCTCCTCCCTGCGCGATCCGCAGCGCGCCGCCAGTTCATCCTCGGACGGCGCGGGCTGGCGGCCGTACCGAGAGACCTCGTCCGCAGCGAACTGGGCCCTTGGGGCGCACTCCGTGCCATATCGGAGATGACGCGTGGACGGCGCCGTGTGAACGGAGGCGAGTCGCTGCACACGTTCGTGCGTCGACGGTTCGGCGCTGGCACGGCGGAGAGCCTGTTGCGTCCGTTCACGAGCGGGATCTACGGCGCCGCGCCGGAACGGCTGGGCGCGGCCGACGCATTCCCCCGACTGGCTGCGTTCGAACGGCGCCGGGGAAGTATCTTGCGCGCTCTGCTGGCTGCACGCGGCGGTGCACGGCGTGAGGTGCTCGTGGCATCGGGGGGCACCGAGTCGATTCCACGCGCCGTCGCCCGCGCGTTGGGCACCCGCGTCCGCCTCGGCGAACCGGTACGACGGCTGGAGCTTGGTGACGACGATCGCCCGGCAGTGATCGAGCTCGATAGTGGGGAACGAACCGCGGCCCGCGAAGTGACGCTGGCCATCCCGGCGTGGGCGCAGGCCGCACTCCTGGCCGAGCACCACCCGCACGTCGCCCAGGTGCTGGACACGATCAACTACGCACCCATTGCCGTCGTGGCATTGGGTTTTCCGGCTGGCCGTGCCGAGGTCCCGGACGGATTCGGCTTCCTGCGTGGTCCGCGCAGCCGCGCACGCATCCTTGGCGCCACGTTCAACGCGCGCTTGAATCCAGAGGACGTGGCGCCCGAGCAGCGCGAGCTCCTGACCGTGTTCCTCGGTGGGACCGACGACCCCGGCGCGCTGGACCTCGAAGACGACGCGCTGCGCGCGATCGTCATCCGCGACATCGGAGCCGCCTTGGGCGGGCGCGTCGAGCCGGAGCTCTTCGACGTCCGGCGCTGGCCGCGGGCCATTCCCATGGCCGCGGTCGGCCACCGCGGCCGTATGGCCCGCGCGGCCGCCGCACTCGAGGCCGGTCGCGTGCGGCTCCTGGGCTCGCACGTAACCGGCATCAGCGTCAACGACTGTTGTCGGCCGCTGGCGCCCTTCCGGCGCCCTCTCCCCGACGGTCTGGTGCGCGTGTGACGCAGCGCGCGGCCTTCGCCCTCTTCCTGTTGCTCTCAGCCTGTGGCGATGAGACGCGGGAGGGTGTCACGATCCGAGTCGGCCAGGTGGACGTTCGCGTACAGGTCGCCCGCACGCACGAGGAACGCCGGCGCGGATTGCAAGGGGTCACATCGCTCGCACCGGACGAAGGCATGCTCTTCCTCTATCGCCGACCCGGTACGCGCCGCATCTGGATGAAAGGCTGCAAGATCGATCTCGACGTGGCGTTCCTCGACGAGCAGGGCCGCGTCGTGCAAGTCACAACACTGCGCGCGCCTGCGAGCGACGAGGAGGCGCCCCAGGCTGTCTCGTCCAAGCGGCCGTCTGCCCTGGTGTTGGAGACGAACGCGGGCTGGTTCGAGCGCAACGGTCTTGGGACGGGCACGCACGTGGTGCTCCCGCCGTCGCTCGACCTGCGAGATGCCGATCCGTAATCTGCGGGGGCACACAAGGTGCCCCCCTACAGCAACCGGTGTCCGCATGACCATGGGCTGTAGGGAGGGGTCTCGTACCCCTCGCGGTTGCTCAGATCCGCAACATGGCACACGCACCCCAGAAGGTGACGCGAAAGACAAACGCCGCCTTGGCGATTCCCGTCTTGCGATCGAGCTCGACGATCTGCCCGTTCGGCGTCAACGCCCACAAGACGCGGCCGTCCCAGATCAAGCCCCAGACGTCGGCGAAGATCTTCTCCCGCGTCTTCGACTTGATCCGGATGTAGCCGACCGCCGTCGCCTTCCCCGTCTTGACGTCGAGGGTCGCAAGCAGACACCCCTTCGGTCCGTTCACGGTGGCGTACAGCGCGTCGCCGATCCACGCGAGGTCGCCGTCGCTGTACCACGTCGTGCCGAAACCGCCGATCTCGGTGGCCTTCCCGGTCTTGATGTCGACGCTATAGAGCGTGCTGCTGCCCGCCATGTAGAGCGTTCCGTTCTCGTCGAACTCGAGCGCGTTGAACGTGCTGAAGAAGTTGCCACCCAGCGGCCCGACGCGAACGGACTTGCTCGGCTCGCGCACGTTGACCTTATAGAGGTGCGTGTAGCTGATTCCGAACATGCCGTGCACGTCGTGGAGCGCGAGATCGGTCAAGGACGGCGTCTCAGGCACGGCGCCTTTCGCACCGGGCACCTGCACGACACCGATCTTCTCGACTTCTTTCGTGCCCGGGAAGACGCGGTAGAGGTTGCCGCGGTCGTCGGTGGCGTACCCCGCCGCCGCAGCGTCCGTCGCGGCAAACACCAGTGCGCTGACGACGAACACGACGACTCGCATGCACTCCTCCTGTAACGGAGTCTAGACCCGGACAACGGGGTTCGGGCAACAGCGGCGCAAAACGAAGTAGGGCCGCGTCGCAGAGCGACGCGGCCCGTCAGATTCGAGGTTGCGTGCCCCGGGGTTCACTCCAGGGCTCGAGTGTGGACCGAGGGAGCACCCCGCTCCCCCGCGTCCGGGGCGTGGATGACCTACTTGGGTCCCGGCTCCTGGACCTGGTCGCCGATTCCCTCGACGGCCTTCCTTGCAGCCTCGAGCTCTTCTTGGGTGTCGTACGCGTCGCGCGCAGCGCGCTCGACGGCACGGTGAGCATCCGCGAGCGCGGACGCCGTGTTCTCTGTCGGGTTCGCCTGGTGCGCCGCTTCGGCAGCTTCGAGCTGCTTCTTGGCGTCGTCCCAGGCGGTCTTCGCCGTCTCCGCGGTCTGCTTGGCCGCCTCGTAGTTGCGGCCCAGCGTCTCCGCGTCGGGCGCAGCCGGCGTCGTGTCACGCTCCGCGTCGGGTGCGATGCCGCGCGCTGCATCGAGGGCCCGCTTCATCTCCGCCACGTTCTGCGCGTGCTCCTGCGCGGCGTGCTCGGCGCGATCGGCCTGCTCCTGAGCCGTGGCAGCGGCTTGGCGTGCCTTGTCGGCCGCTTCGCGCGCCTCTTCGGCCGCAGCACCGGTCTTCGCCATCTCCTCCTGCTGTTCCCGAGTGGGCTCGGCAGCTTGCTCGACGGCTTCACGCGCCGCACTGGCGGCGGCCTCGGCCTCCTGCGCGGACTGTTCCGCCGCTTCGGCGGCCTGCTGCGACTCGGCGGCCTGCGTGGATGCGTTCTGCGCCTGCGTGGCCAGATCGGAAGCCTGACGCTCCATGTCGGTGATCTGCTTCTGCATCTCCGCGACGGCGGCCTCGTCGACGCGCTCCGTCGGGACGGTCTCACCCGGCTCGGCCGGCGTCGTCTCGTCCTTGGACGTCAGATCCTGCTCCGGCGGCGCCACACCGGCATTGCCCGGCGTCATCGGCTCGGTCGTCGCCCCCTGCTCCCCGGCCGCGGGCGACTCGAACGTCGGGTCGGACTTCGGCAGCCAGGCCGTAATGCCTGTGCTCGATGCCTGACTGCGCGCAGAGATGCCGCCGCCGGCGTGTCCGCCCTTGCCGCCTACGTGCGGCGTAACGAACGCCCAGAGCTCGGAGCGCTTGCCGTCGAGACGACGGAGGGTGGTGACGATGCCGCGGTACGGCTGCGTCGACTCCGGATAGCTCGCGGCGATCTCCAGGTTCTTCACCAACGCCTCGGTGTAGAGGCGGTTGTTCTCGAGGATCGTTGCGCGCATGCACGCCTTGGTGATCTCGGGCTGCCGCGCCATGTGACGACTGCTTTCGAGCTTGGCGAGCTGACGATCCGCCTTGAGACGATTCACGACGCGGAAGGTCGTCTTGACCGGCTTGCGGCGGTCTTCGTAGTAGATGCCCCACGTGATCTTGGTTCCGACCTTCACGCGCTCCAGCACGGCAGCAGGCATCGCGCGGACGGTCGTGATGGTCTCGGGCGTGAAGCTCTCGCGGTAGAGCACCTTGCGGCCATGGCGGAACTCGAGGGTGCCGTCACCTTCGTACGTCTCATCGGCCTCGATGGCGTAGTTGATCAGCCCCGCCTTGCGCACGTCCTTGCTCGGCCAGAGCAGGATGGCTGCGGCGCGACTCCCTGCGCGACCGCGTGTCACCTGCGGCGCCTCGAACGCGGGCACGTCGACACCGTGCGCCTGCGCGAGCTTCGCGATGACGACGGGATCGGACGGATCGAGCGGTGCGAGCGCCGCATCGATTGGCTTCGATTCCCCCGCCGTGAGCGTCACGGCGGTTTCGAACGACGCGAACTTGTCTGTGCGCAGCTCGAGCCGATGCTCGCCGGCGGTCAACGACAACGTCGCCGGGCTCGTGCCCCGGCTCTCACCGTCTACGTAGATCTCGGCGGCCGGAACGCTGGCGATCTCCAGCGTGGCCTTCTCCTTCGAACCCTGGCCACACCCCACGAGCGCAAGCAGCGCGACGAGAACGATGGCACCCATCAAACGGTTGGACATCCCTGTCTCCTCCGTCCTGGTCCAACGCCGCCCTGTTGCCCTGTAGCCGCCCGGTCGACGCGAACCCGGCGGTGCTTTGCCCAAGCCCCTTGGGGCCGCCGCGTTTGTTACAAAGGCTGTGCCGTTACCAGTGCGCCGGTGTAAAGCGGGCCTAACGCTTTCTCGCTGAACGATTTGTGAAGATTCTACCTAACGAGAGCCTGTCAAAATAGAGGCAACCATGTTTCCACTCGACACCTGCACTTGACAGAACTGCCTACGCGACCCCAAGTTGTGGCGTCTGTAACGCGCAGAGCCCCAGAAAACAGGCGCTTGGAGCCGACGGACCGCCTGCCCAGGGCCTAGTTCCCGCCCCTGTGCGGGCGAAGTGTCAGACCAGCCTTACGGTCAGTCCGGAAGACCCCAGAGCACCCAGGCGCCCCAGTAGCGCGGGTGCGACCAGGCCTCGGTCTTGCGCACCTCCGCCTGCGCTGCCCGCAGCGCCGCTGCCGTCGACACGCTCCCCTTGCGCCAGTTTCGATGGAACGCCGTCATCAGGGCCTGCGTCGCCTCGTCATCTACCTTCCACAACGAAACGACGATGCGCGGCGCGCCGGCGCACATGAACGCGCGCATCAACCCGACGAGGCCTTCGCCCTTCATGTACCGGCCGTGGCCCGTGTTGCAGCCGGAGAGCACGACGAGGTCGGCAGGCAAGTGCATGCCATAGACCTCGAGCGCGGTCAGGAAGCCGTCGCTCGTCTCGGCCGGCGTGAGCGCAAGGGCGGACAGCGTGGGTGTGCGCGGATCGATGAGACCGTGGCACGCGAGGTGGATGACGTTCCAGCGGCCGCGCCTGCGTGCAGCGACATTGAGCATCGCGATCGTCGCCTCGTCGCCCAGGAGGCGCGTGTCGCCTTCGCCCGTGATGGACACCACCTCCTTGCGCGTGGCCGGTAGCGGCTCGAGCGGAACGCCTTCCGCATAGACCTGCAGGCTGTGGCCCTTGTGAACGAGCGTGTAGTTGGGATCGCCCAGGGCAAGTACGTGCGACCCGGCGCGCCCGCGCTCGTCGGCGAGCAGCCGCAGGGTGGTACCCGATGGCAGGCACGCGACCTCGAACGGGGCCTCCGCCAGGAGCAAGGGATACGGGAGGTAGCAGAGCGCGCCATCCGGGCTCAGAAGCAAGCGCTTTGTACCCGCAGGAAGCTCGAGCGCGTCGATGAGCTGTGTGCGCAACGCGGCAGCGCGCCCGTGCGCGGCAGCGATGGCTCCGCGGTCCTGATCTCCCGCGTCCATGGCAAGCTCTTCGCACGCCTTGCGGATGGCTTCGGTATTGCCGAGCCAGACCTTGCGCGCGTCCTTGCGCGTGATGACGATCGCGTAGGTCTGGCGGGGGAGCGCGGCGTACAGCACGAGAACGTCGTGTCGCCGCAGCTGGCGCTGGAGGGCGGCGAGCGTGTCGGGCACCGGATGGAAGACACTGGCGAGCCGCTTGGCCTCGCGCTGGATCCGCTGCTGAACCGTGCGGTAGGCGCCGCGCGCAGCCTTGACCGCGGTGTCCGCCTCGCGCATTGCCTTGAGCTTGCGCGTGGCGCGCGCCTGCTGATAGCGGCGGTTGGCCGCAGCCAACGCGTAGGCGGCGCGGGCCTCGGCCTCGACGAGATAGGGGGGCAGACCACGACGGGCGCCGCGGCCGCCGAGGCCCTCGAGCAGGGCGCCGGCACGGCCGTGCTCGATGAACTCGGCGGCGAGGTCGGCACGACCGATCTCCACCGCAACAGCCAACCCCGTGTCGAAGATCCAGGAACGGCGTTCGCGGATGCCGACCACGTGCTCGTCGGCAAGGCCCGCCGTCACCTCCAGCATCACGTCCAGCGCGCTGCGGATGCGCTCGACAGCCCGCTTGGGCTGCTGTGCGCGCAGGTGCGCGAGTGCCTGGACGACGAGCAGCTCGACCCGGACCATCCGCGCGCTGCCGTCTCCGATGGTCTCCATCGCTTGATCCAGCTCACGAAAGGCGGCTTCCGTGTTGCCCGTTGCGATGTGGGTCTCGGCGATCGCACACCGCGTTCGGGCGGCGTCGGCAGAGCCTTCGTCCTGGAGTGCGAGGGCCTTCGCGTAGATGTCGAGTGCGGTGCGGTAGCCGCCTTGGATCTTCTTCACGCGGCCGACGCTGAAGAGCGCGTTGGCAATCCCGACGCGATCCTCCTGCTCCTCGAAGATCGCGTGCGCCGCGGCGTAGGACTCGGCGGCCTCGTCGTACCGCTCGAGATGGAAGTGCACGCTGCCCAGATTGCCCAGGACATCACCGGCGTCGACGTTCCGCTGCCCCGCGTGGAGTTCGAGGGCGGCCTCGTAGAGCGCCTGGGCACGATCCGGGTCACCCATGTGTTCGTAGACGTTGCCCAGCGTGTTGAGGACGTAGGCGCGTGACCGGGCGGACTTCGTGTCCTTCAGAAGGCGCTGCGCCCGATCGAGGACGTCCAGCGCCGCGCCGTACTCCGCCCGGCGCAGATACACGAGTCCCATGCCGGCATGGGCGTGCGCTTCCTCGCGACGATGCCCAAGGTCGCGGTGCGCCTGCGCGCCCCGATCGAGAAAGTCGAGCGCGCGTGTGTAGTTGGCCAGCATGGCGTACACGCACCCCAGGTCGACGTGCGTTCGCGCGGGCCCCAGGAGGTCGCCCTGGGCCTTCTGCAGGACGAGCACCCGCTTGAGCGTATCGAGCATCGCCACGCGTTCGCCGGTGCGCGCCTGCGCGGCGAACGCCTGCTGCAAGGCGCGAATCTCCGCGCGGACCCAGCCGATCTCGCGTGCCGCCAGTGCGGCGGCACGGAAGTGCTGGTCGGCGGACCGCGCGAGACCGAGACCGGCGGCCGCGCGGCCGGCGATCTCGGCCATCTGGACGGCAATCAGGCTGCGCGCGGGGGGTGCCGCGGCCTCGACGACCGAACGGGCCTTCTCGAGCTCACCCCCCGCGAGCGCCTCCGCAGCCTGGCGCAGCGCCGTGCGCTGCGCCGGATCCACGGGCGGCGCCTTCCCCGCGTAGGCGACGAGGGCGGGGCGATCGACCTCCTCGGAGGCGTCGGCGATCGCTCGCGCGTCCTTCGCGTCTCCGGCGGCGAGGCGCGCGTCCACCTGCGTCCAGAGGTCCGAGCGGAGGAACGGCTTGTCACCGTCGTTCAGCGTCCGGAGGTGAAAGCGATTGAAGCTGCTGGCACCCACCACGTGGGCGGGATCCGTACTCGAGAGCGGTACCTGCGGGGCGGGCCGTGTCGTGCGAGCCTCACGGTGGCCGGGATCGGTGCCGTCGTCCCCGCACCCGAGCAGGCAAACGAGCGCCGCGCCGAGAACCGCAGAGCGGAGGGACCTGGCTGCCACGGGCGGATTGTAGGCGGCTCGCTAACGGTCGCGACGGTCGTGCGTCTGACGGTGTGAACGGCATTCGGCCGTCTGGAGGATCCGCCTGCGTGCAATCCGGCGTTGACCAGCCTCAGGCCTCGATGCACGGTCCATCTGTGCCTCGCCTGCGCCCCGTGCCGCCCGCCGAACCCCAAGCCGAGCCCGCCCTGTGGGTGGAGGCGTGGCGTCGCGGCGACCAGACGGCATTCGCCAAGCTGCACGCGCACTATGCGCGCATGGTGCACGCGGTGCTCTTGGCGCGCGTGCCGGCCAACGAGGCGGAGGATCTCGTGCAGGACGTCTTCCTGCGCGCGCTCGCCTCGCTGCACAAGCTTCGCGACGCGGGCGCCATCGGGCCCTGGCTCTGCCGCATCGCGCGCAACCGGGGCACGGACTTCCACCGGCGAAGAAAGCGGATGGACTCGCTGACCACCGACGTTGCGCGCACCGCGCCGCCGGCAGCCGAGGCGCGCGAGGCGTTGGACGCGGTTCGCACCCTGCCCGAGGCCTACCGCGAGACGCTGCTGATGCGCCTGGTCCAGGGCATGACGGGACCGGAGATCGCCGAGCGCACGGGACTCACGCCCGCGTCCGTGCGCGTCAACCTGCATCGGGGCATGCAACTGCTGCGCGAGCGGCTGCATGCCCGGGAGTGAACCCATGGCCGACGACTACCTCTGGGACAAGACAGGCGAGCCGGATCCCGAAATCGAGCGTCTCGAGAAATCGCTCGAGGGCTACCGCTACGAGAAGGACGTGCAGCCGCTAGCCGCACGCCCGCGGCGTTCGCGCTGGAAGCTCGCGGCAGCCGCTGCGCTCTTCGCCATCGGCCTGGCCGTGGGCCTGCGGAGCCACGAGTCCAAGCAGCCGGAGGAAG
Source organism: Planctomycetota bacterium (assembly GCA_028281445.1). Classification (GTDB taxonomy): domain Bacteria; phylum Planctomycetota; class PLA2; order PLA2; family JAEUHO01; genus JANQJW01. The sequence goes on along the minus strand of JANQJW010000062.1, from coordinate 114,134 downwards.
CGCCGGAGCCCGTGCCCCAGGAGCGCGCATCCTGGGCGTGCGAGCTCGAGGACCCGTCCGGCGGCGGCGTGATGTGCACGACAACGCCCGGCAAGGTCGTCGTCGGCGAGTGGATCGAGACGACGGCCGGGCAGCGGGCGCACGTAACGGTCGCCGACATCGGCACGCTCACCGTGGCCGAGAACTCCAGACTGGGCCTGCTCAAGACAGGCAGCGACGAGCACCGTATGCGGCTCGAGCGCGGGGCGATCCACGCCGTGGTCGATGCCCCGCCGCGGCTGTTCATCGTCGAGACGCCGGCGGCCGAGGCCGTCGACCTCGGGTGCGAGTACACCCTGGAGGTCGACGCCAAGGGCAACGGCCTGCTCCAGGTCGCAAGCGGCCGAGTCGCGCTGGAACGCGCGGGCCGCAGCGTGGTCGTGCCGTACGACGCGGTGTGCAGGATCCGAGCGAACGGCCCGGGCACGCCTGTGTTCATCGATGCCGCTCCGGCCCTGCGCAGCGCGGTCGACAGTATCGACTTCGGAGCACGTCACGTGCGGGATCTCAAGACGGTCGTCGAAGGCGCCCGCAAGCGCGACACGCTCACGCTGCTGCATCTGCTGCCGCTCTACGAGGGTCGCGAACGCGAGCGCGTGTACGACCGGATGGCCGCGCTGGTACCGGCACCCAACGGCGTCACGCGCGCCGGCACACTTGCACTGGACAAGACGATGATCGAGACCTGGATCGAAGAGCTGCGCTGGGAGGCGTGGGACGACGGTTAACGCGCGCGCGCACGGCGCGTCTCCACGGGTGACCCCACAACCGGAGGAGCCGCCATGCGCCGAACCGTGCTGCTCGTTCTCTCTCTCTTCGCGTCGGCCGTCGCCGGACCGGTCACCGCCAGGCCCGACCCGCGCACATGGGACGAGCAAAGCCTCGTTGCACACGAATGGGGCACGTTCACCTCGCTGCAGGGATCGAACGGGGTGGTCCTCGAGGGCTTGCGCCACGAAGAGCAGGATCTGCCGTCGTTCGTCCACGACCTGCGCGATGCAACCGGCATCACGGGTATCTCGCCCAAGATGGAAACGCCGGTGATCTACTTCTACTCACCGCGGGAGCGCAAGGTATCGGTCCGCGTCGGCTTCCCCCGCGGCGTGGTCACGCAGTGGTATCCGGGCGCGTCGCGCGTGAATCACATCGGAACCTTCATCAACGGCCAGCCGAAAGCACCTACGGGCAAGCGCATCGAGAAGCTCGCGAACGGCTACATCCACTGGGGCAACCACTCGGACCTGACGATCCTGGCCCCGGGTGCGAAGCACACCGGGCCCGCCGTCGCGAGCGACGATCCGTGGCGCTTCAGCCGCCAGGTCGACGCCAACACGCTGCGTACGGCCAATCTGAACCTTGCGCGGAAGATCTACGGCAAGCAGCCGCGCCGAGTGGAGTACCAGTACGAGAAGTGCCTCTTCTATCGCGGCCTCGGCGACTTCGCGCTGCCGCTGCAGGGTCGCGTGCACGCCCAACAGGCGACGACTGAGAACTACGTTGTCCGCGTGACGTTGAAGAACACGACGCCGGCGGAGCCGCTCGCCCATCTCTTCCTCGTCTGGGTGAAGGACGGGCGGTGCGGGTGGATGTACGTGCCTCGCCTCGAGGACTTCAAGCAGCTCAACGTCCGGCTGCAGCTCGCGCCCGTCGAGACGTCGACCGAAGCGCTGGTGGCGAGTCTCGCGAGCAAGCTCACGGAGACCGGGCTCTACCGCAAGGAGGCGCTGGCCATGGCACGCACCTGGCAGCAGGGCTACTTCCAGGACGAGGGCCTGCGCGTGCTCTACGTACTGCCGAAGGCCCTCATCGACAGAGAACTTCCGTTGAAGATCCGCCACGTGCGGGCCGCGAAGGACGACCGGCCGCCGATCGAGATCGTGCGCACGTTCGTCGGACGCACGGAGCTGTTGTCCCCGGAGCGCGAGAACGAGCTCGAGACCGTCGTCCGTGACTTCGCCGTGGGTGACGAAAAGACGCGCGCCGGGGCCGAGCATACGCTCGAGCGCTGGGGGCGCTTTGCGATTCCCTATCTCCACCGCGTCCTGGCGATGACGCAGGACGAAACCGTCCGCAAGACGGTCCGCGAGCGCCTCGGCGCCATGGAGCTGAGGCGCTAGGCGCCTTCCTTCTCGATCTGGAATCCGATCTTCACAGTCACCTGATACTCGTCGATCTTGCCGTCCGTGATCTTGCCGCGGAGCTCGTCGACCTCGAACCAGGCCAGGCCGCGCACGCTGTCATTGGCGCGGTCGATGGCGTTGTCCACGGCGTTGCTGAAGGACTCGTTGGAGATGCCGACGATCTCGATCTTCTTGTAGGCCTTGGCCACGATGGGATCCTCCTTGGATTCGGGGCGCACAGCTTGTGCGGGCGGCGGATTCCATGCAAGCGGCTGCGACGTTTGTCTAGCTGGAGGCAACCATGCGTACGTACCGAGTCCTGGGCCTGTGCCTGCTGGTCCTCGTTTGCGCTCCCGCCCACTCGGCAGCCGAGGAGGATACGGAGGAGGTCAGCGCGCTGAAGGCACGCCTGCGGTCCCTAGAGCTGGACGTGAAGCAGCTCCAGGGCCAGCTCGCGGAAGCCAACAAACGGTCCGGCGACTTCATCGCGCAGAGCCGACAGCTCGCGGCGGCAAGCGAGGCCATCAGCGTGCTTCGATGGCAACTCGAGAGGGAGCAGGTGGCCTACGCCGAGGACATGTGCCGGATCTGGAACCTCGGGTTCATCACGCGCGCCGAGCCATCCGTCCGAGGAACTGTCGAGTTCGTGAACCTCGAGCAGCAGTGGGCCAAGAAGCAGGACGGTGGTCACGCCTCGAGACGAAGCTCCGCGCGTTGATCGAGACCAAGACTGGCGATCCACGGGAAGCGGAAGTAGCGCGTGCCCGGGCCGAAGCGCGCGCGGAGGCCGTCGAGGCGCGGTGGAACGAACTGCTTCCGAAGCTGACGCGCGAGGCGCAGGATGCAACACGTACGCGGAACGGCATGCACGGCGTCCTGCGCTCCGCCGGCGCCGCGGTCGTGCCTGTACTGCTCCACCATTTGCGCAAGGTCGAGGGGAACGCCCATTGGATCTTCCCACTACTGGGCGAGATGGGAGCCGACGCCCGAACCGCGATCGACTACCTGGAGCGCATCGAGAGGCACGGGCCCGAGACCAGCGCATCCGCTCGCGCAGCAGGTGGCGCACTGGGGAAGATCCGGGCCGCGCTCAAGGCGAACAAGAAGTAGCCGCGCGCGGCCGCAGACGCCGGGTGCGTACACTGAGGGGTGGAGGTGGCCATGCGTACCGTCGCGGTCCTCGTCTTGTTCCTTGGGATCGGCACCGCTGCAACGGTCTTGATGCCGTCCGTTTCGCGCGGCGAGGAGGAGAAGTCTGCTCGCGTGCTTGAACTCGAGAAGCAGCTCGCGGACCTGGAGGAGATCCACCGCGCACAGACTGCGGAGCTCATGCAGTGCAAGCGCCGTCTCGGGCAGGCCGCCGAAGTCCAGGGACTCCTGCGCAAGGCGAGTCACGCGGCCCAGGAGGCACTCGAAACGCGGATCACCGAGCTCGAGGCGCAGCTACGGAAGATGGCGGTAGACGCGCTGCAGCTCCAGGCAGAGAAGGAGATCTGTCGCAACGAGGCCGTTCGCCTCGATGGGGAGCTGAAGCGAGTGCAGGCGACGCGCGACAGCATGCGGCGCGCGTTCTTCGATGCGGGCGCAGACGCGGTGCCGATCCTGGTCGCCTCCATGCGCGAACACCGGGACAGCGCAGGCTGGGCCCTGCCGCTCCTCGGTGATCTGGGCTCCAAGGCCAAGGCCGCCATTCCGTTCGTGAAGGAACTCGCAGCGCTGGGCGAAGAGAACATTCGCGGCAAGGCGGCGACGGCGGCCCTGGAGAAGATCCGCGCTGCGATCGCCGCAGAGATGAAGTAGCAGCGCGCGGCCGCGGACACGGGGTGCGTAGACTGACCTCCCGCCCGGAGGTCCGAATGCGCGCAAACCCGATCCTCGTCTGCTTGCTGCTCGCGTCGACAGTCGCTCTCTTCGTCTTGTGGCACTCGAATCGCGAAGCGGATTCGCGGCGCGAGGTCAACACGAACCAGCTCGAGACGGCACGGAGAGCGCAGTCCGACGGGCGCGAGGAGTTGGTGAAGCGGATCGCCAAGCTCGAAGGAGAGAAGCGTTGGCTGGATCTGCAACTCCGTGAAGAGAAGCGGGTCTTGAAGGAGCTGCGCGAAGCCGACGAGGCCCGCCCGAAGGTGTTTCAGAAGGAGCTTGCCAAGGTCGAGGCGCATGCAAAGGACCTGGAGTGGACGCGTGAGAGCATGCGGCGCGCGCTCTTCGATGCGGGCGCAGACGCGGTGCCGATCTTGGTCGCCTCCATGCGCGAACACCGGGACAGCGCAGGCTGGGCCCTGCCGCTCCTCGGTGATCTGGGCTCCAAGGCCGAGGCCGCCATTCCGTTCGTGAGGGAACTCGCAGCGCTGGGCGCAGAGAACATTCGCGGCAAGGCGGCGGCGGCGGCCCTGGAGAAGATCCGCGCTGCGATCGCCGCAGAGAACAAGTAGCCGGTACACTCCCGCGCCATGACCGGGCGCGCATTCGAGGATCTGACGTACCGAGGCCAGGTGGGGCGTATGCGCGCCTTGGCCCGAAAGGCGCTCCCGCGCTTCGGTCTCTCGGCCACGTCGAAGCTCGCTCTCTGCGGGTACGGCGAGAACGCGACGTTCGCCGTCCACCGCCGCGGCCGCGTCCGCTACCTGCTTCGCATTCACCGGCTCGACTACCAGACGCCGAAGACGATCGAGTCGGAGATGCTCTGGCTGGAGGCGCTCGCCCGCGACACGGACCTGGACGTACAGGTGCCGCGGCCGGGAACCGACGACCTCTACGTCCAGCGCGTGTCTCACGAGGGCGTGCCGGGGAAGCGCTCCGTCGTGATGATGCGCTGGCTCGAGGGACGTCTCGCCGGCTGGGCGCGTCCGCGCGCCTACCTGGAACGGCTCGGCGAGCTCTCCGGAATCCTGCATGCACACGGGGCAAGCTGGAAGCGGCCGCGCGCGTTCACGCGGCGCCGGTGGGACGAGACGGAGCTGCTGATCGCGCCCGCCTTCGGCGACCCGTTCGCGGCACCAGGCGTTCGCAAGACCGACCGCGAGCTGTTCACGCGCTGCAAGAAGAACATCCTGCGCCGGCTTCGCACGTTCGGAAAGCGACGCAGCCGGTGGGGTCTCATCCACGCGGACCTGCATGGGTGGAACGTGCTCAAGCACGAGGGCACCGTGCGGGCGATCGACTTCGACGACTGCGGGTTCGGCTGGTACTGCTACGACATCCTCATCTCGGCCGCGGCCGTCCTGTGGGGCGCGCCGGACTACGACGAGAAGATGGGGTGGTTCCTCGACGGCTACCGGCGCGCGCGCCCGTTCGACGACGAGGATCTCGCGATGATGGAGGCGTTCCGCGTGACGCGCCGCCTCGACATCCTCGGGTGGGTCGCGAAGCGCAGAGACAATCCCAGCCTGCGCGCCTTGATCCCCAAGACGCTCAAGGCGACTCGCGAGGCGTGCCGCGAGTACCTACGCTGACGCCGTGATCGAAGCCTCGTGCGCTTCGAGCACGCGCTCGATGATGCGGTCATCGTGCGCGAGCGAGACGAACCATGCCTCGAACGGACTCGGCGGCAGATGCACACCGTGCGCCAGCATCGCCGCGTGGTAACGCTTGAAGCGCTCCAGATCGGTCGTCTTGGCTTCTTCGAGATTGCGCGGCGCGGAGTCCGCGAACCAGAGCCCCATCATCGTGCCGACGTTGAAGGCGACACGGTCGTCGTCGCCGAGCCCCTCGGCCAGGCGCGTGGCGTTTGCGACGATGGCGTCGAACACCCCGGGCCGAGAGAGCGCCTTGAGCGTGCGGTAGCCGGCCGTCATCGCCACCGGGTTCCCCGAGAGCGTCCCCGCCTGGTAGACGGGCCCCTCGGGCGCGACTTGCGCCAGCAGGTCGGCGCGCCCTCCGTACGCTCCGACGGGTAGGCCGCCGCCGATCACCTTCCCGAAGCACGTGAGATCGGGCATCACGTCGTAGAGCGCCTGCGCGCCGCCGAGGTGCACACGGAAGCCCGTCATCACCTCGTCGAACACGAGCAACGCGCCGTAGTCCGTGCACAGCTCGCGCAGGCCTTCGAGGAAGCCCTCCACCGGCGGGATCAACCCCATGTTGCCGGCGACGGGCTCGACGAAGATCGCTGCGATCTCCTCGTTCTCTTCGAGCGCCTGCGCGACAGCGCCGAGATCGTTGTACGGCGCGGTGATCGTGTCGCGCACGACGTCCGCGGGCACGCCGGGACTGTTCGGCGTACCGAACGTGAGCGCGCCGGAGCCGGCGCTCGCCAGGAACGGATCGGCGTGGCCGTGATAGCAGCCCTCGAACTTGATCACCTTGTCGCGACCGGTGGCCGCGCGCGCGAGACGCAGCGCCGCCATGCACGCTTCGGTACCGGATACGACGAAGCGCAGCCGCTCCACGGACGGCAGCAGGGTTGCCACCAAGCGACCGAGGCGAGCTTCGTCAGGCGAGGGCGTGCCAGTCCCGAGGCCGCGCTGAACCCGCGCGGCGACCGCGCGCGTCACCTCGGGGTGGGCGTGACCGAGGATCATGGGCCCCCACGAGCCGACCAAGTCGACGTAGTCGTTGCCGTCGACGTCGTAGAGCAACGCGCCCTTGGCCTTGCGAATCACCGGCGGCGTACCACCCACGCCGGCGAACGCACGTACGGGGCTCGACACGCCGCCCGGGAAGAGCTCGCCGGTGATGCGGTTGTAGGCCCGGCTGCGCTCGCTGCTCATTCGGCTGCCTCCAGGTGCGCACGCACGGCGGCGACAAGACCCTCCGTGTCCGTGCGGTCCGTGATGCTGGCCTCCGCGCCCAACTGCTCTTGCACCGCGAGCACGGTCAGTCCCCCCATCGCAACGAAGTGCGCTTCAGAGCTCGGCACGACCTTGTGCAGGGCTTCGACCGCACGGGGACTGCCGGCAACCACGACGCGCGGCGGAGGGGCCGCGCGCACTTCGTCGGCAAACGCCTGGCGCGGCCGCATCGCGTACGTAATCGCTTCTTCGACCTTTACGCCGACGGCGCGCAGCGTGTCGCCGGCCTCGTGCCGGGCGTCCACGCCACGGAGGAAGAGCACCTTGCGAAGCGCCGACGACGACGAGAGCACACGCTGGGCCAGCTCGGCGCCACCCGCCTCGCCGACGTGGCGCACGTCGAACCCCCAGTTGCGCGCGGCGGTGGCGGTCGCCTCCCCCACGCACGCCGCGGGCAGGCCGCGGCCCGCATCGGGCTCGAGGAAGGCCGTCGCGTACCGGCTTGTCATCAAGACGAGATCCGCATCAGTTGTCTCGAGCGCGCGCACGGCGGCGTCGACGTCCGGCGGCGGCGCCAGATCGCTCCACGCGAGGGCAACCGCGTCGACCCCGGCAGCTCCCAGCGCGTCCGTCCAACGGCGGGCGGCGTCGGCACTCGCCACGACCCAGACCACGGCGCTCATGCGTCCGCCACCAGGGGACCGGCCCCGTCGGCCAGCAGCTGCTCGGCGACGCGCTCGCCCAACGCACGGGCCTCGGCCAGCGCCGCGTCGTCAAACGCTTCGAACTGCTCGCCGCCCTCGGGCGCTGTCACGCGGACGTGTAGATGGACGCGGCCCGCGTCCACGGAGGCCAGCGCACCAACGGGTGCGTGGCATCCGGCGCCGAGCGCATGGAGCGCACTGCGCTCGGCCGCCGTGCAGGCGGCGGCCGTGACGTTGCTCAACGGCTTGAGGCAGTCTTCCGCACGCGAGTCATCGATGCGGACCGTGATGCCGAGCGCACCCTGACCCGCCGCGGGTACACACACGTTCGGGTCGAGCACCTCTGTAACGACATCCTCGCGTCCGAGGCGCCGCAAACCCGCCAGCGCCAACACCACGGCGTCGAAGGTCCCGTCCTCCACGCGCGCGACGCGCGTGTCGACGTTTCCGCGAATGCCGTCGAAGACGAGGTCCGGGCGCTTGCGCTTGAGCTGTGCGACACGGCGCGGGCTGCCGGTGCCCACGCGGGCCCCGGCCGGCAAGGTCTCGAGCGTCAGCCCATCGCGCGCGACGAGCACGTCGCGCGGGTCCTCACGCACGGGCACGCAGGCCAGCGCGATGCCGGTTTCGTCGCCGGCCGGCAGGTCCTTCAAGCTGTGGACCGCCGCGTCCACGCGATCTGCACGCAGGGCTTCGTGCAACGCCGCGGTGAAGATGCCGACGCCGCCGAAGCTCGTGAGCGCACTGGTGCGGTCTTCGTCCCCGCCGCTCTTCACCCACACGAGCGCCGTGCAGCTGTCGAGCCGGTCGGCGACCCACTCGGCCTGCGCGCGAGCCAGACGACTCGCGCGGGAGCCGATGCGGAGCAACGGTGCAGTCGTCACGCGTCGTCTCCCGGCTTCACGCGCTCGACGTGGCTCTCCACCTCGGCGCCGTCGGCAAGACGCGTTCGCAGGGCGTCGCCGGCGGCGACGTCGCCCGCCCCGCGTACCACGCGGCCGTCATCCGAGCGGCGCGTCAGTGAGTACCCACGGCCGAGGACGGCCAGCGGCGAGAGTGCCCGCAAGCGCAACCGCAGGGCATCGACGCGGCCCTCCCTGCGCTCCCAGCTTCGTTGTGCCCCGCGAAGGAGGGACGTGCCGGCGCCATCCACGCGCTCGCGCGCCCGCGCGATGCGGCGCGTGAGCGGCGGCAGGAGCCGGGGGCCCAGCGCGGACACGGCGTCCGCTCGTCGCTGGAGTGTCCGCGCCGGGCTGCGGGCCTCGAGGCGCCGGCCGAGGTGCGTCAGCGTGGTCCGCGGTCCGTCGAACAGCGAGGCGGGCGTGCGCAGCACCGGACGGTCGCCCAGCGCCTCGAGCCGCTGCCATGCGCGTTCGAGCCGAACGCGCATGCGGTGGAGCAGGCGCCGTTGTTCCTTCTCGATACGCGCCAGCAGATCGGCGCGCATCGGCACCACGAATTCACCGGCTTGCGAAGGCGTTGCGGCGCGAACATCGGCAACGAGGTCGGCGATGGTCGTATCGGTCTCGTGGCCGACGGCGGACACGACCGGCGTCCGACACGCGTGGATCGCACGGGCGACCACTTCCTCGTTGAACGCCCACAGGTCTTCGAGCGACCCGCCGCCGCGTCCGACGACGATGACGTCGGCGCGGGCCTGCGTATCGGCGAAGGCCAACGCATCCGCGATCTCGTGCGCGGCGCCGTCGCCCTGCACGCGAACCGGGACCAGCAGGATCGTCACGGCCGGAAAGCGCCGCTGGATGACCGTGACCATGTCGCGGACCGCCGCACCCGTGCGACTCGTAACGAGCACGATCCGACGCGGCATGACCGGCAGCGGGCGCTTGTGCTCGAGATCGAAGAGCCCCTCGTTCTCGAGCTTCTTGCGAAGCTGTTCGAAGGCCACCCGGAGCGCGCCCTCCCCCACGGGACGCAGATCGCGGATCACGAGCTGATACCGGCCATGCGGCGGATACACGTCGATGCCCCCGCGCGCGATGACCTCCTGCCCCTCCTCGGGCCGGAAGCGCATGCGCGCGACGGCGGAGCGCCAGATCACAGCGGGCAGGACCGCGTCGCGGTCTTTCAACGTGAGGTAGACATGCCCCGAGGCCGGACGCCGAGGCTGCGAGATCTCGCCTTGCACCCAGACGTTGCCGAAGCTCGCATCGAGCACACCGCGGATCTGTTGCGTGAGAGCCGAGACGCTGAGGATCGGTTCGTCGGGGATCACGAATCGCGACCCGGCAGCGGCAGCCAGAGCCCCTTGACGGAGGTCGCCTTGCCGGTCTTCTCGTCGATCTCGGCGAGCACCGCGCCGAGGCGCTCATCGCCCTGTGCCACGGCGAACGGCTCGTGCACGTTCGTGCGCATCTTCTTGATGACGGCTTCCTTGACGCGCCCGATCACGCCGCTGTACGGGCCCGTCATACCCGCGTCGGAGATGAACGCCGTGCCACGCGGGCGCACGATGGCGTCGGCGGTCGGGACGTGCGTATGCGAGCCGAAGATCATGGCCACGCGCCCGTCGAGGTGCCACGACAACGCAATCTTCTCGCTGCTGGCTTCGGCGTGCATGTCGACGACGACGAGGTCCGCCTTCTTCTTCAGTGCTTCGACCTGCCGGTCCGCTTCTTCGAAGAAGTCTCCTTGCGCGTTCATGAAGACGCGTCCTTGCAGGTGGATGACACCGACGCGCACACCGCGCGGTCCCTCCACGACACACGTTCCCTGCCCGGGCGCACCGGGCGGCCAGTTGGCGGGTCGCAGGAGCCGCTCCTTCTTCTCGTAGAGCGGCAACGCCTGTCGCCGCTTGTAGGCGTGGTCGCCCATCGTGAGGACGTCCGCGCCGTAGTCGCGGATCTCGCGGTAGATCTTGTCGGTGATCCCGCTGCCGCTGGCGGCGTTCTCGGCGTTCACGACGACGAAGTCCACGCCCTCCTCCTCACGGAGCTTGGGCAGGAAGTGGCGCAGGACGGCGCGTCCGGGCCGCCCTACAACGTCGCCGACGCCGAGGATGCGAAACATGGCTGCGGATTCTAGTGGCGCCAAGCGGGGCTGCTACGCCGAACGGGGCGTTCCGAATAGGCGCGCCGGCCGATGAGGAGCTTCGCTGCCGGTGCTCCCCCAGGAGCACGAGCAGGCGCCCCGGCGCCAGCCTGCGAGAGGCAGGGTGCAGCCAGGCGCCACGCGAGGCCGACGAAGCGGTGCGAGCGCCCCAGTCCGGCGTGCCTACTTCTTCCTGACCATGGTCAGACCAGAGCTGGCCCACGCGCTGCTGCTTTCGCCCTCGGCGACGACTACGCGGGCGCCGTTGCGGGGCAGCGGGACGCGGCGGTTCTGCGCAACCCGCACGCCGTCGTGGACGACGAACTCCACCTTGCGCGTCTCGCTGTCCACGCTGATCCGTAGATCCTTGGCCTCGATGCCGTCGATCAGGCGGCCGGAGCCGTCGTAGCGGAGCATGATCACGCCGTCCAAGCCGTTCTGCGAGACGCCGTCGATGCGCGTGACCTGCCACGTCTCGCCGGTGGCACTCGTGCGGTCGAGCAGCTGGTTGATGCGCGTGCGAACGATCTGGACCTGCTTCGGATCCCGCTCGTACGCATTGCGACGCCGCATGATCGGCGGAGGTAGCTCGCCGGGCTTGCGCGCCGGCTGACCCGGCGGGCCGGGGCGAGGGGGCACGCCCCCGGGCACGTCGCCCCCGCGCGCGGCACCACCTCCGGGAGCGGGCGGGATCGGCTGGGGTTCCAACGCGGGCATTCTTGGAGTCGTCGCCGGGCCCGTGCTGGGCGGCGGCACGCGGCTGTCCGGTGCCTCGGCCGCGGCCTGCTCCGCGATCTTCTTCTGGCCCGCCGTGATGAGGTTGAGCATCTTCGACTCGCCGGGGTCCTTCTTCGCCGCTGCGGCCTGCCTCATGGCGGCGGCCAGGCCCGGATCCGGCTCCTGGCCGGGCGGGATATAGGGCGGGTCGTCGGCAGGCAGGTCCATGCCGTAGTCGGCCAGGCGCTGACGCAGCCAGGCGGCTTCACGCCGCTTGCGCTCGAGCCGCACCTCGAGATCGGAGACCTCGCGGTCGTTGTTCTTCTTCTCGTCCCGCAACGAGTGGATCTCGTCCTCGAGGGCCTTCTTCGCAAGGACCTCGCCCTGGGCCTTGCGCACCTGGCCCGCGAACTCGTCGCGCTCGAGCTCGGCCGCGCGGCGCCGGCGATCGACGTCATTGAGCTCGCCGACCTTCGTATCGAGGTTCTGCTGCAGCGTGCGGCTGCGTTCCTTGGCCTCCTCGAGCGAGTCCGTGAGGCGTTGGATCTCCTTCTCGCTCAGCCGGGCGCCCTCGTTGCGCGCCTCCTTCCAGATGTCGCGTTCCCGCTGGAGGATCTCGGTCGGATCCATGCCCGCGGGTGCCTTCTTGGTCTTCTGCACCTCGGTCAGGATCACGTAGACGCCGGCGACGAACACGACCAGCAGGCCGAGCAGCATCAACGGAATCAGCGGCCCCCGCCCGCCGCCCGGCTTGTCGAGACGCTGCAGCAGTTCGCGCTGCACGCTCGAGAGGTTGCGGAACGTGTCGTTCAGCGACTGCGTGGACTGCAGCATCATCTCGGAGCGATCGCCGCGCTTGACCTGTGTCGCGAGCTCGACTTGCATCTGCTTGAGCGTGTGCAGTGCCTCGGCGTTCATCCGGAACGCGGCCGCAATCTCGCGCATGGGCCCCTGGACCGCCGCCGGGTCGTACTGCCCGTTGGCCGCCACGAGCCCTTCGTCGTGCCCCTCGGGCTGCGGATCGACCTCGGTGGGAACGGAGCCCTCCGGGGCAGGCGTGGGATCGGCATCGGGCACGAGGGGGTCCGTCATCAGAGGTCCTTCACGCGGGTCTCGTCCGGGTTCGCCAGGAGCCGGCGGTACTCCGCCGCCGCCATTTGACGACGCCGGAGCGGGGTTCCTTGCCCGGCGGCCGCCACGGCGGTCGCGGTCTCGAGGCGGGCCCGGCCGCCGAAGGGCACGACGAGCTTCGCGTACGTGCCGGCGGGCACCTCGATCGACTCCTGCAAGGCACCGAGACTGCGGAGCGAGAAGGCCAGGCCGCCGCTCACCTCGATCTCGTCGCGGGCGACCATGGCAGACAGGCTGCGGAGCTGGATGGGCTTGCCGCCACCACCGTCGGTCATGACGAGCCCGCCCTCGCGCAGCTCCAGGGAATGGGGTTCCTGGGTCGCGTTGAAGACAAGCAGGCGGAAGTAGCGCAAAGCGCGCTCGCCCTCGAGCCCCAGATCGCCGTTGAGCACGAGGTCGTGATCGCGGTCCGGCTTGGGATCGCCCCAGACGGGTCCGAGGACGCCCTTGAGGCCGGGCGCGAGATCCCCCGTCCAGACCACGACCTGGGCGGGCGGCCGGCGCCGGGGGATGGAGTCACCGGGTCGCTCGAAGCGTCCGGCGTGCCAGGGCGAGACGAGCCAGACGATCCCCGCGGTCACCAGCGAGATGCTGGCGGTGATGAGGACAGCCGGCGTCCAGTCATTGCCCATAACTGCTCAGTGTACGCCCCAAGGTGCGTTTTCCCCGTTTCACGCCCCCGTGCGCACGAAAGCGAGACATCGGGGCTCGTGTCGGACCAGGTCTGGTTGGCGTAATTGCAAACCTGGTCGGCGGCACGGGGCGAAGGCGGCGTGCCGCCATCTGTGACGACGCGTGGTGCACCACGCGAGGAGCAGATGGTGGTGCGGGGCCGAGCAGCCGTGGCGCCGACCCTACTTCTTGATCTTCTGGTCTACCCAGGGCGCCTTCTTGGGGTTCTTGTTCTTGCGCAGCCACTTCTCGAACTGCTTCATCTCGGCCAGCGCCTGCCCCTGGTCGTCCTGGGGCGCCCCCGCGAAGTACTGCACGGCGGGAATCGTGTAGGTCTTGATCTCGTCCCAGAAGCGCTTCTTCTGCTGCACCTTCGGGTCGTTCGAGGTCTGCTCGGCCTGGAGCTCGACGCCGGTGTAGGTCTTCACCATTTCGGCGACGACCTCGTAGCGGTACTTCCCCGGGACGTTCTTGTAGTTCACCATCGCCTTGTGCGCGGCGACGAGGTAGTCCTTCTGGACCTCGTTGCTGTGGGTGTAGTTCTTCGTCATCCACTGCAGCGAGCTCATGTGATTGAGCTTGGCGAGCGCTTCGAACGCCGCCTCCAGGTGCTCGGTGTTGACGTCGTGCGTCTTCACCTTGGTCATCTTCTTCTCGATGGCCTGCATGATCTTCTTCGAGAGATCCTTGCGACCCTTGTCGTCGAGCAGCGGAGCCATCTCGCCGAGGATCTTGGCCGCGCGGGTGTTGACGTCGTCGCGGATGTTCGTCTCGGACTTGACCTTGTAGAGGGTCATGATCTTGAGGATGAGCTTGCGGGCGTCGTTCCGGAACTTCTGGCATTCCTTGTCGAACTTGCTCTTGGCCGTCTTGTAGTTCTTCTTGTCCTCGTCGCTCGCGTCGTCGGCGGGCTTCGGCGGCTCGTCGAGGTCCTTGTACGCCGAGAAGACTGCGTCGAGGTACTGCAGCAGGTCTTCGTTGGTCGCTCTGGGCTTGGTCGACTTCTTGAGCTGCTCCAGGTCCGCTCGGGCAGCTTCGAGATCGACCGCTTCCGCGGTTTGCGGCGCCACGCCGCCCAGGCAGACGGCGAGCACGGCCAGGAACGAGAAGGAGAAGGAAACGAGGCGACGGCCCGGCATGGAAGCCTCCACTGTGGTGAACCGCGCTCATTGTAACGAAGCGCAGGCTTGGACTGGACCGGAGTTCGCAAACAACGCACCGGAGCAGGCGAGGGCCCGGAAACCCCGCCGAGCGCCCTGCGATGAGGACACAAATGCCGTTTCGGTGTCCCCGCGCGAGGACACAGGCCCGACGTCCCTACAATCCGCGCCGTGACCGTGGACGCCCCCCCGCCCGCTCGCAGCGTCGTGCTCCCCGTGCGCGGCGCGCCGGAGCCCCTTGCCGCGCTGCGCGCCCTGGCGGACGAGGGCACGCCCTTCCTGCGGCTGGCAGCAGGCCGGGGCTTTCGCGGCAGACCCTGGTCCATGCTGGCTGTCCGCCCCACCGAGCGGCTCCTGCTGCGGCGCGTGGATGGGCGCCGCGGCCTGGCCGAGCAGCTCGCGCCCCTCGCGTCGCACCGCCTCGAGCGCCGCGGCCCGGCCGTTCCCTTCGCCGGGGGCTGGGCCGGCTACCTCGGGTACGAGGCGCGGAGCGCCGTCGAGCGGACACCGCGCCCGCGCGCCTCACCGCTTGGCTTCGCCCACGTGGATCTGGCCCGCTACGAGGCGGCTCTGCTCTGGGACCACCGCCGCGGCCAGGTCCATGCCGCCGGCGTCGGGCCCACCTGGAAGGCCGCGGAGAGCGCGGCCCGCGTCCTGCGCGCGCGCCTGCGCGAAACGGCGTCGAGCGACGCGTCGCGCAACGGAGCGCCCGCCGACCAGCCGCGACCGCGCATCGAGGCCGCGCAATTCCGCCGCCGGGTCTCGGCGGCGCGGCGTGCGGTCCTGCGCGGCGACATCTTCCAGGCCAACGTGTCCCAGCGGTTCGACGCGCGTCTCAGGGCAGACCCGCTGACGTTGTTCGAGCGCCTCGTGGCGTCACAGCCAGCGCCGTACATGACCTACTACGGCGCGGCCGACGGACGCGCGGTTCTCTCGGCGAGTCCGGAACGCTTCCTCCGCGTACGCGGGCGCGTCGTCGAGACCGATCCGATGAAAGGCACGCGGCCTCGCGGCGCGACGCGCGCGCAAGACGTTGCGCTGCGCACGGAGCTCGAGGCGAGCGAGAAGGACAAGGCCGAGCTCGCGATGATCGTCGACCTCTGTCGCAATGACCTGGCCCGCGTGTGCGACCCGGGCAGCGTCCGCGTCACGGTGCCGCGGCGACTGATCCGCTTCGCGCGCGTCCATCAGTCCATCGCTGTCGTGCGAGGACGGTTGCAGCGGGGCCGAAGCCGGCTCGACGCGATCCAAGCCGCCTTCCCGCCCGGCAGTGTCACGGGCGCACCAAAGGTGCGCGCGATGGAGATCATCGACGAACTGGAGGGCGAAGGACGCGGTCCGTACTGCGGGGCACTCGGGTGGTTCGACGACGGAGGCGACATGGACCTCGCCGTCGGCATCCGCACGATCCTGGTGAGCGGACGCACGGCGTCCTACCGCGTCGGCGGCGGCATCACGCTGGGCAGCGACCCACGCGCGGAGTGGCGTGAGACGCTGGACAAGGGGCGCGGCCTCTTCGCGGCGCTGTGCGGGGAAGAGGACGCGACATGAGCGCGACCCGGACCCTGCGCGCCGACATCCGCGCGTTCCTTCGCCACATCGAGACCGTGCGCAACCTCTCCGAGCACACGAGCCGCGCATACGCCGGGGATCTCGAGGAGATGGCGGCCGGACTCGCCGAGATGGGGATCCGCCACAGTGCGGCCGTCGACCTCTTCGCACTCCGCCGCTACCTAGCAACACTGCGCGAGCGGAAGCTGAGCCCGCGGACCGTGGCGCGCAAGATCAGCTCGATTCGCGCGTTCTTCGGGTGGCTGGCAATTGCCGGGCGCTTGCCCGCCAACCCGGCGGAGGGCCTGCGGCTGCCGCGGCGCGGGCGCACGCTTCCGCGCGTGTTGACACGCGACGACGTGAAGCGTCTGCTCGAAACATCCGCCGAGGGCGACTGGCGCGCGGCGCGTGACCAGGCGATCCTCGAGACGCTCTACTCGACCGGTGCGCGCGTCTCGGAGCTCGCCGGGCTCTCGCTCGGGGACCTCGACCTCGCCGATGGGACCGTGCTGCTCAAGGGCAAGGGCCGCCGCGAACGACTCGCCGGCCTGGGCCGTCCTTGCATCGATGCACTCGACTCCTACCTCGAGGAGCTCGCCGTTGCGCGCGCGCGGCGCGATCGTCACGCGGTGTTCCTCAACCATCGCGGCACGCGCCTGACGGCCCGCAGCGTGGCGCGTGTCCTCGACAAGCGCGTCGCCGCCGCCGGCCTGCCCAGCGGCGTGAGTCCGCACACGCTGCGCCACTCGTTTGCCACACACATGCTGGAAGCCGGTGCGAACCTGCGCGAGGTGCAGGAGCTGCTCGGCCACCGCAGTGTCGCGAGCACGCAGATCTACACGCACCTGACGCTCGATCACCTGATGCGCGTCTACGAGCGTGCGCACCCTCGCGCCGGGAGAACGAAGAGACGGTGACCGACACGACCACCATCTCGATGAACGCGGCACGCAAGCCCGGCCGCGCGTTGGCATGGGGCGTGATCGTTGCGTGGGTCGCGGTCTATCTGCTGCTCATGGCGCACGGCGGCTGGAAGTGGACCGGCCGCGGCGTGCTCGGATTCGGCATGCCGTCCGACGTGTCGCTGGAGCGCTTCGGTACACCGATCCCGCAGCTGGTCGAGGGCGGCGACTGGCACCGGCTGTTGCTCGGGATGTGGTTGCACACATCTCTCCTCGGCGTCCTCTTCCTGATGTGGTTCTGGGCATCGATCGGACGGCGCCTCGCCGGGCTGCTCGGCACGGCGCGGGGGTGGCTTGTTTTCGTCGCCGGCGGCGTCGGAGCGGCCGGCACACACGTGGTCGCCTTTTCGGGCACGTCCTACCCCGGCGGCGCCGGTCCGTTCGGCGGGATCATGGGCGGGCTCGGCGCGCTGTTCCTCTGGGCCCTGCTCAACAAGGGGCCGGTTGCCAAGGTGGTCATGCGGTCGACGGTCTTCACGATCCTGTTCATCGCCGTACTCACGTGGCTCTTCACGGCCCACTTTCCGGACAACGAGTCCGTCCGTGCCATGGTCGGAATCCAGGCCGAGATCGGCGCCTTCGTATCCGGTCTGCTGGTGATGGCGGCGCTCGGGCCCCGGCGGTCGAACGATCCGCCGGCCATGCCGGTGAAGGTCATCGCGTTCGCGGCGCTCGGCCTCGTGGTCGCAGCCGCGGCGATCCAGGCGCCGAAGGTGCTGGCCTCGGCTGACCGTGAAGGAGCCAAGAGGTTCCTGGCCGAATTGGGATACGCGGAGCTGGACGCGTGGCAGATCGCGCAGCGTCCGTTCGACTCCGGGAACCCGGATCGGCGCCGGCGGCTTGGCATACGCCTCGATGCCTTGCCGGGCTACTCCTTCATCCAGGGCCACGAAGGCGAGTCGGCTCTGCGCGCCTATCTCGACGCGCTGCGCGCCTATCTCCAAACGGATGTGAACCCGTTCGAGGCGGAAGCCCGCTGCCGCGACACCTTCCGCGTATGGTTCCGGGACTTCGAGGAACCGATGCGGCGCGACATGGGCCTCGAACCACGCAGCCGGGTGCGCCACTTCTGGGAGCCGCAATGAGGTTCGTCAAGACCCGTCGCGGCGCGCGCATCGAGCAGGACGGACTCATCCTGAGCGAGGTACTGAGCAGGCCCGGCGCGACGCACACCCTGTTCGACGTGCTCGCCGCATGCGTGTCCGCGCTCGCGCCGGGCTCGCGCGCGGCGATCCTCGGGTTCGCGGCCGGAGGCGTGATCGCCCCCATGCGAGCCCTGGGCTACGGACATCCGATCGATGCCGTCGACCTCGACCTCGAAGGCGAGACGCTGTTCCGCGATCTCTCGCGTCCGTGGTGCGGCTCGGTGCACGTCGAACGTGGGGAGGCGTCGGCGTGGTTGCGCGCGCGCCGCACGAAGTACGACGTGATCCTCGAAGATCTCTCGGCCCCCACACCGCGGGGCGTGACCAAGCCTGGCGTGAGCCTGGATGTGTTGCCGGAGTTGATGAAGCGCCGCCTGCGGCCGCGCGGACTCGCGATCGTCAACGTGCTCCCGGTACCCGGGTGGCCGTGGACGGCGCTGCTTCCCCACCTTGCGGCTCCGTTCGCCAGTGCGCAGGTCGTCCTGCTCGAGGAGTGGGAGAACCGGGTTCTGTTGCTCGGCGACGCGCTCGATCCGGCGCGCGAGAACTCGAAGCGTGTCCGCCACGCGCTGGCCATGATCGGCTCGCGCGAAGCCACGGGCCTCTCGGTTCGAACGCTGAAGCGATAGCCCGTTGCTCCCCGCTGGGGCAGCGTGCTTTCATGCCGCCCCCATGGCGACCCGTGATGCCCCGATGATCCCGCCGGCCCTCGCCGCCCTGCTGCTCGTCGTCTTTGCTGCCCACGCGGTCGTGACGGCTTTGGAGCACGAGCGCGCGGTCGGCGCGCCGGAGACGCAGGAACGCATTCGCGCAGAGAAGACGCTGATTCGCGACGTGCTCACGGGTCGCCCAACGACGGCAGCCGGCGTACCGGCCATGCCCGAGTCGGGTTGGGGCAGCGCGGGACAGCCCTTGCGCCTGCGCTTCGTCCCGGCAGGCGACAAGGCGCAGGCAGGCGCGACGATCGACGGCATGATCGCGTTCCTGCGCAAGCGCACGGGCTACTCGATCGAAGGCACGGTGCTCCGCAGCTACGGCCTCGTCGTCCAGGAGATCGTTCAGAGCCAGTGCGAAATTGCCTTCCTCACGGCGGCGTCGTACGCCCGCGCACGCTATGCGACCGAGAACAACGACGACCCGAACGACGACGTGATTGCGTTCCTGGCCGCCGTGCGCGACGGCCACCCCGACTACCCGGGCAGCGACCTCGCGTACCGGGGCGCGTTGATCGCGCGTACGGACTCGCCCATCACGGACGTGAAGGAGCTCACGTCGAAGCATGTGGTCGCGATGGGCAATCGGACATCGGGCGCCGGTTCGATCCTCCCAACCGCGCTGTTCAATCAGCTGGGTCTCACGCCGAAGGTCTTCCGGCTCGAGGGCTACCCGATCATCGTGACGACGGTGCTGCAGGGCTCGGCGGACGTCGGCTGCGTGTACTGGTCGCCGCCGACACCGGACCGGCCGCAGAACGACGGCCGCCGCACCGTGTTGCAGAGCCAGCCGGACGTGTTCGAGCGCACGAAGATCATCGGCTACACGTCCTGGATCCCCAACGAGCCAGTGGTGATTCGGAGCGCGATTCCCGCCGACGTGCGCCGTGTCATGGCACGCGCGATCTCGCTCCATGTCTCGACACTCGCGATCACGCAGGAGGGCCGCAAGCAGCTCGAGTCCGTCGGCAGCGTCGTCGGGTACGTGCCAGCCACCAATGACGACTTCGATCCGCTCATGGAGGTCATCGAGCAGGCCTTCGCCAACGACCCCGAAGGGCGGAGCGATTTCATGGCGGGCAGCAAGTGACAACGGACGATCCGCTGCTGCAGATCCAAGGCCTCGAGAAGGTCTATCCGAACGGTTACAAGGCTCTGCGAGGCATCGACCTCGAGGTCAAGGCCGGCGAGTTCCTTGTGATCATCGGGCTCTCCGGGGCCGGCAAGTCGACGTTCATCCGCTGCATCAACCGGCTCATCGATCCCACGGGCGGCACGATCACGTTCGACGGCCGCGACATCACGCGCGTCCGGGGACGCGAGCTGCGACGCGTGCGGCGCGACATCGCGATGATCTTCCAGCAGTTCAACCTGGTGAAGCGCGCGACGGTCGAGACGAACGTGTTGACCGGAGCCCTGGAGTCGGCGAGCACGCTGCCGAGCCTGTTGAATCTCTGGCCGCGCGAGCGCAGGGAGCAGGCCGCGCACTTCCTCGACCTCGTCGGACTGCCGGACATGCGGCGCCGCCGGGCGGACGCGCTCTCCGGCGGGCAACAGCAGCGCGTCGCCATCGCCCGCGCGCTGATGCAGAACCCGAAAGTGCTGCTTGCGGACGAGCCGGTCGCCTCGCTCGACCCGGCCACGTCGCACTCGGTGATGAAGTACCTCAAGCAGCTCCAGGAGGAGCAGGGCATCACCATTCTCGCGAACCTGCACTTCCTCTCCCTGGCGCGGCAGTACGGCACGCGCGTGCTCGCGCTGAAGGATGGGAAGAGGGTCTTCGACGGCGCGCCGGAGGAGATCACCGACGACAAGTTCCGGGAGATCTACGGCGAGGACGCCGTCGAGGTGGAGATCCGTTGATGCGGCGCGACCTGGGCGAGCGTTGGAAGCGGTTGCGAGCGCGCGTCGGTGCGCTCGTCTTCGACGCGCTCCTGATCGCCTACGCGCTCTGGTGCATCTCGTTCCTCCAGGACCAGGGCGGCGCGATCGCCCTGTTGTCGCGCTATCCAGGGCTCGTGCTGACGACGCCGTTCCTCGCCGCGATCTGGCAGGCGAGCGGAACCTCCCTCGGCCAGCGCGCGTACCGCGTGCGGCTGCTGGACAGCAACGGGAAGGCGGCGCCACTCGGTCACCGCGTCGCGTACGCCTTCGGCACGGCGGCCACGTGCGTCGTCGTGCTGTACCCCTTGAAGCACCTCGAACGGGCTGAAGGCGCAGCATGGGTCTCGCTGGGCGTCGCTCTTGGCCTGGCGGTCGCGCTGCTTCTCGGCGGGCGCAGTGCAGGCGAAGCGCTCAGCCGCGCCCGCTTCTCGATCCAGCGCACGGAGGACACCGGTCCCGTGACGCCGTGGTACCGGCGTAGCAATCCTTGGATCGTCCTCGGGCTGCTGGCACTCACCTTCCAGGTCGGCGTCGAGATCACGAGCTTCTCGCTCGGCGCGCTCTTCGAGGGGGCGGGCCGCGCGGGCGACATGTGGAAGAACCTGCTGCGCCCCGATTGGTCGATCACGGGCAACGTCTTAGAGAAGCTCGTCGAGACGGTGTTCCTGGCGCTGATGGCTTCGACCCTGGCGCTTCCCTTCGCGTTCCTCATCAGTTTCTTCGGCGCTCGTAACCTGATGAGCGGCAGTGCCGGCGGACGCGTCGTCTACGCAATCACGCGCGTGTTCATGAACGCCACGCGCTCGATCGAGCCCCTCGTGTGGGCCGTGATCTTCGTGCTGTGGGTAGGCGCCGGTCCGTTCGCCGGGATGCTCGCGCTGTTCGTGCACTCCGTGGCGGCGCTCGGGAAGCTCTACAGCGAGGCGATCGAGTCGATCGACCCCGGCCCTGTGGAGGCGATCCACGCAACCGGCGCAAGCTTCGTGCAGGTCCTGCGCTTCGGCGTCGTGCCGCAGGTGATTCCGCCGTTCCTTTCTTTCACGGTCTACCGCTGGGATATCAACGTACGCATGGCGACCATCCTCGGTCTCATCGGCGGCGGCGGCATCGGCGACCTGCTGCTCGACTACAACCAGCTCGGCGCCTGGTCGAAGGTCGGGACGATCATCGTGTTCATCACGCTGGTCGTCTGGATCATGGACATCCTGTCTGCGAAGGCGCGCGAGCGTCTTGCCTGAGGAACCAAGATGGCGTACGACGAAGACGTGGCGGATCGCCTGCGCGAGGCGATGAAGCGCCGCCGCGGCATCACGGAGAAGAAGATGTTCGGAGGAATCGCCTTCATGGCCAACGGGCACATGGCCTGCGGCGTCGTGAAGGACTTCCTGTGCTTCCGGCTCGGCGAAGAAGGCGCCGCGGAAGCCCTCGGCGAACCGCACACGCGGCCGATGGACTTCACCGGCAAGCCGCTCAAGACGATGATCTATCTCGACCCGCCCGGCTTCAAGAAGGACGCGGACTTGAAGGCCTGGGTCGACCGGGCCCTCACCTTCGCGCGCTCGCTACCGCCCAAGTAGCCGCCCATGACGCCGTTCTTCCTCATGCTCGGCGCCTTCTTCCTGCTGCACCTTCCGGGACTGCGGACATGGCCCGGCGGGCGCCGGCCGGCCGACAAGGCGGCGGGAGCCATGGGGCTGGTGATGTTCCTGCCCGGCGTCATGCACTTCACGCGACCCGGCCCGTTCGTCCAGATGATCCCTCCGTTCCTGCCATGGCCGGAGGCGCTCGTCCATGCCAGTGGCGCGGCCGAGATCGCCTTGGCCATCGGGCTGTTGATTCCGCGCACGCGCACGATCGCCGGCTGGTTCGGCGTGCTGCTCTTTCTCGCCCTCTGGCCCGCGAATCTCTACACAGCCGTCAGCGGCAACTACCCCGCGGCGTTCTCCCAGTCCCCCGCCTACCACTGGATCCGCGTCCCGTTCCAGCTGCTCTACATCGGCTGGGCTGCGTGGATCGCGCTAGGTCATCTACCGGGGCTCGGTTGGCGGCGGAAGATGATGGCGACGATGTACGACAAGGTGCAGGTGGACTACGAGAAGTGGCTCGGACCGCACCGCGCGAAGCTGCTGGCCGACGTACGCGGCACGGTGCTCGAGATCGGGCCCGGTACGGGCGTGAACTTCGCCTACTTCGACACGTCCATCACCTGGATCGGCCTGGAGCCCAATCGGCACATGCATGCGCAGTTGCAGGCACGCGCCGCGGAAGCAGGCGTAGCGGCAGAGTGCCGCGTCGCCGGTGCGGAGGGCATGGACGTGGATGACGCGAGCGTCGACGTCGTGGTCGCAGGCCTCGTGCTCTGCTCCGTCGAAGAGCCGGCGTCGATCCTCGCAGACGTGCATCGCGTCCTGCGTCCCGGCGGCAGGCTCGTGTTCCTCGAGCACGTGGCCGCGCCTCGCGGGACGGGTTTGCGCCGGTTCCAGCGCTTCATGCGCCCGTTCTGGACGTTCTGTGCGGACGGTTGCCATCCCGATCGCGAGACCGAGCGCCTGATCCGGGACGCCGGCTTCGCGGAGGTCTCGGTCGACGCGTTCGAAGCACCAAGAGATGCAGCGCCGCGGTTCGTGTCGCCCACGATCGCGGGCTATGCGGTCAAGTAGATCAGCGGACGAAGATCCACATCTCGAGGTTGTCGTTGGCCGCGGTGCCGCCGGCCGCTGCGACGTACTGGCCACTCGTGGACACGGCCCCCATCAGTGCCTGGCCCGGCGTGAGCGTCAAGGCGCCGTTGGGCGCAACGGTGTAGGGACCGGCGACAGGGACATTGGCGCTGAGCACGCCGTCCTCGTTCTGCCTGCCGGCCAGGATATTGAAGATGCCCGCGCCGTCCGCGGTCGCCAGCGTCGTGACACTGCGCCAGGCCGGCGGACCCGCGTTGCTCGCGAAGAGTCCGATCGCGTTGTAGCTCCCGGTGAAGGTGCCTTCGCCCAAGCCGGCGCCGGCCTTGATCAACACGACGAGGATCTGGATCCCGCCGTTGGTGGTCTGGCCTCCGAGGATGGCCATCTCACCGCCTTCGAGCACCCCGCCCTCCAGCGGCGCGGTGGAAAGCGTGTACGTGAGCCGGCCGTTCGGGTCCACGTTGTAGGCCGTGACGCTCGGTGCCTGCGCCGCGACCACGCCGCCCGTGTTGGTGGTGACGTTCAGCGTCGCCATGTTGACGCCGTCGAAGTCGACGGTGCCCCAGATGGAGCCGTCCATGGTGCTCGTGCTGTTGTAGAAGAACGCGGCGAGGTGGTAGATGCCGCTCAGACTCGCGTTGTTGAACGCCCCTTGCTGCTTGGTGAGGAGGAACACCTGCGGCGACAGCGACGTGATGCGCGTGGCGAGGACCGCTGCGCGGCCGTCCAGGCCGACGCCGCCCTCGTAAGAATCGACGTTGGCGATGCGCCAGATCGTGCGGCCGTTCGGTCCCGTGAGATGCGTGAACGGTGACAGGGGCCCGGGACCGTTAATGACGCTGTTGTCGTTGCGACTGACGGTGCCCGAGCCCACCGTGCCCTGATCGTCGGACGTGAGCGTGCCCCACAGGCTGGTCCCGACAGCCGGTACTTGGTTGTCGTCCCCCGCGAACGACACGTAGAAGTACGTACCCGTGAAGATCTGCGGCGAGAAGTCGGACGCCCCGGTACCGCAGGCACCGGTCGTGAAGACGAGGGCGCCGGCGAGCAGGACCACAAGGGGAACGAGGAGTCTCATGGCGTCCCCATGTAGCCGGAAACGGGCGGAGGTGGGACCTACTTCAGGAAGAAGAAGAACTCGGGATCTCCGCCACCGGCCTGCCCGGCGCACACCGCAAGGTCCCCCGACGGCGTGATTCCGCCGAAGTAGTCGGATCCGGCGAAGTCGAAGAGCCCCATGGCGCCGACGCTGTAGGCGATCGGACCTATCGGCGAGGGCGTCGCGGTGCCGTCGGCGTTGATCGTCCCTTCCGTGAGGTTGAACATGCCGGCCCCGTCGGCGGCTCCGAAGAAGAGCGACGCGGACCATTCCGGCGGCGGGATCGTCTCCGCATCCAGACCGACCAAGGCGAACGGGCCGGTGAACAGTGCGTTCGTCGCCCCTGCCGTGCCCTTTGTCAAGACGAGCAGCGCGCCATCGGAGCCTCCTGTCGTGCCGCCCCCGAGGATGATCGCTTCGCCGCCGCTGACGATGGCGCCTGCGAGGTCGATACCGAAGAGCGTCGCGGTGAGTGACCCGTCGGCAGACGTCACGTTGTAGGGCAGCATGCCCGGCCCCGGCCCCAGGAGCGCGCCGTCGTCATTCTCGGTGAAGGTCGCCATCCCGCCACCGATGCCGTCGAACATGACCGATCCCCAGATCGCGGTGTCGGACGGGCCGCCCGCGTCGTAGATGATGGCGGCGAGGTACCAGAGCCCGTTGAGGCTGGCGTTGCTGTGGCCACTGCCCTTCTTGCCGAGGAGTGCGATTCCGGGCACCTCTCCTGCCGCCACAGCCGATAGCGCTACGCAGCCTCCGTCGGCCGTGATCAGCCCGGCTTGGAACGGGACCCCGCCGTTCAACAACGAGATCCGGCGGTTGTCGTCAACCGTGTAGGGCGTGGGCATGAGTGTGTCCATGGAGATCACGCCGTTTTCGTTCTCCATGAACGTGGCGCCCGTCACCATGCCGGCGCCATCGGCTGTCAGCTCGCCCCACGAAACGCTTGCCTCGTCGGGCGCACCATTCTCGCCCGCGAAGGAGACGAAACAGTAGGTTCCGGAGAACAACGGCACGTTGATTCCCACGCCGATGCCGACAGTGCCGCTGCCCCCGCAGGCGCCGGTCGAGAACAAGAGTAGCGGAGCCAGTGCGAGAACGACGAGCGCGGGCGTGAGGACCTTCATGGAAACCCCCTGCGGAGTGGATCTACTTCAGGAAGAAGAACAGCTGCATGACACCGCCTCCGCCGGAAGAGATGCCTGCGCAGACTGCGTAGTTGCCGGACGGAGCGACGCCGCCCGTATAGGAGATGCCGAACCAGTTGAACAACCCCGTCGGGCTCACGGTGTAGTTGGACCCGTCCGCGCCGATCATCATGACCGTGCCATCGTCGTTCTGGATGCCGTCGGGGAACGCGAGGCTTGCGCCGGTGCCATCCGCCGTGGGTGTAAAGAGGTACGAGCTCCACTCCGGCGGCGGCGAGTCGTCTGCCTGGAAGCCGACGCCCGTGTAGGTGCCACTCAGCAGGGCGTTCGTGGCTCCGGAGGTACCCTTCGTGAGAATGAGGATGTACGGGGGACCCGCGGCGGTTGTGTCCCCCGCTAGGATGATGAGCTCCCCGCCGGCGAGGATCGCGCCGGAGTACATCACGCCGCCGAAGTCGGCGGTGACCGACCCGTCCGCCGCGACGCTGTACGTACGGTTGCTGTTGAAGGGTCCGGCCACAGTACCGTCTGTGTTCTCGTTCTGACTCTCCATGTGCATGCCGGCGCCGTCGAACATGGTGGTGCCCCACGTGCTGTTGTCCGAAGGTCCCCCGAAGACGTACGCGATCCCCGCCAGGTGATAGAGTCCGTTCAGGCTGGCGTTGCTGTACGTCCCTTCCTTCTTGCCGAGGATGATGATCGCGGGGGACTCGCCGTTCGCGATCGCCGACAGGCAGGCCACGTTTCCGTCGGCCGAGATGGCGCCCCGAAACGCAGCGACGGCACCTTCGAAGAGAGTCATCACGCCCGCAGCGTCGATGCTGTAGGGCGTTGCCGGGTAGGCGTCCGTGGTGACGACACCGTTCTCATTCTCGTTGCGCGTGCCGCCGGTGATCATGCCGAGGCCGTCTGCGGTGACGTCGCCCCATGTCGCGTTGGCTTCATCCGTCGCGCCGTCGGTGCCCGAGAACGCAATGAAGCAGTAGCTGCCCAGCAGGCGGGCGTTCGGCCCCGAAGGCATCGAGTCTCCGCTTCCGCAACCGCCGGTCGAGAACATGAGAAGCGGGGCAATCGCGAGCACGGCGACAACGAACGACATCCTCTTCACGTGCGCCTCCCTGGCCCAGGCTAGATGCCGTACGCCGGTCAATGCAAGCGGCCCTCGTGGTCGACTCGGACGAGGACCTCGACGCCGTCGGGCAGCGTGACACGCTGCGTTGCCATCCACCCGTTGTCCGTCGCCGAGATCGTCAAGTCGCCAAGTTCCGTCGGCACGACACCCCGATACGGGAAATCTGCCGGATCGAACGACGGTTCGTCGCGCTCTCGCTGCGCGTAGTAGATCGCCATCAGTCGTTCGCGCGCAGGCCACGTTGCGTCCCGCGGCGCGTCCGCCGGTGCCTTGCCCGGTGGCAACCGGGAAAACGCCACGTAGCCCCACCGCTCGGGCCGGTGCATGTCGATCGCGCCTTGCGGCGACCACGCCAAGTTGTCTTGCGTGTGGGCTTCGCGCGGCACCTTGCGGTAGCTGTCGCCGATGACGTCGAGCAGCCAGTGCACCCGCGAGAAGTTGACGCGCCAGGTGTCGCCCGCCTCGGGCGGACACGGCGTATCGCGCGCAAAGGGCGCGAGGTCACTCCAGGGAATGGCAACCTCGACGGTTCCAACACCGATCTACGTCCGTCGGGTCGTTCAGCGTGCCGTCCACGTGCACCGCGCTCACGAGGCCCGGCAGGTTGTGCCCGCGATGGACCGGCCCGCCGTCGCGATACGGCCGCTCCCGCAACGCCCTGGCCCCGATGTTCGCGGGCATCGCCGGCGGCTTGGGCCCGATCTTCGGCTTGCTCTTCGCCACGGGGGACCTGCTGCTCGGCTCGACGGCGGCGGTGGTCAAGTTCGGCGTGGCAGCCGCCGGGGCGTGGGCCGTGCGCTGGAGCCTGAAACGGATCGCTGAACGTCAGGGGCTCCCGCCCGACTCCGCGTAAGGTCGCAGCATGCGACCCACCCTGCCTCTTGCTCTGACCCTCGTCGTCCTGTTCGCCGGCACCGGTAGTGCCGGTGACAAGCCGGTCCGGCTGCCCGTCCCCGAGGAGTTCCTCACGAGCCTGGATACGAGCTACTACGGCGTCTACATCCAGAAGAACAAGGTGGGATGGGGCAAGATGGAGATGGGGCGCGGCGAGCACAACGGCAAGCCGGCGCTGATCACACGCACGCACATCCGCTTCGACATGCAGGCGCTCGGCGACACGAAGACGATGGTGGTCGAGGAAGAGCAGGTCTACGCGATCGAGCCGCCCCACCGCCTCATGGCGGCCAGCTCGTCCGAAGCCCAAGGGCCGTTCGTGAAGAAGCAGTCGCTGCGCGAGGAACCGTCCGGGTTCGTTGCCGACATCGTCGAGGGCGGCCAGAAGCGTGCGCTCTCGATCGGCAAGCTCGACCTCAACTTCATGGATATGACGACACCCGTCGCGTGGTTCCGCAAGCCGCGCAAGGCCGGCGACACCCTGCGCGCACGCTCGTTCTCGATGTCCGATCTCAGGCCGGACGTGACGCGCTTCCACGTCACGCGGATCGCCAAGACCGACGTCGCGGGCATCTCGGTGACGTGGTACGAGGCGGATCAGAGGTCCGAAGGGGACGGGGACGAGAGCAAGTCGCGCATCGACTCTCAGGGACGCATGCTCTGGTACGAAGTCGGCAACATGTTCGAGATCCGGCTCGAGCCCAAGCGTGTCGCCCAGGCGGCAAGCAAGGACTTCGACGTGTTCATGTCGATGATGGCGCGCATCGACAAGCCGCTTGGTGACGCGAAGGAGGTCGAGGCACTCACCGTGCGCATCCACGGCCCCAACGTGCGACACGTGCCGAACGGACCGCGCCAGACCGCAACGTGGGATGCCGACACGGGCGTCTTGACCCTGAGGACCGGCAAGAAGAACGGTACGCCGTGTCCGGTGACCGACGAGGAGCGCAAGGAAGCCCTCGCCGAGGACTCGGATCACCCGGTGAAGAACGAGACGGTCCAGGCGCTGGCGAAGCAGGCGGTTGGCGATGCCACGACGGACCGCGAGAGGGTGAACCGCCTGGTGGCCTTCGTCTCCGACTACATCGCGGACAGTTACGCGGCCGAGCCCCTGTCCGTGCTGGACATCATCGAGGTCAAGAAGGGTGACTGCACGGAGCACACCGACCTGTTCACGACGCTGGCGCGCGCCGCGGGCATCCCGGCCCGCCGTGTCGGCGGCTACGCCTACATGGGCGACGGACCCAAGGCCTTCGGCGGCCACGCATGGAACGAGGTCGCGATCGACGGACACTGGGTGCCGATCGATGCGACGTGGAACCAGACCGAGGTCGACGGCACGCACATCATGGAAAGCGCGGGCGAGGCCCCCATCCAGTCCCAGATGTCACTCGGCGGCGCGAAGATCGAGCTCGTCGAGGTCGTGCACGCCAAGAAGGAAGCCGTACCCGCGGGCCGCTGAGGCGATTCGCGCAGGACGCGACGTGTCCAACACGGAACCTTCGGTCCGGCCGCGACGTCTGCTAGAACAGCGGCGGGCGAAGATCCCCGTCCCAGAAAGGAGGCGACCAATGAGTGCAATCCGACTCGTCCTCAGTCACTCGCGTTCCGCCTCCTCGCTTGCTCGTCGCTAGCAGCCGCCGCGCACCTCTTCCTGGTCTCCGGCAGGCACCCTCCGAGGTGGTTCGCACCACCCCCTCGCCCGCTCTGCGGGCACCACTTTGGAGCAGAGCCTTGAACCATCTCGAAGCCTGGGGCTACGACCCCGGCCATGCGGACGCGTTCGCGTCCATCCTCGTCGACGGCGTCGTGCCGGGACGAGTCATCGAAGAGCAGCGCGACGGCTATCGCGTCTTGACTGAAGACGGCGAGCGCCGCGCCCAGGCGTCGGGACGCTTGCGTCACGAAGCTCATACACGGGAAGCGCTACCCGCCGTCGGTGACTGGATCGCGGTGACGCTGCCGACTGCCCCCGAAAGCGGCGTGATCCACGCGGTGCTGCCGCGGCGTACGGCGCTGCTTCGGAAGGAAGCGGGTACGACGACGACCGCACAGGTCGTAGCCGCCAACGTCGACCATGTCCTGCTGCTGACCTCGCTCAACAGCGACCTAGAACCCCGGCGCATCGAGCGCTACCTGGCTGCGATCTGGGAAAGCGGAGCCGAACCGGCGTTGGTCCTGACGAAGGCCGACCTGTGCCCCGACGCGGGCGATCCCGTCCGGAGCCTCGGCGATGTCGCGCTGGGCGTGGCCGTGCACGTCGTCAGCGCACTGGAGGGTGTCGGCCTCGATGCGTTCGAGCGCTATCTGATGCCCGGCACCACGATCGCTCTCGTCGGCTCGTCGGGCGTCGGCAAGTCGACGCTCGTGAATGCGCTGGCGGGGCAGACGGTACAGCATGTCGATGCGATCCGCGCGAGAGACGAGCGGGGTCAGCACACCACCACGGCCCGGCGCATCGTCCGCCTGCCGTCCGGCGCACTCTGGGTGGACACGCCGGGCATGCGCGAGTTCGGGTTGTGGGATGCGGGCGAGGGACTCAGCGCGGTCTTCGAGGACATCGAGGAGCTTGCAGCCTCGTGCCGCTTCGGCGACTGCGCGCACGCCCGTGAGCCTGGGTGCGCCGTCGCCGCGGCGATCGACGCCGGCACACTCGACGCGGGTCGCTTGGCCGCGTGGGCGAAGCTCCAGCGCGAGCTCGCCTTCATCCGGCGCAAGCAAGACCAGCGCGCGCGCGCCGAGTTCCACCGCAAGAACAAGCGTTTCTCGAAGATGGTCCGCGCAAGCACACAGGCCATGAAGAAGCGGAAAGGGCTTGACCGGTAGTGGGCCGAACCGGCGCTCCGCGGTCCCGTTGACTCTCCTGGGAGGGCTCTGCATGCTCCGCTCGCCGCTGGCCTGGCTTGGCTCGATCTGCCTCGGTGTCGTGGTCGGGTTGCTGCTGCCCGTGGAAGGCGCTCGACTCGCCGCGGAGGCGAGTGACACGCTACGGGGAACGGAACAGCCTCCGTCCCTGGCGACGGCCATGCGATCCGCCGCGGCGGGGTCGGCCGTGGATGGGCCCGCCGCGACCACGCCCCCACAAGCCCCTCGCCCGATCCCCCCTCATCTCCAGGACGTCGGCCTCGAGCCGCCGGAGCGAGACTGGCGCGTGGTGATGGAGGACCCCGCGCTCGACCATGCCCAGCGCATGGACAGGCTTCTCGCGATGGCGGAGAAGTTCCGCGGCTGGCGGCAGTACGAATGGGCGGATCGCACCCTTGGGCTCGTCGTCGACCGCACGGATGCACACAGCCCGCTTCGATTCCGCGCCGAGATTGCGCGCGGATGGAATCACCACCGGCAAGGCAAGGAGGGAAGGGCCCTCGATGCCATGGAACGCGTCGCTGCGGCTGAGCGTGCACCGAAGCACCTGCGGGCCGAAGCCGCGTACGCCGCCGTGCTGTTCGCATTCGGCCTCAAGGAGACGGAGCGCGCGCGTAGTGCGCTTGCGGC
Organism: Planctomycetota bacterium; assembly: GCA_028281445.1. GTDB lineage: Bacteria > Planctomycetota > PLA2 > PLA2 > JAEUHO01 > JANQJW01. Next base: position 83,103 of record JANQJW010000062.1, on the reverse strand, counting down.
CTTCGAGTCGTATGCGAGCGAGGGCCAGTCGGGCATGCGCAGGGATCTGGAAACGCGCTTCGCTGCACTGCTTCGTACCGAGGAGGAAGCGCGATGAGCCGGACCGGCGAGATCCTGCTGCTTCTTGCTGTCGCCGCCGGCTGCGCCCTGGCTGCACGGCACCTGCGCTCGCCCGGCGCGCTGACGACGGAGCCTCCCATCGCGCTGGACGACGAGCCCGCGGACCCGCGCGCCGTCCCGACACCGGTCGCAGCCCGTGCCGAGCGGACGCCCGCGCCTCCCCCTCCGCAAGCGGGGCCGGAAGCGCCCTCGCCCGCACCCCGACCCAAGCGCGTCGCTCTCACGCCAGTTGTTGCCGAGCCGCCGACGCCTGGGCAGCGCACGAACGAAGAGCTATGGAAGACGGGGCTGAGCGGGTCACCGGATGTAGGCATTCCGCGGCGCGTGGTGGCGCTCGAGGAGCTGCTGACCCGCTCGCTCACCACCGAGGAACGCGTGCGCGCGCTTTCCCAGCTCGCGTCCTGGTACCGAGCCGGCAAGATTGCTCGCCAGAACGAGCAGGTCACGGTGCTGAAGGAGGTTCTCCAACTCGCGGGGCCCGAGTCCGAGATAGGCCAGCGCGCAACGGTGCAGATGGGCTGGCCGCTCGCTGAGATGGGGCGCAAGCAAGAGGCCTATGACACCGTCCTGCCGTTGACCACCTCGCCGCATGCAACCGAGCGCTACCGTGGGCTCGCCCATTGGGCTGCGCTCGTCTTCGCGCTGGAGCTCGACAAGATGCCGGAAGCCGAAGAGCACTTCGCGGCGCTGCAAGCCAACAAGGAGCCCGCACTCCGTGGCACGCGCGTGCTCGCGCGGCAGCGAATGGCGGCGGCCCGTCGCGCGAAGAACCGGTAGCGTAGGTTGTAACGTTTGCGGGGACGCTGGGATGCGGGAGTCCGGCCGCGTCCGTTGGCCTCTATATGTCCGTAGGCGGGGGCCGAGGGCGACGGGCGTGTTTGCGGAGGACGCATGCCCTTCTTCATTCGCCAAGCCGGTCGGCACGTATCCGGCCCCTTCGACACGGCCGCTGTTCGTGACTGGATTCGCGAAGGCCGGGTCACCGACGAGATGGAGCTGTCGGAAGACCGAACCGTGTGGCACCCGAGCGGCGCGGTACCGAGGCTCACCGGCCCGGCCAAGCGGCGTACGCGGCGGCGGCGCAGGCGCCTTTGAGCACGGAGGGATCCGGCGCGAGGGAGTGGTACCCCGTACGGGAATCGAACCCGTCTCTCCAGCTTGAAAGGCTGGTGTCCTAAACCGATGGACGAACGGGGCACGCGTTGCCGAATGCCGACCGCGCAAGGGTCCGCATGCGGGAGCCGTTGTCAAGAACGGACGGCCGGAATCAATCCGCAGGCTTGAACAGGGCGGTCAACCAGTCGCGCCAGCGGTCGACGTTCGCCCCCACCGCCTGCCAGTCCACGGGCTGGAACTTGAAGTCCTTGCCCGGGCGCAGCACGTGCCCGTCCTCGGGCACCGGCACGCCATCGCGCAGCGGCATCTGCGCTGAGCGGCCCTTCGCCAGGGTGGCCTCGGTCTCGGCGCTGACGAGCCAGCGCAGGAGGCGCTCGGCCTCCTTCGGATGGCGGCGACCGCGCACCAAGGCGGCGGTGTTGGGAATCAGGAACGAGCCCTGGCGATGCTGGTCCGGATAGACGATCTTCACCTTCGCGCCCTGCGTGATCGCGATCCATGCGTCGTCGGTGTCGGTCAGGCCGAAGGCGACCTTCTCGCTGCTGTCCTTCACTGCCTGCATGACGCGGCCATTGCTGGTGACGACCTTCATGCGGCCTGCGGAGCGCGCAGCGGCAACGGCTTTGAAGAACGACTTCGCGCCTTCCTCTTCCTCCGTGAGCATCGCGACGGCGTGGGTGTACGTGGTGCCCGTCAGCGGCTCCGCCATGGAGGTAGTGAACCCCATCTTGTGGTACTTGGGGTTGAGCAGGTCTTCCGTCGACTTGGGCCAGTCTTCCTTGTTCGGCAGCAGCTCGGTGTTGACGAGGAACACCCGCGCGCGCGCGCCGAAGGCGATGTAGCGACCGCGCGGGTCGCGCCAGGCTTCCGGAAACTCCTCGGCGAGTCCCTTTGGCAGCGGATCGGTCACACCTGAGCGGCCGAGGTGGACCATGTGCATGATCTCGTTGGACCAGTATACGTCTGCTCGCGGGCGCTTCTTCTCGAGCAGGAGCTGCTGCGGCAGGCCGACACTGCGTGACGCCTCCGACTCGCCGTAGTAGGCGACATCGAGCCCCGCGGACTGCTCGAACAGCTCCACGATGCCCTGGCTCTGGTCCTGATCGACGCCGCAGTAGAGGACAACATCCGGCCCGTTGCCGCAGCCGGCCAGGGCCAGGGCGAAGCCCCACAGAACGACCAATCCGGTGCGCCTCATCTCGCCTCCTTGGAGTCCAATGCGCGACGTATCCCTACGGTAACAGCGTGGCCGCTCCGATACGTGGTCCTGGCGCGCGCTGCGCCGGGCCGATCAAAGGTCCTGGAGGCGCCCCCGGCGCGCGGCCTGCTTGAACCGGTGCGCGTCGACGCCCAGGGTCTTGAGCTTCTTGTGGAAGTTGGGCCGGCTGATGCCTGCGAGTCGCGACGCGGCGGCCACGTTGCCGCCTGTCTGCGCCAGCAGCTCTTCGACGTAGCGGATCTCGAACTTGCGCTGCGCCTTCTTCAGAGGCATCGGCCCGGCGTCCTCGTGCGAGCCGTTGCCATTGCCGTTGCCGTTCGTCGGCTCTGCACTACGCAGCGTGGCGAGCTCGGCCTCGACCTCGCGGAAGCGCTCGGGCGAGAGGCGGCGCTCGACCAGGGCGCGCAAACGCCGGTTTTCACGCGTCAGACGCGATTCGTGGATCGCGCGCTGCAAGATGCGAACGACGTCGTCCACGGAGAACGGCTTCTGCACGTAGTCCTTCGCGCCGCGGCGCATGGCCTCGAGCGCCATCTCCATCGTGCCGTAGCCCGTCATCACCACGACCGGCACCGTCGCGTCCATCTCGGTCAGGATCGCGACGATGTCCAGGCCCGAGAGATCAGGCAGCTTGACGTCCGTGATCACGGCGTCGAAACCGCCCGTGACGAACTGCTCGACACCGGTCCGCCCCGTTGGTGCGGCGCTGCACCGGTAGCCGGCGCGCAGCAGGCCCTTCGTGAGTGCGTGGCGGAGTGACTCCTCGTCATCGATGACGAGAACGTGCGGCGCGGAGCCGTTCTGTTGACCAGTGCCCATGCTCGACGGGACGCAAGTGCCGGACCGAACGGCCCTGCGGTCTACTCCGCAGGGGCCGAGGGGCCGAACGGGACCGAGACGGTGAACGCGGCCCCGCCCTCCGGCGCGTCGGTCACCTCGATGCGGCCGGCGTGGCGCTCCACGATGCCATAGGACACGAAGAGGCCGAGGCCCGTGCCGTCATCCCGGCCGGTGAAGAACGGCTCGAAGATCCGGTCGCGGTCAGCCTCCGGGACGCCCGGTCCCGCGTCCCGCACCTCGACGACACCGTGCCCGTCCTCTTCGCGTGTTGCGATCACCACGCGCCCGCCGTCGTCCACCGCTTGCAGGGCGTTCGTGACGAGGTTCAGAACGACCTGGTGCAGTTGCCCCTCGTCGCCGTGGACGGACCGCGGGCAGAGGCCCTCGCGCTCGACCTGCACGCGCCGGCGTGTAGCCGTCGGCTCGGCCGCGCGCGTGACGTCTTCGACCACCGCGTCGAGCTGCACCGGTCCCATCTCCCGGGTGCCGGGGCGCGCGACGTCGAGCAAGGCTTGTACGAGCACGGCGGCCCGGCTCGCGGTCTTCTGCGCCATGTCGAGATCCTCGACCACGGACGCGTCGTCGCTGCCGGCGCGCGCGCTCTCGATGCAGCCGACGATGCCGCCGATGAGGTTGTTGAACTCGTGCGCGACGCCGCCCGCGAGCGTGCCCAGGCCGGCCATCTTGGCCGCTTGCACAAGCGCAGCGGTCTTCTTCGCGACCTCTTCCTCGAGGCCCTCGGTCGCACCACGGATGCGGTCGCGCATGCGCTCGACGTCGTGGGTCAGGGCAACGAGTTCCTCCGCGCCCCCGCGTGGAAGGGGGACCGGCGTGGCGAGGTCCCCCTCGGCGATGCGGTCGACGGACGCACGCAGACGCCGAACCGGGCCGACGACCAGCCAAACCAGGGTCAGCACCAGCAGGACCGCCATGCCGATCAGGAGCAGCGAGAGGCGTACGACGAGTGCCGTGCCGCGATCCGACGCCGCGGCGTCGGCGGCCTTGGACGCTTCCTCGCGCTCGGCCTGCATGACGGCGTCGATGCGCGCGCGGCTGAAGGCCTCCATGCGCTCTTGGAGGATCTGGATGCGTTCCGCCTCGTCGCGGCCCCGGCGCCGCACTTCCGAGACCAGCGCGTTGATAATCGCTTCGATGTCGACGCGGTCGGGGTTCTCGACGTCGCGGTAGAGCGTCAGCGGCTCTTGTTCGATCCAGTCCCGCAGTCGGCGCGTGTGCCCCTCGGACAACCCCCCCGCGATGTCCTGGGAAAGCTGCAACAGCTCGCCGGCGAACTGCTCCATGCGCTTCTGTGTGCGGTCCTGCTGCGCCGCGGCTTCGCGACGGGCGGCCGCCTGGTCCTGCGCGTTGATCCAGATCACGACGACGGCGCCGAGCAGCAGGATCACGCCGCCGACCAACAGCAGCGTCAGCATGACGAGCGAGCGCTTCAATGCCGCTTCCCGCGCTTGAGCTTGTCGGCCTTGGCGATGAAGGCCAACGGCAGCGCGATCCCCTGCTCGTCGGCTGCCTCGAGATCGACCCAGACTTCGAAGCCCTTGATCGCATGCGGCGGGAGCTTGGCCTTGGGGTCCGCCCGTAGCTTGCGGGCGACTTCCGCTGCCGCACGCCCGAGCAGATCGTGGCGCGGCACCAGCGTGACGATCGCGCCCTGCCCGAAGCGGCCGCGGTCGTCCGAAACCAGGATCTTGCCCGTGCTGCGCGCGCGCTTGACGGCGTCTACGTACGGCGCCGGCGTCCCGCGACCCCAACGCAAGTGGAGGTCCAAGTCGCCATACGTACCTTCCATGATCGGTGCGTCCGGATCGCTCGAGAGGTCTCCCAGTACGGCTTGAACGCGCTCGGACTGCAGGTCGGCGTACACCACGGCGAGGCCGGGCGCTTCGGGCAGGGCACGAACCGGCTTGCCCTTCACCGTGTAGCGCTCGAGCACGACGACACGGGGACAGCGCGCCTGCTGCAGCCGCTCGGCCGGACCATCGCCAATGGCGAACACGGGTAGCTGCCTCTTCGCCGACACGCGCGCGAGGAACGCGTGCACGTCCTCCGGTGCCTCCATGCACACGCGCGGCAGGTGCGCGAGCTCGAGTCCCTTGCGCAGTCCGTCATACGTCGCGCGCGCTCCGGCGTCGCCCTTCGCGACCACCGCGAAGAGACCGCACTGCACGCCCTTCGGTTCCTCGGCGTAGGCGTGGAACGCGCAGAGCAGGACGAGGAGGGGCGCGAGACGCTTCACAGGTGCATGGCACCACGAGGAAGCGCTACGGTAAAGGCGGTCCTTCCCCCGTTGCCGACACGTCGAGGTCGAGCGTGTCGGTGAGACCACGCTGCAGTACCTCCGCGCCACGAAGCGCGATCATGGCACCGTTGTCCGCGCACAACGCCATGCTCGGGAAGCGGATGTTGAGTCCCTGGGGGGCGCCTTCGGCGAGATCACTGCGCAGCCGGCGATTGGCCGCTACGCCGCCCCCCACCACGAGCTCCGTGACGCCGAGCTGCGCGGCGGCCTTCAGGGAGCGGTCGACGAGCACGTCAACGACAGCCTGCTCGAACGAGGCCGCTACGTCCGCGTAGCTGATCTCGAGGTCTTCACGGTCAGGCTGTTCGCGCTTTCCGCCGGGCCCCTTGAGGTAGTAGAGGACCGACGTCTTCAAACCCGAGAACGAGAACGCCAGCGGGTCGTCCTTTACGCGTGCGCGGGGAAACCGGACAGCCTTGGGGTTACCGCCCTCCGCCAGCTTGCTGACGGCGGGGCCGCCGGGCTGGGGCAGCCCGAGCATCTTGGCGACCTTGTCGAAGCACTCGCCTGCTGCGTCGTCGATGGTCTGGCCGAGCACTTCGATGGTGCCCGGGTCCTTGCAGTGGTAGAGCGCCGTGTGGCCGCCGGAGGCGACGAGCGCAAGGAACGGATAGTCGAGATCGTCGTGCTCGGCGAGCGCGGCGACACAGTGCGCCTCGATGTGGTGCACACCGACGAGCGGGATGTCCGCGGCGATCGCGAGGCTCTTGGCCGCCGCAACGCCGACCATCAGCGAGCCGATCAATCCGGGCCGGTTGGTGACGGCGATGGCATCGATCTCCCCCAGGGAGACACCGGCCTCCTTGAGGGCGCGCTCGACGACGAGCGTGACGCGTTCGGTGTGTGCGCGGCTCGCGATCTCCGGGACGACGCCGCCGAAGGCCGCGTGCAGGTCGTACTGCGTCGCCACCTCGTTGCTGAGGATCTCACGCGGCGCGCGCAGCACGCCCGCGGCCGTGTCGTCACAGGAGGTGTCGATACCGAGAACAAGCATGTTGCCGATTCTCTCCGCAGAGGCACTGAGGCGCAGAGCGATACACGAGAGCCGATGGCGGCTCTTCATGCCCTGCCCCACAAGGGGGGTAACCGCTCGATCGCCGTAGCGTCCGCCCCCGAGTCGCGCTCTGTGACTCTGCGTCTCTGCGGACTATCCGCTCCGCGGTCCCCTACCGCGCTTGATCTTCTGGAGGACGATCTCGCCCTCCAGCAGCTTGATCGCGCGTTCGAGCTGCGGGTCGATCCAGTCCGCCGGGACATCGTCGTGGCGCCGCACCTCGCCCCAAGGCCGGCCTTCTTCGTTGTCCCAGTAGAAGAGCAGCTTCTCCGCGTTCTCGTCGCTCATGGGAATCACGACGTCGGGAATGAGCCCGGCGCCTTCCGGGCGCGTCCCCCTGCGCATGCGCTCGCCGCGCGAAGGCCCCTGGTAGGAGCGACCGTGCGGCGTGTAGTAGCGGGAGGTGGTGAGCTTGACCGCGGCCTTGCGGTTCGGAATCTCGGTGATCGACTGCACCAGGAACTTGCCGTACGTACGCTCCCCCACGAGGACGGCGCGGCGGTGGTCCTGCAGGGCACCTGCGACGACCTCACTCGCGCTTGCGCTCATGCGGTCGACCAACACGATCAGCGGGATGTTGAGCATCTTCCCCAGCCGGTCTTTGGCGGGGTAGTCGCGCGAGGCGTCCTGCCCGCGCCCCTCCATGCGAACGACGAGGCGGCCTGCGCGCAGGAAGCGCTCGGCCACGCGCACGGCAACGCCAAGCACGCCGCCGCCGTTGTGCCGGAGATCGAGGATCAGCCCCTGCGCGGGCTGGTCGCTCAGGAGCTTCTCCATCTCGACGTCGAACGCGTTCTGCGTCTCCTCGGTGAAGTCCGCGAGACGAACGAGCGCGAACTCCTTGCTCTTGCCGAGACGGCGCGTGAAGACGCTCGGCGGCGTGATGACCTCACGCCGCGCGACGATCGCGATCTCTTCACCCTTGGCCGGCCCGTCTTCGGGTCGCGGCCCGCGGATCACGCCGACACGCACGGGAGTGCCCGGCCGCCCCTTGAGCAAGCCCGTGATGTCGTCGATGGCGAGACCCGCAAGCGCCTGTCCTTCGGCACGCACGATCGTGTCCCCGACGCGAATGCCCGCCTTGGCCGCCGGCCCGCCGGGGAACACGCCGATCACGTGCAGACCGTCGTCCTCGCCATTGATGCGAATCCCGAGACCGGCGTAGCGGCCGGCGGTCTCCTCGACGTGGCGGCTGTGCTCGGACGGCGGGATGAAGTCGCAGTAGTAGTCGAGCTTCACGTACGCATCCATCGCTCGATAGAAGGCGTCCTTGCTGGCGTCGTCACTCAGCTCGTCGACGTAGGTGTTGGCGACCTTGCCGCGCACGAAGGCCTCGATGCCCTCGTCCCAGAACCCACGCTCCGGTCCCGGCGCGGCGAGTCCTCGGTTGCGACTGGCGAAGAGGAACGCGAGCAATAGGGCCAGGATCGAGGTCGAGAGCAGGACGGCCATTCCGGGTCTCATGGTCAGCCTCCGCGAGATGGATCAACGTGGGCGTCCAGCCACGGTACGTCAATCGAAGTCGCCGCGGCCGAATTCCACCGGGTGGTCGCTCCCGACATTCAACACGAGACCCAGGGCAGCGAAGGAGGTGAGCAAACTGGAGCCGCCGTAGCTGAGGAACGGGAGCGGCATGCCGACGATGGGCAGCAGGCCCACGGTCATGGCGAGGTTGATCACGGTCTGGCACGCGAACAGGGTCGCAACGCCCACGGCGAGCATGCGTCCACTTGGTTCCCGGACGGAGAGAGCGGTGCGCAGCAGCAGACCGATGAAGAGCAGGTAGACCATGAACAACAGCGTCGCGCCGCCGAGGCCGAATGCGTGGATGACAACCGGGAAGATGAAGTCGGAGTGGCGCTCGGGCAGGAATCGGATCGCTTCGCGCGTCTCGTCGCCCGTGCCGCCGCCGAAGAAGGACGAGCTCCCGACGACCGTCTTGCTGTGCTCGATCTGGTGGTTGTGGCTCCGGCGCAACGCCTCGTCGTCGCTGTCCTGGAGCAGGAACGCGCGGACGCGGTTCTTCTGGTACTCGTTCAGCAATCCCGGCACAAAGAAGAACACCAACCCTGCCGCGAGTCCCGCCCCGGCGACGACACCGAGGTGTGCGCGATTGGCGCCCGCGACGTAGAGCATCACGAACAGGATCGGGATCAGCAGCAGCGCCGTCCCCAGATCCGGCTGCTTCATGATGAGCATGAAGGGGATGAGCGTGATCGCGAAGGGCGTGAAGAGTCCGCGGAAGGTGCGATGGCGCGTCTCGTAGCGGATATAGCCCGCGAGCGTGATGACGAGGATCAGCTTCATCACCTCGCTTGGCTGCATACGGAAGGAACCGACGGCGATCCAGCGGCCGGCGGACTTGCCGCTCCCGATCAACAGGACCAGCAGCAGGAGGAAGATGCCACCGGCGTACCAGAGGTAGCGCCAGGTCACGACGAAGCGATACGGCACGGCGAGCATCAGCAGGCAGACGGTCGTCCCGATGACGAGCCAGCGCATCTGGATGCCGCCGTAGTCGACGCGTCCCTGCGCCGCCGTCTGGACGGCGATGACACCGAACACCGCAAGCACCACGCCCAAGGCCAGCAGGATCCAGTCGGCCTCCTTCAGCCGTTCGCCTAGGGACATGACCCGCACGGTTAGTCCTGCTCCTGGTACCAGCGAGCGAGGATCCGCTGCACGGCGGGCACGGCCGTGAGGCCTGCACCGTCTTCGGTGCGGGCGTGGAGCACGCAGGCGAAGGCGATCGTGCGCTTGCCCGGCGCCTCGGCGAAGCCCACGAACCAGTGGTGCCACGGAGCGTCCAGGTCTTCGTCGAACCTCCACGGCCGCCAGCTCCTGCCGACCTGGGCCGTACCCGTCTTGCCGTAGACGGTGGCCGGCACCTCGTACCAGGGCGCGTGCCGCGCGGTGCCGCCGTCGACCGCGTCGAACATCCCGTCGCGGACGCGCCTGAGGTCCGCGGCGGCGATCTGGACGCGGTCGCGATCGTGCTTGTCGAGAGGTCGCGCGCCTTGCAACGCGACGTGCGGCGTGACCACGGTGCCGCCGTTGGCGATCGCGGCCATGGCGCGCGCCATCTGCAGCGGCGTCGCGAGCACGGGGCCCTGGCCGATGCCCACGTTGTGGCCGTCGTCCGGGCGGATCACGGGCGGTTCGCCGGGCCCGGCGCGCCCGACGCGGCGCTCGAAGCGGACGTTGAACCACACCGTGCCGCGATCCGACATGCGTCCCTGGACGCCCGCGTTCCGCGGGTACCACCCGCGGATGGCGCGCGGTAGCGCGTCGGCGCCTTGACGGAGATCCGGCGGGAGGTGCCAGGTGCGCGGCGTGTCGGCACGCATGCCGAACTGGAGGATGACGTCGCGGCCCTCGGTGGCGTGCCGGCTGGCGTAGAGCGTCACGGAGCGGGTGCCCGAACGCCGCGCGATGGCCTCGGCAACGGTGGCCAGCGTGCGCCCCAGGCGCTTCGGGTCGCCGCCAACCGTCGCGGGAACGCGTGCGTGGCGCCCGAGGCGCAGCTTCGGCGCTGTCTCCCCCATCCGCTTGGCGAGCACCTTGTCCGCATGGGCGACCGCGGTCTCGAGCGTGAAGTCGTGCCAGTTCCAGAGCCACTGGCCGGCGCTCCACTCCGCGACCTCGCCGGGGTGCTGTCCCAGCCCCAGATCGGCAATGAACTTGGCGACGTAGCGCCGGTTGACGCTCCACGACGCCGGGTTGCGCAGCGACCACGCGAAATAGCGGTTGCACGAACGCGCGATGGCCTCTTCGAGATAGACCGTACCGCAGTTGTGGCAGCCCGGCATGCCGAGGCCGTGGCGGCACGTCATACCTTCCTGGCTGATCGGGCGTCCGGCGCCGAGCAGACCGAGCGCGATGAGCGGCTTGAAGGTGCTACCGGGCTCTACGGCGACCTGCGCGACGCGGCTCAACGCCAACGGCACGGGCATGACGACCTGCATGCGCCACGTCTCGAGGTCCATCGTGCCCTCGAGCGGATGGCGCGGCTCCCAGACCTTCGCCTTCTCGTCGGCGATGGCCTGACGCTTCACGTCGTAGAGGTCCTTCAGGTCCTCGTTGAGATCGAAGCGCGGCGCCTCCGCCCACACGAGCACCTCGCCCGTGTCGGCATCCAACGCGACGAACGCACCGGAGGGACGTCCGCGCGGGAGGTATCCGTGGTCCTTGGCGGCGGCTTCATCGAGGATGCGCTGCACGTCGAGCGTGACGCGGGCATGGAGCGCCAGCCGCAGCGGGCCACCGGGCACCGGCGGCTCGTACTCGACGATCTTCGAGAAGCTCCCGTCCTGGAGCTGCAGCTTGCGCCGGCCCGTCTTGCCGTGGAGATAGCCGTTGTGCGCCTTCTCGATGCCCGCCCGGCCGACGCGACTGCTGTGCGTGATCTGGTGGCCGAACTTCTGGAAGAGTGCCTCGTACTCCTCTGTGCTTCGGATCAGCGACGTGAAGCCAAGGAGCTGAGGCGCGAAGTCGCCGAGCGGATAGTGGCGGCGCAAAGCGGTCTGGATGCGGAAGCCGCGAAAGCGACCCGTCTCGTCGGTCTGGACGAGGCGCACCGCCTCCTCCGAGAGACCGTCGATGAGCACGTAGGGTCGCAGCATGAGGTCGCTGCGGCGCAGCCGGACCTTGTCGTCGATCAGGAACTCGGAGTCGATCGCCTCGCGCGCCAGCAGCGCTTTGTAGGCGTCGACGATCTTCTCGATCTCCGCCACGCGCGCGTTCGCGAGCCGCGCCAGAGTGCCGGGCTCGACCTCGAGCGCATCCTCGAGCGGACGCAGGTCCCCCGGCGGCAGCTCTTCCATCGTGCCGCCCACCGGCGCGTCATCCCGCGGATAGGCGTCGCTGCGCTTGGAGTCTCCACCGCGACGCAGCCGCGCCGGGCAGGCGCAGCGCCGCGGCGGCTTCTTCGTGATGCCCGCGAACTGCACCATCCCGCACGCGGTGCAGCGCGAGCGGCGCCGGCGCTCCCACTCCCACCCCACGACGGCGAGCTGGAACTGGCACACGTCCTCGGCGAGCACGACGCCGTCGGCCGACACGATGGGGCCGCGCATGGCGTCGAGCCGCTCGGTGGTCTGACGGCGCTCCAGCGCACGCTGCGACCACTCTTCGCCATCGACAAGGATCATCTGCGCGGAGCGCAGCCAGACGAGACCGATGCCGACGCAGAAGACGACGTAGAGGAAGAGGAGCCTACGACGAAAACGCATGCGACCTCCCGCACAGCTCGTCGAGGAGGTGGAACCGGTCCAATGTCGGGTACAGGCCGGCGGCGAGGAGCATCGTCCAGAAGACGCCGGGCAGAACGTCGACGAACGCGCCGGCGGTGACCACCCCGCCGCCCAGCGGCAGGATGCGCACGAGGTAGAGCCAACCCGCCAGCAGCGCGCCAGCCCCCACGAGCATCAAGCGCGTCATGCCCTCCACGCGTCCCCGCTGGCTGCGCCCCTCGGCAAAGAGGAACGCGATGGTGCCGAGCACGAACGCGTGCGTCCCGAGGGGATCGAGCGACACCGAGTCCCGCACGAGGCCGATGGCAATGGCCCACCCGACTGCCTTGAACGCACGCGCGCGGAACGCAAGGTAGAGCGCGGCGGCGACCCACAGGTCCGGGGGATGGCGGTCGATCGAGAGCACCTGCGGACTGAGGTCGGGAATCGCGGTCGCCAGCAACATCAGGGCGAGCAGGACGATGAGACTCAACGAATCAGCGCTTTCGGGCAGACGGCTTGCGGTTCCGTGTCGCGTCGGTCAGGAGGACGATGACTTCCGTGGCACGGTCGAGATCCATCGCGGGTCGCAGCGTGAGGGACGGCATGCGGTCGAGGTCGGGGTCCGAGACCTCGTGCACGCTGCCGATGAGCAGGTGCGCCGGCACGCGCTCGTCGTAGTTCGACGTGAAGACCGGAGCGCCCGGCTTGATGGTGCTTCCGTCCGCGGGCAGACGGACGAACTCGAGGCGTAGGCGATCGAAGCCGTCTTCGCTGCCGTCGCGGCGGACGAAGCCGCGCAACATCTGTCCCTTGGAGGTGCGCACGAAGACTTCGAGGCGTGAGCGGGGATCGGTGACGAGCTGTACGAGTGCGCTGTGCTTGCGCGCGAGGCGCACGCGTCCGAGGTAGGTCTTGCCCATCACGACGGGGTGGCCGACCCGTACGCCATCAGCGCGGCCGCGGTCGATGAGGATCGAGCGACGCAGCGGCACGGGGTCGTGCGCGCGGGTGACGCGCGCCAGCACGCCGGCGGGCAGGCGGTCGAGCTCGCTGCGCACGAGCGCTTGCTTGAGCTCGCCGATGGCGCGCAGGCGCTCCTGGGTCTGGAGGTGGCGCTCCCAGAGGTGGACGTACTCCAGCTCGAGCGCGCGCTCGCGTGGCGAGGGTCCGTCCGGCGCCTCGTCGTCGGGCACGTTGAGGCGGGGGCTGGGTGCGATCTCGGCGAACCAGGCAAAGAAGCCCCCGGCGGGCTCTTCGATGGCGCGGATCCCGGCCGGCTGGAGCACGGGCAGGGCGAAGAGCACGATCAGCACGGCGCCCCAGGCATGTCGCTTGCGAAGACGCAACGCACGCTCCCTCGACCTCATGGTGTTGGGGTGAAAAGGTCGTTCGACCCCAATGGATAGTATTCAACGCGGGAATGACAGCCCGTCAAGGGCGGGTTCTGGGTGTTCAAGCGGGGTCCGCCGCCACAAGCCCCGATGTAGGGGCGACCCAAGGAGCGCCATAGGCGCGACGGATGGTCGCCCGCGTCGTTGGAACCCTGTGATCCGCGTCCACCTCCGAAAGCCCGCGATGTCCGATCCGCCGAGGCGGGCGACCATCCGGCCCTGCAGGCCTTAGGTCGCCCTACATCGCAGCAGGGATCGGCGATCACCCCCGGGGCCCGCTAATCGTCAGCGGTGTCGAGCGCCACCCGCAGATCCCGGATCTTCTCGAGGAACACGCCCGTGCCGCGCGCGACCGCCGTCAGGGGATCCTCGGCAACGCGCACCGGCAGGTTGATCTCCTCGGCGATCACACGGTCGAGACCGCGCAGCAGCGCGCCGCCGCCCGCCACTACGACTCCGCTGTCGACGAGGTCCGCCGCCAGCTCGGGCGGCGTCGCTTCGAGCGTTGCCTTCACCGTGTCCACGATGCCGCGCACGGGCTCCTGGAGCGCCTCACGGATCTCCTCGCTCGTGACGACGACCTTGCGCGGCAAGCCCTGCTTGAGGTCGCGGCCCTTCACGTCCATCGTCATCTCGCGCTTGAGCGGATACGCACTGCCGATGCCGATCTTGATCTTCTCGGCCGTCTGTTCGCCTATGAGCAGGTTGTAGGTGTTGCGCATGTGGTTGACGATCGCTTCGTCCATCGAGTCGCCCGCCACGCGCATCGATTGAGCCGTCACGATGCCGGCCAGCGAGATCACAGCGACCTCGGTCGTGCCGCCGCCGATGTCGACGATCATCGAGGCCTGGGGCTCGGTGATCGGCAGTCCGACGCCGATGCCCGCAGCCATGGGCTCCTCGATGAGATAGACCTTCCGGGCGCCGGCGCGCTCGGCGGAGTTGATGACGGCGCGCTTCTCCACGGGCGTGATGCCGTAGGGAATGGCGATCACGACGCGCGGGTGCACGGCCCACGTGCGATCGTGGACCTTGTAGATGAAGTAGCGCAGCATCGCCTCGGTGATCTCGAAGTCGGCGATGACGCCGTCCTTGAGCGGTCGGATCGCCACGATGTTGCCGGGCGTCTTGCCGAGCATCTCCTTGGCGGTGTCACCGACGGCGCGGCCTTCGAGCAGCACCTTGTTGGTGCCCTTCTTGACGGCGACCACGCTGGGCTCGTTGAGGATGATGCCCCGGCCCTGGACGCATACGAGGGTGTTGGCGGTCCCCAGGTCGATCCCCATGTCGATGGAGAACTTCCCGACAACCCACTCGATCATCTTCGGCATCGTTGCCTTCCCATCACGCGACGGCCTACGCCCCAGCGCCCCGGCCGCACGCGCGGCCGGCCTCCACGTGGAGCACCACAGGCGGTCGACAAGTCGACCACCAGCGCGGGAACAGCGGACGCGGCGCCCAACTGCTCCGTTCGGCCGCGATATGTACACCGGACAGGGGACGGAGCCGGGGGCCGCGGAGACGACAGGGATTCCCCGCGCCGACGGGTCGGTAGCCTTTGAATCGGCTCCGGCGGGCTTCGGCTGCAGCCCGGGAGCCGATTCGGCACGCGCGACGGTGCTTGGCTCGTCGCCGCCGGTTTCGGGCCTCGGGTCGCCCCTACGTCGCCTCTGGAACCGGCGATGACCAATCGCAGGCTCGGCCCAAAACGAACCCGGCCGGGGCCTCTACTGGCCCCGGCTGGGTGAGAGTTCCTGGTTTCGGGAGGACCCGGTTTACTCGGTCGAGCTCGCCTTCTTGTCCGCGAGGAAGCCTTCGTTGAAGTGCTTCCCGAGGGCCTTCTGCATGAAGAAGATGGCCGCCAGCAGCACGATGGTGGTCAGGATGACCAGACCGTTGCCCAGCCCGTCCTTCGGGGCTTCCGAGACCTCGTCGTGGTCTTCGTAGATGTCGCGTGCCATGTCGGTGTCCCTTCCGAGGCCTAGCGGCCGCTCATCACCGAGTCACTCTGCTTGACCTGCCCCTTGGACATGCCCTTGAGAGCGAACCCGGCCGACTGCTTGGCCTGGACGTCGCTGATCTGGATCGTGGCGATGTACTCGCTGCCGCGCGAGACGATGTACTGGAAGCCGGCCTTGACGCCGTCCTCCTCGCCGAGCGAGATCACGAACACGTTGTCCTTGTTGTTGGCGGCGAGAATGCGGCCGGAGTGCGCCGGCTGAGCGACAGCCTCGACACCCGGGAAGCGCGAGCGGAAGAACTCAAGGCTGAAGCCCTGGCGCTCGATGGTCTCGTTCGCGGTCGCCAGCTTGGTCTCGAGCGAGTTGGCGCGCTCCTTCTCGTTGTTCAGCTGCATCTGCAGGGCGTTGACCATCGACACCTTGGCATCGCGGTCGTTCTGCGACGCCGTGAGGTTGTCGCGCAGCTGCCCGTTGTCCTTGTTCAACGCGTCGTTGAGTGCACGCGTCGCGTTCAAGCTGTTGGTCAGCTGATCGACGGCACGCTGCGCACGCGTCAGGTTTTCGGCGGCCGCGTTGTAGGCCTCCTGCATGTGCTGCACCTGCGCAGCGAGGCGCTGCGACTCGGCCTGTGCGACCGAACGCTCTTCACGCAGCTGCGTCATGTCCTTGGCCTGCGCGCGAAGCTGGCCTTCCAGCTCGGTGACACGCGTGGTCAGCTCGCCGCGCGTCTGGTCGTGCGCCGCGACCTCGTCTTCGTACTTCTTCTTGTGGGTGTCCTGCAGCCCCAAGTAGTTCGATGCACTGGCGAGGAAGAACCCAGCCAGGATGAGGTTGAGGACAACGAGGATCTTCGCGACGGTACTCATGGAACTCTCCCGCGGAACCCGTCTGAACGGGCCGCATGAACTCGTCCTTAAAGCACGAGGAACGTTCCCCTCCCTAGGAACGTGGATCTCGCGCAGGCGCCGGGGTTTATGTCAAAACCCCGAAGGCGAGTCAAAGGATTTCACATTAAGGAGAAAGGTCCAGAACGAAGCGTAGGCACGCCTAACCGATGCCTTCGTCCGGACTTGCGGCACGCGGCATGCGTGACCGTAGTAACGTCCACGTCAGCAGACCGAGCGCGAATGCGTACCACGGCAGGTCGCCCCAGCGGACGTACGGCGTAGGCGCGCCCGGATCCAGACGCAGCGACGCGCGGGCGTACCCCCGGCTGTGGGTGGTGTCGATGCGCCCCGCCGCCACCGGTTCGCCGCCGGAGGCGTAGTAGAAGCGGCCGTAGCTGGCCCCCAGCGGGTCGTAGAAGGCCGTCGGCCCTGTGTTGCCGGCCATGACGATGGGCACGGAGAGCTCCGCGGCCCGCAGGCGCGCGATGGCCTGGATCTGGTCCCGGAAGCCGGTCTTGCCGTACCAGCCGTAGTTGGCGGGGTTGAGCAGCACGTCCGCGCCCCGCCGGCGCCAGCTCCGGCAGGTGGCCGGAAACGCCAGGTCGTAACAGATCACGGACCCCGCCTTGATCGCATCGGGCCCGAGGGCAAAGGGCGCCTGGTCGCGCCGGCCCGCGTCCAGCTCCGGAATCACGGAGACAAAGTTGCGAAACCAGCGCAGCGGCGGGAAGACATCGCCTCCGGGCGTGTATTCGCCGCCCGGGACGAGGTGGACCTTGTCGTGGCGGCCCTGCTCCCACGGCGGCCGCCAGCCGGAGTTCGGATCCCGGTTCGCGCCCTCGGGGACGGGCACGGGGTCGTCCGGGCCCGGTACGCGGCTCGGCTCGAAGTGAAAGAGGCTGTCGAAGGAACCGTAGGCCCACAGGTCCGGGTGGCGCTCTTCTCCACGGCGGAACTGGTGGATGACGCCGATCAGCCACGCGGCATCGCGCCCCAGCGGCACGTCCTCGCGGATGCGGCGCATCACGACGACCTGGTTCTCCCAGTCGCGGGGGAAGCGGTGGGCGAGATCGGGGCCCACGAACGACCAGGGCAGCATCGTCTCCGGCCACAGGACGGCGAAGACACCCTGCCCATCGGGGCCCGGTGCCAGGCCTTCGACAGACAGATCGATGTGGCGGTTGAAGATCTCGTTGCTCGAACTCTCCTTGCGGCTGTGCTTGAGCGTCTGGGGGATATCGGCCTGGATGACGAGGACCTCGTCCGTCGTGGTCTTCCCAGTCTCGGCGTAGTCCGTGCGCCGCAGCCCCGCGTACACGCCGAGGCCCGTGAGGAAGACGAAGGGGATCATCGCGACCCGCAGGAGCCGCCACCCGGAGGTCGCTTCGTGCGTGCCCCGCTTGACGAGCCACTCGGGGACCCGGCTGGCCACGGCGCTGCTCATGCCCGCGAGGAACGCGAAGGAGTACGAGCCGAACAGGGCCGCGGCGGGCACGAGCATGCCCGTGCCGCCCTGCGCCGCCGCGTCCCCCGCGAAGGCAAGGGAGCGGGCGGGCCACGGCATGCCGCCGCACCAGACCGTCCGCAGAAGCTCCTCGAAGACGACGCAGATGCCGACCGTGAGCACGAACGGCGCCCCGTGCTGCACGAACCGGCGGATGGCAAGCCCCAGCAGCAGGTAGACCGGCGCCAGCACGATCGCCGAGGTCAGCAGCATGACGGGATGCACCTCGCTCAGCCATCGCAGGCAGAACCCGAAGTGCAGCGCGCCGTAGAGGAAGGTCCAACGCTTCCAGCGCGTGCCGTCCCGGTGGAACAGGATCCACAGCAGCGGCGCGTCGGCGATGAGCACGAGCACCGGCAGCGGGCCCGGCGGCAGCGAGAGCAGGGTCAACGACAGGCCGAGGGCGATGAACCCGATGTAACCCGCCGCGCCTGCATGGAAGTAGGCGTAGAAGAACGAGCGCATGCGACCCGCAGCGCTCACGGCCGCCCCCAGAGCAATGCGCCGGCGGTCGTCGGGATGGCGGGCAGGGTGTACGGCCCTTCGCCCGGCGCGTCGGTACCTGCGGGGATGGCGACAAGAGCGTCGGCTGCAGCCAACGCGAAGGGATCGCCGGAACCGCGCCAGGGCACCGCGGTCGCGGTGAGCCGTCCCGCATCGCTGCCCAGCCGCACGGGGCGGTAGCGGCGCTTGGGGCTCGTCTTGCCCCACGGGCCGTCGTAGTCCGCATCGAACGCCGCGCGCGCCTCGAGGGCGAGCCCCACCCGCGTACGCAACGCCGGCTGCACCAGGATCTCGAATCCCACGAACGTCGCGGCGGGATTGCCGGGCAGGCCGAACACGAGGCACGTGTCGGTTGCGCCGAACCAGAGCGGTCCGCCGGGCTGCACGGCCCAGCGGTGGAAGATCGGTCGCACGCCCTCCGCCTCGAGCGCCCCCGGAACCAGATCGAGGTCGCCCTTGCTTACCCCGCCGGAGAGCAGGAAGACGTCGGCGTCGAGACCTCGGCGCACGGCGTCGCGCAGCCGCGTCTCGTCGTCGACGACGAAGCCCAGGTCCAGCGCCTCGGCGCCGGCGCGCTCCACCTGGCCGCACAGCGCGGCGCCGTTGGAGTTACGGATGCGCCCGGGTCCGGGAGCCGCGTCGACGGGAACGAGCTCGGAACCCGTGCCGAGGATCGCTACGCGCGGGCGCGCCGCGACGGGCACGTCCGCGCAGCCGGCCGAAGCGAGCGCGCCGAGATCGCCCGGGCCGAGCGCCGTGCCGGCTTGCACGAGGACGTCGCCCGTGCGGGCGTGCTCCCCGGGTTGCACGATGTTGTCCTTGTCCGACGGCAGGCGGGCCAGCGTAGCCGTGTCGCCGTCGTCATCCATCCACTCGAACGGGATGACGGCGTCTGCGCCCTCCGGGACGGGCGCTCCGGTCATGATGCGCAGCGCCTCGCCTGCCCCGACGCCCAGCTCGGAGACCTCGCCGGCCATGACGGCGCCGCGGACGGCGAAGGTCGCCCCGACCGCGCGCTCGGCGGCGCGCACCGCGAAGCCGTCCATCGTGGCGCGCCGAAACGGCGGCACGTCGTGATCCATGCTGACGTCGGCGGCCAGGACGCGGCCGCCCGCGTCCGTGATCGGTACGCGCTCGGTCCGCAGCCGCGGTTCCCCGCAGGCGTCGCGGACCTTCTCGAGCGCGGCTTCGACCGTGAGCACCGCGGGATCCTACCGTTGGGTCGACCCTCCTAGCGCCAGCCAACGCCGAGTTCGTCGAGCTTGGCCTCGAGGGCCACCAGGTCCCAGGTCGTGCTCGATGCGCTCCAGCAGCCGGCGGCGAGGTAGCGGTCGCCTGCGCTGAAGGAGAGCGAGCGCAGTCGCGGCGCCGAAGCCAACTCCAGCAGGCGCGCGCCCGTGACCGCATCACGGATCAGGATCACTCCGTCCTCGGAGCCGGTCGCGAGCAGGCGTCCCTCGGCGTCGAACGCCAGCGTCCAGAGCGCCGTGGCGTGCCCCTCCCAGCGCGCCTCGGGCTGCGCGCCGTCGGCCAGCGCAGCGACGCTCCAGAACGCGACGGACCCGTCCGTCAAGACGCCCACGAGCCGGCGCCCTTGCGGATCGAACTCCACCTCGCTCACGCGCGCGCCGTCGATCCGGAGCACCCCGCGCGAAGCACCGGCCTCCGCATCCCAGAGCCGGATCGTGCCGTCCTGGCTGCTGGTCGCGACGAGCGATGTCGTGGGATGGAACGCGATACTCGTGACCAGATGCTCGTGCCCATCGAGCGAGCCGCGCGGCGTGCCGTCCGGCACCGCGTACAAGCGCACGGTTCCGCCCGTGCCGACGGCGAGGGTCCGGCTGTCGGACGAGAACGCGACGGTCCAAGCCAGCTTGCCGAAAGCCGCGATCGTGCGCACCTGCTGGAGCGTGCCCGCATCCCACAGGCAGGTCTCGCCGTGGAAACCGCTCGTTGCGATCCAACGCCCGTCCGGCGAGGCCGCAACGCCCCACGTGCTCTCCGGGTTGCCGCCGGCAATGACCTCCCCGTCAACGCGCAGCAGTGGCGGCACCGGCCGTTTGCCTGCCTCGCGCTGCGTTCGCAGACGGCGGACTACGGCGCGCGTTCGGTCGGCGCGAACGAACCACGCCCCTCCATTGAGACCACCGAACACATAGCGGTTCGCATCCCGCGCCAGCGTCGCTGCATGGAGGAGCACACCCGCAACCGGCTCCCCCGTATCCAGGCTGACGACCTCGGATCCCATGCGGGCGAGCAGTGCCACACCCTCCTCCCGGTCAACCAAGCACGAGACGCCGGCGTAGCCGTTGCCGGCGACGGTCCAGACGACCTCGGCGGTCTCGGTCCGCCAGAGCGTGGCCGTGCCCCGGCGGTCGATGCCGAGCAGCAGCGCGCCGTCGTCGGACAAGGCGACGGCGGTGTACGGATGGTCGCCAGGGACGCGGCGAGCAACTTCCAGATCTCGTCGGCGAATCAGATCGATGCCGGTGTCGGCGGTGGCGGCGATCCATCCGCCCGCGCCTGCAAGGGCACCGCTCGCTCGCGCCCGCGTGTCGAGGATGCGGGATGCGGTATCGAACGAGATCAACCCGCCCGCTGTCAGCGCCAGGTGCGTTTCCTGCGCCCGGGTACCGGCGAGCACGTCGAACACGGCGCCGCGGCCCAGGGAGATGCTGCGCCGGCGGCCGTCCGAACCGAGCGTCACGACGTCGCCTGCCTGCGTGCCGACGAGCAGCGTGCGCCCGTCCGGCGTCGCGTCCATGCACGTCGCCCCTGCGACGCTGGCGACCTCGCGCGGTCCCCGGACAACACGGCCGCTGGCATGGAGCGCTATCGAGGTCTCGTCGCCGCGCGCCAGCAGCTTGATCACGGGATCACGTCCAAAGCGCAAGAGCTGGGGCGTCGGCTGCGCGTAGTCCAAGAGCCCATGCGTGGTCGCCAGCCGGTTGGTACCGCGCAAGAACTCCGCTTCCTGCCCGGTGCGGAATCGGTGCGCGAGGGTCGGTGGTTCGAGGCTCCAAATCGACACGCGGCCGTCGACGTGCGCCGCGACGAGGTGCCGACTGTTCCCCATTCGGCGACACGCCGTGATCGCACCGAACGGTGTAAGCGCCCGATGGACCCGCTCGCAAAGCATGTGGCGATCGAACGACCGCACGCGCCAGACCGACAGAGACCCGTCGGCTGCGGAGGTGATCACGCGTCCGCCGCGATCAACGACCATGCCTGTGACAGGCCGCGCGTGGGTTCCGTCCGCCGTCATGGGCACGAACTCACGACCCGTCGCCATGTTCCAGAGCCGAAACGAGTACTGCTC
Source organism: Planctomycetota bacterium (assembly GCA_028281445.1). Taxonomy (GTDB): domain Bacteria; phylum Planctomycetota; class PLA2; order PLA2; family JAEUHO01; genus JANQJW01. The sequence goes on along the minus strand of JANQJW010000062.1, from coordinate 61,637 downwards.
GTACGTCGCGTACAAGGCGTGCATGCCACGTGCAAACGCGACATGCCGCACGACGTTGTGTGCCGTCACGTGCTTCAGCTCCGTCCCGTCCGCGCAATCCCAAACGCGGGTGGCGCGATCGCGGCCGCCGCTCAAGAGCCGCACGCCGCCTGCATCGAACGCCAGCGCGAGCGCACCGCCCTCGTGGCCCTTCAGCCGGTGGACGGTGCGGCCGCCGCCGTCCGCACCGGAAGCCCACTCGACGATCTCGATCACGCCGGAGGCGAACCCGGCGGCGAAGGTCTCGCCTGTCGGAGCGGCGGCCAGCGCGCGCACGGCCCCCGCGCCGGGCTCGGTGGTCGCGCGGACCTCGAGTGTCTCCGCGTCGCGCAGCTCGACACGACCGTCCTCGTTGCCGATCAGCAGTCCACCGCACTGTGCCATCCACGCGAGGGTGGTGGGCTTGGACGATCCGCCCGGCGTGCTCGCTCGCCGGCGGCCGGACGGAACCTCGTACACGGCCACGACACCGTCTGCGGAAAGCGTGGCGACACCGTCTCCGCTGGGGTGCGGCGCCACAGCGGTCACGGCGGACGCGCCTGTCTGCCAGTCCGCAACGCGGTGAAAGCTCGGACCGCTCACGCTCACGCAGCGGGCGACGAGAGTGCGCACGCGAACCTGGTCGGCTTCTGTCCGGGCAAGGGGGGCCGCACGCTTCATGAGGTCCATGGCGCGGTCCTGCCAGCTCACCTCCTCCGCGGTGCGCACCGCCTCGGCTTCGCCGAGGAGCGAGCGGAACAGGTTGGCTTCGGCGCGGTCGCGCTGCGCACGAAAGCGCCGGCGCTCTTCGAACACGCCCGCGAGCCCAAGGGCACCCACCACCCCCACCGCGACCAACGCCAGTGCCATGGTCGCCGCGACACCGGGATTGCGCCTGACCCACAACGCGATGCGTCCGGGCAGGCTGGTGCGACGGGCCTCGATAGGACGCTTCGCAAGGTAGCGGCGGAGGTCGGCGGCGAGCTCCATGGTTGTCGCGTAGCGGCGCGACGGCTCCTTGGCCATGGCCTTGGCCGTGATCGTCTCGAGATCGACGGGCAGGGACGGCTGCAGGCGTCGAACCGGCGCAGGTTCTTCGTGGACCACCTTGAAGAGCGTCGCTTCCGCCGTCATGCCGTCGAAGGGCTTGTGCCCTGTAATCAGCTCGTAGAGCAGTGCGCCCAACGCGTACACATCCGTCTGCGAGCCGACTTCGTTCGTCGCGCCGCGCGCCTGCTCGGGCGCCATGTAGGCGGGCGTCCCGAGAACTTCTCCGTGATGCGTCAGCTCGGTGCGACCGCTCGCGAGCTGCGCGAGGCCGAAGTCCGTGACACGCGGGCGGTCGTCGGCCTCGAGCAGGATGTTCGCCGGCTTGATGTCGCGGTGGACGACGCCGACCTCGTGCGCGTACCCGATCGCGTCGGCCACGCGCGCAACGAGCAAGGCCGCCTTCTCGGCGGGCCAGGCGCCGTCGCTCAACGCCTGCGCCAGCGTGCGACCGGACACGAGCTCGAGCGCGAAGAACGGGCGGCCATGGTGCTCCTCGACGCCGTACACGGTCACGATGCCGGGATGGCGCAGGCCCGCCGCCGCCTGCGCCTCGCGCCCGGCGCGTTCCATCTGCTGCGACCCGAGCGCGATCGAGGCGTTCGGGATCTTCAGCGCGACGTCGCGCTCCAGCTCGGTGTCGCGCGCACGCCAGACCTCCGCTGACGCACCCGTACCGAGGCGTTCGACCAGGCGGTACGACCCGAGCTGCACATCCGGACGCGGACCTTCCGCTCGATAGTGCTCGGTGAGCCACGCACTCTCTTCGGCGAGACGGATGCGCACCGCCGGCTGCGCGAGGGCGGGCCAGCGCGCGACGTACTCCTCGATGGACGGCGCGGCCCCGTGCGCTCCGGTGCGGTGCCAGGTCTTCCAGCGCATCTCCAGGTCGATGAGAACGAGCTCTTCCAGCGTGGCGTTGAAGCTGCCGGCATCTGCGGACGGGAGAAACTGCTCGAGGGCGTCGGTGCCACCGGCGCGGCGGTGTCGCTCGAAGCGCCGTCTGCTGTCCTCGTCGATGGTCGTCACAGCCGCAGGATCCTAGCCGCCCCGTCGTGTTCGCACCGGTAGCATGCCGCGATGGCTGGGCACGCCGATCATCTCGAGACGCTGATCGAGGGCCTTCGCGAAGGCGACGCGCGTGTGTTCGGGGAATTCATGCGCGGCTTCCGCCCGGCGCTGGAGCGCATCGCCGAAGGCCGCATCGAGCCGCGCCTGGCGCGGCGGGTGAGCGCCGAGTCGGTTGCACAGTCGGTCTGTCGCACGTTCCTTCGCCGCGCGAGCGGCGGACGCTTCGAGCTCACGGACGGCGACAGCCTCTGGCGCCTGCTCTGTGCCATGACCCTCAACAAAGTGCGCGAGCGCCGGCGCCAGCACCGACGCCAGAAGCGGGACATGGATCGCGAGGTGCCCATGGAGGCCGCCGGCGGCGACCTGCGCACGGCCGCGCCGACGCCCGACGAGCTGGCTGCGTTCGAGGAGATCCTCGCGAACGAGCTGGAGTCGTTCACCGACGAAGAACGGCTCGTCTTCGAGCTGCGGCTGCGGGAGCTCCCGCAAGCCGCCATCGCCGAAGAGATCGACGCCAGCGAGCGCACCGTGAGGCGCATCCTCAAGCGTCTGGAAGCCCGACTCCGGGATGCACTCGCCGAATAGCCGCGAAGGGCCTACCAGTAGAATGTGATGAGCTTGCCCGACTCGCCGGGGGTGAAGACCGGCCGGGGGTCGACACCCCGCGGACCCGTCCCGTCCTCATAGACGATGTTGAACTCGTACTGGTGGCCCGGCTCGAGGGGAAACGGCTCGGTCTGGGTGGGGCGAATCCGAGTCGGCCAGGAGAACGGCTCGTTCGTGTAGGTCTTTCTGCCGTAGACCTCGACGATCGGACTCGGACTGTCACCGTCGTTTCGGATCCGCACGTACGGGGCTCCTTCGCCGTCGACCGATACCGGGTCGATCGCACCGTCGCCCTCCGCGCCGCCACACGCGGACAGGCACGCGGTCGCAGCCAACAGGAGCGTCATCAGGGCCCAGCGGGCCGCCGGGTGTCTCGTCTTCATCGGGTCTGCCTCCGGATTCGGGCGGCCGTGTGGCTCGCCTCCGGAGGGGTAAGGTCGAAGACGGCCCGTAGCGGCCACGGAATCTGGAAAGTGCTCCATCGGCCGGGCGGGCTCCCACCCCTGTACCCAGCACCCGCCGAACCCGATCCCGTTCCCCAGCACCCGTTCCCGAACCCGTTCCCGTTCCCAGCACCCAGAACCCATGCCCGCCGTTCCTCGTGGGGTATGGGGTACTGGGCACGAGAACGGGAACGAGATGGGGTGTTGGGTTCTGGGTACTGAGTGTGCAAGCGCGGCTACCATCCGCAGACCCCCCCGGATCTTTCCCACCGCATGCCTGAGCACCTCACCCCCGAACCGGACGAGACCCGCCTCAAGGTGGCCCTGCTCGTGGCGCAGTGGCATCGCGACATCACCGAGCGGCTGGAGTCCGCGGCGGTGGAAACCCTCACGAAGATGGGCATCGCGGATGAGGACATCCTCGTGGCACCCGTGCCGGGGGCCTACGAGCTGCCCCAGGCCGCGATGTGGGCGGCACGCCGCGACGAGTTCGATGCGATCATCGCGCTCGGCTGCGTGGTCCGCGGCGAGACGCCGCACTTCGACTACGTGGCCGACAACTGCGCGCGCGGGCTGGCCGACATCGGCCTGCACACGGGCATCCCCGTGACGATGGGCGTCATCACGGCCGACACCTTGGAGCAGGCCGAGGCCCGCTCCGGCGACGCCGCCGAGGGCAAGGGCGGCAACAAGGGTGTCGAGGCCGCGGACGCCGCCATCAAGATGGCGTGGCTGTATCGCACCTTCGAGCGGCGGCGCCGGCCGTGAGGGTGCGCACGCGGGGACGGGAGCTCGCGCTCCAGTTCCTCTTCCAGCTCGACGTCCAGGGCGACGACTACCGCAAGGAGCTCGACCGCTTCCTCGACGAGACGCTCGCCGGCATCAAGGACGCCTACGAGGCCAAGCAGTACGCCCGCGACCTCGTGGACGGCGTCATGCGGCACCGCGACGACCTCGACGCGCTCATTCGCAAGGCGGCGACGAACTGGGAGATCGACCGCATGGCGGCGGTGGATCGAAACGCCTTGCGCCTCGGCTGCTTCGAGCTGCTGCACGACGACGACATCCCGATGAAGGTGGCGATCAACGAAGCCATCGAGCTCGGCAAGCGCTTCTCCACGGAGGCCTCGGGTGCTTTCGTGAACGGCATCCTCGACCGCATCCGCAAGGATCAGGGACTGTAGGGAATCCAAGACGATGGGCATCCTCGACAAGCTGCGCAGCGGCCTCGCCAAGACGAAGTCGCGTCTCGCCGGCGGCATCAAGTCCGTGCTGACGCTCGGCCGCGCCGTGGACGAAGACCTCCTCGAAGAGCTGGAAGAGTCGTTGCTACTCTCCGACGTCGGCCCCGCCACGACGGCCGACCTGCTCGACGCCGTGCGCGAGGGCGCGCGCAAGGACCGCCTGAAGACGGCCGAGGACGTGCAGGCGTTCCTGCAACACGAGATCGCCGCGCGGCTCGCGATGGGCGGCACCGATCTCGCGAAGACCGATGACGGCCCCACCGTCGTGCTGGTCTGCGGCGTCAACGGCTCGGGCAAGACGACGTCGATCGGAAAGCTCACGAGCTGGCTGCGCAAGCAGGGCCACAGCGTCGTGCTGGGCGCGGCCGACACGTTTCGTGCGGCGGCGGTCGAGCAGCTCACGATCTGGAGCGAACGCAACGGCGTCGACATCGTGAAGCAGGCAACGGGCGCGGATCCGGCAGCCGTTGCGTTCGACGCGTGCCAGGCCGGACGCGGGCGCGGGGCCGACTACGTCATCATCGACACGGCCGGGCGCCTGCACACGCAAGAGAACCTCATGCAGGAGCTGGGCAAGATCAAGCGCGTCGCCGGCAAGGCCATCCCCGGCGCACCGCACGAGGTGCTGCTCGTCGTGGACTCGACGACCGGGCAGAACGCCGTCCGCCAAGCCGAGCTGTTCAACGAGGTGGCCGAGGTCACGGGACTCTTCGTCTCGAAGCTCGACGGGACGGCCAAGGGCGGCGCCGTCATCGCGATCCGCGACACGGTCGGTGTTCCCGTGAAGTTCGTGGGACTCGGCGAGCAGATCGACGACATCGAGCCGTTCGACGCCGAGAAGTTCGCGACCGTCCTCTTCGAATGACCGACGAGGCGGCCGGCGTCCGAGAGCCCATGGAGAGCCCGGACTCCCCGCGCCGCCCGCTTGCGGCCACCGGCATCGCCTTCGGTCTGCTGGCCGTGCTGCTGGCGGGCGAACCGGTGCCGTCGGAGGACGCCGCGTTCAGCACGGGCGCCGTGCTTCGCAGCGTCGTGCTCGCCCTGGTCACGGCCATCGCCCTGTTCACCGCGTGGACGGGGCCCGGCGTGTGGTCGCGGCCGCGCCGCGCGCATCTCGTCTTGCTGTGCCTGCCGCTGGCCGTGCCGTTGCTCGCGCTGCTCCACGCGCGCGGCCTGCCCGAGACCCTCGCGCGGCATGGCGTCGTGTGGCTCGCGCTCGTGTTGCTGCCGCTCGCCCTGCTCGGGATCTGGAACCGCCGCGCAGACGTCGAGCGCGCGTGGCACATCCTCGTGGTCGGCGGTGTGATCGCAGCGGTCTTCGTGTTGATGAGCGCCCTCGCAGGACGTCCGGCCGTCGGCCCGTTCGGCCGCATCGGCATCGCCGGCCCCGTGCTCGGCGCGCTCGCGGTGCCCGCCTGGCTGCTCTCGCCCTGGCGCCACCGCGCGCTGCGGTGGATCGGCTTCGGCGTCATCGTCATCGCCTGTGTGCTGACGCGCAGCCGGACGGGCATCCTGGCGCTCGTGGCCGGCCTCGCGTTCGCCGCGGCGATCACGCCGCCCTTGCCGGACGTACGCAAGCGCGTGCGAATGATCGCCGTAGGCGGCGGCGCGCTCGTCGTGATCGTCCTCGGTCTGATGGTGCAGGGGAGCCTTCCGTTTCCCGGCGATCGCTCGACGGTCGACGTGCGGCTCGGCTTGCACCGGACATCGCTACAGCTCGTCAGCGCGCAGCCGCTCGACGGACACGGACTGGGTTCCTACGCGACTTCGGCATTGGCGGAACGCGATCTCGCCGAAGCCCGCCTCGAACCGCGCCGCCGCGCGCGGCACGCACACCTCGATTACCTGCACGTCAGCGTCGAGGGCGGCCTGCTCGCGGGGCTCGCGCTCCTGCTCTACATGGGCGGACTGCTGGTCACCGGCGTACGGACGGCGAATCGCGCCCCTGGACCGGCGGGCCGCCGGCACGCCGGTGCATCCCTCGGAGTCGTCGCGACGCTGGCTGTCGCAGCCCTTGGCGACGGCGTGCTGCTCGATCCCGCGTCGGCACTCCTGCTCGCCGTCGCGGCAACGGCTCTGGTACTCCCCGCGGCCTCGGCCACGCGTACCGGACTCGCCGTGCAGGGCGTGTTCGTCCTCGGCGCAGTCGCTGCGTTGGGCTGCGCGTACGTGCTCGCGAAGGACGCGCTCGCCGACCATGCGCTGATGCGCTACCGCAGGGCGATCCGTCCCGGGGTGACACCACGCGAGGCAAGCGACGCCGCGCAGCGCTACCTCGCGGGAGGCGCGTTGCGGTGGCGACCCGACGCCCCCGAAGCGCTCTATCGGCTCGGGGTGCAGGAAGCCAGCGCCGGCAACTACACGAAAGCGCGCGAGACGTTTCGCTCCGCAATCCAGGCCGATCCCGGTGCAACGGAAGCACGCCTCGACCTCGCGCAGGTCTACGCGCTGGAGGGCCGCCTGAAGGACGCGCGCAGCGTGCTCGAGGAAGCACGCCGTCGCGACCCGACGCGCTACGCTGTGCGGCGCCGCTTGATGGAGCTCGCACTCGGCGAGGAGCCGGTCCCCGGGGACCCGCCGACACCGTTCGACGAGATCCAAGTGCTGCGCTTGATGAACGAAGCGCGCGCCGTGGCACCGGAGCGCTTCGAGAACCGGATCGACGAGGCGCGCGTCGAGCGCCGTCGCGCGACGGATACACATGGGCTGCGGCAGGCCGGCGCGTTGTTGCGGGCGGCGCTTGCCGGGGCCCCCGGGCCGGCGAACGACCCGCCGGCCGAGATCCTGATCGAGTCGTTCCGGCTGGCGGAAGCAGAGAACGTGGGCCGGGCGCTCATCAACAGCTCGATCCTCAAGCGCGCATTCGAGAAGAACCCGCGGCCTGCGCGACGGTTCCACGCGGAGGCTATGCGCTTTCTCGACGCGGGCCAGGAACGCGTCGCCGCAGCGCGCGAGCGCGCAGGCGGCGATCCGACGAGCCTCGACATGAAGGCGGCCGATCGCGCCTTCTCGGCGGCCACCACGCGGCTCGTGGCGTTGCTGTTCGTCGGCCTGCTGGAACCCGAGAGCGTGCTTCAAGGCGCGCTGGCGGACCAGGATGCGAAGCGGTTCCGGCGCGCACTGGCCCAATACCGCAGCCTGCTGGCGTGGACCAAGGGGCCGGGCGAACGGTGGCGACCGCCGCAGCGGGCCTTCCGCGACCGCGTGAGGCAGAGCGATCTCTACCTGGACGCGGCGTCCGTGGCGCAGCGCATCGACAAGGCGCTCGCGCTCTTCTACCGGACCCAGGGACAGCTGCGCATGGGCGTCGAGCTGCTGCAGGAGGACCGGGCCCGAGACGCAATCCGCAAGTTCCGTAGCGTGATCGATACGGAACCGGACACAGCGGACGCCCACTACGGTCTCGCGCGTGCGCTGGCCAGGACGCAGCAGGGAGAGGCGGCTGCGCGGATGCTGCTGCGCGCGCTCAGCCTGCGCCCCGAGCTGCGCGGCCGCGCGATCGCCGAACCCGACCTCGCGTCCTTGCGTCAGCGTGAAGATGTAAAACAAGTGCTCAAGCTGCCCTGATCGGCCGCCGAACCCGCGTGACGCGGTACGGTGGGTTTGGAGTCGGTGATCCTGGGAGACTGCGATGAGGAACCACCACGCTGCGTCCTCGCATTGGCGTCTGCTCTGGAGGATCACGGCGCCGGGGGTTCTCGCACTTGGCGTGCTGTGGCTCGCCTTCGGTGACGGCGCAACGAGTGTCGCGGCCAAGGAGAAGAAGCCCACGACGCTTCGGCCCTTCCACCTGCTCGCGAAGGTGAAGAAGGAAGCGCGCATCGAGCTCGGGCGCCGCTTGTTCTTCGAACCGGCCGCCAGCCCGTCGGGCCTGCGCTCGTGCGCATCGTGCCACCTCCCGGAGCATGGCTTCTCGGATCCGAAGCGCGTGAGCATCGACGACTTCGGCGAGACGAGGCGGCACAGCCAGCCGATCCTCGACACGGCCCACAACCCCACAGCGCACTGGGACGGCGAGTTCAAGGGCGTCGCCGACCTCGTGGACGCACGCCTCTCGACGACCCCCTTCTCGGGGAGCTACGGCGGACGCGGCGGCGCGATGCCGATGCGCGGCGGGTTCCTCAAGATCGACGTCGAGACGAAGAAGAAGGAGAAGACCGGCAAGGACGAAGAGCCGAAGGAGGAGAAGGTCGGGACGGACTTCGTCGCCAACCTGCTCAAGAAGTTCTTCGAGCACCTCAAGGCCGGGACCGAGATTTCGATCGTCCACAACACAAGCAACTTCAGCAACCAGGTGCCGGTCAAGCTGAAGCAGAGTGGCCGTTATCGAGAGGGCTTCCAGGCCGCGTTCGGCTCGCACGAGATCACGCTGGAACGCATCGGCGCCGCGCTCGACGCCTTCTGCAAGACGATCGAGAGCACCGAGGCGCCCTACGATCGCTTCCGCGCCGGCGACGAGACGGCGTTGTCCGACGCCGCGCGGCGGGGCTTGCGCCTCTTCGAAGGCAAGGCAGGTTGCGCGGACTGTCACCTGACCACGCCGCACGCCAAGGCAGGCAAGCCCCTGTTCACCGATTTCGCCTTCCACAACACGGGCGTCGCGCTGGAAGACGCCCGGACGGCGAAGGACCAGCCGCACCGGCCTGCCATCCAGGCCCTGAGACTCCTCCAGCGCGGGATGCTCAAGTCGCACATGAAGGGCGAGCGCGGACTCGAGCTGACGGCGGACCACGGCCACATGGCCGTGAGCGCGAAGACCGAACACCTGCGTGCCTTCAAGACGCCGACGCTGCGCGACGTCGCCAAGCGCGGGCCGTACATGCACAACGGCCGATTCGCGACGCTCGGGGACGTGATCCGCTACTACGCCAAGGGCGGCGGGGAAGACAAGCGCAAGGACGCCAAGCTCGAGCCGTTCGAGGTGACGGACGAGGAGGTCGCGGATCTGGTCGCGTTCCTGAAGTCGCTCTCGGGCGACGTGCGCCCCGGCCTCGCGTCGAAGGCCTGGCAGAAGCGCGCCAAGAAGACGACGCTGCAGTTCATCGACTGGAACCACAAGCCGCTGCGCGGCCTCGTCGTGACCGTGAAGCCCGTGGGCGACCCTCTCCCCGGAACGGCGGGAACGCGCAGAGTCATGACGACCGACGCGAAGGGGAAGATCGAGTTCGAGCACGGCGCGACGACCCACACCGAGCTGGGCTTGCCCGAAGACCTCATCCCCGTCGGCGGACCGCTCGTGCCGGACACGTGCAGGAACGCCAAGGTCCGCGTGCCCATCAAGGGGCGCATGAAGCTGACGCTCACGTTCTCGAAGGACCACGAGGTGCCCGAGAAGATCGTGGCTCGCCACGGCCCCGGGTTCAGCAGGCGCGGGTTCCGCGTGGAGCGACGCGTGAACGGCGAGGTCACGGTGGTCGGCGGGAACGGCCTCCAGCGTCCGGTCACGAACTTCATTCGCACGGGCGTCGTCACGGTGAAGGACACCCAGGTCGCACGCTACGAGGGCTGGGTACGCGCTGATGCCGTACCACAGGTCGTCCTCGAGGTGCCCGGCATCATCGACGGTCCCAAGAAGCACCGGCCGAGCCTCGTGCTCGCGCCCGACCAGGAGATGCGCCTCGACCTATCCAGTTTCTAGGCCCTGAGTGAAAAGCGCCTCTACTGCGCCTGACGATCCTCTCGCTACGCCGGGGCCCGACTCGCACGCCTGCGGCCAGAACCGCTCGCCGTGCCTACGGCTCGCTTCGGTCTCGTCAGGCTCGCGACGAGGCATTTTCCCGCAGGGCCTGGGCCCTGCTTTCTTCGAACCACAGTGGCTGACGCTGCGTTGGTAGGTGTGTCGGCCCGGGGAGAGCTGCCATGACGCACGCCGCGCACGAGATCCGTCGCCCTCGAATCCGCGGGAGCTGGATCCTGCCAGGCCTGCTGCTGCTTGCCGCAACGGCGTTCGTGGCGCCCGACGGCGCGACCGCGGACGCGGACACGGTCACCCGCGCGCAACGTGACGCGCGCATCGAGCTCGGACGGCGGCTCTTCTTCGAGCCGGACGCCAGCCCCTCGGGCCTGCGGGCGTGCGCCTCGTGCCACGATCCGAACCACGGCTTCTCCGACCCCAAGCGTCTGAGCGCCGACGACTTCGGGATCACGACACGGCACAGCCAGACCATCATCGACAGTGCGGACAACCCGTCGGCGCACTGGGACGGCGAGTTCCGCAACGTGCGTCAGCTCGTACGCAAGCGCGTCGGCTCCAGCGTCAGCCCGTGGCAAGCAGCGCCGTCGAGCCCGGTGACGCTCCCGCCCCTGGCGCTGCAATCCGACGGGTTCGTCACATTCGACAACAAGGTCGTGCGCTTCGTGAAGACGAAGATGCCGACCGCACCGGCCGTGCGTACCTTCGAGACCGAACGCGTCGCCGAGCGCATGGCGGTCCATCGGCGCTACGAGCGCGCGTTCCAGGTGGCGTTCGGGTCGCCGAAGATCACCGTCGAGCGCATGGCCAAGGCGATCGAGGCCTACTGCAAGACCGTCAAGAGCACGGAAGCGCCGATCGATCGCTACCTCCACGGCGACAAGGCGGCCTTGAGCGAGGCGGCCAAGCGCGGACTCGCGCTGTTCCGCGGCCGCGCGGGCTGCGCCGAGTGCCACACGATGGAAGGCACGCGTCCCGCGTTCACCGACTACCGCTTCCACAACACGGGCATCGCGTGGTCGGGTGTCGAGACGCGCTACGGAGCCGACCAAGTCGCGCTCATGGGCAAGCTCATGCAGGACGCGCGACTCCAGCTCCGCGTAAAGGGCCTCGAACGGGTACGCGGACCGATCGAGCTCCTGGCCGACCGCGGACGCGGGCGACGCACGCACACACGCGCCATGGTGCGGCGCTTCAAGACACCAACGCTGCGCGATGTCGCCAAGCGCCCGCCGTACATGCACGACGGTCGCATGAAGACCCTCGAAGAGGTGGTTCGCTACTACGCCAAGGGCTGCTGCCAGGACGATCCGCTGCTCGACGCGCGGCTCGGCGGGCAGCTGGTGGGCTTCGAGGCGAGCGACCGGGACGTCGCCGACCTCGTGGCGTTCCTCGAGGCCTTGAGCGGAGACGAACGCCCGGGCCTGGCACAGGACGCCTGGGAGGCGCGCGTCGAGACCCAGCGCGTGCGGTTCTTCAACGCGTACGGCAAGCCGATGAAGAACGCGCCCGTGATCCTGCGGCCCGAAGGGGACGTGGTTCCCGTGGACGGCGAGATCCCGGAGCCGAAGGTTCGGTTGGTGCGCACCGATGCGAAGGGCATCGTCGAGTTCGCGCCAGGGCCGACCACGCACACGCGCGTGCAGCTCGCGGGCTACGCAGATCCGGGGGGCGACGTGCTCGTACCCGACACGTGCGAAGAAGCCCGCCTCGAGCTCATGGTCAGCGACGGCACGAAGTTCATCGTGCGCCTGCGCTCCGATCAGACCCCGCCTGACGAGCTGGTCTTCGTCGGAGACCCGAAGAAGGGCAACGCGCGGAAGTTCGTGTTCCCGCGCACGAGTCTGAAGGTGGACAAAGACGGTGAGCAGGAGGCCACCTACGAAGGATGGGCCTACCGCTACGGGAACTCGCAAGAGGTGAAGCTCGAGCTGCCCGGCAGCAACGGCACCACGATCACGGTGCTGCGCCCGGGCCGCGTCACGCCCATCGATCTCAGGAGTGACCGCTAGAACAGGAGCAGCTGTCATGTCGCACACGCAACGCGTTCGCCGAGCCGCCTGGACGACGGGGTGCGTGTTGCCAGCGGTCCTGATCCTGGCCGCCATGCTGCTACCCGGGCTCGCCGTGCGTGCGGACGCCGGTGACATCACACCGGGGCAGATGAACAAGATCACGCCTGCACAACGCGAGGCCCGCATCGAACTGGGACGCCGGCTGTTCTTCGAGCCCCACGCCAGCCCGTCGGGTCTACGCGCGTGCTCGTCCTGCCACGATCCCGAACACGGCTTCTCCGACCCGGAGGCGCTGAGTGCGGATGACTTCGGCATCACGCGGCGCCGGAGCCAGACGATCCTCGACGGCGCCCGCAACCCGTCGGCGCACTGGGACGGCGAGTTCGAGACGGTCGCCGCGCTGGTCAGCAAGCGCATCAGCCTCGCCCGGCGCAGCCTGTGGGCATCCGGCCCGACGGCGCCGCCCACCCTGCCTCCCATCGTGCTCGAAGACTCCGGCACCCTCGACCCGCGCGATCCCCACAACCGACTGGCCGACGGCACCGTGCGGGTCACGAAGTTCGAAAAGGCGCGCGTGTTGATCACGCCCGAGCTGATGGCCTTCGTCCATAGCCGCCTCCGGCCGCCCTCGACGCTCACCAGCACGTCGCAGCGCGTGCCGCGCCGTATCCACACGAAGGGCCTCTACGCCGAGGCCTTCCAGGCCGCATTCGGCACAGCGGGCGTCACCACGGAGCGCATCGCAACCGCCATCGAGGCCTACTGCAAGACGGTCGAGGCGACGCGGGCCCCCATCGAGCGCTACCTGAGCGGGCAGGAGGACGCCATCAGCGAGTCGGCCAAGCGTGGGCTGTCCTTGTTCAAGGGGCGCGCGGGCTGCATCGAGTGCCACACGATGCGTGAAGCCGGCGGCAAGCCGCGTTTCACGGACTACGCGTTCCACAACACGGGGATCGCGTGGGCCAAGGTCCGGCGCGAGCACCCGGAGCAGCAGATCGAGCGGCTGGGGATGCTGCTCGAGGACATCCGCCTCAAGCAGGTCTCTTCCCGCATCCGCAAGCGAGCCAAGTCCCGGCTCGGCCCCCTCCAAGGGCCCGTGCAGCTGCTGGCCGACCGCGGCCGGGCGGACCGCACCAAGAACCCCAGCGACGAACGCCACTTCAAGACGCCGACGCTGCGCGACGTGGCTCTGCGGCCCCCCTACATGCACGACGGCTCGCTGCGCACGCTCGAAGACGTCGTCAACTACTACGCGGACGGCTGCTGCGACGAGGACCCGGGCCTGGACAAGCGCCTGAAGGGCTTCGAGGCGAGCGAACAGGACGTCAAGGACCTCGTGGCGTTCCTCGACACGCTCACCGGCGAGACGCGCGCGGGCCTCGCGCCCACGGCGTGGGACTGGCGCGCCGCGTCCCACCAGGTGCGCATCGTGAACGGCGATCGCGTTCCGCTCACCGACGTGCGAGTCGTCGTCACGCCCGGCGGCGACACACTCCCGGGCGAAGGCGCGCACGCGTCGATCACGCTGCGAACCGACGAGGAGGGTTGGATCACGTTCGCACCGCTTGCGTCCACGCACGCGCGCGTGCGCCTAGAACACGACGCAGACCCGGAGGGCGGGCTTCTCGTACCCGACACGTGCAAGGAGACGCTCGCGGTCATGCCGGTCGAGGGCCGTGTCAAGATCATCGCGACGTTCCCGCTTACGTCTGAGATTCCGAAGACCCTCGTGGTTCATCACAGGTCGAGCGACTTCCGGCGCGTGACCACCGACGGCGTGCAGCCGTCGCTCGAAACGCACCTCGCAAGGACCGGAATCGAACGCAAGACCCATGGTGTCGAGGCACACTATGAGGGTTGGGTACGCACCGACGTGGACAAGCAGGTGCTGTTGCACGTGCCGCGTGCTAGGGACAAGACTCCCCTACGCATCCCGCTCGTGTTTCGGCACGGCCGCGTCATGCGTGTCGACGTGAAGAGCTTCATGCGCTAGCGACGAACCGACCGCGTTCGCGCACCGTTTCACCCTGTACCGATCCGGCTGGGAGAGTGCCATGCGGTGTGTCGAGAGAGAGGTCCGTCGGAAGCGCCATGCGCTTCGCATTGTGTTGCTCGCAACCCTGTTGCTGTTGGGTCTGGTACTCGCACCACGGCCCGCCCAAGGAGGCCGCGACGACTTCGTCGAGGACCTCGAAGCCCAGATCGAGCTCGGACGGCGGCTGTTCTTCGATCCTGTTGCGAGTCCCTCGAGCCAGCGTTCGTGCGCCTCGTGCCACGATCCGGATCACGGCTACTCCGACCCGAAGCGCCTGAGCCTCGATGACGTCGGCGTCACGACGCGACACAGCCAGACGATTCTCGACAGTGGCCGCAACCCGACGGCGCACTGGGATGGCGAGTTCGGCAGTGTCGCGGAGCTGGTCACGAAACGCATCGGCACGTCGGTAGTCAACAGCCCGTGGCGGCCGGCTCCCCAGGTGCCCTCGCAGCTGCCGACGCTCGAAGCGGACCTCGTGGAGCAGGTCGCGATCAAGCCGGAGTTGATCACCTTCCTGCACGCGAAGGCGTCACCGCCCGTCGTGCAGGTGGCGCATACGGAGGCGGTGGCGAAGCGCATCCACGCGCACGGCTTCTACAAGGAGGCCTTCCTCGCGGCCTACGGCAGCCCGGACGTCACGATCGAGCGCATGGCCGAGGCCATCGAAGCCTACTGCCATTCGGTCGAGAGCACGGAGGCACCGATCGACCGCCACATGCGCGGCGACCCCGGTGTGCTCTCCATTCCTGCGCGGCGTGGTCTGGCGCTCTTCCGTGGACGGGCCGGCTGCGTCCAGTGCCACACGATCCGTGGCGAGCGTCCGGTGTTCACGGACTACCGGTTCCGCAACACGGGCATCGCCTGGCGCGGCGTACACCGGCAGCACGACGCCAAGCAGCTGAAGCTCCTGGCCTCGGCGTTGAACCACCCGAAGATCGCCGCCCGGCTGCACAAGGACAACGTGAAGTGGCTTCGCGCTGTGGGCCCGATCGCGCTGCTCGCGGACAACGGACGCGGTCCGAAGGCGGGCGTCGAGTCCCTCGACCGCCACTTCAAGACGCCGGGGCTCCGGGACGTCGCCAAGCGCCCGCCGTACATGCACGACGGTTCGCTCAAGACGCTCGAAGCGGTCGTGCGCTACTACGCGAACGGCGGCTGCGACGAAGACCCGACCCAGGACTCGCGCCTCGTCCCCTTCGAGGCGACGGATCAGGACCTAGCGGACCTCGTTGCGTTCTTGGAGTCGTTGAGTGGCGAGGAGCGCCCCGGCTTGGCAACCAAGGTCTGGCGCCGGCGGGTGAACACGACCCGCGTGGTCGTGAGCACGAGCAGGGGCAAGCCCCTGGGGCTCGCGCGCGTGGAGCTGACGCCGGAAGGCGACACGCTCCCGGTTGGAAAGACGGTGCCGCGCCATGTGCGGATCGCGAGGACGGACGAGGACGGCGTCCTGGAGTTCGACTCCGGGGACCGCACGCACACCCGGCTACGGCTCGTGAACGACACCGATCCGTTCGGCGGCGCGTTGATCCCGGACACCTCCCGCCAGGCGTTCGTCGAGCTGGACGTGGCGGGCCGTGCGGTCTTCCACGTGCTCTTCCGGCGCTACGCGGACATGCCGACCGTGCTTCCGTTCCGTCACATGAGGAACGCCGACGTCGTCACGCGCGCCTATCGCATCGGCCATGAGAAGGTCGCGACGGGCTACCGAGCGACGTACGAAGGGTGGGTCCGCTCGGAGCGCTCCGAGCTCGTGGCTCTCGAGTTGCCGAACCTCCTGGATCCCGTACGCGGCGGCAAGCCCGCGGTGATCCGCATCGTTCTGCGCCCGGAGGCCATGGATCTCGATCTACGGAGCTATCGCTTCAAGTAGGAGTCTCCCGCAAGATACAGATCGCTGCGTGCGCCGGTCGCAGGCGTTCCTATAGTGGGGTCAGCGACATTTGCGGAGGTGCGCGATGCGGGAACGCCTCGAAAGCCGGAAGCCGTGGGTCGTGGCAGCGCTGGCGACGCTGCTGCTCAGCGTGGGACTCGGTGTCGACGCCCTCACCGCGGACGCTGGTGAGAAGGCAGCCGAGACCGTTGCCGAACGCGCGGCCCGGCTGAATCCGAAGATCGAGGCGCGCATCGAGCTCGGCCGGCGGCTCTTCTACGAGCCCGTGCTCAGCAAGCACGGCCGCCATGCGTGCTCGAACTGTCATGCGCCCGAGCACGGCTTCTCGGATCCGGACGTGCTGAGCGCGGACGAGACCGGCCTCACGCGCCGCCACAGCCAGACCATCATCGACGCAGTGTTCAACCCGTCTGCGCACTGGGACGGGGAGTTCAGCTCGGTCGAGGAGCTGATCGCGCGCCGCATCGGCGACCAGACGCAGTCCCTCTGGGGCGGCAACCGTCGCATCCCGCGCGGCCCCATCACTCCGCGTGACCCGGTGTTGAGCAAGCGAGACGTGTTCGGCAAGCCGTTCGCGCGGCCGTTCCTGGGCGACCTGCAGCTCACCAACTTCAACAGCGACGTGCCCACCAAGCTCGCGGAGCTCGGCCGCTACGAGGAGGGCTTCAAGGCCGCGTTCGGCAAGAAGGAGCCGACGCTCGCCACCATCACGCTCGCCCTCGCCGCGTACTGCTACTCGGTCGAGAGCACCGAAGCGCCGTTCGATCGCTACCGCGCTGGCGACGAGACCGCGATGTCGGACTCGGCCAAGCGGGGCATGCAGCTCTTCGAGGGCCGTGCCGGTTGCGCGGAGTGCCACATCTCCAACGGCCCGAAGCCGCTCTTTTCCGACTTCAAGTTCCACAACACCGGCGTCGCCTGGCACGGCGCCTGGCGCAACCGCGACGAGAAGAGCGGCCTGACCGAGACGCTCGAGTCGATCGACAAGGGGCACGGCGCGTTCGGCGCGGGCACGAAGAACACCCGCGCATTCAAGACGCCGACGCTGCGCGACGTCGCACGCCGCGGTCCGTTCCTGCACGACGGCCACATCGACTCGCTCGAGGGCATCGTGCGCTACTACGCGGAAGGCTGCGGCGACGACCCCGCCAAGGACAAGCGCCTCAAGGCGTTCGAGTGCAGCGACCAGGACGTCACGGACCTCGTCGCCTTCCTGCACGCCCTGACGGGCGACGAGCGCCCCGGCCTCGCCAAGACGGCCTGGAAGAAGCGCGCCCGGCGCACGAAACTCCAGGTCGTCGACCCCGAGGGCAATCCCGTAGCGAACGTGACGGTGCGCATCCAGGCCTCCGGAGACGCGGTGCCCGTGAAGGGCAAGACGATGGACGACACCTGGACAGGCGTTACGAACAGCAGCGGCTGGGTGCGCTATCCCCCGCCGGCCGGCACGCACGCGCGTGTCGTGTTCGCCGACGGGCTTCAGGTCATTGGCAGCCCGCTGATCCCCGACACCTGTCGTGAGGCGACCGTGCAGATCCCGAGCCGGGGCCGCATGTCCTTCGTCGTGGTCTTCCCCGAGGAGTACCCCGCCCCGCCCGCGCTCGTGCTCGAGCACCGCGGTCTCCCGAAGACGGAGAGCGGCTACATCCGATCCACGTTCCCGCGCGTCGGGTCCGTCAAGACCGACGGCACCCGCGTGGCGCGGTACTCGGGCTGGGTGCGCACCGACTGCGACAAGGTCGCCTGGCTGAAGCTGCCGGGTCTGCAGCGCTCGCGCCGCAGCAATGCGCGCCTGCCCGAGATGTCCGTCCCGTTGGAACCGGGTACAGAGCGCCGGATCGACTTGACGGCGAACTGACCGACGAGGGAGGGCACGAGGCCCTCCCCTACATGTCTCTCCGTAGGCACATGCAAGGACATGTAGGGACGGGCCTTGTGCCCGTCCGCGTCACAGCAGATTCGCCAACGCCGTCTCGTCGTCGGCGTCGACATCGCCGTCGCGGTCGATGTCGCCGATGACATCCGCATCGACGGTCGGGTACATCGCCATGTACATGCCCGCGTCCGCGATGAAGAGCGCGAGCGCCGTCGCGTCGTCGCCGTCGAGCGTGCCGTTGCCGTCGAGGTCCCCCACGAGCCCCTTGTTCTCGACGACGTAATACTCGCGGTTCGCCTTGAGGTTCGTGAAGGCCTGCGGCATGCCCAGCGGCCACGCCACGTCGACCGAGAATGCCGCAGCAACGTTCTCGCCGAGACCGAAGTGCGCCGTGCGTTCGTTCTGCGCGAGGTAGTTGCTGCCGCCGTCGATCTCCTGCACCCGGGGAAGCGCACCGGCCGTCGGCACGACCGAGACGCGCGCGCCGATGCCGTCGCGATTCGAGGCCGTGCCGATCACCTTCACTCGCAGCCACGACCAGTTGTTCCCACCGTTGTTGCGGTAGAGCACGGGCGTGCCGCCGTTGTTGACCACGAAGATGTCGAGGTCGCCGTCCTTGTCGAAGTCGAAGACGAGCAGGCCCTTGCCCATCTGCGTGTCGAGGACGCCCGAGAGCGTGCTGACCTCGGTGAACGTGCCCTCGTCGTTGCGCCAGAGCGCCATGGGATCGGTGCGGTACGGCGACGACAACGGCGCGAGGCCCGGCGAGAACGGAATCCCGTTCGTCATCACCAGGTCGAGGTCGCTGTCGTTGTCCATGTCGAAGAACGACGCGCCCCAGCCCCAGCCGCCGTCGCGTACGCCGGCGGCGTCCGTCGCGTCGCTGAAGATCCGATTGCCCTCGTTCTTGTAGAGGCGATTGCCGCTCGCGCCCCAGTTGCAGAGCAGCGTGGTGCAGCGGTTGGCCTGCGTGTCGTAGATGGACGTCACGAACCAGTCGAGCAGGCCGTCGAGGTTGTAGTCCCCCACCGTCGAGCCCATACCGTTCTCGTCGCTGCCTACGCCCGCTGCCACCGTGCCGTCCTCGAAGGTCCCGTCGCCCTTGTTCCAGAACAGGCGGCTGGTCTGGAAGTCGTTGGCCATGATCAGGTCGAGGTTGCCGTCGTTGTCCAGGTCGGTGAACCGCGGTGAGAAGGCATAGCTGCCGTTGGTGATCGGCACGGGGCTCGTGCCCACACTCTGGCTGATGTCCACGCCCGCGTCGATCGTCTTGTCCTCGAAGTGGCCGGGCATGGCGGCGCCCAGGTTGCGCAGCAGACGCGAGTGCGAAAGCACGTTGGTGTTGCCCCAGTCGACGACCGAGATGTCCAGGTATCCGTCCTTGTCGTAGTCGCCCATCGCGACGCCGTAGCCGAAGTGCTGCTCCACCGTCTCCACGGCCGCGCCGCGCGCCTGGCCCTCTTCGGTGAAGACGGCGCTGCCGTTGTTGATCAGCAGGAAGTTGCGCGGGCTGCTGATGCCCGAGAGATAGACGTCCAGGTCCCCGTCGTTGTCGATGTCGCCGCACGCTACGCCGTTGGACTTGACGTCCGTCATGGCGGTGAGGCCCGCCGCGACGGACACGTCCATGAACGTGCCGTTGCCCAGGTTCTTGTAGAGGATCGGCGTGTCGTCCACGCGCGTGACGAAGAGATCGACGCAGTCGTCGCCGTCGAAGTCGCCGGCAGCCGCACCGCCGGCCATGAGCTCGCGCTCCGAGGCGACCATCTGCACGTCGACGACCTGGTAGCCGATGCCGGCCGCCGCCGTTTCGTCGCTGAACGTGACCGCGTTCACGCGGATGTCGGGCGTCGGGGGCGTGGGCGTCGTGGGTGCGGGCGTTTCGATTCCGGCGTCACCGCAGGCCGGAACGAGGAAGAGCAGGAGCAAGACCGATAGGCGTGCCATGGGCGCAAGGATAGCGCCATCGGGGGTGGCGTCTGCTCGCGGTTAGCGCGCGCGTAGGGTCGCTTCGACCGTTTGTTCCGATTCGCCACGCTTGAGCCGGATCTTGACGACGTCACCGGGCGATTTCGCACGCAGCGCGTCGCTGAACGCGCGCAGGTTCTCCAGCGGCTTCCCGTCGAAGGCGAGCAGGATGTCGCCCGCTTCGATGCCCGCCGCCTCCGCGGGCGAGCCCTTCGTCACGGCCGCGACCTTGACCCCCGGGCCTCGGAAGTCGAACGCCGGCATCGTGCCCAGGCTCACCCGACGGCCCGTGCGGGGCCGGTCAGAAGGAGCCTGTGCGCTTGCCCCCTTGATCGTCACCGTCATGGGGTCGGGGCGGTCGCCGAGGTAGACGATGGTCTCGCGCACGAAGGTCGCGACCTTGACCAGACCTTCGCCATCGATCTTGTCGGCGTCGTCGGTCGGGCGGTGATAGTCCGCGTGCCCGCCGGTGAAGATCTGGACGGCGGGTACGCCGACCTTCACGAAGCTGGTCTGATCCGACCCGCCGGGATCCTCGGGAACGCAGTTGCTCTCGACCCCCGTGGTGAAGCCGACCCCCATGGCGATGTGGCGCCACTGCGTCGCGGTGCCCGAGCCCAGGACCTGGAGCTTCTTGGCGCCCAGCCGGCCGACGGTGTCCATGTTCACCATGGCGAACGCGTTCTGCGCCGGATGGTGCTTCGTCGTCTTCACGTAGTGGGTCGATCCCTTGAGCCCCCACTCTTCTCCGGTGAACGCGGCGAACACGATGCTGCGCGCGGGCTTGTGCGATTTGCCCAGGAGCTGCGCGAGCTCCAACAGCACGGACACGCCCGAGGCGTTGTCGTCCGCGCCGTTGTGCACCTGCCCCTCCGCACCCTTGCGAGTGTCGGGGAACCCGCGGCCGAGGTGGTCGTAATGCGCACCGAGAACGACCGACTGCCCGTTCATCTTCGCGTTCGTGCCCGGCAGGATGCCGACCACATTGCGCAGTGTGACGGGCTTGCCGTCCGGACCGTCCGCGGCGGTGAACGTCTGGAACCACGTGCCGTTGTCCCCACCGGGCTTCAAACCCGCCATCTTGAACGCGGCGGCGATGTAGTCGGCCGCATCATCGAGCCCCTTCGTACCGGCGCCGCGGCCCTCCCGTGCGTCGTCGGCCAGCCAGCGCACGTGCTCCATCAAGCGGCGTTGGTCGAAGACGGGAGCCAACCGTGCCAGCGGCGTGCGCTTCGGCAGCTTGGCGCGTGCTGTTCCGGGAACGAGCACCTTCGTGAGCGGCGACGTCGTCGTCTCCCACGTGCCCTTCACGACGTTGGTCGGCTCGTCTCCCTGGAAGCCGAGATAGCTGTACTTGCCGTAGTGCGGCAGCTTGCGCGCGAGGCCGGGGATCGCCTTCGGGTTGTCGGTGGCGATCCAGCCGATCGCGAGGTCGGCGTTCTCGGGGCTGGGCGCCACGAAGACCCAGCTGTGGTCCTTCTTCGGCATCGTCGTGGGCCCGAAGTCGACTCTGTCGCCGTCGTCGTTCACGCCGTGGTCGTCGAAGTGGCTCATCAACGCCAACTGCGCCGGGTTCTTCCTGCCGAGGATCCACACCGCGCGGTCCTTCGGCAGCACGACCGGCTCGCTCGTGTCCATGAACGTCACGTCGCCGCGCTTGGACCAGGCTTCGCCGAGTGTCTTCCAGGGCCCCGGCTCGGGTGGATAGAGAATGAGGACCTTCTCGGCGCCGAAGACCTGGCTCAAGGACGCCGGCACCTCGTCGCGATGGATGCGGCGGAAGACGTCGAACGCGGGATCGACATCGACGCGTAGCGGCTTGCCGGGGACCTGCAGTGCGACCTGCTGCGTGCGCTTCGTCAGCGAGATGGTCTCGACGTGGGCCTCGGCCTGCCCGGCCAGGGTGACGGCGACCGGCAGGTCCAGCGCGTAGGGCTCACCGTCCTGTAGCTGCGACACCTCGAGGACCAACGTGCCGTCACCGGCGAACTTGACCGCCAACGAGAGCTCGGGCGCGCCGGTGCGCTCCACCCATTGATCGAAGAACGAGCCGAGCTCCAACTTCGAAACGGACTCAAAGGCAGAACGGATGTCACGGAAGGCCGCGCGGCGCCAGAGGTTGTCGCGGTAGAAGCGCTGCAGGCCGCGCACGAACAAGTCATCGCCAAGCCGGCGGCGCAGCATGTGGAACATCATCAAGCACTTGCCGTAGCCGACGGCCTGCGTAGCGGACGAGTGGCGCGAGCGGAACGCGGTGAGGGGGAAGTCCTTCTCGCCCTTCACGTAGTTGCGGTAGCTCTTGAGCGTGTTCCTGCGGTACTCCGCGCCGCGGCCCTGGCCCTCGCGCACGAGGTGATCGGCCAGGTAGGCCGTGAGCCCCTCGCACCAGTTGCCGGTGGGCATGTCGACGTAGACGGAGTTGCCCCACCAGTTGTGCAGGATCTCGTGCGGATAGCTCGAGTGCAGGATGAACGGGAAGCGGATGACGCGCGGGCCAAGCAGCGTAAACGACGGCATCCCGTAGCCCGTCTCCCAGAAGTTCTCGACGACCGCGAACTTCTTGTACGGGTACGGACCGAGGAGCTTGCGGTACATCTCGATGTACTGCGCCGTGACCTCGAGGTACTTGTTCGCAAGCGTCTCGTCCGGCGAACGCAGGAATGCTTGTGCCAGGACGCCTCCCGCGGCGCGCGAGTACTCGTGGAACCGGTTCGCGATGAGGTAGACCTCGTCCATGCGGTCCTTGCAGACCCACGTGACGCGCTGCCGGCCGTCCTTCTCTTCGCGCACCGCACGGTCGCCCTGGCTGACGGCGTCCCACCCCGCAGGGAGGTCGGCGGTGAGCTCGAACGTGACCATCTCGTCGTCGAAGCGCGGCAGCCACCAGGAGGAGCCGCCGAGGAAGACACCCGCCTTGTCGATCGTTCCGGGCGTGCGCGAGAAGCTGCGCGCGTACTCCACCGCCTCGGCCTGGGGCGGATGGTGGATCTTGCCTTCGTATGTGAGGACCGCGCGCGGCGCGAGCGGCTCGGGCACCGCGGGCGTCCCTTTCTTGAGGCGCAGACCGTAGTCGCGCAGGCGGCCGCTTTCGTCGAGCGCGCCGGGATGCAGCGTGAAGTCCGAGCGCTCGTCGATGGTGACGCGCAAGCCCGCGAGCAGGCGGAACCGGAGCGGCCCGTCCTTCTTCCGTCCGATCAGGCGCAAGCCCCCCGGGAACGTCAACGTGTCGGTGACGTGGATCGTGTGGTTGGCTGGATCGAGCCGCGCCACGATCTTGTGGTGCACGAGGTCTTCTGCGGCGCTGGCCAAGGCCGCGCGCGGAATTCCCAAGACGACGGCGGGCAGGAGAAGGAGGGCGAGCTTCTTCACACGATCTCCCGTCCGTCGAGCGAGATCGTGCCGTTGAGGAACGGGTTCTGCGCACGCTCGACGCCGATGGTGGTGTCCGGGCCATGGCCCGTGTAGACGACGGTCTCGTCCGGGAGGCCCAGGATCACCTTGCGCAGGGTCTCGGCATACACCTTCGCGTCGCCGCCGAGGTCCGTACGGCCGACCGACATGCGGAAGAGGCTGTCGCCGAAGAAGCCCTGGCCGTCGAAGAGAAACGTGACGCCGCCCGGCGTGTGACCGGGCGTGTGGATGACCTCGATCTCGCCGGCGCCGAAGGGGATCGACGTCACCTCGGCGAGGTCGATGTCGACCTCCGGCACCTCGAGGCCATGGACGCCGAACATCTCACCGTGGCGCGGCAGCTCCTGGAGCAGCGGGAAGTCATCCCGATGTAGTGCGAAGGGCACGCCCAACGCGCGCTTCACGGCCGCAACGGCACCGACGTGGTCAAGGTGGGCATGCGTCGCGAGGATGTGCGTGATCGAGGCGCCCGAAGCCTCGACCGCCGCGAGGATCTTATCGGGCTCGTCGCCGGGATCGACGATGACGCCGTCTCCCGAAGCCTTGTCTCTGACGATGCGGCAGTTCTGCTGGAACGGGCTCACGACGCAGGTGGTGATGTCGAGGTCCATGACGGGAATCGTGACCTGGGCACGGGGCGTCGTCTACCATCGCCGCCATGGCCCTGCTGCAACCCCGCCGGAAGACCCGCGGCGTACGCGTCGGCGATCTGGAGCTCGGAAGCGAGCACCCGGTCCGCGTGCAGACGATGACGAAGGGCGAGACGTCGGACGTCCACGCGACCTTCGACGAGATCATCGGACTCGAGGCCACGGGCTGCGAGCTGGTCCGCGTCAGCGTGCCCTCGATGAAGCAGGCCGAAGCGCTCGGCGAGATCAAGAAGAGGATCTCGATCCCGCTCGTAGCCGATATCCACTTCTCGGCTCCGCTTGCGCTCGAGGCCATCGCGCAGGGCGTCGACAAGGTGCGCATCAACCCGGGCAACATCGGGCGGCCCGACGAAGTCGAGAGGGTCGTCAAGGCCGCCAAGAACGCCGGCGTCGCCATGCGCATCGGCGTCAACTCGGGTTCGATCCGCCCGCGCAAGGGCCTGTCCGTCAAGGACATGGAGGAAGACCTCGTCGAGCTCTGCGTCAAGGAAGCCCTGCGCCACGTCGAGATCCTCGAGGGGCAGAAATTCTACGACACCGTCATTTCGATCAAGGCGCACACGATCGACCTGACGGTCGAGGCCAATCGTCGTCTTGCGCAGGAGTGCGACTATCCGATCCATCTGGGCGTCACGCACGCGGGCAGCCTGCTGCCCGCGACCGTCAAGTCGAGCGCGGCGTTCTCGTTGCTCTTGACCGAGGGCATCGGCGACACGATCCGCCTCTCGATCACGGGTGACAACCGCGACGAGGTGAAGATCGGACACATGCTGCTCGAGCACCTCGGCCTGCGACAGAAGGGCTTCGACGTCTACGCCTGCCCGTCCTGCGGCCGCGCGGAGGTCGACCTGATCGGACTCAACGCGAAGGTCGAAGAGGCAACGAAGGGACTCACGTACCCGTGCCGCGTCGCCGTCATGGGCTGCATCGTGAACGGCCCCGGCGAAGCCGCGGATGCGGACGTCTCCATCTCGGCGGGCCGCGGCTTCGGCTTCATCTACCGCGGCGAGAAGATGATCAAGAAGGTCCAGGAAGCGGACCTCGTCTCGGAGCTACGCGCCGAGATCGATGCTTGGATTGCCGAACGACAAGCAGGAGAGACGGTGTAGGGGCGACCCTTGTGGTCGCCCCATCCGTTGCGATTCGCCTTACGGGCTCCATGTAAGGGGGGCCTTGTGCCCGCCCGCGGTTCCCGGCGACGGGGCGGCCACAAGGGCCGCCCGAACAGGGATCGTTGTGATTCGCGACGCGCGTCGCGGAGCGACCACAAGGGTCGCCCCTACTTGTTCTTGCGCACACCCGGCGGCTTGGCGCCGACGAACTCCCCCACCGTCCCGATCTTGAGGTGGATGATGGTCACGTGCTCGCCCTTGGCGAACTTGCCGGGCTTGCCGCCGCGCACCAGCACGTAGGTGTCGCTCCGCATCTGGATGGTCGCCTTGGAACGCGTGACGCTCA
Organism: Planctomycetota bacterium; assembly: GCA_028281445.1. Lineage (GTDB taxonomy): Bacteria > Planctomycetota > PLA2 > PLA2 > JAEUHO01 > JANQJW01. The sequence goes on along the minus strand of JANQJW010000062.1, from coordinate 36,209 downwards.
TCTCGGGGTGTTGCGTCACGAGCTGCACGCCGGCGACTGTCTTCGTGACCCTGCGAATCGGACGCTCGATGGCGGCGAAGGCTCCGGAGAACTCGATCACCGCCATCTCCTTGTTCGCGCTCAGGGTCGGCGTGATCTCGATCACGACACCGTCCTGGAGCTTCGCGACGACCGGATCGAAGATCGTCCGGCCGCCCTTCTCGATCTTCTTGAACTCCTTCACGTAGGAGACCTCGTTCAGCAGCTGCAGATCGGCCTTCCTTCCATCGAGCGTGGCCAACTTGCTGGCCGTGATCACCTCGAGTGCGTCGTCCGAACGCGCTTCCATGATGAGCTTCGCCGCCTGATGGGCGTCGAGCACATGAACACGTGCCGGTGAAAGGGTCCGGTCGCCCAAGTAGCTCCGAATCCGATCTTCCGGGACGAGGATGACCTCCGTGTGCATCTCGAGCATCGGCTGCGCGAGGCCGGGCTCGATCTCGGCGACGCGGTCCGGTTTCCTGTCCAGCTCCAGGATCTGCGCGCGCAGCAACGCGACGCGCTCGACGCGGTGGCCCTCGATCTCGAACTCGACGCCCCCGCCAAGCATCGCGTAGCCGCCGTCGTTCAGGCGAATGGCGGCTTCCGTCTTCGCCACGTCGAGCTCCGGAAGCTGGATCGTGTGCTCCTTGCCGGCGAGCTTGATCTTCTTCTCCTTGATCGGGCGCTGCAACACGGCCCAGGTCCCCAAGAACTCGATGTCGATCGCCTTGCGATCCGCGGTGATCTTGCCGCGCAGCTCCAGCGTGACGCCCTCCTGCATGATGCCGATGATCGGATCGACGACGGGCGGGTTGCCGGTCTCGACATCGAAGTCCTGGATGAAGGAAATCTGGTTGATGACCTGCATGTTCGCGCGCTGGCCGTCGTAGGCCGTGACGCGGGGGGCGGAGACGAGTACGGCGCCCTCGCTTGCCTCGACATTGCGCATCAGTCGGTCCACGTCGGCGGCATCCATGAGGCGGCTCGTCGTGTCCGGGGACGGCCGGTCGGGACCGAGGAGGCGTGCGGCGTCCTCCACGCGCACGTCGATGAACTTCACCTCGAGATTGACCAGGCCCTTGGTCGGCTTGACCGGTTCGGGCCGAGGCTCGGCCCCAGGCCCGGACCCAGGCTCGGACCCAGGCTCGGACGATGTCCCGTGGCGCGCCGTGCGCACTGCCTGGAAGAGCGCGAGCAGCTGCTCGCGGTCGGCGTTCTCGAGCCACTTGGCAACAAGCGCCTGCTCGGCATCGGTGCCGTGGAGCACCATGCGGGCGAGCTCATCGATTGCGGGCTCGTCGCCCGCGCCGGCGGGAACGGCGAGCAACAGAATGAAGAAAGCAGCAAGAAGGACGCGCATGACATCTCCCGGTGTGGAACGACTACGTTCGTCCCGCGGAGTCATTTGGCCGTCATTCAGCCGTCATGCACGAGTCTCTCGCCGAGTGCACCGAGCCGTTCGTCCGGTTCTCCGTCACGAACGCGACCTATTCGAGACGGGCAATGCCGAACGGGTTCTTGCCCACGAGGATCTCGCGTAGGAAGACCGGCACCGCGTCCGGGTCCGACACGTCGTACACGCCCACCATGCTGCCGCCGTCGGAGTGCGTGATGTAGAGCTTGGTGCCGTCTGCCGTGCTGTTCAGGTTGTGCGCGCCGGTGCGCGACGTTCCCACGCCACCGATCGCCGTGTCCGTGTCGAGGTCCACGGCGAAGACGCCCAGGGCCCCGGGCCCCGGCTCGCCGCCAACGACGTGACTCGGGAAGTTGGTGACATACAGCGTCTGCCCAGGCGGAGGCACCCAGACGCCGTGGCCGCCGAAGATCGGCACTACGGTGATCTCGGCCATCGTGGCCCGGTCGAGCACGAACACGTTGTCGGTGTCCTGGCACGCGACATAGAGCCGTGGAGCCGTCGGGTGGAGGAACACGTGAGGGTCGTCTCCGACCGATGCGCGGCCGACCTCCGTCAACGTGTCGCAGGAGTACTTGACGACGACATCCGGCGCGGCCGCGATGCGGAAGACCGTTACGTAGGCGTGGGTCGCGTCGACGACCACGTCGTGCGGGACGCCGCCCCGTGCGCGCAGGTCCGCGGGGATCGGGATGACCCCGATTCGCTGGCTGCTGTCGAGGTCGAACACTGCCAGGCTCAGTGCATCGCGGTCGACCGCCCAGAGCTGACGGTCGTTGACCCACAGGTGGAATACGTCGGCCGGCATCGGCAGGTCGAACAGGTGGAAGAACTCAGGAACCTGGAACACGCTGATTCGGCGGTTCGCGTCGTCGCCGACGTAGAGGCGGCGCAGGCGCGGGACGTACGCGACGTAACCCGGCGTCGCGGGTTTCGCGCCGCCGGGAAGCGGCACGTGGCGGACGAGCGTGTCCGTGTCGGTGTCGATGACCGAGAAGGTCCCGTCCGCTCGGTTGGCAACCACGATGTAGGGCGGCGGCGTCTCGATCGGCGCGGCGTCGCCGCAGGACGCGAGAAGAACGGCAAGCAGCAGCAACACGCTTCGCATTGGAGGCCCTCGAGCGAGGATCCTACGCGAACGGCCGGACGACTGATCCCTCGCGGGTCAGGCCGCGGTCTCGGGAGCGGCTTCGTCCTCCGGCGGGTGGGTGGCGAACCAACGCACGAGCTTCGTCATCAACCAGACCATGACGATCGCGAACAGCGCGAAGACCACGAAGCGGACCCACGGCGGAGCGAACTGCTCCAAGCGGTCGAGCGCCTCCTTCAGCTCGTTGGCCAACATCGCGTAGGCCGATGAAACGACAACGCCGGCGATGCTCACGGAGATGAACGTCGCCTTCTTCGACACGCCGATGATGCGTCCCATCAGCGCGCCGCCGAGCGCGCCGCTGCCGGGCAGCGGCGTCACGACGAAGAGCCCGATGCCAACGACGGCCCAGCGGCGGATCCACGGTCGCTGGCGCAGCATCGCTACGGAGTTCATGCGCGCGCGCCGCATGTACGGGCCGATCTTGGGCACCTTCTGCAGGAGGTCGAGGTTGTAGGTGTAGAAGAACGTGCTCGCGGCGTTCACATACATGACGACGTAGGCGAGATGCCACGTGTTGAGGTTCAGGTCGTAGACCTGTTCACCGAGCGCGGCCTCGCCGAAGACAACCGTCGTCCCCGCACCCAGCAGGCTGACGGCGCCGGCTACCAGCACCTCGTTGAGCACGGACTGGTTGTAGATGAGGTAGATGAGCCCCACGATGACGGCGGTCACGATGAGCGGCCCGAACAGGTAGCCGCAGCGCTGCCAGAACCCGACGGGCTCATCGATCTGCATATCGCGGCTGTCGTCGACGGGGGGAATCATCGGCCTGGCATCGTCCTCTGCGCCGCGGGGGGGGCGCTCCGGGGGGCCACGAAGCATATCGGCACCCCGACCGAGAGCCCGTATGGTGATCGGCCCGGGTGGGAACTCTTCATGCAGACCGTGCTCGTCACCTTCGGAACGCGCCCTGAGGCCATCAAACTGGTCCCGGTCGTGAAAGCCCTGCGGGTGCGCCCCGCGGACTTTCGCTGCGTGGTCTGCGCCACGGCCCAGCATCGCGACATGCTCGACCAGGTCCTCGCGCGCTTCGACCTGGAGCCGGACATCGACCTGGACCTCATGCGCCCCGGCCAGAGCCTCGCCGGGGTGACGGGACGCGTCCTCGAGTCCATGACCCGCGTCCTGGCCGAGACGCAGGCGGACCGGGTCGTGGTCCAGGGCGACACGACGACGGCCATGGCCACGGCGCTGGCGGCCTTCTACGCCGAGATCCCGGTCGCCCATGTGGAAGCGGGCCTGCGATCGGGCCGGATGGACGCGCCGTTCCCCGAGGAGATGAATCGCGTCCTGATCGACCGCCTGGCCGCGGGGCTCTACCCCCCCACCGCCGGCGCGGCCGCGCACCTCGCCCACGAGGGCATCCCGCCCGAGCGCATGCTCGTCACGGGCAATACGGCGGTCGACGCCTTGCTCTGGCTGCGCGAACGCCTACCGGAACTCGCGATCCCGATTCGCGACGCGCTCGGCGACGTCGGACGCCTGGTGCTCGTGACCGCCCACCGGCGGGAGTCGTTCGGCGCTCCGCTTCGCGACGTCTTCGGCGCGCTCGAGGACCTGGCCGCGTCGCATCCGGACGTGACCTTCGTCTACCCGGTCCACCCGAACCCGGCCGTCCTCGGTCCCGCGCGGTCCGTGCTGCAGGCACCGAACATCAAGCTCGTCGACCCGGTCGACTACGCCGAGCTCGTCTGGCTGCTGGACCGCTGCGAGCTCGCGATCTCCGACAGCGGCGGCATCCAGGAGGAGGCGCCGACGCTAGGCAAGCCGCTGCTCGTGCTGCGCGAGGTCACGGAGCGGCCGGAGCTGATCGATGCCGGCGCGGGCCTGCTGGTAGGCACGGACCGCGCGCGGATCCAGCACGAGGGTGCACGGCTGCTGGACGACGAGAGCGCACGGCACGAAATGGGCGTCCCGCGGTTCCTCTTCGGCGACGGGCATGCCGCGGAGCGGATCGCGGCGCACCTCGCCGGCGAGACCGTTGCGCCCTGGACACCGGCGCCGGCCGGCGCGACGGCGTGAGCAGCCGCGTCTGGGTCCTCCTCCCGGCCTTCAACGAGGCCGAGAATCTCCCGCCGCTGCTCGGCGATCTCGCAGAGACCATCCGACGCTGGCCCGGCGGCGCGCCTCCCGTGCGGGTGCTCGTGGTCGACGACGGCAGCACGGATGGGACGGCCGATGCGGCTCGCGGCGCGCAAGGCGACCTCGATCTCGAGGTGATCGTCCACGCGGTCAACATGAACCTGGGCGCGGCGATGCGCACCGGCATTCATCACGTGCTCGAGAGTGGAGCCGACGGCGACCTCTTGATCAGTCTCGACGCAGATCACACGCATCCTGTGGAGCTGATGCCGGAGATGGTCGAGCGCGCGAACGCAGGGGCGGACATCGTCATCGCATCGCGCTTCCAACCGGGCGCGGAGGTCCACGGCCTCGACGGCTTCCGCAAGGGCATCAGCGCGTGCGCGTCCGTGTTGCTCCAGGGCATGTTTCCGGGCGCACGGGACTACACGTGCGGCTATCGCTGCTACCGCGTCACGCTCCTGCGCTGGGGTGCGGCGCACTACGGCCCCCACTTCCTGAACCAGGAGGGGTTCTCGGTGATGGTCGATCTGCTCCTGAAGCTGCGCCGCAAGGCGCGGCGCATCGAGGAGGTCCCGCTGATCCTGCGCTATGACCGCAAGCGCGGCGCGTCCAAGATGAAGATCGTGACGACCGCCTGGACGACCCTGCGGCTGTTAGGGCGAAGGTTCTGCGGAAATCCCACGGGACCGTAGACATCTCTCCACAGAGACGCAGAGCGCCAACGGCCTACGCCGGCCCCTCTCTTTGTTGTGCACAACTCCAGGGGTGGACTCAATCAAGGCCCCAGCTCGAATCCCAGGCTCAGCTCTGCGGCTCTGTGCCTCTGCGGAGAATCCCGTCATACGATTGAGCCAATGGCCACCCACTGGGACAAGGCCGCGAAGTCCTTCCGTGCCGACCTGTCGGCCGCAATCTCCGCGGACACGCTGCGCGCGCTCCACGAGATCAAGCCGTGGCGCCACGCCCTCGTCGTGCTGCGCCAGCTCGTGTTCCTCGCCGCCGCCGTCTGGGTCATCCTCGAATACGGCCACCTCTGGTACGCGTGGATTCCTGCCTCGATCGTCATCGGGTTCGTCGTGTTCGACTTCACGGTACTCGTCCACGAGGTCGTCCACGAGATCGTGACCAAGGAACGCAAGAGCCTGGGCCACACCCTGCTCGGTCATCTCTACAGCGCGCCGAGCGGTCTGTCGTTCTCCCAGTTCCGGCGCTGGCATCTCGATCACCACGACAACCTCGGAACCGAGGACAAGGATCCAAAGCGCCACTCGCTGACGCCGAAGATCGTGACGCGCGCCTACAAGGCGCTCTACTTCACGCCTGCGCTCGTCCCCATCTACTTCCGCGCGGCGAGGCGCGAGGCCGCGAACTACGAACCTGCGCTCAAACAACGCATCGCGTGGGAGCGGCGCGCCGCGATCCTGCTCCACCTCACGATCCCCGCCCTGCTCTGGTGGCAGTTCGGCGGGGCGGCCGCGCTCAAGCTGCACATCCTCCCCGTGTTCTTCGTGTTCCCCGTGGCGTTCACGGTCAACCGCCTGGGCCAGCACTACGACATCGACCCCCAGGCGCCCGCGCACTGGGGCACGCTCATCAAACCGAGCCCGCTCCTCTGGGACCGGGTGTTCCTGTGGTCCAACTACCACCTCGAGCACCACTACTTCCCGCGCGTGCCGTTCTACAACCTCTCGGCGCTTCATCGGCATCTGAAGCCGTTCTTCAAGCAGCAGGGCATCCGGCCACGCACGTACGGGGGCCTGCTCTGGGACTGGCTCGTCCGCAACCGCACGCCGCACACGGACTGGTCGCGCGGGAGCCCGCCCGCCGCCGCGCGTCGTGATTCCAGGGAGCGTGCCCTCGCGGAAGGCTAGACTGCGCGCCGTGAGGGTCCTCGTGCGCTATTTCGCCGCCGCCCGGGAAGCCGCGGGCATGACGAGCGAGCAGGTCGAGCTGGAAGACGGCGGGACCGTTGCGTCGCTTCTGCGGGAACTGACCACGCGCCATCCCGCGCTCGCCGACGCGACCCGCACGCTGCGGTTCGCCGTCGACGAGGACTTCGTCGACACCGAGGCCCTGCTTCGCGACGGCGCCGAAGTCGCGCTCATTCCCCCGGTCGGAGGCGGCTAGTGGGCGCCTTTGCGATCCAGTCCGAACCGATCGATGCCGAGGTCGTACGACGCGCGGTCCTGGGCCCCGACAACGGGGCCGTGATCGTGTTCCACGGCACGGTGCGCAACAAGACCGCCGATCGCCGCGTCACGCGCTTGGAGTACGAGGCATACGAGCCCATGGCCATCAAGCAGATGGAGCGCATCGCCGCCGAGCTCGAGGCAGAGCACGGCGTCTCGGCGATCGCCTGCACCCACCGCATCGGCGAGCTCGCAATCGGCGAGGACGCCATGGTGGTTGCCGTGTCGTCCCCCCACCGCGCAGCGGGACTTGCGACGGTCGCGGACTTCATCGCGCGCTTGAAGCGCGACGTGCCCATCTGGAAGAAGGAACACTTCGAGGGCGGCGCGGTGTGGATCGGGACCCCGGAGAACCCGCAGGGGGAAGGGCTGCCCGTCTCGTGATCCAACAGCCGATCATCCTCGCGATCAGCGACGCCACCGGCGAGACCGCCGAGCAGGCGGCGAAGGCCGCACTGGCGCAGTTCGGCCCCGTGGAAGAAGGCACCGTGCACGTCTTGCCGAAGGTGCTCAGCATCGAGGCGCTGGAAGAGGCCGTCCGCGAGGCCAAGCGCACTGGTGCGCTGTTGGCGTACACGCTGGTCGGCCCGGACCTCCGCGCGCACATCAAGGACCTCGCCCAGGTCCAGCGCGTCACGGCGGTCGACGTCCTTGGTGGTCTCATCCGGCGACTCGCCTCGCACCTGGGACGCGATCCGCTCTCGATTCCCGGTCTCGGCCACGAGCTCGACGAGGAGTACTTCAAGCGCATCGCGGCGGTCGAGTTCGCGGTCAACAACGACGACGGCAAGCGTCCCGGCAATCTGCCCGAGGCCGACATCGTCCTGGTCGGGATCAGCCGCACCTCGAAGACGCCGCTCTCGAACCACATCGCGCACCACGGGTACAAGGTCGCCAACGTCCCGCTCGTCCTCGACGTACCGATCCCCAAGGAGATCGACGAGGTCGACCCCAAGCGGGTCTTCGCGCTGACGATCGACCCCGTGGTGCTCATGAAGATCCGGCAGACGCGCATGGAGAACCTCAAGATGCGCCCCGACAGCGACTATGGCGACCTGCGCCACATTCGCCGGGAGGTGAACTACGCCAAGCGACTCATCGCGGACCATCCCGACTGGACGGTGATCGACATGTCCCGCAAGGCCGTCGAGGAAGCCGCCTCGACCGTGATGGCGGCCTATCGCGAGCGCTTCGTCACCGGTCCCGGTGCCGCCGCGACGGATCCCCAGGACGAATAGCCATGTCGATCGTCCAGCTCCGCTCCCTGACCAAGGCGTACGGCAAGCGTCCCCCCGCGTTGAAGGACGTCACGCTGGAGATCGGCGAGGGCGTCACCGGCCTGCTGGGCCCCAACGGAGCCGGCAAGTCGACGATGATCCAGTGCATCCTCGGCCTGCTGCCGGACTACGAGGGCGACGCAACGGTCCTCGACATGGACGCGCGCACACAGCGCCGGGCGATTCGCCGACGCGTCGGCTTCATGCCCGAGGCCGATACGTATCTGCCGGACATGACGGGCATCCGCGCGTGCCGGTACCTGGGCCAGCTCACCGGCCTGCCGCGCAACGAGGCGCTCCGCCGCGCGCACGAGATGCTGCACCACGTCGGCCTGGGCGAGGCCATCTACCGTGATGTGCGCGAGTACTCGACGGGCATGCGACAGCGGTTCAAGCTGGCCCAGGCTCTCGTTCACGATCCCGAACTGATCTTCCTCGACGAGCCGCTTGCGGGCCTCGATCCGGAAGCCCGCGACGAGCTGCTCGACCTCATCACCGATCTCGCCCGCAACCACGCCAAACACATCATCTGGTCGTCGCACATCCTGCCGGACGTGCAGAAGGTCGCGGACTCGGTCGTCGTCCTGCACCTGGGGCGGTCGCGAGGGACGTTCCGGCTCGCCGATCTCCAGCCGCGGGGCGACCGCTACGTCATCGACGTGGAGGGCGAGCTGGTCAATCTGGACGGGTTCGCGGCGCGCCTCGACTCCGGAGACATCAAGGTCGTCACCTCCGAAGACGCGGAGACGTCGGGCACCGAGCTCGTCGAAGCCCGCCAGCACTGGATCGTGGAGGTCGCCGAAGGCGACGGCGCACGCCGGCTCTTCGGGCTGGCCCGCGACCACGCGGTGCGCATCCGGCGGCTCGGTCCCCAGTCGGAGAGCCTCGAAGAGGTCTTCATGCGCATCCTCGGTGACGGCGACGCCGATGCGCCGGACGACGAGGGCCCGATCTAATGGCGGTCTACGCGCGCGGCTACCGGCCCTACGAGGGCACCTTCAAGTCCGCCCCCGTGGCGTACAGCATTTTCGCGGAAGGCGCGCGTATGGCGCTCGCGCGCAAGGGCGTGCGGCGCATCGGCTACCTCATCGCGCTCGTCTTCTGCGGCTACGCGGGCATTCTCTACTTCCAGTTCGGTCTCGCGGAGACAGGCGAGCGCATGGGCGGGGGCGCCGCTGCGACGGTGCTCGAACAGTTGTTCAGCCTCAACGCCCGCTTCCGCGAGTTCCACAACGTCTCCTCGCTGCTCGCGATGATCGCCGCCGTGCTGGTGGGCTCCAGCCTGATTGCCGACGACCTGCGCACGCGGGCCCTGTCCCTATACCTCGTGCGTCCGCTGCGTCCGCGGGACTACATGCTCGGCAAGGTGATGATCATCCCCGCGTTGATGGTGCCCATGATGCTGCTCCCGGGGCTGCTCTTGTGGCTGCTCGTGGGCCTCTGGCAGCCACCGGGCGAGACGTGGACGTGGCTGAGCGACAACGTGGACGTTGCCCAGCGCGTCATCAAGTACTACGTCGCGGGCTCCATCTCGCTGACGGGGCTGCTGTTGCTGTTGTCTTCGCAGACACCACGCCGCGGGCTCGTCATGGGTCTCTCTGCCGTCGTCTTGTTCGGCGGCATGTTCCCGCGCTTCGTCGGCATGCGCATCCAGGGCGTGTGGGGCGATCGCTTGCGGGCCCTGGACATCCCCAACAACTTCACGCGTGAGTTCAAGATGGCCGCGCCGCGGAATTGGGAGAACCGTGTCCTCGACCGGCACGAAGCCGGCATCCACCCGGAACCCATCGACGCATGGCTGGTCATGTTGCTGCTGCTCGCCGTCGGACTCTTCCTCGCGTGGCGGCGGGCTCGAACGGTGGAGGTCGGCGAGTGAGCGGCAGCGCAACCCCTTCCGTCCGCCTGGACCGCCTCAGCAAGTGGTACGGCGAGGTGATGGGCCTCAACGAGGTCACGGCCGAGTTCCGCCCGGGCGTGACGGGCTTGCTCGGTCCGAACGGCGCTGGCAAGAGCACGCTCATCAAGCTCATCTGCGGCATGCTGCGTCCGAGCCTCGGCAGCGTGTTCGTCAACGACGAGGAGCCGTTCAACCGCGCGCAAGTCACGCGCCGCATCGGTCTCTGCCCCGAGCAGGACGCGTTCTACCCGAAGGCCTCGGCGTGGAGCGTGCTCACCTATCTCACCCGGCTGCACGGTTTCGGCGGACGGGACGCGCGGGCGATCGCGCGCCGTGCGCTCGAACGCGTCGGCCTGGAGAACGACCTCACGCGCGGCGTGCAGGCCTACAGCAAGGGCATGCGCCAGCGTTTCAAGCTGGCGCAGGCGCTGGCCCACGATCCGGACGTGATCGTGCTCGACGAGCCGCTCAACGGGCTCGATCCGCCCGGTCGTCGGTTCTTCGGCGACCTCATCCGTGAGCTGGGCGCCGAAGGCAAATGCGTCATCGTCTCGAGCCACGTGCTGCACGAGGTGGAGAGCGTTGCGCGTCGCATGCTCGTCCTCAACTACGGGCGCGTGCTGGCGGACGGTACGCCGCGCGAGCTGCGCCGCGAGCTGCCGGAGTTCCCGCTCACCGTGCGAATCACGACCGGCGCGCCGACGGAGCTGGCGGCACGGGTGATGGCGCTCGAGGGCGTGCGACGCGTGGAGCACACGCCGGACGGACTCGAAGTGCTCACGACGCACCCCAAGGAGTTCTTCGACGCGTTGAGCGAGATGGTGACCAACGACGATGCCGACGTCGGCGCCGTCGTGCCCGTCGACGAGGACCTGGAGGCGGTGTTCCGCTACCTGACGAAACGATGAGCGACAGCCTGCCCCCCCTGGAAGCACAGGACGGCGCCGCCTCGGCGCAGCGTCACGGGACCGGCCACGCCCTCGCGGGCTTCCTGCCGGTCATGCTCTGGGGCCTGCGGGAGAACTTCACGCTCAAGAAGCTCGTCGTGCGCGTGGGCCTCGCCGTCGGTGTCGGGCTCCTCGGCTCGCTGATCATCACCCTCGCGAAGCCGAGACGAGGCCGCGACCCGGATGGCTACCACACTCTCTGGGAGCTCCTGGACGAGCAGATGCTGCTGTTGATCCTGCCGCTCATCGCACTGCTCCTGGTCGGTCCGATGTTCTCGCGCGAGATGCGCCAGCGCACGCTGGTCTATCACCTCGTCCGGCCCGTCTCACGCACCACGGTCTTCCTGAGCCGGTTCTTCGCTGGCGCCATACCCGCGGCACTGCTCGCGATCATCGCCTTCTGGTCGCTGCTGCACTTCTCGGCGCTCGGCATCGACCGCTCCGTCTGGTCCGGCACGGCGATCACCGCCTTCATGGGCGTCCTCGTGCTGGGCGCGGTGTACTACGTTCTCTCTGCGATCTTCCGTCGGGGGCTGATCGCGGGCCTGGTCTACACGTTCGTGATCGAGGTCTTGATCGGCAACCTGCCCGGCACGATCCAGAAGCTCTCGATCCGGTATCACCTGCGCAGCCTGCACCACGGTCTCACGGACGACGCGTTCGTCGAACACTCGCGGCGCGTAGCCAGACAGGTCGAGCTGACGGCGCAGGGCGGGTCGGGACTCAATATCCGCATCCCGTTCGAGGAGCCGGCGACGGCGGCCATCACGCTGTTCGTCATCACCGCGGCGCTATTGGCCTTCGGCTGCTACCGGACGGCAACCCGGGACTTCGCGCTCAAGGACTGAGGGTAGGCCTTCCGCCAGGCACCGACCTTCTTGCCGAGATCGCGTCCCGTGAGCTTGACCAGCGTCGCGTGATAGACGTCCGTGAAGGTCTGCTCGGTGCCGATGATCTTGACCGGCTGGACGAGCCCCTCTTGGGAGATGCCGATGATCGGATCGGCGATGAACGATGTCGCGGCGACCTCGACGTCGAAGTCCTGGATGTAGCTACGCTGGTTCACCTGCGTGAAGTAGACGCGCGGGAAGTCGCCGGAACGCCCGGACCACTTGCGGATGACGTAGGGAATCGCGGCCTCGTCGCCGAGTTCGCCCAGCGCTTCGGCCGCGTTGCGCACTGTCGTCGGGTTCCGGCTCCACAGTGCGCGTCCCAATATGCGCACGGCGTCGCGAGCACCCATGCGCCGAAGCGCCCCTGCAAAGGCAGCGCGGACCTCGGCCTTCGGTTCCCGTACCAGCTTGTGCAACAGCGGGCGCGCGGCCCGTTCGTCCCCCAGCGTCGCGAGCCGGCCGGCGGCATAGATGCGCAGCGACGGCGGGTTGCACGTGAGCGCCGTCGCCAGGGGACGCAGGAAGTCCTGCTTCTCCTGCGCGGCAAGGATGCGCTCGGCCTTTTCGATTCTCGCCGGCTTCTCCGAGCCAATCATGCCCAGGCACGCAAGCACGACCCTCTCGCCCTGACGCAGGACGGCCTTCTTCTCTGCTGCGAACGACGCTGCAGCCGTGGCGAACACGAGTACCGAGGCGATGACCTTCATTTGCGCAACCCCTTCCACGCCGCCGGGCTGCGCCCGTGGTCACGCCCTGCGAGCTTGACCAACGAGGCGTGGATGACGCGCGTGAGCGTCTGCTCGGTGGCGTTGATCTTGATGTCCTGAACGGCGCCCGACCGGGCGGTGCCGACGATGGGGTCGGCGATCCAGCCCGTTCAAGCCACCTCGACGTCGAAGTCCTGCAAGTAGTTGTTCTGCTGCATCTGCGTGAAGTACGACTTCGGGAAGTCGCCGGCGCGCGCGGACCAGCGCGCGACGAGGTACGCCATCGCCGCACGATCACCGAGGACGCCCAGCGCTTCGGCCGCGCGCTGCGCGATGCGCTCGTCCTTGCTCCAGAGCGCGCGGCCGAGCACCGCCACACTCTGCTTTGCACCTCGACGTCGGAGCGCGTCGGCGAACGCGAGTCGCACCTCGGCCTTGGGCTCCCGCACGATGCGGTGCAGCAGCGGTTGCGCAGCCCGCTCGTCGTCGAGCTTGGCAAGCCGGCCCGCCGCATAGACGCGCAGCGAGGACGGGTTGCAGCGCAGTGCCGTGGCCAGCGGCCGGAAGAGGTCCATCTCGTCCTGGGCAGCCAACAGGCGCTCGGCCTTGGCGATTCGGTCGGGCTTCTCGGAGCCGATCATGCCGAGACACGCGAGCACGACCCTCTCGCCATTCGTCAGGACGCGCCGCTCGTTAGCCAGAGCATGTGCGCCGAGAAGCAGGATCAGAGGCAGAGTGATGTACTTCATGGGAGAGCTCCATGTAAGGGCGACCCGAGGCCCGAACGGGCCGAGTGGTCGGCCCGCAACCGGCATGCAGCGGTCACAACACCAAGTGCGAGGGGCCGACCACTCGCTCCGTTCGGGTCGCCCCTACATCGCGGCGACGGTCGGCGTCCGCCGGATCAGTTCCCGGCCTTGCGCTCGGCTTCCAGCTTGCGGTAGCGCGCGTGGCGCTCGTCGAGCAGACGGCTCTTGTTCTCGCGCCAGAACTCGGCCCACGCGCCGACCCGGTTGCCGAGGTCCTGTCCGTGCAGGCTCTTGAGCGCACCCTGGAACGCGGGCTGCTCGTAGATGTGGAAGGTCTGCTCCGTCGCGTGGATCTTGATCGCCTGGACGACGCCTTCCTGGATCACACCGACAATCGGGTCGGCGATGAACGAAGTCTGCGCGACCTCCACGTCGAAGTCCTGGATGTAGGAGATCTGGCGCACCGTCGAGAGGTAGACGCGCGGGAAGTCACCCGAACGGCCGGACCACTTCTTGATGATGTAGGGATAGGCAAGCTCGTCGCCGAGCATGCCCAGCGCCTCGGCGGCACGGACGCGTACGTCGCGGTACCGGCTGTCGAGCGCGCGCCCGAGCGGGTGTACCGAGTCGGGCGAGCCGATCTCCTTGAGCGCGACGACCACCGCCTCGCGCACTTCCTTCTTCTTGTCGTAGATCGCGCGCTTGAGCAGCGCGGGCGCGGCGAGCGGGTCGCCCATGCGGGCGAGTTCCTGCGCGGCGTAGACGCGCAGCTCCGTCGGCTCGCAGCGCAGAACCTTGGCGAGCGGCTGGAGCTTGAAGCGATCGTCCTCCAAGGCCATCAGGCGCTTGCCTTCCTTGACCCTGTGGGGAATGCGGCTGGCGATCTTTGCGAGGTAGCGCATGACGCGCTTCTCACCGGCCTTCTGCTCGGCCGCCTCCCGCTGGGGCCGGGTGGCTTCCGCGAACTCGAGCGCGGTCATCCACTTGCCGTCGTGACGTACGAAGCCCTTGGCGCGCTGGAGATCGTCTCCCTTGAGCCAACGCTCGGCCATGAACTCGTAGCCAAGCGCCCGGCGGGCCGCGCGGTGATCGCGGTCGATGCCGATCACGATCTCGTAGGCCTTCGCGGCGAGGTCGGGCGCGCCGCCGGCCTCGAGCTCGAGCGCGAGCTTGTAGGCGGCCATCGCGTCCTCGCGGTCGATCTTGGCGAAGCGCTGCTCGAGCTGCGTGCGTGTGTCGTCGCCCGCAAAGGCGGCCGGGAGGGCCAGCACCGCCAGGGCGAGACAGACCAGGGTAGGCATCCAGCGATTCATCGGAGTCTCCACCATGCGGGCGACCGGGGAAGCGCGGGGAAACGCGCCCCGCACGTGTCTTGAAACGCCGTACAGCGCCCGAGGTTACACTGCGAAATCGAGACTTTGGGCGGGGGCGCCGGCAGCCCCGGAAACTGCGAAATTGAGGGCTGCAACCATGAAGACGCGGACGTTCTCTTTCCTCCTGCTGGCTCTGTTCGGAGGCGCGCTCGCCGCCGTACCGGGCGACGTGGCGCGCGCCGACGACAAGCCGCGCGCCGGGGTGTGGGTCTTCGACGTGCGTATCGTGCGCGTGGATCCCGCGACACCCGAAGTCTCCGAGACCCAGTCCGTGTTCGAGCAGGCAGAAGGCACGACCGTGCCCATGGGCTGGCCGCAGATCCTCGACGCGCTGAAGAAGCGCGGCAAGACGACGATTCTCATGGACCAGCGCCTGACGACGGTGGAGGGCGTCAAGGGCAGGCTGAACAACGTCGTCGACCATCCGATCCTGATGGTGAACTTCTCGGACGACAACAACACGCAGAGGCGACAAGCTGCGATGAAGACGGGCTGCTCGTTCGAGGTCATCCCGACGTCGAGTGAGATGACGTACCAGGTCGAGTCGCGCTGGGCGTTGATGCGCACGCAGGTGAAGGACACCCAGGCGCCGCCCCAGGGCCTCACGGCCTGGCAGGGCACCCACCCGGCGCTCACGGGCGACACGCTGGTTCTCCACTCGCGGGAACAGATCGAGACGATCCGGGAGGCGTCCGTGAAGGCCGTCGAGTTCTACGCGCTCGTCACCGGACGCTTCATCGCCAAGTAGCGCTCCTCCCAGCCCGGGGTAGGCTCCCGCGCAACCGAAGGAGCCTCCCCATGAGCACCGCCACGATCGAGACCACCAAGGGCACCATCGAGCTCGAGCTCTTCGACGATGACGCCCCCGGCACGGTCCAGAACTTCGTCAAGCTGATCACCGACGGCTTCTACGACGGCCTCAGCTTCCACCGCTACGTCGCGAACTTCGTAATCCAGGGCGGCTGCCCGAACACGCGCGAGGGCGCCACGGGCATGCCCGGCACGGGCGGCCCCGGCTACAAGATCAAGTGTGAGGTCGACGGCAACCCCAAGAAGCATGACGAGGCCGGTGTCCTCTCGATGGCGCATGCGGGCCCGAACACGGGCGGCAGCCAGTTCTTCATCACGCTGCGTGACACGCCGCATCTCGACGGCGTGCACACGGTCTTCGGCCGCGTCACCGCGGGCATGGACGTCGTCAACGAGATCCGCGAAGGCGACCGCATGACGAAGGTGTCGGCCTCGGAGTGACTGTCTCCGCAGAGGCGCAGAGGCACGGAGCGCCGCTGGCAGGACGCACGACGCCCTCTTGAGGACCCGCAAGCGGCGGGCGATCGAGGGTGGCGATTCAACGCCCTGATGAATCGCTCTGCGCCTCTGTGTCTCTGTGGAGTCACTCCGGTATCGAGGCGATCCGCTCGCGCATTACCTCGTCGATCCACCGTGGCATGTCGCGGCGCCACTCGACGGCACCCTTGTGGGACGGGCCGCGGTGCACCATGTGGATCTCGACCTTGGAAGAGCCCGGCTTGCCCGTCACCGGGTACACGAACGCGATCATCGCGGAGCGGAACTCAGCCACGTAGCCGTCGTCCGTGGACTCTTCTGCCGTGCGCTCCTTGGCGTACACCTCACCGCGATGCGGCCGCGACCAGACCGCGGTGACCGGCTTCCCGCCGAGGCCGACGGCCTTGCGCGCGGCCTCTTCGACGATCTCGATCATCTCGTCCGGCGGACGGTCGTAGGTCGTGAACGGCCCCAGCCCGCGGCGCGCGCGCAGCCCCGACATCGTGCCGCCCTTGAGGCTGGTCACGTTGTCGACGGTCTCCTGCACCGTCGGCTCGAGGCAGCAGGCGCCGACCGGCGCGCACAGGATCAGCACAGCGAGCAGTCTCACGCCGACGCCTCGACGAGCGAGACGATCGCCATCACGGCGATGCCCTGCCCCTTGCCCAGGGCGCCGAGGCCCTCGTGCGTCGTCGCCTTGATGTTGACGGCATCCGCATGCAGGCCGAGCAGGGAACCCACGCGATCGCGGATGGCCGCGCGGTGCGGCCCGATGCGCGGGCGCTCGGCGATGATCGTCGCGTCGACGTTGCCCGGCTCGAAGCCCTCGTTCTTCACCTTGGAAAGGATGTCCGCCAGCAGGACGGCGGACGGGGCGTCCTTCCACTTGGGGTCCGAATCGGGAAAGTGATCGCCCAGGTCGCCAAGAGCCGCCGCCCCCAGCAGGGCATCGCCGATCGCGTGCAGCAGGACATCGGCATCGGAATGCCCGCGCAACCCCCAGGAGCCCTCGATCTTGATCCCGCCGAGCATGAGCACCCGGCCGGGCTCGAACGGATGGATGTCGTAGCCGATCCCGACGCGCATGGGCACGATCCTACGCGGTAGCATGCGCGCATGGACGGTTTGGTACTCACGGCTGCGGGTTCCTCCACGCGCTTCGGCGGCGAGACGTCCAAGGTGCTGCTGGATCTCGCCGGCAAGCCCGTGCTCGTCCGGGCACTGGCCCCGTTCCGCACCGTGGTCCCGGATCTGGCCGTCGTCATCACCGCCCGGCCCGCGGACGTCGATGCCTTCCAGGCCCTCGTGCCCGACGCCACGATCGTGACCGGCGGCAGGACGCGCCAGGCCAGCGTCGCGCTCGGCATGGATGCGCTGCCGGCGGGCGTCGAGACCATCTACGTACACGATGGCGCCCGGCCGCTGGTGTCACGCGCGGTGATCGAACGCGTGCGTGACGCCGTAGACAGCGACGGCGCCGCGGCGGCCGTGCTGCCCGTGCGCGACACGCTGCATCGGCTGGAAGCAGGCACGAGCAGCTGGCCGACGCTTGGCCCGGGCGTGGACCGGAGCGACCTCGCGCGCGCCCAGACGCCGCAGGCCGCACGAGCTCCGCTGCTGCGACGCGCGTTCGAAGCGGCGGCGGCCGCGGGCTTCGAGGGCACGGACGAGGTCTCATTGCTCGCGCACGCGGGCATCCGCGTGGTGGCGGTGCCGGGCACCTTGATCAACATCAAGATCACGGAACCCGAAGACCTGGAGCTCGCGCGTGCCATGCACGAACAAAGGAGTCGATGAGACGCACGCACGCGTGCGTAGGATGGCGGCATGCGCATCCTCGGCATCGATCCCGGCTCGCGACTCGTCGGCTGGGGCGTGGTCGAGGTCGAAGGCGCGCGGCTCCGCGCCGTAGCCCACGGCACGCTGCGGGCCGAGCCCAAGGCATCGATCGAGCGGAGGCTCGAAACCCTCGCCACAGGTCTGCGCGACGTGCTCGAGACCTGGGCGCCGGCGGAGGCCGCGGTGGAGGAGGCGTTCTACGGGCGCGATGCCCGCGCAGCCCAGCGGATCGGCGAGGCGCGCGGGGCTCTCGTGCTCGTACTGGCCGAGGCCGGGCTCCCCGTGGCGCACTACCCGAACAACGTGGTGAAGAGATCCGTGACCGGCGCCGGCCGTGCCTCGAAGGAGCAGGTGCGGGCCATGGTCCAGCGCGTGCTCGCCCTCGCCGAGGCGCCTGCGGGCTTCGACGCCGCCGACGCCCTGGCGTTGGCCGTCTGCCACCAGCAGCGCCGTGGGCTGCCGGGAGCCGAGGGTGGCGTGCCGCCGCGGCTGGCGGCGGCGCTCAAGGCTGCTCGGGACCGGGCCGGTCGGGGTCAGGCCGCGCGCCGCGCCCCGCGCCGGCGTTAGGCAGCCGGCCCGCATTCCGTGGCGCGGGTCCACCCTGGCCGTATGGTGAGGGCAGCCGGCCCGGGGCGGGACGGCCGCATTGTTTCGGAGCCCAGATTCCTTCCATGCCTTGGAATCCACCAGGCGGTCATCGCGCCGTCGCACTTCCGGCCCTCGTCTTTCCGGCACTCTTCCTGATCGGGCTTCCACTGGCGAGCCTCGCAGCGGACATCGGTCTGGCCGTGTACCTCATCGCCGCGGAGATGCTCGCGGCGTTCGGTAGCGCGTCGGAGGTCGCACTCGAGCGCCACAGCCGCAGCCGCGTCATGGACATGGCGAAGCGGCGCGAGGTCACCGCGTGGGCGGAGGCACGCCTCAAGCGTGTGCCGAGCTACGTCGTCACGGCGCGCCTCGCGCGCTTCCTCGGCCACGCCTTGCTGGTTGTCGGCATCGCGTGGCTCGTCTTCCGAGGTCACTTCACGAGCGGCCACACGGAGACCGGTGAGCTGCCGTGGGGTGCGCTCGGCATCGTGATGGCCGTCGTGTTCTGCGTGACCTTCCTTCTCAACGACGTCGTCATCCGCCTGGCGGTCGCACGCCGTCCCAACCGCTCACTGTTGGCTTGCTTCCGCACCCTCGAGGTGCTACGCGTGCTCTTCACGCCGCTGCGCATGCCGCTTGTGTGGTTCTGCAAGCTTCTGTTCCGCGTGAATCTCGACGCGGCGGCGCCCTCCGCACGGGAGGAGCTCCTCGAGACGGTCGAGGAAGGCGAGCGCGAAGGCAGCGTGACGCCCGAGGAAGCCGACATGATCGAGTCGATCATCGGCATGGACGACTCGCTCGTGAAGGACGTGCTCATCCCGCGGCCGGACATCGTGATGATCGCCTCGGACAAGACGCTGATCGAGGCGCTCGCCGTCGTGAAGGAGGAGGGCTACAGCCGCCTGCCCGTCTACGGCAAGGACCGCGACGACGTCATTGGTGTCCTGTACACGCACGACCTGCTGCATGCGCTGCACCCGGCAGAGCCGCCCACGGAAGACCCTGGCAAGGCATCGGTCACCACGCTGATGCGCAAGCCCTTCTTCGTCCCCGAGAACAAGCCGATCAGCGACCTGCTGCGCGAGATGCGCGCGCGCAAGGTGCACCTGGCGATCGTGCTCGACGAGTTCAACGGCACCGAGGGACTCGTGACGATCGAGGACCTGCTCGAGGAGATCGTCGGCGAGATCGAGGACGAGTACGACGAGCCGGATGCCGAGGGCACGCCCGAGCAGCTGGCCCAGGGCACGCTCAAGGTCGACGGCCGCACGCCCATCGAGGAGGTCAACGACCGGTTGGCCGTTGCGCTGCCCGTCGAAGACGACTTCGAGACGATGAGCGGGCTGGTCTTCCACCACCTCGGACGCATCCCCGCGGTCGGCGATCAGATCGACCTGGACGGCGTCGTCTTGACCGTGCTCGATGCGGACGAGCGAACGGTGCAGAGTCTCAAGGTCGAACTGTTGCAGACGGGGCCGGAAGAAAGCGAAGAGCCGGCGGCGTAGGCGCGGGTCGGATCGCCTGGCAAGCACGGGCGTCCACTCGCGTACCGCCTGTCTCTCACGTTGCCGTTGCCGTGGCCGAGTAGACGGAGCGCGCGTCCGCACATCGACCAGGCGACGCCAACGCCCGCACGTCCCGCGATCGCTTCCCCTCGCAGGCGGCGTGCCTCACGCAGCGACGCTCCCGGCATCGTGGCCACCATTGTGTGGCGGTCGCTCTCGGGTCTGCGTGGCCTCCAATCGGCAACGGCCACGGCCACGCGTATCGCGTGCGCTCTCGCAAGGGGTCGTCCGAGCCTGCAACAATCCAGGCGATGGCCGCGCGTTCCTATTCGTACACCTCCCCTTCAATCGTGATTCGCGTCCGCCCCTTCGGCGAGACGAGCCAGGTGCTCCACCTCGCGACACCGGAGCACGGCATGGTGGCGGCACTAGCCAAGGGAGCCCATCGACCGGGCCCCGCGTTCCACGGCGGCGTTGCGCTCGCGAGCGCGGGCACTGCTCACCTCCTGCGACGCCCGCGCGCCGAGATGGAGCTGCTGCGGCGCTTCGTGCCGTCGGAGGACCTTCGCGGGCTGCGTGACGGCCTGCCGCGCTTCTACGCGGCGTGCTACGTACTGGAGCTACTGCGCGCTTGGATGCGACCGGCGTTGCCGAACCCCTCGCTGTTTCGCGCGGCACTCACCGCCTTGCGCGCCATGGCGCGCGCGCGGGATGACTCGCTCGCGTCGTGGGTCGCCTGGTTCGAGGCGCGTGCACTCGCGGCCACCGGACACCGCCCCCGGCTCGACGCCTGCGCCGTGTGCGACGGGCCGCTCGAAGGGCGCGTGTACTTCTCGCCGGCAGCCGGTGGACTCACCCACGCGCGTTGCGCACCGCCGGGGCCGCGCTTGGCAATGGACGCAGACGGCGCGCACGCGCTGGACCGCTTCTACACCGCTCGCTTGAAGGAACTCGCCGCCGATCCGCCCGGCACCGATGCCGTCGCCGGTGCGCGCGCCGTGCACGACGTCTTCGTCCCGTACGTGCTCGAGCGGCGTCCCGCAGCGCTCACGGGGCTCCCCGGACGCCGCGTGACCCCGCGGTGAAGAAAAACAGGCCCGGAGGCGGCTCGGAGGGCGCTTCCCGGGGCGAGGCGGACCACCGGGACGGCGTAGGGCTGGGTACGCTGACGCCATGCGACGTGCCGTTTCGCTGCTACCCGTCGTGACCCTCCTCGTGCCCCTCCTCGCGGGGTGCTCCGGCAACGACGTGCCCGATTGGGTCGCCCAGTCGCCTGATCGCGCGGCCTCCGTCCCGGTGCCGGGCGCCTACCGAGGCAGCGACCCGACGAACCCGGGCGTCAGCAACGTGCGGAGCCAGGAGCCACAGCCCGAAGGGCCGACGCAGGCGCAGCTCCAAGCGGCGCTCGAGCAACGTCGCCGCGAGGCCGACGCCCTGTGGGCGCGCGCCACAGAGCCCAACTGCAATCTCGAGACGCAGGCCGACCTCTTCGAGACGATCGCCGACGACTACCCCGAGTACCCGCGTGCCGCCGAAGCGCGGTTCCGCCAGGGCCGGGCTCTCTACCAGGCACGCGAGTACACCGATTCGATCAACGCGCTGCAGCTCTACATGGAAGCGGCGCCGGTCAACGAGCACACGGCCGAGGTGGTGGAGATGATCTACGGCGCGAGCAAGGCGTACGTGGAGCGCAGCAAGGGCATCTTCGGCATCTTCCAGAACGACGACGAAGGCCTGAACGGCATGCGCTACGTAGCCGTCACGTTCCCGGCGTCGGACTACGCGGATGACGCGCTCTTCTACCTGGCGGAGTACTACCGGCGGGACGACGAGCTGGCGACGGCGGTCCTGTTCTACAAGGAACTCTTGATCCGCTATCCGGACAGCGAGTGGACCTTCAAGGCGCGCCGCGGCATGGCGCAGGCCTACGTCGCACGGGACCAGGGCGCGGAGTACCACGCCGGCTTCGTGGACCGCGACCCTCGCGAGTCGGTGCCGGACGACCCCAAGGCCGAAGCGCATGCAGGCCCGGTCAAGAGCAGCCTCGAGCTCGCCATCGAACAGTACGACCTCTTCCTGGAGCGCATCGAACGCGACCCCGGCCGCCGCGCCGAGTACATGGTCGAGTGCAAGCAGGTCGAGCAGTTGCGCGCCGAGGCGCTCGAGAAGCTGGCGTGCAAGGACATGGAGATCGCGAACTGGTACGCCTCGAAGGGCGACCAGAACGCCGCCATGATCTACCGCCGCTCGGCCATGGCCCGCCGCGGGCAGCCGGTGAAGTCCGTCGTGCCGGACGTGAAGGCGCCGCCGGGTCCCTCGCCTGCACCGGCCGTCGTGCCGCCCGGCGATGCACCCGTGGTGATCCCGCCGCAGCCGCCGCGGCCCACGCAGCCGCTCCCCACGCGGCCGCCCGCACCGCCTCCGCCGCCGCAGCCGTCGATGCCCATCGCCCCCACGCCGGCCCCGGCGCCGCCGGCGCCGCCTTCGTCGCCGATCACGGGGACGACGTCGCAGCCGCAGCCTCCGGCAGGGCGCCCCGCGGTGCCGCCGCCTCCGCCGCCGCCCAATTGGCGGTAGCCCGCATGCGCACCGTCGCGGGCCTGACCGCCCTCGTTCTCGCGGCTGCCCTCGTGCCGGGATGCAGCTACTCCACGAAGCGGCTCACCGACTTCCCGTCCGCGCGGACGATCGCCGTGCTGCCGTTCGAGAACAGCGGCTACTACCGGGATCTCGACCTGCGCCTCACGCAGGCCGTGGTGACCGAGATCCGCTCCCGCACCTCCCTGGCCCTGACCTCGCCGGAGCGGGCCGACCTGATCATCCGCGGCACGATGACGGCACGCGAGTGGGCCATCGGCCTCGACAACACGGGGGCCGTGATCCAGCGGCGCCTGGAAGGCTGGCTGACCTTCAGCGTCGTGCAGCGGGCCAGCGGCCGGGTCCTCCGCCAGACGACCGTCAGCGCCAACGAGGAGTTCCGCCCGGGGATCCAGGGCGAGGGCCTCGACACGACCGGCACCGACGAATGGACCCGGCGGATCGCCGAGCAGGTCGTGCAGATGCTGGAACGCGGCTTCTAGCGATGCGAGTTCGGTGCGGCCCGCGCGAGGTAGCAGACGGCTTCTGAGGCCCCAGGTCGGACCTGTCCCTGGCAGCCGAGACGCAGTTTCCGGCGCGCCGAAACCCCGCCTGGAACCGATTCATCATGTAGCTGGCCGTAAAGACCCCGCGGCCGTACCGGGGTCAACCCGGCGCCAGCCGGTAGACTCCGTTTCGCAGATGGAAGACCCCGAACGCCAGCCTCCGCAAGGCCAGGGCCCTGGTCAGGGTCCGGGCTCCCAGCGCCCCCGTCCGCGCCGCAACGCGCCGATGCTGCTCCTCGTCCTCGGCCTCATCCTGATCGTCGTCCTCGTCGTCGGCACAGGAAAGAAGGACGCCTACGAGGTGGACGTTCGCCAAGTGGACGAGTTCATCAAGAACCAGTGGGTCGCCGAGCTCACGATCACCGGCGGCACGCGCGTCTCGGGCAAGTTCCGCAACGTGGATCACCCGTACAAGAACCACGAGCGGTTCGAGGTCGCGCACACGGGGCCCAAGGAGAACAGCGCGATCACGAAGGAGCGCCGGCAGCAGTGGGAGGACGGTCTCGCTGCGTACGACGCCAAGCTCAAGTACAAGCCGGAGAGCACCTTCCTCACGCAGTTCCCCACGCTGCTCCTGTGGATCCTGCTTCTGCTCCTCTTCTGGTTCCTCGTCTTCCGCCAGATGCGCGGCGTCGGCGGCAGCAACGTCATGCAGTTCGGCCGCTCGCGTGCCCGCATGCACACGAAGGAACGCAGCACCGTCACGTTCGAGGACGTGGCGGGCATCGAAGAGGCCGAAGAGGAAGTGACGGAGATCGTCGCGTTCCTCAAGTCGCCCCAGAAATTCAAGAAGATCGGCGCCCGCATCCCGCGCGGCGTGATGCTCGTCGGCCCGCCGGGCTGTGGCAAGACGCTCCTTGCGAAGGCGATCGCAGGCGAAGCCGGCGTACCGTTCTTCTCCGTGTCGGGCTCCGACTTCGTCGAGATGTTCGTCGGCGTTGGCGCGAGCCGTGTGCGCGACCTGTTCAAGCAAGCGCGCGAGAACAGCCCGTGCATCGTGTTCCTCGACGAGATCGACGCCGTCGGTCGACGCCGCGGCACGGGTCTCGGCGGCGGCCACGACGAGCGCGAGCAGACGCTCAACCAGATCCTCGTCGAGATGGACGGCTTCGACACCGACCAGGGCATCATCCTGCTCGCCGCGACGAACCGGCCGGACGTGCTCGATCCGGCGCTGCTGCGCCCGGGCCGCTTCGACCGCCACATCGTCATCAACCTGCCGGACCTGAAGGGTCGCGAGCAGATCCTGCGCATCCACACGCGCAAGGTGAAGGTCGACCCGTCCGTCGACCTGGCACGCGCCGCCCGCGCGACGCCGGGCTTCTCGGGCGCCGACCTCGAGGCGCTCGTGAACGAGGCGGCCCTCATGGCCGTCACGCAGGGCCGCGACCAGGTCACGATGCTCGACATCGAAGAGGCGCGCGACAAGATCCGCTTCGGCCGCTCCCGCAAGAGCATGCTGATGAGCGAGGACGAGAAGAAGATCACCGCGTATCACGAGGCCGGGCACACGGTCGTCACGCTGCTGGAGCCGAAGGCCGACCCGCTGCACAAGGTAACGATCATCCCGCGCGGCATGGCGCTGGGCGCAACGATGTCGCTGCCCGACCGCGACCGCTACGGCATGGGGAAAAAGGACATCCTCGCGCGCCTACGCGTCTTGTACGGCGGTCGCGTGGCCGAGGAGCTCATCTGCGACGACATCACGAGCGGCGCGCAGAACGACATCGAGCAGGCCACCGAGCTGGCTCGCCTCATGGTCACGAAGTGGGGCATGAGCGACAAGGTCGGACTCATCTCCTACGCCGAGGGCGAGGAGCATCTCTTCCTCGGGCGTGAAGTCACCAAGTCCGTCGATCACAGCGAAGGCACCGCCAACTTGATCGATGCCGAGGTGAAGCGCTTCCTGAGTGAGGCCCACGAGGACTGCCGCCGCATCCTCAAGGAGAACCTCGAGGGCTTGCACGCGGTCGCCAAGGCGCTGCTGGAGCACGAGACGTTGAGTGCCGAGGAAGCCAAGGGCGTCCTCGAAGGCGACACCGTCGAGGCGGTCCGTGAACGCGAGAAGGCGCGCCGCGAGGCCGCGCGCGCCGCGAAGGGCACGGAAGCCGCCGACGAAGCCAAAGACAAGGACGACACGCTGCCGGAGGGTGGTCGTCCTGCTGAGGGTTTCGCCTACTAGTGCTCCACAGAGGCGCGGAGGCGCAGAGCGTTGCCGGCCGATGCACGACGCCCTCTTGAATCCTCTAGAGCAGGTTCGCAAGCGGCGGGCGATGGCGGCCGGTGATTCGGCGCGACCCTGAATCGCTCTGCGCCTCTGTGTCTCTGCGGATCTCTTCCACCGAAGCCCGGCAGGCGGTTCTATTCAGGTCATGAGCGAGCCGCGACCGATCCCGCAGATCTGGGGCGTCGTGAATGTGACGCCCGACAGCTTCAGTGACGGCGGTCGCTACCTCGACACGGACGCCGCGATCGCACACGGTCTCGCGCTCGCCGAGCAAGGCGCGGACGTCCTGGACATCGGCGGCGAGAGCACGCGGCCCGGCGCCGACCCGGTGTCGGAGGACGAGGAGATCCGCCGCGTGGTGCCCGTGCTGGAGGCCTTGCGCGCAGCCGGATCCGAGGCCCAGCTCAGCATCGACACGCGCCACGCTGCCGTCGCAGCTGCCGCGCTGGACGCCGGTGCAACGATCGTCAACGACGTGAGCGCCGGTCTCGACCCCGAGATGCTTCCGCTGGTCGCCCGCAGCGAGGTCGAGTGCGTCCTCATGCACATGCAGGGCGAACCAGGCACCATGCAAGCGGCCCCCCACTACGACGATGTGGTCGCGGAGGTGCGCGAGTACCTCGGGCGCCGCGTCGAGGCCGCGGTGAACGCCGGGATCGATCCCGCGCTGCTCTGGATCGATCCGGGCATCGGATTCGGCAAGACGCTGGAACACAACCTGGCGCTGCTGCGCAACCTCGAGGCCTTCGTGTCCGACGCGCGCGTCCTCCTGGGCACCTCACGCAAGTCCTTCCTCGGCCGCCTGACCGGCCGCGAGGATCCCGGGGAGCGGATCGCCGGTTCCCTTGTATGTGCGGTACGCGCTGCTTTGGCCGGTGTCCACGCCGTGCGCGTTCACGATGTCGCAGCCACGCACGACGCTCTCCGCGTGTTCGCCGAAGTCCGCTGATCGTTCGACGCGGATCGCCGCGAGGCGGGTAGGATGCGCGCGCGTATGGGCTCCCTCTGTCTCGCCATCTTCGAAAACCTCGACGGGCGTGACTGGCTCGAGCTCATTCTCCTGTTCGTGGTGCTCTACATCTTCTTGCGTTTCCTCCGCAAGACGATCGCCGGCGGCATCTTCAAGGGCCCGGCGATGCTCGTCTGGGTGCTCGTGATCGGCATCTTCATTGTGCTCGACCGCCTGGAGCTCGACGTGCTCAGCCGCATCCTGGCCGGGGCCCTCCCGATCTTCATCATCGCGCTGGTCGTCACGTTCCAGATGGAGCTGCGTCACGGCATCGCGCGGCTGGGCAAGATGGGCGTCCTCCGTCGCCTCTTCCCGTCGCGAGAGGCCCGCCCGGACGAGCTCAAGCCGGTCGACGAGGTGATCCGCGCGTGCAAGCAGTTCGCGGAACGCCGGATCGGCGCGCTCATCGCGTTCGAGCGCAACATCGACCTCGGCACGTACATGGACACCGGCGTCCCCATGGATGCGATCATTCGCGCGGAGACGCTCGACACCATCTTCAGCACGCACACCGTGCTGCATGACGGTGCGCTGCTGGTGCGCGGCGACCGCATCGCGTCGGCCGGTTGCCTGCTTCCGCTGACCGAGCGTCCGAAGCTGGCACGCACCTACGGGACGCGGCACCGTGCCGCCATCGGTCTCAGCGAGCAGAGCGATGCCCTCGTACTGGTGGTGTCCGAAGAGCGCGGCGACGTGCACCTCGCCGAGCGCGGCGAGATGGCCACGGTCGAGGACTGGGACTGGCTGCGTGCGCAACTCGGCATCGTGTTCGCCGAGAAGTCGGGCCTCGTGCCCAGAGGGGAGGGCTAGTCGTGCGCGACCACACCGGCCGTCCCCGCCTGACGTCGAACCGGCGCCGGAGCTGGCGGCAATTCTTCCTCGGAGAGTGGGGCCTGCTCCTGCTCGCCGCGGCGTTGACCTTCATCATCTGGGACAACGTCCGCGAGAAGGTCATCCGCGAGCACCGGATCGGCGACATCCGGGTCAAGCTCGAGGTAATCGCGAACAACGTGCGTGCCGTCGTCGAGGGCGAGGACAAGGTCGCGATCAAGGTCGAGTGTTCCGAGCGCGAGCGGGACGACATCATCGCGCAGCTGCGGGCGGACGGGGACGGCGAGAAGAGCGTGACGATCGTGGTCCGGGATCCGCCGACCCAGCAGCAGCGCCCGATCCGTGCCGAGCTCGACAAGTTCCGCTGGAAGTTCGACGTCGAACGCGTGCTGCGTGAGGTCTCGCCGGTCCAGCCTTTCGGCACCGTGTTCAAGACCAAGATCCAGAACCTCACGGTCGCGCGACCCGACCACGACCTCAAGGACGACAAGACGCTGGACGTCGAGCTCGACTGGGAGCCGAAGAGTGTTCCGCTCGAGCTGCCCCTGATCGCCCTGCAGGAAGACGAGGGCCTCGTGCCGGACAACCTCGCGCTGAGCGAGCTCATCTCGGGACCAGACTTCCGCTACGGCGTGCCCTACCTCCGCGATCTCACCTTCTACGGCTGGCGCGCCGCGAAGCCCGGCTGGCGCGGCATCTACCGCGACGGACTCGAGATCCAGCGCGTGCGCGCAACGATCATCGTGCACCAGAAGGGCTCACGCAGCCTGACCAACCGCTTGCTCGTCCAGCTTGACGCCAACAACTACGAGTACGACTTCGACGAGCTCGGTTTCGAGGAACCGGTGGTCAAGGACTCCGACAGCAACTGGTTGTTCACGGGCACGCTGAAAGGACGGACCACCGTCCTCGACGCCCTGGCCGCAGACGCGAAGGACAAGCCCAACTGGCATTGGGCGATCGCGATCACGGATCTCACGAAGCTCCCGAAGGAGCCCGCAGAAGGCAAGGACTCCGAGTGGGTGACGGTGGACGCCAAGATCGTCTGGGTCGCAGGCGCCACGTTCCGCGACAAGGGCGTCACCTTCGTCCCCAAGGCATCCGACGAAGGCTTCAACCTCAAGGTGCGTTGGCACCCGCGGCACCCGAAGTAGTTGCGGCTCTACACGGACGCGCGCGCAACCGCCGCCATCGCATCGACGGCCGCTTGCACGGCCGCAGGGTCACGCCCCTCGGCCATGATTCGCAGGAGAGGCTCGGTCCCGCTGTAGCGCACGAGAATGCGCCCGATGCCCTGAAGCGCTGCTTCCTGCGCGGCCATGACCTCCTGCATCGCAGGCCAGTCATCGAGCGCTACGCGCTCGCCCATGCGGACGTTCTCGAGCACCTGCGGATGGCGCACGCGGCGTTCGCGCAGGGCCTTGAGCTTGGTGCCGCTGCGCCGGGCGGCCTGCAACACGCGCACGCCGGCAACGAGCCCGTCCCCGATCAGCGGTACGCGGCCCTGCGCCGTCCCGTGCGGGAGCACGATGTGTCCCGCGGGCTCGCCGCCGAGCACGGCTCCGAGCTCCAGCATGCGCTCCGCGACGTTGCGGTCCCCCACCGCCGTGCGCTCGAGCCGCACGCCGAGGGGTTCGAGGAACTCCTCGAGACCCAGGTTGGCCATCACCGTGGAGACGACCGCGTTCGCCGGCACGCCGTCCCGGTCGTGGAGATCCGCCGCGAGGATCGCGAGGACGTCGTCGCCATCGAGCGCTACCCCCGTCTCGTCGGCGACGAGCACGCGATCGGCGTCGCCGTCGAAGGCCAGGCCTACCGCGCGCCGCTGCCCACGGACGGCGTTGAGCCAGGCTTCGGGGTTCTCCGTGCCGCAGCCCTCGTTGATCGGCCGCGTGCCCGCGGCATGGAGGACCCGTACGGTTGCGCCCAGTACCTCCAGGCACTCCGCGGCCGTCTCGGAGGCGGCGCCGGCCGACAGGTCGATGATGAGGTCGTAGCCCTTGAGGTCGCCGTCACGGCGCAGCCACTCCGCGGTGCTGTGCACGTAGTCCGCGCGCGCTTCGGCGTCGTGGCGCGGGATGTGGTGTTCGACGGACGGCGGAGCCGAGGGCATGGCGGCCTCGATCTCGAGCTCCTCCTCGACCGTCAGTTTGCGCCCGCCGCTCACGAACGGCTTGATGCCGTTGTACTCCGGCGTGTTGTGGGACGCGCTGAGCGAGAGCCCGAGGTCGTAGCCGTGCGCGGCGGTCAGCCACGCGAGCGCGGGCGAAGGCAGCACTCCACCGTCAACGACCTCGAGCTCCGCCGCGCGCATGTGCGCAGCGAGCAGATGCGTCAGCGCCTCCCCGCTCGGTCGCGGATCGCGTGCCAGGAGCACGCGGGCCGTGCGATCGCCCGCGCGGTCTGCCGCGAACGCCGAGAGTGCGTGTCCGATGCGGGAGACGTTCTCGGCGGTCAAGCGCCCCTTGCCCGCCACGTCCCGGATCCCGTCCGTACCGAAGAACTTCGGCTTCTTCTGCTCGCCCATCGGACCCTTATACAGGCTCTCCCTCGGAATCTTCCTCTGCGTCCTCTGCGTACTCTGCGGTTCCGCAACATGCATCTACGATGCGCGTGGAGTTGACCTGTTGATCCTTGCATTGGCCACCAGCGGACCGCGGAGCGAGATCGGCATCGATCCCGGCGACGGCAACGTTGCCGTCTCTGCGCTCACGAACGCCCGCAGCCGCGGCCGCGATGTGGCGCCCGCGATCCGCGCGCTGCTGGACGACCACGGCCTGCGGGCCGCGGACCTGACGGCGATCGTGGTCGATGTGGGACCGGGTTCGTTTACCGGGGTCCGGGTCGGCGTCACGTCGGCGAAGAGCCTCGCGTACGCCGCGGGAGTGCCCGTCGTTCCCGTGCCGAGCCTGGAGGTCCTCGCCTACGCGAATCCCACGCCCGATGCCGCGCTCACCATTCGCAACGCCGGGCGCGGCACGTACTACGTGGCACCCTACGGCGCTGCGCAGGACGGCATGCGGCCCGCACGCGCGGCGCCCGCCCGCGTGGACGCCGATGCGGTTCGTGCAGCAGACGCGGGGCTGCTGGTGATCGGCGAGGCCGCGAGCGAGGTGACCGACACCTTGCAGCTCACGAATCGCGCCCTGGACGCGACCGCCGGCGTCGAGGCGCTGCTCGCCGCGGCGGCTCATCGCCTCGCGTCCGGAGATACGACGCCGGCGCACGCGGTCGTGCCGCTCTACCTGCAGGTCTCTCGCGCCGAGGAACGGCGCGCGGGCGGGGCGCGCTGACAATGCTGCAGGCACGTACGTGGGCCGAGGTCGACCTCGCGGCGCTGCAGCACAACCTGGGTGTCGTCCGTGACGAGGCGACGCCGGAGGTCGCCGTCATGCTCGTCGTCAAGGCCGACGCGTACGGACACGGCGCGGTGCCCGTCTCCTGGCACCTCCTGCAGCATGGCGTGAGCCAGCTCGGCGTCGGCGACTCGACGGAAGCGCTCGAGCTCCGCGCCGCGGGCGTGACGGCCCCCATCTTGATCCTCGGCGCGGTGGTGCGCGGCGAGCTCGAGGATGTCGTGCGTGGCGACATCCACGTCACCGTGCACTCCGGCGACCGGGTCCGCGGGCTGCGCAAGGCCCTGGGGACGTCCGGCCCACCGGTCGGCGTGCACATCAAGGTCGACACCGGCATGGGCCGGCTGGGGTGTCACCCGGAGCGCGTACTCGGCATCGCACGCGAGGTGAAGCGCTCGAAGCGCCTGCGCCTCGTCGGGCTGGCGACGCATCTGGCGGCATCGGGTCCCGACGGCGGCAAGCCTGCCCGTCAGCAGCTGCAGCGCTTTCGCAAGGTGAGTGATGCGCTCGAAGCGGAAGGCATGCTCCCGCGCTGGCGCCATGCGCACGCGAGCGGTGGCATCCTCAGCACGCTGCCGACCGACTTCAATCTCGCCCGCCCGGGCATCGGGGTGTACGGCATCGACCCCCACGGCCGCGCAGACAGCCCGCTGCAGCCGGCGATGAGCTGGCATACACAGATCGTGTTCATGAAGGACCATCGTCGGGGCGCCCGCATCGGCTACGGCGGCACCTGGCGTACGCCCCGGCGTAGCCGCATTGCCACCCTGCCCGTGGGCTACAACGATGGATACCGGTTCGCCTTCTCGAACCGCGCGGAGGTGCTCGTACGGGGGCAGCGCTGCCCCGTCGTCGGGCGCGTGTCGATGGACTACACCTGTGTCGATGTCACGGACGTACCCGGCGCCAGCGTCGGCGACACCGTCACCTTGATGGGCGCCGACGGCGACGCGAGCCTCCCCGCCACGGAGCTGGCCCAGCTTGCAGACACGATTCCCTACGAGATCCTGTGCGGGATCGGACGGCGGGTGAAGCGCCAGTACGTAGGAGCCGATCCGAAGGCCGAGGCGGTTGATGCGTAGGCGGTTGATCCAGACGCTGCTCGTGGTGATCGCGATGTCGGCCGGCGCCATCGCGTACCAGAAGGTCGTGCGTCCGCGGGGCGACGTGCTGCGCGAGCTGGCGGAGGCGCCGCTCCGGGAAATGTTCGGGGAGCGGGTCGAGTACGATGGGCCGTTCGACTTCGATCTGTCCGACGGCATCGAGATCCGCAACCTGCGCGTGCCCACGGGGACCGGCATCACGACGCACGTCGTCGGGCCGTCCGGCGAGCTCGAGCCGCTCTACGGTCTCCGGGCCCAACGCGTTCGCATCGAACACGACGTCCTCGCTCTGGTGGCCGGCCGCTATCACCCGCTGTCCGTCGAGATCGAAGGCGTGCGCGTCATCACGCACGAGACGGCGACCGGCATCGCGCCCGACTTCCCGTTCGAGGTCGGTGAGGGGCCGGCGGCGGGGCCGATCCCGCGGCTCCGGTTCCGCAACGTCGAAGCCCTCTTCCGCGCTATGCCCGAGTCGGATCGTCTACGCGAGGGGAGCGTGTTGACGGTCCTGATCGACGAGCTGCGGCTCGATCCGGACGAGACGGGTGCGGTGCACGTGGAGGGGCAGCTGCGCACGCGCGGCCTGGGCCAGGACGACGCGCCGATCTCGGTGAAGGGCAAGGTCGAGCCGGGCGGCGACGCGTTCGACCTGGTGGCTACGTGGGATCCGCTCGAGCTTACGGACGAGCTGCTGGAAGCGCTTGCGCCCGAGCTCGCTGACAACTTGCGGCAACGCTCGATCCGCTCAGGCTCGCTCACCCTCAACCTGAAGCGACGCGGCGGCGCCGCGGAAGGCGAGCTGGGGCTCGGCATCCAGTGGGACAGTGCGGTCGACATCAAGGTCGAAGACCTGCCGGGGCTGCGCGAAGTCGACGCAACGACCAAGGAACAGATCCAGGAGCTCTTCGGTGGCGGCGCGCTCCAGCTCGGCGTGGACGAGGACAAGATCAGCATCAAGTCGCTGATGACCGAGATGGCCGGCGGGCAGGTGAGCGCGACCGGTTGGATCATCCGGGAAACGGGCGAGTTCCATCTCGACTTCGAGATCCGCGACCTGCGCCTCGAGGACCCGGCCGTCAAACGCGCGCTCGGACCGGATGGAGCCGCGCTCTACGCCGAGTTCGCGCCCTCCGGCGTCGTCGATGCCGTCGGCGAGGTGGTGCGCAAGCCGAATGGCGACGTCGACTGGAAGGTCGACGTGTTGCTCGAGAGCACGAACCTGCGCTACGTGGGCGCGGTCAATGAGGAAACAGGCAAGCGCGAGGGGTTCCCCTACCCGGTCGAAGACGCGACGGGCCGCATCCGCATCCGGTCGAACGGCGTGTTCTTCGACAACATCGTGGGCTTCAATCGCGGCGCCGAGATCCGCATCCGCGGCCACGGCGCCGAGGCGTGGACGGGCGGTGAGACGGGCCAGATCCGCTTCACGGAGGATGGGACCGACGTCCGGCTGACCGTCGTCGCCACGAACGTGCCGGCGGACAAGACACTCGTCGCGGCGATCGAAGGCAGCGACTTCGCCGAGATATTGGACGAATTCGAGCTCGGCGGCGTCGTCGACAAGATCGAAGTGGACGTCATCAAGATTCCCGCCATCGAGAAGGTCGCCTACGCGGAGCTGCGCGTGACGCTCGAAGGCGAGGAGTTCCGCTACAAGCCGTTCCCCCTGCCCCTCGAGGACGTGCGCGGACAGATCCTCATGCGCCGGCCGGTGCTCGACTCGAAGAAGCGCGGACGGACCTACGCGTTCGACGTGACCGGTTGGGCGGACGGTGCTCCGATTCGCGTCAAGGCGGCGATCACCGATCACGAGCGCCGCGGCCGGCTCTACGTGACCGCGGAGAACATCCCGCTGGCAGGCGCGTTGACCGAGGCGGTCCTGACATCGCAGCAGACCGAGAAGCTGGCAGCGGTGTGGCGGTGGCTGGGGCCGCGCGGCAAGGCGGACGTCCAGACAGACCTGCCGCTCTCCGACGATTCCGGTCCGATGAAGATGACGGCGACGCTCAAGGGCGCGTCGATCCGCCTCGGCGCGGAGAGCTCCGAGACGCCACTCGAGTTCAACGAGCTGGCGGGGCGCTTGTCCGTCACCGGCGACGACGTCGAGCTCACGGAGCTGCGCGGCAAGCTCGCTGATGCCCGCGTTCGCGTCGAGGGCGCTCTGCGCGGGGGCCTCGAAGGCAGCTGGAACCTGCGCGCCGAGGTCCGCGACCTGCGGATCACACCGGACCTCCAGGACGCGCTCGCGTTGCTGGCTGCGGAAGACGCTCTGCTGCCGGCGGGCATGAGCTTCGAGAGCGGCAGCCGCCTCCGCCTGGACCTCAACGTAAGCCGCCGTCCGAACTCGGACCTCGAAGTCGACTTCGAGGCTCGCGACCTCGACGCGACGGTCCGGCTGCCCGACGGGCGCGGCGTCCTGCTCACCGGCGATCGGCTGGCGGTTCGCAATGGTGCTGTCGAGGCCAAGGACGTGGCGCTCGAGTTCGAAGGCATGACCATCCGCGTCCCGCAGGCGCGCGTGGGACTCGGCAAGGCCGCGGAGACGGTCGGACGCTTCGAGGTCGAGATGGAGCGCTATGAGGTGGGCGACGTCCTGGTGCCGCTTGTCGCCGGGGAGGCGGGCGAGCTGCTGCGCGAGTGGACGGACCAGCGGCGCATCTCGACCACCTCGTTCGTCGTCGACGCGCCGGCGTCCGGGCCGGTGACGTTGCAAGGCGCACTGACGTTCGAGCTCCTGCCGGGCGAGAAGGGCGGCGGCACGGCGCCGATCGGCACCATCGCGTTCGCTCCGCTGATCGTGAGCAAGACGACGGACGGAGACACCCAGTTGCACGGGACCGTCACGCTGCGCGGCTTCACGACGGACGTAGGCGTCGAGCTGCGCGACTTGCGCGGGCGCGTGCAGCTCGAGCACCTGACGCTGAGCCACGAGCCGCGCGGTGGCGCGCGCCTCGAGGGCGTCAGCGGCAAGGTCTCAGACATCAGCGTCTCCGGTATTACATCCACCGTCAGCTGGCGCGAGGGCATCCTCAATGCCCCGAAGATCACGGGGCGCGTCGCCGGCGGCCTGCTCGACGGGCGCTTCATCATGCACACCGGCGAGCCGGCTGCGTACGAGGGCGCGGCAACGATCACGGACTTCAACGTCGCCAAGCTGCGTGACGATCTCGCGCCGACCGGTCCGCCGCTGGCAGGCCGCGGCACGCTGCGCGTCCAGTTCCAGAACCGCGGCGGGGAGCTGCGGGACCTGACGGGGGCAGGAACGCTCACCATCCGCGACGGGCGCCTGGGTGACCTGCCGGTGCTGACCAACATCGTCATCATGGCGGACAACGCTTTCGGCGTGGACAACCCGCCGCAGTTCGACCGCGCGGACGCGCAGTTCACGCTCCAGAACGAGGTGCTGCGCTTCAGCCGGCTCAACCTGCGCGGCCCGCTGCTCGACATGCCGGGGCGCGGCCGCCTGGATCTGTCGGGAGTCGTGGACGTGATCTTCACGCCGGACCTGATCAAGGGCTTCGTCCTGCCGGGGGTGATGCAGATCCCGCTGGTCGGCGACGTACTAGGCGGCGTCCTCCGCGAGGAGCTCCTGTACGCGGTGCGTGTCCGCGGCGACATCTCCTCCGCCGAGCCGGAGATCGTCCCGTTCCCGATCTTCGGCACGGACCGCGGCGACGACTTCGCCGGAACGGGCGCGCCCAAGCTCCCCCGCCGCAAGCTCCCGGGTTGGTTCAGGTAGCGCTCCGCAGAGACACAGAGGCGCAGAGCGGGGCGCTGAGGCCGCTCGCTCTCCCCCTCCCTACTCAGCCTTCCAGCCAACGGAGGGTGTGGAAGAGAGAGGCGGACCGTGCCCTTGGCAGGTTGTGCTCTGCGACTCTGCGTCTCTGTGGCTTTCTTCTGCGGTAAAAACACCCCGTGCCGCGAAGCCCCGCCACCGTCGCGATCCTCGCCGGGGGGAGCGGTACGCGCTTCTGGCCCGCCGGACGCGCGACGAAGCCGAAGCAGTTCCTCGCACTCGACGGCGACGATACCCGGCCGCTGCTTCTCGCGACGCTCGAACGCCTGGCACCACTCACGGACGAGGTGCCGCGCATCATCGCGCCCGCGAGCCTGCGCGCACCGCTCAAGAAGCTGCTCCCGCGCATTCGACCCGAGGCGTTCCTGCTCGAGCCGGAGCCGCGCAACACCGCCGCCGCCGTCGCGCTCGCTGCCGCCGACGCGGGGGTTGACGGCCCGCACGGTCCTCCAGCGCCTGACGCTCTTCGGGCGTCAGGCGCAGCGAGAACGGCGCGGGTGTCTTGGGTTGCATGGCATCTCATGAAAAGGGCATAGCGCGACGCCCCCGGCCCAAGGGGACCGGAGCGGCGCGCGGGTTCAAATCTGACAATAGGACAGTGCGAACACCCTGTTGGGCGGTCTGCGGGAAGTTTTACCGGAGAAAAGGCCCGCTAAAGTTCCGGCTAATCGAGTGTGAAATCCTGGTACGGTGCTTCGCAAGCCTCCAGTGCGGTATTCCAGTCTGCCAGAACGTCAAGAATCTGATTGGAATACTCTGGGTTCGGCTCCACCAAACCTCCCGGTTCGCGAAGCGAAATCGGGCGTCCAGTGGACGGCCG
>JANQJW010000124.1 GCA_028281445.1 Planctomycetota bacterium | reverse complement strand
GGATCCCGCGGTCGAGCTCGTGCAGGTACGCAAGCAGATCGGCATGGTCTTCCAGCGCCCGAACCCTCTCCCTCTCTCCATCCGCGACAACGTTCTTTTCGGCTTCCGCACGCACACGCCGAAACAGGAACGGATCTCGAAGGAGGAGGAGGACGCAATCGTCGAGGACGCGCTCCGGCAGGTCCTCCTCTGGGATGCGGTGAAGGACATCCTGCGGCGCCGCGCCACGACCCTCTCGCTCGAGCAGCAGCAGAAACTGTGTATTGCCCGCCTGCTGCCCGTGAAGCCCACGATTCTGCTCATGGACGAACCCTGCTCCGCGCTCGACCCCGCGGCCACGACGGCGGTCGAGGAGTTGATTTGGGAGCTCAAGGGGCGGTACACCATCGTCATCGTGACGCACAACATGGCGCAGGCCCGCCGCGCGAGTGAGGAGTGCATCTTCATGCTCTTGGGCAAGGTGATCGAACACGGTCCGACGGACGCGATGTTCGTGACGCCCGAGAACCAGAAGACGGCGGACTACATCGAAGGCAGGTACGGGTAGGCCGTGGCGCGGCCGGTCGTCATCGACGAGAGCGAAGGCACGCGCTTCCCCTTCTTGCGCGGAATCCTGACCCGGTCGCTCCAAGCCGCCGGCATTCCCTTCGAGCAGGCCTACGAGATCGCGTCTACCGTCCGGGCCGAAGTCGCGGAGGTCGGGGAGCTGACGACGGACGAGTTGCGCGCTCGCGTTCTGCCGCGCATCGAGTCGTTCGGCCCCGATGTCCTGCAGCGCTACCTGAGGCCGCCGGTCCCTGCCTCGATCGGGATCCGATTCTCGGACGGCCACGAGAGCGCCTTCTCGCGCGGCCGACACCGACTGACCCTCGTATCCTGCGGGCTCGCGCCCGAGGATGCCGCGGACGTAGCAGCCCGCATCTACGACGACCTCGTGGGCCGCGGCGTCGATGTGATCTCGTCGACCGACCTGCGCCACCTGACGTACAAGCGGCTCACCACAGATCTCGGCGGAGAAGCCGCGCGCCAGTACCTCGTCTGGCAGGAGTTCCAGCGCTCGAATCGGCCTCTCGTCGTGATTCTGGGTGGCGGCGTGGGCAGCGGCAAGAGCACGATCGCCGCGCAGATCGCCCACCGCCTGGAGATCGTGCGCACGCAGTCCACGGACATGTTGCGCGAGGTCATGCGGGTGATGGTGCCCCAGCGCCTCATGCCGGTCCTCCACACATCGACCTTCAAAGCATGGCAGGCCTTGCCGGCGACCGACCGCAACGGCAAGCACACCACCGCCGCGCTCATCGACGGCTACGTGATGCAGGCGGAACACGTCGCCATCGCATGCGAGGCGGTGATCCAGCGTGCCATGCGCGAACGCGTGTCGCTGATTCTCGAGGGCGTCCACGCCCACCCGGGGCTGATGCCCGATATCGAGAAGGAGACAGACGCGATCTTCGTGCGGATCGTGTTGGCGGTCCTCAAGAAGCGCAAGCTGCAAAGCCGCATTCGAGGACGCGGCAAGGTAGAGCCGGATCGCCGGGCCAAGCGCTACCTCAAGTACTTCGACGGCATCTGGGATCTCCAGCGCTTCATGCTCGAAGAGGCGGACCAGGTCGGCGTCCCGATCGTCGCCAACGACGACCTCGACAACACGGTGCACGAGGTCATGGGCATTCTCATGAACCGCCTGGCCCAGGAGTTTCAGGGCACGCCCGAGGAGGTGTTCTAGTGAGCCGCCCCGCCTTGGACCGGAAAGTGCTCATCCTCGTCCTCGATGGGCTCGGCGATCTACCGGTCGCCGCGCTCGAGGGACGCACCCCGCTCGAGGCAGCGCGCACGCCCGTACTGGACGAATGGGCGACGGAAGGCATCTGCGGACTCGTCGATCCGATCGAGCCCGGCCTCACCGTCGAGACGCACGCGGGAACAGGCGCGCTCATGGGGTTGTCGGCGGAGCAGGCGCGTGTTCTGTCACGCGGCCCGATCGAGGCGGCAGGCGCCGGTCTCGACCTGCGCGAGGGCGACATCGCGCTGCGCTGCAACTTCGCAACGCTCGCGTCCAGGGATGGGCAGCTCGCCGTGCGTGACCGCCGGGCCGGCCGCATCGATGCGCAGACGGGCGATCTGGCAGCGGCGCTCAACGCGATCCCTCCGGAAGACGGCATCACAACCTTCGTGGAACCTCTGCACCAACACCGCGCGGTCCTTCGACTCTCCGGCTCCGACCTGAGCGCCGCCATCACCGACACCGATCCGGGCAGCAGCGACGGCGATGCCCGCCTCGAGTGGAGCCGCGCTACCCGCGCGGCTGACAGCGACGCCGAGCGCACCGCCGCTGCCCTGAACCGCTTCCTCGAACGAGCGCATGCCGTGCTCGACGGCCACCCGGTCAATCGCGAGCGCGCGCGCACTGGATTGGTGCCCGCCAACGGCATCCTCACGCGCGGCGCGGGCGCCGTACACGCGGCAGCCGGCCTGATCGCTGCACAGGGTCTGCGTGGCGCGGTGATCGCCGGGGATCGCACCATCCTGGGGTTGGGCGCCCTGCTCGGCTTCACGCCCGTGGTGGACCCCGCGTTCACGGCCCTTCCGGAGACCGACGTCGCGGCCAAGGTCGAGGCGGCGGAGCAAGCCCTGCGGACGCACGACATCGCATGGTTGCACGTGAAGGGCGCCGACATCGCCGCCCACGACAAGGACCCGGCGCTGAAGACGCGCGTCCTCGAAGCATTGGATGCGGCGCTGGCGGCAATTGCGGACTGCGACTACACCGTCGGCGTGACCGCCGACCACACGACGGACAGCAACACCGGCCGCCATACGAGCGATCCGGTGCCGACGCTACTTCGCGTGCCCGGAGGCCGGCGCGACGACGTGCGGAGTTTCGGCGAGGGCGCCTGCATGCGTGGGGGGCTCGGTCGCCTGCGCGCTCCGGAGTTCCTACGCGTGCTGCTGGGCGCCGCGGGGCTGGCGGAGTCGGCCGAGGACGCGCCGCGCGCCCCCACCGAAGATGCGCCGCGCGATCGCACACGCTCCCGGGAAGACTCCCCGTAGGCAGAGCCGCGACCCGTATCCTGTTGCGCGACCGGGGCGGGAGAACGAACGTGTTTCGGGCGAGCCTCTTCTGGAAGATCTTCGGGTCCTTCGTCGCGCTGATCCTCCTGACCGCAGTGCTGGCCGGTTGGATCGCCAGCCGCCGCGTGATCGACGATGCGGAGCTGCAGACCGATCTGGCGCTGCGAACGCGCATCGATCTGCTCTACGAGTTGTACGCCGGCTTGGTCTCGAAGCCTGTCGCGGGCGACCTGCAGGAGCGCGTCCGACGGCTCGGCGAGCAGGCAGACACGAGAATCACCCTGATCCGAGCGGACGGCAGCGTGATCGCCGACTCGGACAAGGACCCGGCCGGCATGGACAACCACGGGACACGCCCCGAGGTCCTGCAGAGCCTGGAGGCGGATGTCGGACGCTCGAAGCGCTTCAGTGACACCGTCCAGATGCCCATGGTCTACATGGCCCGCGCCGTTCGCGGGCCGCGCGGCGTCGACGGCTATGTCCGCTGCTCGATTCCGCTCGTGGACCTCGAGAATCGCCTCGCCGGCCTTCGCAACACGGTTCTCGGCGCCGCGTCCGTCGCAGTCTTGATCGGGTTGATCGGCGCACTCATCGCCGCGCGCCGCCTCTCGCGTCCGCTGCGGTCGATGCGTGATGCAGCGATAGCGATTGCCGGCGGCGACTACGAGCGCCGCGTACAGTCAGCCGGCGGCGACGAACTCGGCGACCTGGGCGGTGCGTTCAACGACATGGCCTCCAAGCTGGAACGCGAGATCACAACCATCCGACGGGACCA
The DNA here is from genome assembly GCA_028281445.1 of Planctomycetota bacterium. Classification (GTDB taxonomy): domain Bacteria; phylum Planctomycetota; class PLA2; order PLA2; family JAEUHO01; genus JANQJW01. The sequence goes on along the minus strand of JANQJW010000124.1, from coordinate 8,172 downwards.
GCGTGAGGTGCGAGCCATCCTCGGCGGCATGGTGGAAGGCGTGCTCGCCGTCGATGACGGGGAACGCATCGTAATGGTCAACGATGCCGCCTGTCGCATCCTGGGCCTCAGCGGCGCGAACGACGTACGCGGACGCCCGATCTGGGAGGCGCTGCGGCTGTCCCAGGTCCCCGACACGCTCAGCCGCGCGGTGCGGCGTGGCGAAGTGCAATCCGTCGTGCTGTCCCTGCCGGCAGACGGACGCGAGCAGACGATCCGGCTGCACGTCTCTCCGCTGCTCGGTGAGACCGGTGAGGCCCGCGGCGCAGTACTCGTGTTGGACGACATCACGGAGCGACGGCGCCTGGAGGAGATCCGACGCGACTTCATCGCGAACGCGTCGCACGAGCTCAAGACGCCCGTCGCATCGATCCGCGGCATGGCGGAGACGGTGATCGACGATCCGGAGATGGACGTCAACCTGCGGCGCAGCTTCCTCGACCGCATCCTGCGCCAGAGCCACCGCCTCGGCGATCTCGTCGAGGAAATGCTGGCGCTGTCGCGTCTCGAGTCCCGGAGCGACGACGCGAAGGGCGGCGAGACCCAGGATCTCCGCGACCCCGTGTCCGAGGTCCTTGACGATCGCGAGGTACAGGCACAGGAGCTTGGTGTGACCGTCTACACCGAGATCGCAAGCACGCCGCTGCCTGTGCGGGCTCAGACCGAAGCCCTGCGACGCATCGCCGGAAACCTGCTCGACAACGCGATCCAGTACACCCCCCGTGGCGGTCGCGTCGACATACGCCTGCAGCTAGTTGGACGCGACGTGGTCCTGGAGGTGCAGGACACGGGCCCCGGCATCCCTGCCGACAAACACGATCGGGTGTTCGAGCGCTTCTATCGGGTCGACGAGGGCCGCTCGCGCGGCGCGGGCGGCACCGGCCTCGGGCTCGCCATCGTCAAGCACCTCGTGATCGGCCTGGGCGGCCGGATCGAGCTCGAGAGCCTGCCGGGAAGCGGCAGCACGTTCCGCGTCCTGCTGCCCGCGGCCTGACGCGCCTAGGTGTAGGCCTCGGGCTGGTGGCGTACGACCTCGCCGTCGACCATGAAGATCACGTCCTCGGCGATGTTCGTAGCGAGATCCGCGATGCGCTCGAGATGCCGGGACGCCGAGAGCATGTGCACGGCGCGCTTGATCGCGCCCGAATCGCTCTGCATGAGGCCGTGCACCACATCGAACATCTCGCGATTGAGCTCGTCGACACGATCATCGTCGGCGCGGACTCGGCGGGCCACCGCGACGTCGCGTCGCACGAGCGCATCCAGGCAATCCCGGACCATCCGCCGAACCAGCTCCCCCATCGTCGCGAAGTCGAGCGCGACCGGCAACGGATCGTGCGTCGCGAGATAGAGGGCGCGCTCCGCGACGTTGACTGCCAGGTCGCCCATGCGCTCCAGGTCGTTGTTCACCTTCAATACGGCGACGATGTAGCGGAGATCGGCCGCGACCGGCTGGTGCAGCGCCAGCATCTTGAGACAGTCGACCTCGACCTCGACTTCGCGCTGATCGATGCGGTCGTCGCCCTTCAACACATGCTCGGCCAGCTCGGATCGCCGATGGATGAGGGCTTCGATGGCATGGTTCGTCGCTTCCTCGACGAGAGCCCCGACCGAGAGAATCTCGCGTGCGAGGCGCTCCAGGTCACGTTGCAGGTGAATAGGCATACGAACTGACTCCGGCCCGTCGATGATCCTAAACGCGCAGATCGCGCCGTGCCCGGAGGCACCGCGCGATCGCGGGCTGGCCACTGCGCAAGGGTGCGCTACCGCGCAAGGGTGCGCTACCGCGCCCTGGCACGCAGGTACGAGTCCAGCGTCGCCCGCTCGGCGCCGAGCAGCGTGATGCCGTCAGGGCCTTCACCGATCAACGTGACCCGCTTCGCCGGCTCGCCCTTCGTGAGGAAGGTCTGGTGGGCCGAGGAACCGCGCCGGAAGACCCACAGGCGGCCGTCGTCTCCATACACCGCGAAGCCGGGCCAAGCGTAGCGGAACGACGCAGCGTAGTCCTTCATCGCCTCCGTGTCGGAACCCATCAGCGTCTTCCCCTGCGGGCCTTCGGCGATGAGCGTGACGCGCTTGGCCGGCTCGCCCTTCGTCTTGTACGTAGTGAGGTGCTTGCTGCCCTTGCGGAACACCCACAAGCGGCCGTCATCCTCGAAGACGGCAAAGCCATGAACGCCGTACGGACTCGCCGAAGTCATGCCGCCTGCCATCGACCGGCGCGGCTGCGCAGCCGGCGCGGCCGCCTTGGGCCAGAGGGCCTCGTAGCTCTCGAGCACGGGGGTCGAGGCGCCGACGAGGGTCTTGCCACCAGGACCCGACGAGATGCGCGTCACACGCTTCGCCGACTCGCCCTTGGTAAGAAACGAGTCGTGCTCCTTGCTCCCGGTGCGAAACACCCACAGACGACCGTCGATCTCGTAGACCGAATAGCCGGGCTTGCCGTACCGCGACGAAGTCGCGCGCTGTTTCTTCGCCGGCGCGGGTGCCGGTGCCGGCTCCTCGGCCCTCGCGGCTGCCAAGACGACGGGTGCAGGCGCCGACGAAGCGGTACCGCTCTTCCGCGAGTAGTCACGCGGGTAGGCGTTGCAGCCCCCCAGGGTGGCGAGAAGGCCTGCCGCGACGATCCCTGCCATTGAATAACGCATACCGGTCCCTCTCCCGTCGAGTTGGTTGTCGTGGTGTTGTCTTCGCTCGTCGACTATCCGAATCGCCCGGTCACGTAGTCTTCCGTCTCCTTCAAGCGCGGTCGCACGAAGAGATCCTGGGTCGGGCCGAACTCGACCAGGCGTCCCAGGTACATGAATGCCGTGTAGTCACTGGCGCGCTGCGCCTGCTGCATGTTGTGGGTCACGATCAGGATCGTGTACGTACCCTTGAGCTCCGTGATGAGGTCCTCGATGCGCCCCGTGGCGATCGGGTCGAGTGCAGAACACGGCTCGTCGAGCAGGAGCACGTCGGGCTCGCCCGCGATCGCGCGGCCGATGCAGAGGCGCTGCTGCTGGCCGCCGCTCAAGCGCAGGGCGCTGTCCTCGAGGCGATCCTTGACCTCCTCCCAGAGGCCGGCGCCGCGCAGGCTCTTCTCTGCGACCTCGTCCAGGACGTTCTTGTCCCGAACGCCATCGATGCGAAGCGAGTAGACGATGTTCTCGTAGATGCTCATCGGAAACGGGTTGGGCTTCTGGAAGACCATGCCGATCCGCTTGCGGAGCTCGATGACGTCGGTGCCGGCGCCGTAGATGGAGTCGCCGTTGAGCCGCATGTCGCCTTGGATCCGCACGGAGGCGACGAGATCGTTCATGCGGTTCACGGATCGCAGCAAGGTGGACTTGCCGCAGCCCGACGGACCGATCAGCGCAGTGACCTCGCCCTCCGGCACCCCCATGCTGTTCTTGTAGAGCGCCTGGTTGGTGCCGTACCAGAGGTCGAACTGCTCGATCTCGAGAATGTCGTCCTTCTCGAGCATGGCGTCGTGCGTGAACGTGTCGAAGGCGCGTCCTTCGGAGACTGCCTCGTACACCCCGCCGAGCTGACTGCCCGAGGTGGTCGGCGCCGCCTCGGTGCTGGCGGGAACCGGCTCCTGGTCGGACACGAAGCCGGCAACGACCTCGTTCGCTTCGTGCTCGGCGCCCTCGACCGGCGTCTGCGTGTCTTCGCCCATCTTCTCCTCCTCGTCCATCGATCAGATGCCCTCGATGTAGGCGCGGCGGAGTCGCGCCCGGATCCAGATGGCGACGATGTTCAGCGCGACGACGATGGCAATCAGCAAGAAGGTCGTCGTGAACACCAAGGGCTCTGCCGCCTTCGCATTCGGACTCTGGAAACCCAGGTCGTAGATGTGGAACCCGAGGTGCATGAAGCTGCGCTCCGGGTGCACGAACGGGAACTCGCCGTCCACGGGTAGATCGGGCGCCATCTTGGCGGCGCCGACGAGCATGATCGGCGCGACCTCGCCCGCGCCGCGCGCGATCGCGAGGATCATGCCGGTCATGATCCCGGGCATGGCACGCGGGAGCACGATGCGGCGAATCGTCTGCCACTTGCTTGCGCCGCAGGCATACGAGCCTTCGCGCATGGAGTTCGGCACCGCGGAGAGCGCCTCCTCGGTGGCAACCACCACCACCGGCAACGTCAAGAGCGCAAGCGTCAACGACGCCCAGAGGATGCCGCCCTTGCCGTAGGTCGGGAGCGGCAGGCGCTCCTCGAAGAACACCTGGTCGATGCCCGCGCCGATGGTGTAGCAGAAGAAGCCGAAGCCGAAGACGCCGAACACGATGCTTGGAACGCCGGCGAGGTTGTTCACCGCGATACGAACCAGGCTCACCAGGGTGCCTTGCTTGGCATACTCGCGCAGGTAGAGCGCACCCAACACGCCGAACGGCACGACGATCAGGGTCATGATCATCGTCAGGATGATCGTGCCGAAGATCGCGGGCCAGACGCCACCCTCGTTGTTGGCCTCGCGCGGTTCGTCCGTGAGGAACTCCCACCAACGCGCGATGTAGGTGCCGACGTTGTCCCACCAACCCGCGCGATTGGCGGGGTAGGCGCGAATGATGTCGACCAGGCGCACGCGGTGCGCCTTGCCGCTCGCGTCTTCGAGGAGAAACTGGTACTGCCCGCTCTCGGCGCGCATGCGATCGACGCGGCCACGCAGCGCGTCGAGCTGCGGTTCCAACTTCTCGGCGAGTGCCTGCGCCGCCGCGAGCGCGTCCTGGTGCTGCCGGGAGCCCTCGCCGTGCTCGAGGGCCACGCCCTTGGCGGCCTCGCGCGCGTCGTTGATCTCGTCGTTGAGATCGCCGATCTCTTCCTTTTCGATCTCCGCGGCTTTCGTCCACTTGTCGACGAGATCGCCGTGGTGCTGCTCGTAGAGCGTCCACGCGCCCTCGGCGGTGTCCGCGGCTTTCTCCTCACCGATGTAGAACGCCGTCGGGATGCCGTAGAAGCGCCCCCACTCCGAGCGTTCGATGGTCAACGCCCACTCGGGGAAGCTCTCCTGCTTCACCTCGAAGTCGCTGACCCACATGAAGTCTTCGCGGTTCTCGGGACTGCGGTTGCCCGTCCGGATGAACCGGCGCTCGCTACGCCCCTTGTTGGCGGCGACCATCGCGCGGGCGCGCTCGCGATCATCCGGGTCCTGGATGTTGTCGAAGACGAAGTCCTCCGGCTTGTACGTCTCCGTCTTCGTCAGCTCGCCCATGAGGTACGTACCGTCGACGCGCGCGACCTTCTTCAGCTTCTGCGGCCAAAACGTCTGGCCGCCGCGCACGATCACGATCAGGAGCAAGCCGATGATCATCGCGATCGAGAGCACGAGCGCGCCGCCGGTCATCCAGACCATCGGCTCGCCGCGGGCGAACAGCGATGACCTGCGCCGGGTTTGGAGGAGAGGCGGCAACGGGTCGGATTTGGCCATCGCTACCCCTAGAGATCCGCAAACCGCTTGCGGAAGCGCCGCCGGACCATCTCGGCGATCGTGTTGATGACGAAGGTCATGGCGAAGAGGACGAGCCCGGCCATGAACAAGATGCGGTAGTGCGTGCTGTCCTTCACCGCTTCCGGCAGCTCCACGGCGATGTTGGCCGAGAGCGTGCGGAAGCCGTTGAAGACGTTGAGCTCCAGCAGCGGCGTGTTGCCGGCCGCCATGAGCACGATCATCGTCTCACCGACCGCCCGGCCGAGCCCGACCATGAGCGCCGAGAAGATGCCGCTGGTCGCCGTGGGCACCACGATGCGCAGCGCCGTCTGCCACGGCGTCGCGCCACAGCCGAGCGAGCCCTCGCGCAGCTGGTTCGGCACGCTGGAAAGGGCGTCTTCGGCCAGCGTGTAGATGATCGGCACGATGGCGAAGCCCATGACGAAGCCGACGATCATCGCGTTTCGAGGCTGATACGGGCCGACGATGCTGTTGCGCGGGTCGCTCATGCCGCCGAGCGCCTGCCCGAGGAGCCAGGCGACGAGGAAGCCGACGACGAGCACGGCCGCGAAACGCACGATGTCGGCGAAGGCGCACTGCATGCGGGTCCAGGTCAAGGAGACCTGACGCATCCAAGGGCCGACGAACCGCGCGACCAGGAAGCCGGCGATCAACAGGCCGAGCGGGATGAAGAGGAACGTCCAGCCGCCGGCCGCCGTGCCGCGACCGCCGTTGAGCCAGTCCATGATGTCGCCGGCGAAGAACGCGCCCTCGACGCCCGGCGAGATGACCGAGGCGAACCAGATGGCGACCGGCAGCGTGAGCGCAACCGCGGCGAAGCGCGGCATGCCGCTCATCCGGATCGCCGTACGCGTCGGCAGGAACTGCCAGAGGCGGGCCCCAAGCATGATGACGAGGGGCAGCACGAGGAACGTGCACAACACCGGTACGAGCACGTCCTTGACGAACGGCGCCAGCACGATGGCCGCGAGGAAGCCCAGCACGACGCTCGGAAGGCTGGCCATCATCTCGATGACGGACTTGATCGGCGCCCGGTACTTCGGCTCGAGGAACTCGCTCGTGAAGATGGCGGCGAGAAGCGCGATCGGCGCCGCGATGAGCATGGCGTAGATCGTGGCCTTGAGGGTGCCGAAGACCAGCTTGACGAGGCCGAGCTTGGGCTCGAAGTCGTCGGATCCGCCCTCCGCTTCCCAGTCGTGCTCGGGCCCCACGTTGCCCTCGTACCAGACCTTCCCGAAGAGCGAGGCCCACGTGGCTTCCGGGTGCCCGGGGTCCATGCGCCAGCGCTCGATGCTGCCGCTGGACCACGCGACGACGCCGTCTTCCTTCGGAGCGAGCGCGAGCCCCCCCACGGGCTGCTGCTTCTGGGTCGCGAGCGTGACGATCAGCTGGTCGGTCGTCACGTGGAACAAGCGCACCGACCCGTCTTCATAGCCGGCGAGCAAGAGCCGGGTGCGCGGTGACGGCGTGAGCTGGGTCACGCGTACGCCCGACGCGTCCTCGGCCACGAGAACGTGCCCGGCTGCCATGACGATGCCGTCGCGCGGATAGGCGCCCGGAGGACGCGTGGGGAACCAGCCGGTGAGCCGGCCCTGGTCGTCGGCCACCATCAAGGTGTTCTTCCCGACCAGGAACTCCGCGCGGTCAACGAACCCGTCGGTGCGCTCGCCGAGCAGCTGGATCTCCTCGACCACCTCGAGCCGGCCTCCGGCGGCGAGCACCTCGCTACGCGCGTCGAAACGCAACGTGAAGCCGTCCCGCCAGATGAGGAAGAGGGTGTTCCCGATGCCCGAGAGGCGCAGGAACGAGGGCCGGCCGCGGCCGGGCGGCGGGTCGTAGACGATGGGCTTGTCTACGACGTCGTATTCCTTCTTGTCCTCCATCATGTTGTAGCGCTCGTCGATGCTCGACAGCGACAACTTGCCGTTCGAGTCGAGGTAGGCGAACGCCTGACCGCCGGGCGTGATGGAGTAGTCGAGCAGGTCGATGGAGCCGTCGGAGGCCTTGACGGGCTCCTTGAGGTCCGCAACGAGGGCGTCGTAGCGCAGCTTCCCCTTGGGCGTCATCTGCACCATGCCGCGCGCGTGGCGCAGGGCACCGCCGGGACGCAGCTTGCGGGCCTCTTCCGAGACTTCGTCGGGCCAGTCCTCGCGGAACTCGATCTTGCCGCTGACGAGCGTGCCGTCACGGAACCCGAACGCACACTCGGAACCGTCGGGGGAGAAGGACCAGCTCGTGAGTTCTGCGCTGCCGAACAGCTTGCGGTCCTGCAGGACGGTTCCATCGCTGAGTTGGCGCACGACGAGCCGTCCGTCGGCGGCGAGCACCCAGCCCATGAGCTGGTTCTCGTCGACGCCCGTCGCGATGAAGGCAGGGGCTTCGAGGTCCTCGGGCACGCCGACAGCAGGGAGGCGCGTGGAGGACGCATCCCCGAACAGCGGGAACACCACCCAGAGCAGGAAGACGAAGATCAAGACGATCGCGACGATCGTGCCCATCCCACCCATCGTGATGAGGGTGCGGGCCGTGATCTCGGCGGTCCTGACGCTCTTGGGCGTCTTCCGCTGCCGCGTCAATCCAGTGAAGGTCTTGTCGGCCATGGGTGCCCGTGTTGCACGCCGTCCGGTCCCGACGGTGCACAGTGGCTAGGAGGTCACCGCCGGAAGAGCCGGGGGTGAAAAGGGTGCCGGTGACGG
>JANQJW010000039.1 GCA_028281445.1 Planctomycetota bacterium | reverse complement strand
GAACACCTCGGGCCTCGGTGTCGGCAACACCCGCGTCAACAAGGACGAGACCTTGCTCTTCGCGATGGCCGTCTCGAACGTCGTGGGGGGAACGGTAACGTTCGACGGATTCGCCGAGCTCGACCTCAACTTCTTCACCGGCAGCGACAAGGCGGACCTGAGCGAAGACGGATCTACGTTCCTCACCCTGAGCTCGACCTCGGATGTCGTCGACATCGCGGGAACCGCCCCGGCGACGTTCCTGATCAAGGGCCTGAGCGGTACGGGAACGACGAGCTTCTCGGTGGACTCCGTGAAGGGTTCGTTCACGGCCGCGCCGGTGCCGGAACCAGGCTCGCTCGCTTTGCTCGCCGTGGGGCTCGCGGCCTGTGCTGTGGTACGCCGATTGCGCCGTCGCTGATGAGCCGCAAGCCTACTCCTTGAATCAGGTGCTGCACACCGGCCCGGGGGCGCTCGCGACGCTTCATCGGCCTCGCGTGTGGCACGCAGAGGGCTCCTGCTGCCACCCGACTTGGTCGTCGCTGTGCACCGGTACGGTGTGCCGATGAGGCACATGTTCCTGATCGCGGCGCTTGCGTGCCTTGCGATCGTACCGATGGCGAGCGCGAACCCGTCGGACGACAAGCCCGGAGACAAGCACGTCTTCGAGTCGAAGATCCGGATCGACGGCGCCGTGTTCTCGCTGCGGGCGAGCGTGAAGCCGGTCCGGGTGGACTGGATCAACGACGGCTGGCTCGTGCACTACACCGTGCGACGCGGCGACAAGTTCATGCACCCTGCCACATGGGAGGGCGGCCGCCTCGTCGGCTGCCGCTACGCCTCTGAGGACGTCGCGGGCTGCAAGCCCGTTCCGTTCCCCGACGCGGAGCGGCCCGTGGGGTGGCTGCTGCGTGTCGGCGCGACCTGCGGCAACACCTCGTCCGGACGGTACCGGCTCGTCACGCCGCGGCCCTGGTCGCGATCGCCGAGCGACGATCGGTGGGAGTACGTCGAGACGACCTTCGAGAGCAAGTTCGAACCGACGGCGCGCCGTGTCGGAGACCGCGTCGAGATCTGGGGCGTGACGCAGGACTGGGGCAACGGCGGTACGGCCACGAGCATCTTCGTGCCCTTTCGACTCATCGTGCGCCCGGACGGATCGGCCGGCCGTCCTCCCCTCGACCCGGACCTCTCGACATGGCCGGCGCTCGAGCGCGGCGGGACACCGATGGCACAGTTCGTTGCCGGCCTGCGCAGCCGCAATCCGGATCTGATGCGCAGCGCAAAGGCACGCTGGACCGAGCGGCCACCGGCTGCCTGGCAGGACGCGTTCGGGTTGGCGACCGACGACAACACGCTCGACCGCTTGATCACGGGCGTCACCGCGTTCCGTCGTGCGGAGCGGCGCCTCGTGGACATGCAGCGTTCCCCGTAACGCAGGTCACTGCGCAGAAGACCTCGGGAACTGGCAAGGCGCTCTCTCAGGAGCGCGTGGTCACGTCGTGTGTGCCTGCGTGGCGCTCTCCACGGCGGTCAGGAAGGCCGCAACCGCTCCGTCCTTGGCCGCGTGATCGGGCGCGTTCTTGATGGCCTCGACGTGCCCGTGCACGTCGACGTTGTCAGCGCAGGTTCCACACAGCCGCACCGTTGTCGGCGACGTTCCGCGGAAGACAGTCCGCTCGAAGATCACCGGTCCGTGGCAGACGTTGCACCGCATTCGGACCTCCCTTTCACCGTGTGAACAGTGATGGAGAGTCTACGAAATCGAGCAGGGCTCGAACAGCGCGCTTGTCGAAAAACGCCCTAGAACGGCCAGAAAACGGGGATTAGCGCGGATGCGAGCAGCCATACGATCAGGCCCAGCGGCAGCCCGATCTTGGCGTAGTCGGAGAAGTGGTACCCGCCCGGCCCCATCACCAACAAGTTCGTGGGGTAGCCGATCGGCGTGACGAAGCTTGCACTGGCGGCGAAGCAGATTGCCATGAGGAACGGCGCAGGACTCACGTGCATGTGCAGCGCAAGCTGGATCGCAACGGGTGCCATGATCACGGCGGTGGCCTTGTTCGAGAGGAACGAGGTGACGACGTTGGTGAGCAGGTACACCAAGGCGAGCATGAGCCAGGGCCGGTCGGCCCCGACACCCGCTGTGACCGTGTGCACGATCTCGTGCGCGAGGCCGGTTGTCTGCATTGCGATGCCGAGGGGGATCGTCCCCGCAAGCAACAGCAGGACACCGAAGTCCAGACTGCGCGCCGCCTCGTCCGCCCGCAGACAGCGCCCTGCGATCATGAGGGCCGCACCGGCGACGGCGAGCATGACGAGGGGCAGGTGCGTGAACGCGCCGAGCAGCAACACGCCTGCGAAGATGCCCATTGCGAGCATGCGCCGGCGCTTGTGCGCGATGCTGCGCTCGAGCCCCTCGACGAGAAGCACGGCCTCGCTTTCACGCAGCGCGGCGAAGCCCTTCTTGTCGGCCTGCAGGAGCAGAACGTCGCCGGGCTTGAGCGTGGCGCCGCGCAGGTTTCGATGGTGGTGGCGGCCGCCGCGCTGGAGCGCGAGGACCTTGACACCGAAGCGGTCGTTGAGGCGCAGGTCGGAGATGCGTCGATTCAGGAACGGCGAGTCCGGCAGTACAACCGCCTCGCCGAGCATCAGCTCCACCGTCCGCATGGGCACGCGCCGGTCATCGGCGACGACGGTCGCCAGCGACGCTCGCGTCTCAGCGAGGAAGGCCGTGATGTCCTTCGAGGTCCCCTCGATGATGATGTAGTCGCCTTCCTGGAAAGTGAGTCGGCGCGCGAGGCCCCCTAGCAGGACCTGCTCGTCACGTACCACCTCGAGGACACGCACGGGCATGTCCTTGGGAAAGACCTCCGCGGCTTCGCGCCCGGCCAGGGGCGAGCCTTCCTCGAGATGGATCTCCGTGAGGAACTGCGCCGTGCGGTCGGGCGCGACGAGCGCCGTGAGTGACGTCCGATCGGGCAGCAAGCGGCGCCCCAGGGTCAGCATGTAGACGACCCCGGTGGCCGTCAGGATGAGGCCGAGCGGCGCGAACTCGAACAGGCGAAACCCCGAACCGTCGAGGCCGGCTTCTCTCTGCCACGCGATGTAGATGTCGTTGACGACGAGATTCGTACCCGTCCCGATGAGTGTGCACGTGCCGCCGAGGATCGCGAAGTAGCTGAGCGGGATCATGAGCTTCGAGGGCTTCTCGTGCATGTCCCGGCTCAGGCTCAGCACGATGGGGATCAGCACGGCCACGACCGGGATGTTGTTCACGACCGCACTGGCCAGCGGCACCGTAGCCCCGAGAAGGAGCACGAGACGCGTGGGGCTCTCGCGCGCGTGCTTGCGCAGCGCGTCGGCGACGAACTCCAGGGCGCCGGTGCGGGCCAAGCCCGCCGAGAGGATGAACATCGCGCCGATCGTGATCGTCGCGGGGCTGGCGAAGCCGGAGAGCGCCTGCGGCACATCCAGAATGCCGGTGAGCACCAAGGCCGGCGGGATCAGGAGCGACGTCACCTCCAGGGAAAGCCAGCGCGTGACGTAGAGCAGCACGGCGGCGAGGAGGATGACGCTAAGGACGACCATGGCGGACCCAGGGTGCAGGCCGCCCCGGCCGGTGGCAACCACGACTCGATCTCCCTACCGTAGGCTCCGATGCGCACCCTGTGTTGGCTGACTCTGGCGTTGCTCCTGCCCGGCTGTGGCGAGCGGGGATCTGCGCCGGCGCAGCCGCCCACGCCCTACGTACTCGTGCTGGGAACGGCCCAGGACGCCGGCTTTCCCCAGATCGGTGCGGACCATCGTCTCGCCCGGCGCGCGCGCCGAGACCCAACGCTGCGGCGGCACGTCGCCTCACTGCTCATCTGCGATCCCCGGGACGGCAAGCGCTGGCTGATCGACGCGACCCCGGACCTGCCCGCGCAGGTGGAGACGGCGCGCGGGCACCCGGTGACGCGCAAGCCCCCGGGGCCGCGTCCGCCGCTGTTCGAGGGCATCTTCCTCACGCACGCACACATGGGGCACTACAGCGGTCTGCTCCACCTCGGGCGCGAGGCCTACGGCGCGAACCGCGTCCCGGTCTACGGCTCACCCAAGATGGTCGACTTCCTCGAGAACAACGCACCGTGGAGCCTGCTCGTTCGGCTGGGGAACATCGAGCTGATCCCCCTGGGAGTCGGCGAAGGGCGACAGCTCCAGCCGGAGCTCACCATCAGGACGCTCGCGGTCCCGCATCGCGCGGAGTTCACCGACACCTACGGCTTCATCGTGGAGGGTCCGGAACGATCCCTGCTGTACATCCCCGACATCGACAAGTGGGAGCTCTGGGACCGTCGCATCGAAGACGTCCTGAAGGACGTGGACTACGCACTGCTCGACGGCACGTTCTACGCCGACGGCGAGATCCCGGGCCGCAGCATGGCCGACATCCCGCACCCCTTCATCGAGGAGTCGATGCGCCGTCTCGCTCCGTTGCCGGCGAGCGAGCGCGCCAAGGTGTACTTCACGCATCTCAATCACACGAACACAGCAGGCGATCCGAACGGGGCGGCGGCGGCACGCGTGCGCAGGGCAGGCTTCCACATCGCGTACGACGGCCTGATCCTCGGGCTGTAGTACGCTGGACGGATGACGCGCGCACGGGCCCTGAAGATCGCTACAGCCGTGCTGCTCACGGCCTGGCTCGTGCCCGCGATCTTCGTCGCGGTGTACGACCCGCGCACGCCGGCGCTGCCGTTCGAAGACGAGCTCATCAAGACGAACCCGTTCTGGCCGCATGGCTACGCGCAGTCCGGAAGCACCGAGTCGTGGGAAGAGGGTGGGCCGCGCTTCAAGACGAGCTGGGCGGTGCAACGCGGCACGCTCGACCGCATGGAAGGCTCCTTCCCGCTCGCGGCTCGCTACGCCACGCGAGGAGGGACGCTGAAGCGGATCCGCCTGCTGGTGACCAACCGATCGGACTGGATCGATCGCGAAGGCGACCAGCACTGGACGGAGATCGCCGCAGCAGACGCGATCAACAGCGCGGCGGCATGCAGCGGCGTGGCACCGGCCGACAGTGTTGCGTTCGCCATCGAAGCCAGCGTGCACAGCGAGCCGGCCCCCATCGGCTTCTCGCGCACGATGCCTGAAGCAGAGACCCTGCTCGGCCGTGTCTACGACAAGATCGCGTACCTGCCTGTCTTCGCTTGGGTGCCGGATCTCAGGTAGGCAGGCGCGTTGCCTTGCTCGATGTAGGGGCGACCCGAGCGAAGCGAGTGGTCGGCCCGTCGCGCACGAAGCACGCCCGTCACGCCTGTACGATGAGCACCAAGGGCAGGGAGGCAGCCATTCGCATCGTTGCAGGCATCGTGCTGGGCGTCGTGACGGCCGCGTCCTCCCTGCTGGCCGGCTGCGGAGACTCCACCACCAACGCCGGCTACCGCCTGAAGGGCAAGGTCGTCGACGCCGAGACGGGCGAGCGGGTCTCGCGCGAGACGATCTACCTGCACTTCTTCTGCGACGCCATCAAGGCGCAGAAGACGATCGATCGAGGCGCTGGCTCGACCTACGACGTCCTCATGCCCCAGGCCACGATCCGGGTGCGGGTCGCCGACAAGAGCGACCGGTACAAGCTCTTCGAGCAGACGATCACCCTGGCCTCGAAGCAGCAGACCTTCGACATCCCGCTGGTGCCGACCCACAACATCCGCCTCCACGGCAAGGTGGCGGGCTATCGGCCGCCGGGCCCGGATGCGAAGCTCGGTGACAGTGTCTTGTTCTATTTCGAGCACGGAGGGCGCGCGGTCGCGGGCCCCATGGCCCCGGACTCCGACGGAACGTATTCTCTCTACGTTCCTCGCGGCATCATCACGATCACCGCCGTGAACATGGGCGGCAAGATCAAGGACCCCACGGTGGACCTGACCGGCAAGACCGGGAAGGCCCATCAACACGACATCGAATTCGAGTAATCCCCATGCGCAAGTATCTCGCGACCCTCGCTCTCGCTCTCATCGCCACCGCGTTCGCGGGCTGCTGCTGCCCCGACGACAAGCCCAACCCCTGCAACGGCTGCTACGTCGAGCCCACGATCCGGGAGGGTGGGCACGGTTGGCGATAGCCGACCGCTGACGCGTCGCGCGTCGTCGTCTAGTTGTCGCCGCCGGTAGCAGGCTTCATCACCGGCATCATCAACGTGCTGCTGGCGCGGAGCTGCTTCGCGGCGCCGCTGTCGGGCGGCAAGCGATCGAGCAGGTTCTTGAGCATGGCGATCTGGTGCACGGCCGCCTTGTCGGCGAGCTCGGTGGGCAACCACCCGATCATCATGCCGCCTGATAGCTGCTCGGAGGAAGCCACGGCGGTCGGATCGTTGGTCGCCTGAAGGTAGGCGTCGCTGAAGCTGCGCGCCCAGTCCGCGGCGGCCGCTTCGACGAGCTCCTTGTGCTCGGCCAACGCACTGTCGGACAACATGACCTGAGCCATCTTGGCGGGCAGTTCCTCGCGCTTCGAGAAGTAGGCCGGCTTGACGAGTAGCTGCCAGACCAGGCCGCTCGAGAAGAGGTCGATGCCGATCCGGCCCTTGAGCGCGGACGGGTGGAGTACTTCCTGCTGCTCGGGCGTGAGGATCGCGTCGACGTCCTTGAAGAAGCGGCCCTTGAGGTCGGCCTCGTCCGCCGTCTTCTGCAACGCGAGCACATCGTCCCCGTAGCCCTGGATGCGCCGCTCGTCCTCGGCGACGTAGCGGTTCCCGATCTCGGCGAGCTGCTGTTGCTGCTTCTCGTCCAGGGGCACCTGGCTCTGCGCCAACGCCGAGTAGACCAGATTCGACATGATCGACGGGTGCGTGAAGGAGCCGTTGATGCCCGTGCCCGGGATCTGCTCTTGCGTGCTCAGCGCAAGCGTCAAGAGCGGCGCGTTCCAGCGCTGGAGGTCGCCAACGTTGCTGGGCAGGCCCTTGCCGGCCTCGATCGAGTCCTTCAGGTCCACGAGCAGCGGAACCATCTTGTTGACCGCCTCGCCGACCTCCTTCCAGTTGGCCTTGTCCAATGCGTCCTTGACCGCGTGGAACTTGTAGCGCGCGCCCTCCGCCTTGCCGGGCGTCGCGACGTCACCTGTGGCCGTCGCCTCGGCCGGCGCGCTCGCGCCCGGCTTCGGGCGAAGCCTGGTGAGCTCGGCCTCGAGCTGCTCGCTGCGCTCCTTCTCGGCGACGAGCTCGCGACGTGCCTTGTCGAGCAACGCCTTGTCATTCGTCAGGCGCGGAACCGACTTCATGGTCTTGGATCCGCGTTCGTCGCTCTTCAGCGCGCCGTCATCGGACGGCGCGTTCATCTGCCAGCCGGCGAAGAAGGCACCGGCGACACATGCCGCGGCGATGCCGACAACGAGTTTCGTGCTCATCAGGGTCACTCCCGTAAGCGTTGCCCCCGCGCCTGCCGTCTGGGCGACGGTGGCGGAGGACGCAGCCATTGCCGTGGATGCGGCTTTCGTCGAAGCCGCGCTCGAACCGAGCGCCGCAGTAGAGCCCGCCGCTGCGCTCGAGGTGGCAGCCGCGGTCGTCGCGGCAGACGCCGTGGACGCGCCGATGGCCTCGAGCGTGAGGCCGAGCGTCGGCGCGAGGATGAACACCCACGCACCGCGGCTGCCGCCGTAGTGCTTGTCCATGCGCTCGCGGAGCGCTTCGCGCGCGCGCCGCAGCCGGCTCTCGATCGTGCGCACGGGCACGCCTTCGCGGCGCGCGATCTCGGCAGGCTTCAACCCGTCGAAGTAGCGGTGCACGATCGCGCGCCGGCCGGGCTCGCTCAGCTCGGCGACGGCGTCGGCGATGTGGCGCTGCGCGTCCAGGCGCGACGCCACGTCTTCCGTGGCCGCCACCGCGACGGGGCCGCGCCGTGCCTCCTCGCGCCGCTTGATGCGGCGTTCGGTGCGCCGCGAGCGCAGCGCCAGGTTGCGCGTCACGCCCGCCAGCCACGCGCGCAGGCGCACGTGGGGCGGCGGCGGCTTGCTGAGCGCGGCCAGGTACGTCTCCTGAACGACGTCCTCCGCCCGGGCCTCGTCCACGACGAGGCTGCGGGCGAGCCCGCGCAGGAACGCGGCGTGCTCTAGGAGGAGATCCGGCGAGATGGGTTGGGGCGGTGTCATGGCGATCCGGGGCAGGCCGGGAGGCCTCCCCTACTCTTACGTTCCCGCGGACCTCGGAAACCCTCCGGGTTCTTAGCCTTTTATGCCTTTCTGGAAAGTAATGCAGCCGCAGCAGCACCTCCCCCTCACCAACGATGATGCCCTCGACCAGGGTCTCGATCGTCTGGCGCTTCAGGTCCTCGTCTAGCTGCTCCAGGCTGGAGAGCAGAGACTGGGCCTGCTCAAGGGCCTGCTTCTCATCTAGCAGCTCTGTTTGGTAGCAGTCCAGCTCTCCCTGGGTTGAGGCGATTTGGGCTTGGAGCTGCTCCTGACGCGTCTCCAACGGGCTGTAGCGCTGGCCAAAGCCCTCGGTGGGAACCTCCCCACGGTTGTGCAGCTCAAAGAGCCTGTCCATCTGGGTCTGGGTGTCTTTGAGCTGGGTCTTGAGGCTCTCCAGAAGCGTTCTTCTCTCCTGGGCCATCTGGTCAGCCTGGAGCAGGATGGCTGCCACAGTCGAAGGAGTGAGCCAGCCTCGCAGCTTCTCCAGGAAGATGGCCTCCAGGTCATCAGTGGTGATGCTGGTGGAGCAGGCCTTGCAGCGGTAGTGAGTGCGCCTGCTGGGCACGTACATCTTCGCTCCGCACTGGCAGCGCACTAGGCCAGTGAAGAGATAGTGGGACTTTCGACCTGGCCGCCTCTTGTAGTTCTCGCTGCGCTCCGCCAGCACGGCGTTGACCTCATTCCACAACTCTTCGGAGACCACGGCGGGCACGGTCAGGTAGACCCACTCGCTTTCCGGCTTCAGGTGAGCTTGGCCGGTGGCGGCGTCCTTACGAATGTAGTTGGTTTCGCCTGCTTCCCTTGGAGATGGGATCGAGCAGCATGCCCCTCACTCCACCATCCCTCCAGAGCTTGCCTTTGCGGGTCCGAAGTCCTCGCTCGTTCAGCTCTCGCGCTACCGACTTGATGCGCTTGCTCTTGGCGAAGAGTTCGTACATCAGTGCGCGTACGGCGGCTTCGCCTTCTTCAAGCTCCAACTCTCCCTTCTCCTTGTTCCAGCGGTAGCCGTAGGGAGCCGCGCCGCCTAGGGGCTTTCCCATCTTGGCTCTGGCGGCAATCGACTCTTTGACCCGGCTGGCTGTCTCCTCGCGCTCGAACTGGGCTAGGGCTGCCAGCATCGTGTAGAAGAAGCGGCCTGCATGTGAGGTGGTATCAATGCTCTCCTGGAGAGAGATGAGAGCGGCATCGTGCTTTTGGAAGTAATCGGCGAAGTCTAGAAGTTCTCGGGTGTTGCGAGCTAGGCGAGCCAGCTTGGAGAAGATAAGACCCTTGATCTTGCCGCTTGCTACATCCTCAAGCATCCGCTCGCACTCTGGCTGATCGGCAACCGTCTTGCCGCTGATGCCCTTCAGTTGATAGAGCTGTACAACCTCCCAGCCCTTGGCATCGGCATAGCCTCTGGCTCGGTGTTCATGAGTTTCCGGGCTATCAGACTGGGCCTGCTGCTCTGTTGACCTGCCCCCGATGAGTGTGCCACCTGGCAACTCACAAAGCGGCGCGTACCGCCACGTCTTTCGGTAGCCAAGCCTGCGGGGCTGGAGGCTTGTAGC
>JANQJW010000092.1 GCA_028281445.1 Planctomycetota bacterium | reverse complement strand
TAGACCCCGACGATGAGCGCGATCGTCCCGCCGGAGACACCCGGAACCGAGTCCGCCGCGCCCATGAGCAGTCCGCAGGAAAACGCCAGGGGCGTCGGCAGCGGGCGTTGCGGTTCGTCGTTCGTCCCGGTCATTCCGTTCCTCTACCACACGCCCGTTCGGAGCATAGGACCTATGCCGTAGACTTCCCTGCGATGAATTCGCCCGAACGCCGTCGTTCCGACCGCCATCCGGTCGATCTGCCGGGTGAGCTCTTCCTCTCGCAGGGCCGCACCGTACCCGTGCGGATCAAGAACGTGGGGGAGCTCGGCGCATTGCTCCAGATCCAGGACCTCGAGGAGGCCGTGCTCGAAGGCGAGCGCGCGGTGCTCGATCACCCGATCGCCGTGGACGGTGTGGTGCAGCCCGAGGACCGGGCGCGGACCGCCTGCAAGGTCGTCCGCGTTGAGCTCGACTTCGAGGAGGAGGGCATCTCGCGCGAGCTGGCGGTGTTCTTTGATGGGGGAATTGCGCCCCAGGGCTGCACGGTCGAGGTCAGCGGGGGAGCCGGGGAATAAGACGTCCGGAGGCTCGGACGTGTCCGGCGCTGCCGCACGTCGCTCACGTTGCCGTCGCCGTGGCCGTTGCGGTGGCCGAGAGGTCGCAACGCGTTGTGTCTGATCGATCGAAGGAAAGACATGGGCCGTGCCCTTCCCGTAGGACCTGCGGCTGCGCCGGACGCGAGGTCGAGTCAACGCTGCGCCGGCCCGCGTAGCCTCCGCATGGTCCTCTCGATGGCCGTTGGGCGTGGCCTCCAATCGGCAACGGCCACGGCAACGGCCACGCGTACCGCGTTCGGGAACGGCCAGCGTCGTGGCCCAGTGAGGCCCGGGCGCGAGCAGCCTCGCCAACGGGCGCTGCCTACGCCTGGCTCTCCCGCATGTCCAGTAGCCGCAGCTCTGCCGTCCGCATGCCCCGCCACTCGTTCACCACCGGCGCGACGACGAGATCGAGCGGCCGGCCGGAGGCCGCGAGGTCGTAGAGCGCCGCGCGACGGAACCCCACCACGCGGATGGCGCCGCCCTCCTGGCGGAGTGCGAACGAGAGGTGCGCGCTGGCCTGTCCCATCAGCTTCGGTGTGCCGGCCACGTGCGCGCCGCGCAGCACGAAGACCGGCTCGGGGTTGTTGCGCCCGAAGGGGGCGAGGCGGTGGATCGACTCGACCGCGTCGAGGCTCCACGCGCCGATCTCGGTCTCCGCGTCGATGTCGAGCGTGTGGCGTGCAGTGGCGCCTTCGACCTGCGCGCCGACGGCCTCGTCGAACGCACGACGGAACCGATCGACTTCGTCACGGCGAATGTCGAGCCCGGCCGCCGCCGCATGGCCGCCGAATGTCTCGAGGTGTTCGGATGCCGTCTTGAGCGCAGCATGCACGTCCACGTGGGGCGGCGTGCGGCAGGACCCACGGCCCAGCTCGCCGTCGAAGCCGATTACCGCCGTAGGCCGCGCGTAGCGATCCACCAGGCGCGCCGCGACGATACCGATCACGCCCACGTGCCAGCCCTGGCCCCAGACGACGAGGGAGTGCGCCTGCCCGTCGTCCATCTGCCGCTGGGCCTCTTCCTCGGCCTGCTTCAAAACACCTTGTTCGATCTGGCGTCGTGTGCGGTTTGCGTCGTCGAGCTCGCGTGCAAGCGCGCGGCATGTTTCGGGATCCGAACCGGTGAACAGGTCGATCACGAGTCCGGGGTTGTCGAGCCGGCCCGCGGCGTTGAGGCGCGGACCGATCTTGAAGGCCACGTCCTCGGTGGTCAGCGGCGTCGTGCCGACCTGAGCGACCTCGAGCAGTGCGCGGACGCCCGGGTGCTTCGAGGCGCGCAACGCGGCCAGCCCGCGGGACACGAGTATTCGGTTCTCGTCGAGCAGCGGTACGACGTCGCACACCGTTGCCAAGGCGACGAGCCCGACGGCGTCACGCAGGAAGCCGCGGAACGCTTCCTCCTTGCGCGTTCCGAGGAAGCGCAGGCGGTCGGCGACCGCCCAGGCCAGCTTGAACGCGAGCGCGCAGCCGCAGAGCGACTGTCCGGCCGCGTCCTCGTCCGTCGTGAGATGCGGGTTCACGATCGCGTACGCGGGCGGGACCTCGTCGCCGGGCAGGTGGTGATCCGTGATCACCGTCTCCATGCCCAGCTTCGCGGCGTGCTTCAGCGGCTCGACAGCCGTGACGCCGTTGTCCACCGTGACGATGACCTTCACGCCGTCGGCAGCCAGCTTGTCGATGGTCGTGACCTTGAGGCCGTAGCCATCCTGCTCGCGACTGGGGATGGACCACGTGACGTTCGCGCCGGCCAGCTTGAAGAAGCGCACCAGCA